>NZ_JBVHFW010000027.1:0-22484 GCF_055562135.1 Actinoplanes sp. NPDC021490
ATTGAACGCCTTCGCCATCACTTTCGGTGACCGCTGGCCGGCCGCCGAGAACTACTGACCGAACGCCAGAAACACCGTTCGCGTTACGGACCCCCTTGACAAAGATTACCTGCATAATGCCGCGATGCGCGCGGCCAGCGGTGGATCCCTCTGCTTTCGCGCCGGTGTTTGCCGGCACCGATCCGACGTCAGCCGGGGAAGCCGGGGTGGGAGCAGAATGGGAGCAGCGGTGTGTTCTGAACTGCATCGAACGGCGCTGAACGAGCTTCAACGGCGGTCAACGGCATCGCTGCGTTGCAGGTCAAACGTAGAGTCGCTGGTCAGGGACGTGCGGACCGTTGTTTGACACGGAAGAGGTCAACTGGCCTGCTTGTGCGTTGACCGATGCTGTGTCATGGCAGGTCTGACGGTTTTAGGCGTCGATCCTGTAAGGAATGAGACGTGCGAAGGACCTTACGGCGGGGAGCAAAATGGGAGCAGAAGGCCAAGGGCGCTCTGGGAATTGCGATCCGAAGGCAGTCAGATAGATGGTTCAGCTGACCTGCGGTTATGCAACACCGAGTGCGCTTCTCAGCTGGGAAGCGCACTCGGCCATTGGCAGAGCTGGGCGCTGCAGGATCCGAAGCTGCGCTGTGCCGGGGGCAGGAGTGCGGCTCGCCCTCCAATGATATGACGTCGATGACGTTGAGCCGGCACACGTCCGGTGTCGGCAGCGGCATGGTTGACATACGCAACATCAAGCAGGCCGGTTAAAATTTGCGCGTCCCGAGGACTCCGTCTGCACGTTGGAGCCGAGTACAGGTTTCCGGCCGCTGCGATGCGTATCGGCGCCTGCCGGTTCATTGGTGCCGGCGCGGTGCCGCAGATACGTGTTGTCGGGGTCGGCTGTGGCGGCTGCCGACAATATCGCGGTGGCCTCGTCCGGGTTGGCGGTTGCGGCCAGCCGCACGTAGGCGTCGATGACGTCGCGCCGCAGCGCCTCGCGGTGCGGGGCCAACCACGGCCACTGGTAGCCGGCAGCGAGCTCACCCGGGTAGGCAGCCGTCAGCTCCCCCGTTACGATTGCTACCTGGTCGCCGTAGGCGTGGGATGCGGCGTTGACGGCGGTGCGCAGCACCCCCAAGTCGTCGCTGACAGCTTGCGGGTTCAGTCGGTAATGCTCGTCATGGCGCACGATCGGGTCGGTGCCCAGTAACGGCTGCAGTTGGCGTCGCAGATCGCTGAGCGTTGTGTAAAGCCTGCCGCTGATCGCCTCTGCGGCAAGCCCAGGCCAGATGGCGTGGATGAGTTCGGTGCTGGTGGCACCCTGCGGGTGCAGGGCCAGATAGACGAGAACCTGCCGGCCGGCGCTCCGGCGCAGGTGCACTACCTGACCGCCTGCGCTCAGTTCTATTCCACCGAGTAACCCCAGATACCCGGGGGTGCGCATCGGCTCCGGGCGGCGGGCCGGTCGAAGTGGAGCCGGGACGGTAGCAGCCGCGCCGGGTTTGCCGGAGCGAGTCAGCTGAAGCAGGGCCAGCAGGTCGGTGGCGGGGGACTGCTCGAGAAGGCTCAGTCGTCGCCGCCCGTTTCCGGTAGTGGTCGAGCCGTCACCCTCAACATGCCACCGATGCTCACCGGACGTTTCACCTAGGACCAGGATCGTGGTCGGTTCCAGGTCGGGATGGTAATGCGGGCTGCTAGCGGCAGCCGTGGTGATGGCGGGATTGGCGACGTGGATGCCGAGCGCTGTCATGGCCTCCGGGCTGGTACCCGGCAGAAGCAGGCGCAGATCGCCGGGGCTGATGACAAGCGTGCGGGCCATCGGCTGGCCGATGGCGCCTTGCAGGGCGGCAGTGACGAGAAGCCCACGGGCGGCAGCGGCCGCGCCCGGCCCGGCGAGGTGGATGGTTGCGGGGAGGTCGTCGAGCAAGGGCAGGGTGGCTTGCTCCGGTAGGGTCGGGCCGTCGGGGAGGGCAGCGATGACGGCTTGGGCGGTGGCCGGCAGCGGCCACAGGTCCGGGTCGTCCAGGTGCGTGCCGGGCCGCGGCGGGCCGGGCTGGTAGGTGCGCTGCCGGTGCAGCCACACGGCGCCGGCGATCGCCGCGATGGCCAGGGCGGTCCGCCACGGGATCCAGCCGCCGCCAGGTAACGCGATGCCGGCGACCTCGTCCGCCTGGCTTGCTGCGGGCAGCGCCGGGTCGCTGGCTGCAGTGTCGGGCCGGTGATCGGCGCCGGCCACCGGAACGATGTCGGCCACGCTGGGGTCCGGGGACGGCACGGTAAACGCGGCGACGCCGGCCATCGAGGTTGCGGTGACCTGCGCCGGGCTGGGCATCGGCAGCTGCCGTAGCCGCCGCCAGCGTGCCCGCGCGCGCCGGGCCACGTGCCGTAGCACAACGACTGTGAGCGCGAGCCAGCCCGCCACAGCAATGACCGCGACAGCGGCGACGGTGGTGGCGGGTGTCAGCGGCTGCTCCCACCACTGCCGCAGTTCCGCCAGGTCGTGGGGTCCCCATCGGTGCTGCAGGAGCCACCAGAGGGCCGCGGCGGGCGGCCCGGCGGTGACAGCAAGTATGACCAGCATGCCCGCGAGCCTGTTCATCCACCGCACCTGTGACCACCTGGTTCTGTGAACCCGGCGTCAGCCGGCCGGGGCGGCAGCCGGCAACCGCAGCACCATCCAGGCCCGGCGCGCCCACCATGCGCCTACCGCCAGGGCGTAGATGACAGCAGGAATGCCGGGTCCGGCGCGCGACACGAGCAGCAGGAAAAAGCCGAGCACGAGCGTCAGGCCGATGCGGGCTCCACCGTGCCTGACCAATGCGCATGCGACGGCGACACCCACCAGGCCGGCGCCAGCCGTGCCGAGCACATCACCCCAGCCGTTGAGCCACGTGGGCAGCCCGCCGTTCCAATACAGGGCCAGGCCGGCGATTCCGGCGCCACCGGTCAGCACGGAGCTGGGCGGGAACGTCAGCAACGCATCCCAGCCGCCGTCCGGGGCTGGGCCCGCTTGCCAGGCAGCACCGAGCAGCACCGCAGCGGCAGCCAGGGCCGGCAGCACCGGCAGCAGCGCCCAGCGCAGCAGCCCAGCGATCGGCTGATCCAGGTAGACCGCAGCCACCACCGCATACATGCTGGCACCCGCTGCGCCGGCGGTGATGGCCGCGCCCAGCCCGGCGGTGATCCGCCCGCCGCCCGGCTGCGGCGATCCCTGCTGGTCGCGCAGGACGCCGAGCAGAGGGCCGGCCTGCAAAAAGGTGATCACCGCGAAGGCGGCAGCCACGGTGAGCTCACCCCAGCTGGCCAGCACATAGAAGTAGGGGCCACGATCGCGCGGTTTCCCGTTGTAGAAGGTCGCGGCGAAAACAAAGTGGGCGAACAGCAGCAGCGACGCCACCGCAGGCAGCGCGAGGCTGACCAGCCGTCGCAGCGGCGGCAACCCGGTCCGCGGGCCGGTCCGGGCTGCTGGTGGCTGGCGTCTGGTGCCGGCTGCACCGAACAGGGCGGTCGTGGCCGGCGGCGCAAGGATCTCCGGCATGGCGCCCAGCTTCTCGGCGATCAGATCGGCTAGTACCGGGGTGGCGGCCCCGCCGATGGCGTAGACGTCCTGCACCCGGCTCAGGCTCAGCTCGGCGTTGGCCAGGGCGTCGCCGGCCAGCACGGCGACCTGCTCCGCGACCGGCTGGACGGCCTGCTGCAGCAGGGCGGCGGTCACGATCGCCGGCGGCTGGCCGCCCGGCATCGGCACCGCCACATTCGGATAGTGCTCGAGGGTGTGCTTGGCGGTGCGCGCCGCGGCCAGCGCCGCCCAGCCCTGACCCGCGGGCAGCCGGTCGGGGCTGCCGCCGGTGATCGCGGCGAGCAGCGCGGCATCTATCCGGTCGCCGCCCACAGTCTCGTCTGCCAGAATCGACAGGGTTTCGTAGCCGACGGCGTCACGTTGCAGGACAGTGACTTCGCATCCGGCGCCGACATCGATGACCAGAACCAGCTCGCCCGGCGCCGTCGTGGACCTGGTCATGCTGTTCGCGGCGGCAACCGGTGCGGCGACGATCTCGGTCACCGGCAGGCCCGCGGCTGCGGCGGCCTGCCGCAGCCACGTGCGGCGGCGTGGCCCCCATCCGGCCGGCACAACCAGGCGTACCTGGTCGGGCTGGTCGCCCGCCACGGTAGCGGCGGTCTGGCCGACGTGACGCAAGGTCGCCGCGACCAGCTCCTGCACCTCGATCGGTGCCCGACCGGCATGAACCGCCGTGTTGCCCGCGCGCAGCGGGCTGGGCACAAAGCCGTCAGGGTCAATCTCGGCCTGCTGCCAGGCCGCCGCCCCGACCAGCACACCGGCCGGGCCGGCATGCACGGCGCTCGACAGCTCTGCCGCACCCTCGAACATCAGTGTCGTCCAGGAACCGTCCGGCCACGACAACACCGCGCGGGTGTACGCCGCGCCGTAACTGATCGTGAGCCAACCCTCCACGGCGGACAGTGAAGCAGCCAACGATGCCGCGGACACCATCGCACCTGCGAGCAAATCTCGGCGCTTGCGCCAGCCCGGCGGCGGCGATACCTGCCTCGCGCCGCCGCTCGCGGCTGGGACCCGTGCGGCGTGCACGCTGCCAGATGGGCGACGCCAACGGAACGGCCGAGCCGTTGACCTGCCGTTGTGAGGATCTGTCAGCGTCTGTGAGCGGTTGTCAGCAGTTCCGTGCGCCTGCTGATGCCTACCGTCAGGACTGCCGAGATGCGACCGCGGCTGCGGCACACCACCCGACGCGCCGGCCGCGACAGTCCACTCCTCACCTGTTCTCCGACTGCGAATGGAGGCTGCCCCGATGATCCGGTTCCAGCGCGTAGCCCGCGCCGTCCTGCTCACCGTCACGCTGCTCGGTGTCCTGCCGATGCTGCTGCACACCGTCGCGGGCAGCCCCATTCCGCGCCGGGCGCCCACCGGGACCGACGTGCAACAGTGGCTGGACGCCCCGTTCGATCCCGGCTACGCCGCCGGGACCGCCCGCACCGCCGCCTGGCTGATGTGGGCGGCCGCCACCGTGACCGTGGCAGCCATCGCGGTGGCGCGGCTGCGCCGACGACCGTGGACCCGGCTCGTGGCACGCCTGCCGACACCGCTGCAGGGCCTCGCTGCCACCCTCATCGGCGCGGCGACCGTCACCGCTGCCGCCTCCGCTGCCGCGGCCCACGCGGCACCGGCCACCACCACCAGCGCCGCCGACAGCCCCGTGCCGGCCGGGCAGCAGCCACCCACCGGTGCCACCCGAACTACAGCCGCCATCGGGGAAACGGCACAGCGCACCACCGTGACGGTCCGCCGCGGCGACACCCTGTCCGCCATCGCCCAGCAGCAACTCGGCGACGCCGGCCGCTGGCCCGACATCTTCGCCCTCAACCGCGACCGCCACTTCCCGGGCGTCGGCGGAACCCTCACCGACCCCGACGTCATCTACCCCGGATGGCGCCTCACCCTGCCCACCCGCGCCGTCACCCACCCCGGTCCGCGGCCCGGCCCGCCCCGCGAACGACCGGCGCCGCCACCACGCCATACCGGCCCGGCACCCTCGACGCCCGGCCCGGCCGCCACCGCAACCCCGCACAACACCGCCACACCGCACGCCGGCGCCGACCACACCATCGACGACCGGACCAGCGACCACGACGGTGTGCCACTGCCCGGCGGCTGGGTCACGGTTCCCGTAGCCACCGCGCTCGCCGCCACCGCGGCCGCCCTCGTATGGCGGCGCCGCAGTGCATGGGCGAGCGCCCCCGGCACGGCCCGCGAACCCGAACCCGAGCCGCTGCCACCGGTCATCGCCACGATGAAGCAGCGCCTGCGCCACCGCCACACCGCTGAACCCGTCGTCGTGCCGGCGCAGCCGACAACGGCCGAGTACCAGCGCGACCCGGCCGCAGTACCCTCGCCCGCCCCCGTTGCCCCGATCGGGCCCCGTCTGGCCGGCATGGCCGGTCCGGCCGCCCGCCGCGGGCAGGCACTGACCGGACCCGGCGCCCACGCGGCCGCCCGCGCCATCCTTACCGCCTCGCTGTCGTCGGGCAGCGACACCGAGCCCGACCACCGCGAACACGTCATCATCACCGGCGACACCCTCGCCGCCCTGCTGGGCGAGCACAGCGGGCGCCTGGTCCCCATGGCCGGGCTCACCGTCGCCACCGACCTGCTCGACGCCCTGGACCGCCTCGACTCGCTGCTCATCGAACGGCGCCGCGTGCTCGACGACTACGGCGCCGCCGACTTCACCGCCCTGCGCGACAACGACCCCGCCCATCCGCCCATGCCCCCGGTCCTGCTGCTCACCCACACCCCACCCGATCACCTGCACGCCCGGCTCACCCACACCCTGCTGCTCGGCGAAGGCGTACAGCTCAGCGCGCTGCTGCTGGGCGACTGGCCGCGCGGCACCTCTCTGGCCGTCGACGCCGACGGCATCACCGAGCACGGACGCCTCGCCGTGCTCGACATCGGCACAACCGCCCAGCTGCTGGCCCTGGTACAGCAGGCACACGCCGGGCGACCCTCTGCTGTACCCGAACTGGCGGACACCGCCGAGGGCGACAACGCCGACCAGCCCGCCGATCCCGCCACCCCGCCCCTGCCCGGCCCGTCCACCAGCGCAACCGCCGAACCCGTCCGCCCCGGCACAGCACCGGTCGGACCCCCGGCGGCTCGACCTCTCGTGCCGGTCCGGCTGCTCGGCACACCCGCCCTCACCAGCCGAGACGGCGACACCTTCACCGGGCTGCGCTTCCACGCCCGCGAGCTGCTGGTCTACCTGGCTGTGCACCGCGGCGGCGCCGACCTGCCCGACATCATGGAAGCGTTCTGGCCCCACGCCACCATGCGCCGCGCCGCACAGCGCCTGTCCACCGAAGTCGCCGACCTGCGCCGCCGCATCCGCCAAGCCGCCGCCGACAGCAGCATCCAGCCCGTCGTCAACACCGGCGGCCGCTACCACCTGGATGCCGGCGTCGTCGACATCGACCTGTGGCGGCTGCTCGACAACCTGCAGCACGCCAGAACCGCCAACCCGCAGCAGCGGGCCGTCCTGCTGCAGGCCGCCGTCGACGCCGGCCTCGCACCGCTGGCCGACGGCTGCGACTACGACTGGATCGGCCCGCACCGCGAACACACCCGCCGCCAAGCCGTCACCGCCCGCCGCGCCCTGGCCGCACTCATCACCGGACACGACCAGGCCCGCGCCGCCGAACTGCTCGCCGAAGCGGCCAGCCTCGACCCGGCCGATGAAAACCTTGCCCAACACGCCGTCCGTGCCCTGCACACCGCTGGACGCGACACCGCCGCCCGGATTGTCCTGCACCGGCTGCATGAGGCCCTGCACGACATCGACGAGCAGCCCTCGTCCGCCACCGTTGCCCTCACCGACCTGCTCGACCCCGCCCCGCCGACCCCAGAACGCCAGTCCCGTGCCGAACCGCCGCGCAGCAGCTCGGCCGGCACCACGCCGTCAAGGCCGGACGAACCGTGAGCACCC
This sequence comes from Actinoplanes sp. NPDC021490, assembly GCF_055562135.1. NCBI lineage: Bacteria > Bacillati > Actinomycetota > Actinomycetes > Micromonosporales > Micromonosporaceae > Actinoplanes > Actinoplanes sp. NPDC021490. The sequence goes on from NZ_JBVHFW010000027.1 coordinate 7,506, forward strand.
GCCAGCTCCAGCAGCTGCGCTGGGCGGTCCGCGCCACCCTCGGCCTCGGCGTGACCGTTTCCATCGCCGCCAACGTCCTGCACGCCCGGCCCGACCCAATCAGCCAGACCATCGCCGGCTGGCCGCCCGTGGCGCTGCTGCTCACCGTCGAACTGATCTCCCGCATCCCCGTCGCCAGCCGTGGCCTGGCTGTCGTCAGAGTCGCCGCCACCACGGTCATCTCCGGGATCGCCGGCTGGGTGTCGTACTGGCACATGGCCGGCGTCGCCGCCCGCTACGGCGAAACCGGTGCATCGCCGTACCTGCTGCCCCTATCTGTCGACGGCCTCATCGTCGTGGCAAGCATCTGCCTCGTCGAAATCAGCGCCCGCATCCAGACGGACGCCGACGAGCCCGCCCGAGCTTCGAGCGCCACTGACGCCGGCTCGCCTCGTCTGCCGGCCGCACCGGCGGCGAGCAGTTTTTCCTTGTCCTGTCCGCCGGTACGCGACCCGGATCCGCCGCCCGGACCGGCAGACGTGTCGCCCGCCGGTGAGGCCAGCCCGGACGCCGACGCCGCCTCGGCAGGCCCTTCCCCGCGCCGGCGGGCGTCCGTGCGTCACCGTGCCCAGCCCATGCGCGGCCCTCGCGACGACCAGGTGGCCTATCTGCCCACCAGTGATGCGGACAAAGCCATGTACGAGGCGTGGCGTGAGGCCACAGCTACCGGACGGATGCTCTCGGGCGCGGACCTGGCCCGAGCCGCCGGCCGCAGCGACGACAGCACCGGCGTGGGCCGCCGCGCCGCTCGCCGCTACCGGACAGCACACGAGAGCGCTGCCCAACACGCGGCCGTAGCCGCCGGCGGCGAGCAGACCGCCGGTAGGCCACTGCACGGTCGCCCGGTATCGGTCAGGTTGTCTTGAGCTGATGTGGATGGCGCGCGATCTCTACCGGCTGGGCCGGTTGTTGTTTCGCCGCCGCGGCCACCGGGCTGACCGCGGCCGACCAGCACGCTTTGACCGGCGCCGCCCAGGTGGGTCAGGACGCCGGGCTGACCGTGGAGATCACAAGGGTCAGTCGCCGGCACTGACGTCCCAGCTGGTGTGGGACACGATAAATGCGATCGAGTGCGCTGTCATGGCCTGGGTCCGTGCGCCGAGACCACCTCGATGTTGCAGTCAGCGCGGAACCTTGCACGGTTGGTGATCTCGTCGGCCTCCGCCCGGGCAGTGGCGATGATGCGGTGGGCGATCGTCTCGGCCTGCTCGAGGACGGCCTGGCCGTGTGCGGTGACGACGTCGAGCTGAGCGGCGCGTTCCGGCGATCGGCCGGCCAGCTCCTCGCGAGCCTGCGCCAGCCGCCGTTGTGTCAACGCCAGCCGCCGTTCGAGGTCCTCACATCGCTGCCGGGCAGCAAGTAGTTGTGACTGCGTGGCGCGTAGCTGCTGGCGAGTATTGTGCAATTCCAGGGTGAGCTCTTCGGCGGCGTCCGTGTCCGGATTGCGCGGCAGGCGGTCAACGCGTGCCGGGCTCAGGCGGTTCTCCAGCCACTGCAACTGGCTGGCGAACGACTCGGCCAGCAGGTCATGAAGACGATCTGTGATGTGGCCATCGCTGATGGATGCGGCAGCATCGTCGATGTCGTCGATTGTCGCGTCATCGTTGTCGACGTGGTGGTCGTTGGTCATAGCTCGGCCTTCGACCGATCCGGTGTGGCACCGCCTGCGCGGCCCTGGGCCCATGTCCGCAGCAACGACTGCCGAGCCAGGCTGAGCCGTTTCCGGACGGCTTCCGGAGTAGATCCGATCTGATGGGCGATCTCGGTCGGTGTGTAGCCGTCGAGGACCCAGGTCATCACCTCGCGTTGCTCGGCGGACAAGACGTCGAGCAGCATCTGCCGGATCCACTGCCATTCCTCCCAGGAGGTCAGGTGAGGATCGGGTCCGTCGGAGACCTCGAGACGGTGACGGATCATCCGGGCACGGATCCTGCTGAGACCGTTGACCTTGGCCTTGACGTAGAACCGCACGACGGCCCGGCGGGCCCAGGCTCGAGGGTCGTCCAAGCGGCGCCAGTGGGCGTAGACGTCGGCCATGGTTGCGGCGGCGGCGTCTTCAGCCTCATGCTCGTCGGCGCCCGCGTACCGCGCTTGTTTGATCAGTGTGGTGTAGCACTCGCGGAAGAAGAGTTCGAACGTTGCTTCCGACCGGAAGGAGTCCGCTGCCCGCGCCGACACCACGTAGCCCTGCCGCTGCGGGTTGGGGTCCCTCGGCGACGAACCGGGCGCCGGCGCTGTATCCGGTGTCGTAGCGGCGTCCGTGACGTCGTGCCGTCCGCGGGACACCGGGGTCAGGCCAGGACGGGCCGGGTCGTTGTCGTGGGTGACGTGGCCGTCAGTCATCAGTACGCACCACAGCCAGGCAGGTCACGGCGGTCGTGGCAACCGCGACGGTCACTACCACCGATTGCGTCATCAGGAACGCGCCCACCACGGCGGCGCAGACACCCTCGACAAGAACCAGTTGCGACGCGGCCGTGGCGGCCGGCACCGACAAAGGCCGTGGTCGTGGCTGTGGGCGTACGGGTCTGGACTGTCTGAGGCGCAGATGCATGCCGGTTCCCCTCGTCGGGCTGATCGATGATCCGCCTATACAGGGCCGGGAGCAGCCTGTTCCGTGAGTCCCCGATCGGGTGAATCCCTTCGATGTGTCGTCATCCCATACGTCTGCGCTGGTCAGCGGCGGACCCCTTCTCTCGTGTGGCCGAGAATGGGTCCGGGTTCAGAACAGCCGCACCACACCCGCGAGCCGGCCATACCCGCCCAACCATCGCTGTGGCGGCATGCGAAGCGCCTTCTCGGTTCGGCGCGACCCGGCAGTGGCCGATCCGGCCTGCGAGCTGATCGACTTGTCAGACCGGCGTCCGTGCGCTCATCGGGTGAGGCGGTGTTGCTGCGACCAGAAGCGCACGGGGCCGAGCCCGACACCCTTGACGCAGACGTTGATGAACAGTTCGTCCGCGGACAAGAAGTCCCGGCTATTGGTCAGGCAGACATACAGGTCGACGGCCTTCTGCCGGTTCCCAGTCTGCTCGGCGGCCAAGAACAGCGACGAGCTGAGGTTGTAGTGGAAACTGCGCCGGCGCGGGTCGGCGGCGTAGAAATCCTCGCTGGCAGGGAACGGCGTGACCGGCTTGTAGCGCGCTCTGCCGGCACGGACGGCGCGCATGGCCGCAGCGCTCGCGCCGGGTCGGTCGAGGAACTCGGCCCAGCGGGCGAAGCCTTCGATGGGCCAGATCGCCTGGCTGGTGGTGCCCTGCGGCCCGAAGTCAAAACGCTTGACCTCAACCAGATGCGGGGCGATGCCGTGCGCGAATTCATGCACGAGGGTGGACTCGACCTGAGAGGTGGTGTGGAGCCGACCCATACTGAGGACGATGCGCGACCCGGCGGAGCGTTCGATCCAGGACGGCTCGTTCGGCTGGTGCAGGGCGGTCGGGTTGGGCTTGGCGAACAACTGCCGCCCGTCGGTGGTGATCCGCGGCGCGAAACTGGTGAATCCGATCGAGCCGTCGGGGTCGGCGCCGTTGTCGTACCACGAGTTGTACTGCCCAGTGCCGGCGAGGAAGACCACGAAGCCGGGCACCGCGAGGCGCTTACGCCAGAGCGCGCGGATTAGCCGGGCGGCGCGCTGTGCCGCGGGCAGATACGTCTTCGGATCCCAGCGGCTGCCGACCGCAGAGTAGACAGTGACCCCGGAACCGTGCGCTGAGCGCAGCGGCACGTCGTCCCATGGCGCGCCGCTGACATAGGTCTGGTCGGTTTGCACGCTGATGTCGGTGAGCTGTGCCCGGCCGTTGATGACGGTGATCGACCAGTTGGCGTGCGAGGCGGAGGTTCTGACGTCGGCCGGCAACTGCATGATCTCGTAGACGGCCACCCGCATGGTGTTCTCGTCGTTGTCGTCGAACCAACCAATGCTGGAGTCGTGGGGGAGCAGATTGAAATACGTCAGGCGCAACTGTCGCAGGTTCGCAAACCGCATCCGTTCCTGAGCGAGGGCGTGAACAGCGGTAGGGGAGATATCGGCCAACCAAGCCCTCAGATCGCCAGCGCGTAGCGCCGCCGATCGGCGCTGGGCAATCTCCTTGATCAGCCGGTCGTCCCGCTCCGGCCAATGCCGGCGCGTGGGTACGGCGGCTGCCGGGGTGCCGAGCGCGGCCGGTGCAGGACCCTGATCACCATCGGCCCGGAAGATGCCGACGCCACCAAGGACCATGACAACCACGGTGATGGCAGCCGGCACCAGCCACCGTCGCCGCAACGCCGATGGCCACCCGCTGAATCGCCGGCCCGCGGTCGGCGTCCGCAGGGTCGGTTTCGCCGGGCCGAGCGCCGGGGCGCGCAGGTGCACGGCTGGACCGTCTCCCGGTGATGGTCGTGCGATGGTGGGCGGCGGATGCGCCGCACGCGGCCCGATGTTGCGCTCGGGCGGCATCCGCTGCTGGTCATCGCTCATCGTCGGCCCCGTCAATGTGGTCGTGCAGGACAAGCGGGCATTCAACCGTGTCGACATGACACGACGCTGCATAGCGGTTGCGAATAATCGCAGCGATTAGCGCATCGTTGCTGGCCGGCGTCAGCCGGCCACCGGCACGAAGTGCCTCTACCTGCCGTTGAGTTGCTCCGGAGGGCCTGCATCGGCACAGGACCCAAGGGTTAAGCTCCAGCTCAGCCCCGCCGTCGCCGACCGCGTCCACAATCACGCCCACGAGCTGCTGGTCGGCTTCCCGCTCTACCCCAGCGCCGACCTGGGCTGACGCACGCCTCGAAAGACTGGTCACCGTGTGGGTGGCCAGCCCTTCGCCTATGTCCTGCGGGCGAGATCGCGAGTTGATGGCCGCGAGCGCTGCGAAATGTCACCTGGAACGCGTCGTGCCGGCCAGGTACTCTCGCTATCAAGCGCGGGTTATTTCGTCGCGGATTTGTCACCATGTGCGACATCTCCGGGGGGGGTGCCACCCGAGCTCGTGGGCGGAGCGCCGTCATCGCACCTGCACGTCAAGGCCTCAACATCGAGGTACTGACCTGCGGATATGTGATCGGCTTTTCGACCACACTGTTCACACGGAGCAACGAAGCTGATTCCGTCAGTAATGCTGCGGCGCTGACCGTCACCCGCACCCCCGTCAGGAGAAGTTTCCTATGGGCATCGCGATCGATGCCCTCGTGTCCTACGCCTCATGGCCACTAGCAGTAATCGTCGGTCTTCCCGTTGCGGGGAAGATCATTGCGATTGCCGTTGCCTTGCGTGGCACTGAGCCTAAAGACCGAGCGCAAATCATCACTGCTGTTGCCGAGTTGTTCCGTACGCGTCGGAGCGAATTGCTCCGTGGGCGACGGAAGCAGTAGACGGGCATCACGGGTAGCGGGATGTGGTCACGCATCGGGCATGCACCCCGCTACTGCCCAACTAGTACGGCAGCGGCACATAGCCCGACCAGCCGGAAATGATGATCGGCTGGTCCGGTAGATCGCCGCTGAGCAGGCGCGTGAGCAGTTGAGGAAGCTCTGCTGGCCGAAGCATGTCATCTGTCGCGGCCAACTCGTTAGTGTCCACCATCGGTGGCTGGTGATGGCGGCTGCCTCGAAGTCTTCGGAACCGGACGTGTCGATGTCGCGGATCTGCACGCGGGCGAGGAAGTAGTCGCTCGTGCCGTTCACGGTGACCGGTCCGACTTGCGACAGCACCGACCGGACACGCTCGCCTCCCAGGCCCCGGACAGCCGGCCGGAGGCGCCGCTGATCATCACTGTCACCCAGTACGGCGGCGTCGAGGCGCCGCAGGCCCCGCCGCGGGCTGAGAGGACCACCGAACTGACCTACGACCTGCTCGCCCGCGACAACGACTGATCCGGCGGGTGCTGACGCCCGGTCACCGGCCGGTCCTCGACGGTTGCGGGCTCATGGCGGGGCTGAGGATTTCCCGGCGACGAAGCTGGGCCCCGCGACTCAAGCGGCCCCGCCGGTCACCGCCAGCTCGGTCAGGTCCGGGTCGCCGGTGCGCCACTGGGTCACGGCCACGGCCACGTACCGGGCGGACACCGGTGACCCGAACGGGGTGTAGGTAGCGCCGTCCGTGGACGTCTCGATGCGGCCGGCCGGGCGGGTCCCGCTGGTCCAAGTCAGGAAGACGGCCGTCACGGCCCGTTCCGCGCCCAGGTCGACGACCATCCGGCCGTCCGGGCCGGGGCGCCACGCGGTGCCGGGGTTGCCGTCGACGGCCCGCGCCGGTTCGCCCATTCCGGCGGGCAGGGGCGAGGTGGGAAAGGTGGCACGTCCGCGAGCCAGGTCGGCGGTGGGGGTGACCGGTCCGCTGACCGGCACGGTGAAGCTCCTGGTTGCCCCGGCGGGCACTTCCGCCCGCGCCGACCAGGCGCCGGCGGACAGGCCGACGTCGACGGCGGCGCCGGACGGAGCGCTGACCGTGACGTGATGGGAATCGGCGACGGAGAACCGAGTGCCGGTCGCCGCGCGGCCGGTCACGGTGAATCGAGCCGGCCGGACGGCACCACCGCCGGCCGGCACCGAGGCGGTCAGGTCCAGCCCGCCGTCGGCGCGTACGACCGACACTCCCCGATACAGCCGGTCGCCGCGAGGCAGCGTCAGCTTCGCGCCGTTGACGGCGGTGGGTGAGAGGTTCAACAGGGTGAGGTATCCATCGGCGTCGCTCAGTCGCAGCGTGGCCGGTCCGCCGGACGGTAGCCGCCGGGCTGCCGCGGCGGACAGGTCGGTGCTCGTGCCGGTGTACCCCTCGACGAGGGCGGCCGAGGGGATACCGATGCGCGTCGGCGACGCCGTGATCGGGCCGGTGGCGCCGTGCGCGACCAGCCCGGCGCGGCCGTCGATCCCGGCCCAGGTGCCCAGCGTGACGGTGGCCGGGGCGGCGACGGCGGTGGACCAGTTGGTGCCGTCGGCCGAGGTCTGGATGAGGTACGCCGTCGCGTACGCCTCTTCCCAGGTCAGGGTCACCCCCGTGAGCTGGACGGTGGCGCCCAGGTCAACGGCCAGCCAGCTGTCGGCCCGGCCACGCTCCTCCTTGGCGACGGCCCAGCGAGTGGTCGCGTTACCGTCCACGGCGTTCGCCGCGGGATACGCCCCGTCGGCCGATGACGCGGTGACGGAGCGCCCCCGGGCCCGGTCGGTGCCGGCGGCGTCGAAGGCCTCGAGCGTGAACAGCGAGTAACCGTATTGGCCCGAGGCCGACTGCCCGAGAAACCGCACGTGCCGGGCGGCCCGGGCGAGGAAAGTGATCTTGTCGGTGCCGCCGTCGCCGAGCCCGGCCGGGGGTGTGACCGGGCCGGCCGGTCCGGTGAAGCTGCGGGAGCCGTCGAGTCCCGGCACGCCCGGCATGGTCAGGTTGAACAGTGTCAGCGACGACGGGCCGGGTCCGGCGTAGACGACTGTGCCGGTGGGCAGCGTGGCGAAGCCGGCCCATCCGGCGGCGGTCTGCAGCACGGTGGCGGTGGCATCAACGCCGTCGCGGGCGGCGGTGTACGCGGCCGTCCATTGCCGTGTGGGAGGTGTCGTCTGGGCGGGCAGGAACGCCGATGACCGGGTGTCGATCAGCCAGTTGTCGTGTCCGGGCTGCCAGAGGAAGCGTTCCTGGCCGGGTTTGGTGACGGCGGCCGCGAAGCCGGTTCTGCTCTGCTGTGCGGTCAGCCCGACGGCCGTACCGAAAAACCGGGTGCCCGCGGCCGCGGCGAAGAACTCGGCGCTGGACACCGGCTGCACCGGGGTGGTCCGCCATCGGTGGAACAGGTAGGCGATGGCGAGTTCGGCGCGGGCCTCCGGTTCGTACTTCTCCTCGCCGCTGAACTTGGTGAGCCGGTACTCCGGGGCGTACCGCAGGTAGGGAGCGAGCCTGGCGGCCAGGTCAGCCTCGGCGCGGGCGGCGTGGGTGTCGCCCTGGACCTGGGCCAGGAAGGCCAGTGGCAGCACGTCGCGTCCGTACAGGTGATAGCGGTCGGCGACCATGGGCATCACCGGCTCGCCGGCATCGCTGCTGAGCAGACGCAGGGTGGCCCACAGTTCGCGCCCGTTGGGCTGGCGGGTCAGCACCTGCGGCACCTCCCGGCCGGCCGCCAGGAAGTGCGCGGCGGCCCGCCCGGCGGTGCGCCACAACTCGGCCTGGTAGTGCGGGTTGACCGAGCCGTGGTTCTCGACCACGAACGTGTCGTGCAGATTGTGGGCCACGTTCCAGGCGCTGACCGGCCGGCCGTCCACGACGGCGGGGTTGGCCCGGTCGGCGGCGGGCAGGCCGCTCGCGTTGGCGGCCCAGAACACGAACCGCTCCCGCCAGCGGGCCGCCTCTGCGTCGCCGGTCGGCGCCCAGGCCAGACCGGGCGCGATGGCCTGGGCGTAGACGCCCATCTCCTCCAGCTTGGTGTCACCGCGATACCCGCCGGCGGTGCCGTTCGGCGTCCAGGAGCCGCTCAGCGGGTCGTTGCCGGTGCCCAGCCCATAGACGTACGCGGCCTGGCCGCGCGCGATGGCGTCGACGTTCGCCCGGGTCGTGGCACTGAGCTCGGCCCACAGCAGCCGGGCGGCGAGGACGAAGTACAGCTCGAACGTGGAGTCCCAGAAGAGGCGCCGGCCCCACTCGTCGCCGCCGGCCAGCCGGTTGGTGCCGGCGAAGTGGGTGATCGTGGCCAGCGTGCGCCGGCGCAGGGTGTCCGCGTCGACGCCGGCCAGTGCCGCGTCGTAGCCATCCGTGGTGAGCAGCACCGCATTGCCGAGCACGGCGGCGAACCGGAAATCGGCTGACCGGTAGGCGCCGATGGTCGCGTCCCACTGCTGCTGCACCCAGCGGGTGTGCATGAGCAGCAGACGGTGGTACTCGTCGGCGACCGGGTCGGGGCCCGGGGCCTGGGCCGGCGCGGGGAGGGGCAGGGCCATGGCGCCGGCGGCGGCACCGAAGGTGGCCAGCAAGGCGCGTCGCGTGGGCATGAACGGCACCATCTCCAAGACAGATTCGAGCGGGAAATTGTCAGTGCACGGTGTGCCGTTACTGACCGCGTAACTGCTCATTCATGATCAGAAATGCGCCGAGGCCGTGAGTGTCGTTGACCCGGCGCAGCCGGTTGAAGTAGTAGTCCTCGTCGCCGACATTGGTGCCCTCGCAGATGTCGGCGATCCGGGTCAGGCCGTCGGAGCCGACGGAGAGCTGCTTGAGCACGCCGCTGTAGCCCTTCGTCGCGACCGCCCGGTATTCCTCGCCGAGCCAGCCTCGCTGAACGCCCCGCGACAGCAGGAAGGTGAACATCGCCGAGCAGGACGTCTCCCGCCAGTTCCGGGCGTCGGTGCTCTTGTTGACGACCTGATACCACATGCCGGTGGAGGCGCCCTGGTATTTGCGGTAGCCGCCCGCCAGGTGCCGGACGATGTCGATCAGCTCGGGCCGGCGGGCATGACCGGCGGGCAAGGTCTCGAGCAGGTCGACGGCGGTCATGCCGAACCAGCCGATGGCCCGTCCCCAGTGCACTGTCGAGCGGCCGCCGTTGCTCTTCGCCCACGGCGCCGAGCCGTCCTGGTCGTACGCGTGGAACAGCAGCCCGTTGGCCGCCTTCAGATGCTTGAAGTACACGGCCATGTTCTGGCCGGCCTGGTCGTAGCAATACTCGGCGTCGCCGAAGGCTCGGCCGTAGGAGGCGAGGAAGGGCAGGGCCATGTACACCCCGTCGCACCACAGCTCGCCGCGCATGTTGACGTTGTGGATCAGAGCGCCGTCGGTGGTGCGCGGGTATGTGTCGAACCGGCGGCGCAGCTGATCGGCCGCGGTCCGGTATTTGCGCAGTCCGGTCTCGGCGTACAGAAGGGGAAGCAGGTGCGCGGGCCGCATCGAGTCGAGGCTGGTGAACGTGTTGGAGATGCCGGCGTCGGTGACGAACCGGTCGACCCACGCCTTGATGAAACCGAGGTAGGCGGATTCGCCGGTGCGCCGGTAGACGAGGTATTGGCCGTAGAGATACAGGGCCTTGTGGTAACTCCACTCGCCGAACGTGGCCGGCGTGAATCGCGCCATCGTCGAATCCACGATCGCCCGGGACACGTCGTCCGGTAGCGCCGCGGCCCGGGCCGGGCCGGGCCCGTTCAGGGCACCGAACAGCCCGGCCGCGCTCCCCAGCGCGGCGGCGGATCCGGTCAGTAGCGACCGTCGGGACAGGTGCATGGCGTCGCTGCTCAGGGGCCGGTTCATTCGAAGAACTTCAGGCTGTAGCCGGAGTCGGTGGTGGGCCCGGGGACGTTGGCCCTGCGGTACGTGGTCTTGCTCCACCAGACGGCGGTGCCGGTGTACCAATACCGCGCCGACCACGAGTACGGCGTGCCCTTCGCGACCGCGTGGTACATGATCGGGAATCGGTTGCCCGCCGGCGGGCTCTTGGCGACGTCGCCGCGGTCCAGCACGAACGTGTTCTGTCCGGGCCCGTCCGCCTGGGTCGTCGGAGTCCAGCCAGTCATCATGTTCGGGGCGTGCGAGCCGAACAGGCAGCCGTTGCTCTTGTACCAGTCCCACACGTTCGCCGGGTTGCCGCCCTCGCGCAGTCGCAAATCGGCCAGGCAGTACTTGCTGCTCCAGCTGCCGTTGGCCGAGTACACGACGTGCAACTGACCGTTCGGGTCGAGCACCGGTTGCGGCGCCTCGTTGATGAACGGGTTACCGACCGTGCGCTCCCACGACTCGCGGGGCTGAGAAATGATGGAGCGCCCGCCGGTGGTCGTGGTCTCGCTGCTCATCTTCGCGATGTAGAGGTTCTGCTCGTTGGCATTCGCGGCACCGGACCAGCCCGACCAGACGAACCAGCGCTGACCCTGAAAAGTGAAGGGCGCGCCGTCAATGGCCCATTGATCGGCCGGCAAGGCGACTTTGACATGCGCGCTGTAACCGGAATCGGGGGAGGCGGAGCTGATGTGGTACATCCGGTGCGCGGAACTGCGTCCGGCCGAGAAGTAGATGCGATACCTGCCCTGATAATGCACGATCTCGGGCGCCCACACCTCGCCGAGATTCCCGGTGTCGGACCACACCTTCTTCTTCGGCGCGGTGGCGATGCCGTCGAGCGTCGAAGCGGTGCGGACGACGATGCCGCCGTCAGCGGCCTTGGCGGAGACGTAGCGGCCGTCGACCTGGATGACACTCGGGTCGGCCCCGCCCAGCGTGGTGCGACCAAAGGGGACCGGCGGCGCGCCGGCCGGAGCAACGGTCCCGGCATCTGCGTGCTCGGCGGAGTCAAGGGCCTCGAGGAGGCCCGCGGTGAGGGCGAGGAGGAGGGCGGCGGTACCGGCGATCCGGCGCGTATGCGACATGCGCTGTACTCCGGGGGTGTCGGGGGTGGGGCGGCGAGCGCTCAGGCGCGGCGGGCCAGCATGAAGCACTCCGAGAAGACAATAAATATGGACGTATGTCAATTGCTGCTTTTACTAATTTTATTAGCTCCCGGACGGAATGGGCATGCCGTGATGAGGCGCCCGCCGGTTGCCGCGCAAGGGCCGCCTCGCAGTGGGTCGTGAATTCGCAGGCCATCATCATTCTGCGCGGGGTGAAGCAAGCGTCATGCAGGATGGAAAGGCCAGGCCGTGGCCGCCGATATCAGTATGTGCGTGGGTATGGAGATGTGCCCGAAAGGGCATGGTGAAAAGGCCTCGCGAAGGTGAACGCACGACCGGCCGGTGGTTGAAGCGGCTCCGGTCGTCGTGGTGCCGGCGGCGGAGGGAGCGCTGCCGGGGCATGGCGGCGCGCCGGTGGTGAGCGGCGATTGACTGAAAAGACTATGAGTCACCGGCTGGTCCGCCATCACAACGTGCGACTCATGTCTGCCCATCTCGGCTTAATGGATCTTTCCGGACAAAAGCACTAAGAGGTAGATTCAGGCACGCCACGGATAAATCGGTGCTCGCCGGCCCACGTGGCCGTGATCCGAAGTTCCCACCAGCAAAGGACCAGCATGTTGAAGGCTCTTGCCACCGGTACCATGCTTCTCGCCTCGCTTGCCGCGACCGCGGCACCGGCAGCTGCCTCCTCCGCGCCGACGCCACGCAACGAGATGACCGTCAAGGTGGTGGCGGCCAACGGCTCCGGTTGTCCTCGGGGCACCGCCCAGGTCACCCCGTCGCGGGACGGTAAGGCGTTCACCGTCACGTACAGTCAGTTCACCGCCCAGGTGGGCGTCGGGGCCAAGCCGATCGACTTCCGGAAGAACTGCCAGTTGGCGCTCGATGTGCGGGTGCCGCAGGGCTACACCTATGCGGTCTCGCGGATCGACTACCGCGGTTTCGCCCGTCTCCAGCGGGGCGCGCGTGCGACCCTGACCGCCTTCACGTACTTCCAGGGCGAGTCGCGTACCGGGATGAGCCGGCACAACTTCTCCGGACCGGTTGACGCGGACTGGCTGCGGAGCAAGACCGTCGGGATCAGCGCTCTGTCCTTCCGTCCCTGCGGGGACCAGCGCTACCTCAATGTCAACAACGAGCTGCGCGTCTTCGGTGGCTCCTCGAAGGTGAAGAAGACGACCAGCCTGATCACCATGGACTCCACCGACGGCAGCCTCGACACCGTCTACCACGTCGCCTGGAAGAAGTGCTGACAACCACACCGACCGGCTCGCGACTTGAGCCGGGGGCTTGATCCGCTTCCGGATCCGGCGCCGGGCCAGTCACCTCCAGCACCAGGTCCCTGCACTCCGGCAACAGCTCCGGACTGCGGGGACCTGGTGTTTCGTCATGGGCCCGGGCCCGGTCCGGGCCGCGGATGAGCACGCTGACGAAGACACCCGCCAAGCATGCCGGCCCGGGCCAAGCCCGGGCCGGCACAGTGGAGAAGTGTCAGCACTTCTTCCAGGCGACGTGGTAGACGGTGTCGATGCGCCCGTCGGTCGAGTCCATCGTCAGCATGCTGGTGGTCTTCTTGGTGTTGGACGAGCCGGCGTTGACGCGAAGCTCGGTGTTGACGTTGAGGTAGCGCTGCTCACCACACGGCAGGAAAGCCAGCGAGCTGATGCCGACACTGTCGGTCCGCTGCCAGTTGCCGTCGAACGGGCCCCGGAAGTCGTGCCTGATCCGGGTGCTCTGTCGTTCGCCCTGGAAGTAGTAGTTGGCGGTCTGGGACGCGGTCGCTCCGCGCTCCAGCTGGGCGAAGCCGCGGTGGTCGGTGCTGGAGATCGCGTACGTGTAACCCTGGGGGACGTGGACGTCCAGGGCGAGCTGGCAGTTCTTCCGGAAGTCCGTCGGCTTCGCCCCCATGCCCACCTGGGCGGTGAACTCGCTGTAGGTGACGGTGAAGGCCTTGTTGTCCGGAGAAGGTGTCACCTGCGCGCTGCCCCAAGGACATCCGGAGCCGTTGGCGGCGACGACGCCGATGACCATCTCTTCGTTCGGCCGCGGTGCGCCACCGGCGGCATTGGCCGGCGAGCCGGTCGCGACGAGGGAGGCCGCCAGAGAGGCGCCGACAGCAAGAGCTTTGAGCACGGTAAAACCTTTCGAATACGTGAGCCGATCCAAGTGTTCGTCGCGCGGAGACATACCAGGCGGCCGTCGTACTTTTAATGACCTGCTACGAAATGTCCTGGCGACACTGGATCAACGATGCAGAAGACCTTTGCGTGACCAGTGGGAACACACCCCGACTGAGTGGGCGAGCATCGTTTGGTCCTTTTGGCCCACCTCACTGGTCAGGGGGCGAGGCAACTGCATCATGCAGGCGTCCGGTTCTCCGTCCGGTGCCCCCGCGTTGTCCATACCCGGGCCGGCGACGCGTTTGTCTCGCTCACTACCCCGGGCGTTGATCAGGCGTCGAACGACTCCCACGGTCCGATCGTGGTGCGGTTGGCGATCAGCGGGCCGGCTCCGGCGTCTTCGGCGCAGACATATCGGCCGCTGGCCTCGCTGCGGAAACTGACGCTGCCGTCGGCGTTGCGGACGCGGGTGAAGGTCTCCCAGCCGCCGATGGTGTCGCGGTCGGCGGTCAATGGGGGCCGCCCCGGTCGGGTCGGCGCAGACGTACTTGCCGGTGCGGGTGGAGCGGAGGGTGATGAGACCGGCGCCCGCGTCGACGATGGTGAACTTCTCCGACGCCGAGGGCAGCGAGGCGGTCAGCGGGGAACCGCCGACGAACAGGCCGTCGGCCCGCGAGCGCGGGCCGCCGGCGGCGGGGGCGTCGCCGGTGGTCTGCCGGGACGGCTCAGCAACCTATGCCGAGGCGATTCGCGACGGTGCTCCGCAGGCGGTGCAGGTCAGCGACCGCTGGCATCTGTGGGCAATCTCGGCAAGGCCGTCGAGAAGACTCTGATCGCCCATTCCAGCTGCTGGCGGCTCGATTCGGTTCCCTCAGGGCTACTCGACGCGCGAACCCGCGAACGGCACGCCGCCGTGCACACCTTGCTCGATCAAGGCGTTGGCCTGATGGAATGCGCCCGCCGACTCGGCTGGGCATTGAACACCGTAAAACGTTACGCCCGCGCCGCCCGCGCGGAGGATCTGCAGCGGCCGCCGCGTTACCGCGAAACGCTGGTCGATGCGTTTCGTGGTCACCTGCGCCGCCGCCGCGCCGAAGAACCGGGCGTGGCGGTGACACTAATGCTGGCCGAGATCCGCGAGCAGGGCTACACCGGCAGCGCGAATCTGCTGGTCCGCTACCTCAACCAGGGCCGTGCCGATAGCGAACGCATCCCGCCGTCGCCGCGACGGCTAGTCGCCTGGCTCATGAGGCGCCCCGAGAAACTGCCCGCTCACCACCGAGACCATCTCGACGATCTCCTCAAAGCCTGCCCTCACTTGACCGCCCTGACAGGCCGTATCCGCGAGTTCGCCAGCCTGCTCGGCCGCGCTGCTGGATTCTTGGGGCTGCGCGGGGGGGGGGGGGGGGGGGGGGGGGGCCCCGCCGGGCGCCCCCCCCCGGGGGGGCCCCCCCCGGCGGCGGGGGGGGGGGCCCCCCCCCCCCACGCG
>NZ_JBVHFW010000027.1:22494-151000 GCF_055562135.1 Actinoplanes sp. NPDC021490
GGGGGGGGGGGGGGGGGGGGCGCCGCGGGGGGGGGGGGGGGGCCGCCGGCCCGACGCCTGGCCGCACACCCTGGTCCTGGCCGCGCAGGCGCCGGGGGCTGCTCGCGCCGCACACGCCGTATGCCCGGAGGCAGGCCCGACGAACGCCCGGCGTGGGCCCAAGCCGACGTCCGGCCTCGGCGGCGGCAGGGACGGTTCGGTCGGCGGCCGGTGGCACCAGGGTGGGAGCAGCGGCAGTCATAGTCCTCGCGGATGCGACAAGGCTTGCCGGGCTGCCCAGGCGATTTCGTCGGTCAGCGCTGCGCCGGGCGCGGCTAACGGCATGCCGGGAACTGCGGTGGTCGCGAGCAGGTGAGCTGTCGCGGCCAGGACAGTTTGTAGACGCGCGGACCGTTCGCTCAGAGCAATGAGCAGGCCCGGTAGGACAGGGAGGGCGTCGGCGAGAGCCGGCAGTCTGATGACCAGGGGACCGTCGTGGCCTTCGGATCGGGGGTGCGGCGCTGGTGCTGCGCGCAGATCGAGCAGGACAGCGGCGTCCTGGGTCACCTGCTCCAAGGGGACAGCCGGCGCGTCGGCTTGTCGCCAGAACACCATGTTGCGGATGCCGATGGCGGTCAGCAGGGCGCCGATGGCGGGCAGTTCGTCGCTGTCGGCGACCACCACTGCGCTTCGATCAATCGCCCATTTCCTCCGATGCAATTCCGTCAGGAGGTGGGCTGCCGCCACGACGGCGCGGAGATCGTCGTCGGTGACGACAACGTGCCCTGTGTGTTCGAGGGCCTGACGGACTCGCCAGGCCTGGTCGGCTTCGGTGTGTACGAGGTAGAAGGCGGACACATCGCCGCGTACCGCGCCGAGAGTATGGGCGGACGCGACGAGGTCACCGGTGTTGAGCTGCGCCGTCGACGTGTCGAATCCGAGATCCTCGAGCCGGTGGGCTTGAACGGCCAGCACGGCGCTCAGTTCGGATCCCCGGGGCAGGCGACTGCCGTCGCTGACCACCAGGATCCGCCGGGAAGGCCGCCGGCTTTCCTGCCTCACGCCGTCAGGCCTCGCTGTGCGACACAAGTCACTGTGCCCTCGGCCAGCCGGTAGGACAGACCGACGACCGCACAGCGGCCCGCGGACACCGCGTCGGCGAGCAGGACGGAGCGCCCGACGAGTGCTGCGACGGTGCGGCGGATGTGTTCGTCGACGAAGTCGTCGACTTCGGTGAGTCCTTGCGAGCGCCCGGCGAGCACGCTGGGCATCACGCGTTCGACGACGTCTCCGATGTAGCCGGGCGGGGCGACGCCTCCCCGTTCGGCGTCACTGGCGGCGGTGACAGCGCCACAGGAGTCGTGACCGAGGACGACGACCAGTGGTGCGCCGAGCACGGTGACCCCGTACTCGATGCTGCCGAGGACTTCGGCGCCGGCCACATGCCCGGCGGTGCGTACGACGAACAGGTCGCCCAGCCCCCGGTCGAAGATGATTTCGGCGGCGAGACGGGAGTCGGAGCAGCCGAAGAGCACCGCGAACGGGCGCTGTCCGGGTGCTGACTCCGCCCGGCGGTCGGCGTCCTGGTTGGGGTGCAATCGTTCACCGCGGACGAAGCGGGTGTTGCCTTCGAGGAGCACGGTGTACGCGTGGGCGGGGGAGGACGGACTGAGATTGGCCACGCGGCCAAGCTACCCGGCGGCGCGTCCGCGGGCACGCGGCGGATGGCCATGACCCGACAGCCGGGACCATCGTCTTCTCGGCCGGTGACCACCTGCGCCCACAGCAGGGTGGGCCGGTGACCGGGACGGGCCGCTGTGTGATTCTGGGTCTGCGGGTCGACGCCGCGCACGATCCGGGCCGGGTCGCGGCCACATGGGGTTCGCGACCACCACCGAACGCGTCACCGTCAGGCCACAGCACGGCACCGGCCCGGCCACGCACCAGCCGCAGCAGGAGCTGGTGCTGGTGCTGGTGCTGGGGGCAGTCGTATTCGGCGTGGTGGTCACGCTCGAAGACCGCGTGCGCCGCGCCGGGCAGCACCCGCCGCAGCAGGCCGGCCGCCCGTCCCGCGCTCAGCGCCGCGAAGGTCTTAGCTTCAGCGGGTAGCAGACTCTCATGGCACGAGGGAGTCGTCGCAGACCGATGCGCTGTCAGCAAAGGGAAGTGCTCGCACGTCGCGACACCCTCCGGGTCCGAGACTTACGGGTATTCACCGATATTCTTCGGCGCGGCGTCGTTTTTAGGCTTCGGCTATGAGACCGACGGCTCTCCTCGCGCCCCTGTTTCTGCTGGCGTACGGCATCGCGCGCTGGATCGACGGCTGGGACGGCGACCGGCACAATGGGCCGGCGTGGGACGTCGGCCACGTCGCCTTCTTCATCGGCATGGCCCTGTTCGGCATCCTGGCGGTGCAGCTGCGCGGAATTGTGCCGGCGCGGCGCCGCGGGGTCGCCACGGCGGCGGCCATTGCAGCGATTATCGGCGTAGCGTCCTTCCTCTGGGTGATCGCGGGCGACCTGTACGGCGACTTCCCGCCGCTGGCCGAATGGCTCGAGATGACGGGGCCGGCGCTGTTCGGGCTGGGCCTGCTGTCATTGCTGGGCCTGCTCGTGGCGGCCGGACGGGTGCCACTGTGGAGCCCGGTGCTGTTCCTGGCCGGCTATGTGTCGATCAGCGTACGGCTGGACCTGCTGCCGTATGCGGCGGCGACGATCCTGGTGGCCTGCCTGCCGCTGGCTCTGCCATCACGAGAGCCGGCCCCAGTGTGAGGCGATGCGCTGGGCGGGGACTTGACCATGGCGGTCGCGTGTTGTGCTGCGTCTTCTAGCGACCGGTCCTCGATCGATAACCGTACCGTCAGGGGTGCTGAGGGCATCTCGGTGAGCCAGCCAGCGTCGTTCGTTACGTGTGACAAGAGGCCGAGCAGTGCCACCAGATTGGTCGCTGCGACCGCGGGGGCCACCTGCACTTCGCGCGAGTAGCCGCACCGGCGAGTCGGTGTTGAGCAGGCAAGCGATTTATCAGACCGGTGGGGCGATGCCGGTCACCAGGTGAGGTCTTTTCGTACGGCCTCGGCCATCGCCCGGTGACCTTGTGCCCGCGGGTGCAAGGAGCCTTTATAGATGCGGTCCAGGGCTGCCCGGACGCTCGCGATGTTGTCTTTGCGGATTTCGTTGGCCAGGTTCGGCAGAGCGCGGGGACTGATCTGGATGTCGTTGGTCCACGGATCCGGACGGCCCTTGTCGCCGCACCCGACCGTGTGGCCGGAATAGCCGCCGAACGCGGGCACGGTATCAATCGCCCGCAAGCGGGGACTGCCGACCTCGCGTACTGCCTCGATGATGGCCGTGTTGGCTGGGTCGGATGGTCGGTTGCATGGTCGGCTACCCGTCGACGCCTCCGCTGTACCCGGGCCATCCCGTTCACCGCTGATCCGCCGTAACCCCGGTTCGACCGGGTGGTTCCCGCACCTACCGCCCCGGCCACTGCGGCTGACCGTGGCGCCAACTGTTCCTCGGCTCCCCATTTCTTGGAGAGCTGATCGCGCGGAGCTGCGCGGCGGTCGATGTCAAGACAGACGTGCAGTTCCCGGTGACATGGCAAGCGCTGGGAAGGATGTCATCCGTTCGTGATGAGCACTGCTGTGTCATGCCTGCTGGAACAACGGGGCGTTGACCAAGTTGAGGTCTGAATGCCTGCCCTGTCGATACGGTGGTGATCAGTCGCATCGGGCCTGTTCGTGACGTTGCAGGTGACTGACAGCTGGTGGGAAATCTGATGGAGCTGGATGACGTTTTAGTCGTCAAGATGCGCGAGGCAGTCGCTGATCTGGTCACCAGCGGGGCGAGCAGATTGCGGACCGCGACCCCTCCGGCGTTGGTGGGGATGTTGTCTGCTGCAGCGTTGGCCCCGGTGATCGTGTCGAGTCCGGTCATTGCTGCGGCGGTCGGGGCAACTCCGGCAGCGGCCGGTGCGGCTCCGGTACTGGTTGCCGGTGTGCTCGGCTCGGTCGGAGCGAATGTGCTGACCGAGGTCATCCGGAATGCCATTGCCCGGCTACGGCCAGCGGACAAGGGTGCGCCGGCGCTGGACAGAGTGCAGGACGCGCTCGCGCAGCGGATCGAGGCGGCGTTCCGGGCCGACAACCCCGCTGACCAAGATCTGCGCAGTGAGGTCGTCGCCGTGTTTCAGGCAGTTGACCTCGCGGGGACGGCGTTACAGGCCGCCGCCGGCGTCGAGGGGAAGGATCTGGTCCCTGCCATGGTCGGCGCTTTCACCGAGTTGACGGTGCTGTTCGGAGAGTTCGCGTTCGTCCTGACCGGGATGCGGTTGAGCTTGCAAAGTGTGCATCAGGACCTGCGGCTGGAGGTGGCACGCCAGAGCGTCGACCGGGAACGAGCTCGTGAAGCGGAGGCCGACATCCGCCGGCTCGTGGACATGCTCCGCGACCTGTCCTCGGTGCCGACGATGGCGGGCAGCGATGACGGTAGTGGTCCGCGTCCGCGTCCGCGCTGGCATGGCTGCCCCTACCTGGGTTTGTTGCCGTTCGAGGAGCGCCACGCCACGGTGTTCTTCGGTCGCCGTGCGGCGACGGCGCGGTTGCTGGAACGACTGGGCGAACAGCTTACGAGTGGCGGGTTGCTACTGGTGCTGGGGCCATCCGGGGCGGGCAAGTCATCGTTGCTGCGGGCGGGGCTTGTCGCGGCTCTGGCCGATGACCGGCTCGTGCCTGGGTGCCGGACGTGGCCGCGGCGGATCCTGACTCCTGGCTCGGATCCGGTGCGGCAACTGGCCACCCACCTGGCCGACTTGGCGGGTGTGGACGCGATCGGCGTACACGAAAGCTTGACCAGCTACCCGGAGAAGGCTCACTTGATCGCCGCGCAGGCCCTGACCCGGTACTCATCGTCACGTGACGGTGATGAAAGTCCGCGGCTAGTACTGATCATCGATCAGCTCGAGGAACTGTTCACCCTTGCCCAGAACGCGGTTCAGCAGAGTGTCTTCCTGTCCGCGCTGCATGCTATGGCCTCTACTCCGGCGCTGCGGCAGGGGCAGGCAGCAGCGTTGGTGGTGGCGGGAATCCGCGGCGACTTCCTCGATCAGGCGGCAACGTTCACGTCGGTGAGCAGCGCGATCGAAGGCGGCCCGTTCACCGTGGGCCCGATGAGCGAGTCCGACCTGAGAGAGGTAATCACGGGCCCGGCCGCCGCAGTCGGCGTGCAGGTTCGGGCGGAACTCGTACAGACAATCCTCGACGACCTACGGGATCGCAACCTGCCGGTGGGTTTTGATAGCGGGACGCTGCCGCTGCTGTCGCAGCTGCTCTTCGTCATGTGGCAGGCCGACCCGGCACACCGGTTGACGGTCGAGCACTACCGTCGCACCGGCGGGGTCGCGACCATCGTGCATACCAGCGCCGAGCGCGTCTACCATGCTCTGAGCGATGATCATCGCGCCGTGGCCCGTCGGGTGTTCGTGCACCTGGCCGCCGCCGCAGACGGGCGCCTTACCCGCCGTCCTGCTACCTGGGCGGCGCTGCGGACCGCGGCCGGCTGCGACGACGGTGCCCTAGACACCGTGCTGGAGTACTTCACCGAGCAGCGGCTCATCACCCGTTCGGACAACGGTGTGGTCGACTTGGCGCACGAAGGAATCCTGCAGTCCTGGCACCGGCTACGCGACTGGCTTCAGCCCAGCATCGCCGACCAGGCGCTGCACCGGGCACTGATCGACGATGTCCACGCATGGCAAGAGCATCAGCGTGACACTTCCTACCTGTACCGCGGCGGACAACTTCTCGCCGTCCAGGATGCCGCTGACCGGTGGGCCCAGGACCAGCAGCAGCACCTTCAGGTCGATGGGGTGACCGCCGCCTTCCTGGCCGCCAGCCAGCACCGTGACCGCCGCAGGCGACGCATTACCCGAACCGTCGGGGCAACCATGGCGCTGTTACTGCTGGTTGCCATCGGCACAGCGGTTGTAGCGGTCAGGAACGCCGACCGTGCCGACCAGAACGCTGCTAGTGCTGATCACCAACACGCGCTCGCACTGTCGCGCCAGCTCACGGCGCAAAGTCGTGGCCTCCCCAGAGACCGGCGAGCAACAAGGCAACAGCTGGCGGCGGTTGCCTTCCACGTCGCTCGAACCAACGAGGCAGCCAAACAAGTAGCAGAGCTGATGACTCAGCGTCGCAGCACACTTCCCCACGCCGGCTCGGTGTGGTCAGTGGCGTTCAGCCCGGACGGCAAGCTGCTCGCCACCGCCGCTGCCACCGCCCGCCCCGGCGACGGCGAGACGGTGCAGCTGTGGAACCCTCTCACCGGCACACCGGTGGGCGCGCCCTTGGCCGACCGCGCCGGCCGGGTCTCGACGTTGGCGTTTAGCCCGGACGGCAAGATGCTCGCCACAGCCGGCGACTACGACGGGACAGTAAGTTTGTTGGACGCCACCACCGGCAGACTGGTCGTCCCGCTCCTGACCGGTCACACCGAGGCGGTGTCGGCGTTGGCGTTCAGCCCGGACGGCGAACTGCTCGCCACCGCCGGCGACGACAAGACGGTGCGACTGTGGAACCCCTCCACCGGTACACAGGTGGGCGCGCCGCTGACCGGCCACACCGGCCGGGTGTCGGCGTTGGCGTTCAGCCCGGACGGCGAACTGCTCGCCACCGCCGGCGACGACAAGACGGTGCGACTGTGGAACCCCTCCACAGGCGAACCAATCGGCGGGCCCTTGACCGGCCACACCGGCCAGGTGTCGGCGTTGGCGTTCAGCCCGGACGGCAAGATGCTCGCCACCGCCGGCGATCGGACGGTGCGGCGGTGGGAGGCCACTGGCAAACCGATCGGCGGGCCCTTGACCGGCCACACCGGCCGGGTATCGGCCTTGGCGTTCAGCCCGGACGGCGAAGTGCTTGCTACCGCCGGCGGCGACGACAAGACGGTGCGGCTGTGGGACCCCGCTAAGGGCACACTGGTGGGCGCCCCCTTGACCGGCCACACCGACTGGGTGTGGGAGATGGCGTTCAGCCCGGACGGCAGACTGCTCGCCACCGCCGGCCACGACCGGACGGTGCGGCTGTGGGACCCCTCCACCGGCGAACCAATCGGCGGCCCCTTGACCGGCCACACCAGCGCGGTGTCGGCGGTAGCGTTCAGCCCAGACGGCAGACTGCTCGCCGCCGCCGGCGACTACGGGGCAGTTTCGCTGTGGGATCCCACCACCCGTAGACGAACGGGCGCGCCGTTGACCGGCCACACCAGCGCGGTGTCGGCGGTAGCGTTCAGCCCGGACGGCAAACTGCTCGCCACCGCCGGCAACTTTGACGGGACCGCTCGCTTGTGGGACACCATGACCCGCAGACAGGTCGGCGCGCCCTTGACCGGCCACAGCGGCCGGGTGTTGACGGTTGCGTTCAGTCCGGATAGCAGACTGCTTGCCACCGCCGGCGACGACCGGACGGTGCGGCTGTGGGACACCACAACCCGTAGACAGGTCGGCGCGCCCCTGGCAGGTCATACCGGCCGGGTGTGGGAGATGGCGTTCAGCCCGGACGGCAGACTGCTCGCCACCGCCGCCGGCGGCACCAGCGAGGGCGACAGCGACGGCGCGACGGTACAGGTGTGGGACCCGACCACCGGCAGACAGGTAGGCGCACGTCTAACCAGCCATATCAGTCAGGGGTTGGCGATGGCGTTCAGCCCGGACGGCAAACTGCTCGCCACCACCAGAGGTGGCGAGGACGACGGAACGGTCCAGCTGTGGGACCCGATCACCCGCAGACAGGTGGGTGCACCTCTGACCAGCCACAGCGGCCCCGTGTCGGCGGTGGCTTTCAGCCCGGACGGCAAACTCCTCGCCACCAGTATCGGCGGCGATGAGACGGTGCACCTGTGGGACCTGACCACGCGCAGGCAGGTCGGCGCACCTCTGATCGGCCACACCGGCTACGTGTGGGCGGTGGCGTTCAGCCCGGACGGCAAACTGCTCGCCACCGCCGGCACCGACTGGACGGTGCGGCTGTGGGAGCCGGCCCTGTACGTCGATCCAGTCCGCAGCCTGTGTGAACAGACCGGTGAACTCACCCCCAGCGAGTGGAACACCTACGCGGAGGGCGAACCGTACGTGCCCGCGTGCCAATAGGCCGCAGGTAGGAAGCGACCCGGGTCGTCCCGGGTGGCCGTCGCGCCCCGGGGGCGTGACGACGCTGCGGTCAGCCTCGGCCAATCGTTGTCCAGCGGCAGGTAATGGCATCGGAACGGGTGGCCGGCAGTGCCCGAGGGCCGGTGTCGTCCACGTCGGATATGAGCTGGTTGTCGACGTCGGTCACGCCGCGGATCAGCGCGGTCACCCGGCCGGCTTCCAGGGCGGTCGTACGGCGCGCCGTTCGTCCTTCCCGCCTGTCGGACTCCGGACACATATCAAAGACACGAAGATCCGCCGGGTGTGAACCTCGGCGATCAGTGTTTCTGGGCCCGGTTTGTAGGTCAGCCGCAGGCCGATCCGGCTGTAGAGTTCCGCCCGGTCCCGGGGGTCAGCTTCGCTGAGCAGGCGCAATAGATCGTTGAAGGCGTCTGCGATCGCGTCGAGCTGATCGCTCCCCATCCGCAGCGAACGTCAATGACATTGGGGCCAACCCGCCACTTCTCGCAGCTTGACCCAATACCTCAAAGGTTCGTGGTCACGGCACTAGCGTTGGTCATGTGCGCCTCCCAGTCGTAGCGTACGAAGCAGTAGCCAGCGCCTTCGTCCGGGTTGCGTTCACCGACCCGCGTTTCGCGTACTTCCTTCTCTTTGATCGGCGATCATGCCGTGGTCCATTTCATTCGTATGGCCCCGGGCAACGTCACCACGACCGGCCGTCGCCTGCTGAGGGGGCTGGCGGATCATTTTCCCGATACCGGCGATCCTGTCACTCGAGCTGACGCACCCTGACGATATGAGGCAGGCGACGCGGCCACAAAGCGACCCGAAGCCCGATGTCGCAATGGCGGCATTCAGCGCGGACGAGCAGAAACGCCGGGCTCGACGGAGCCGATCCGGGGCAGCAATAGCACTCGCCTTGTGCCTCATAACTCTGTGGGCGGCACCCGCCACAGCGACCACTCCAGCAGCCTCCAACGGTAAGGCGTGCACCGTCATCGGCACCAGAGGCAACGACCGGCTCCGCGCCACCCACGCCCTGGACGTCGTCTGCGGCCTCGCTGGCAACGACACCCTCATCAGTGCCACCAGCACCGTCGTGCTCGACGGCGGTTCGGGCGTGGACGTGCTCATCGGAGCCGGGGGAGCGGACACGCTTATCGGTGGTTCCGGTAACGACACCCTGGCAGGAGGTGCGGGCAATGACGTGCTGGTCGGCGGGGCCGGCGGCGACCAGCTCAGTGGCGGGGCCGGCGCCGACACCGTCTCATACGTCGACCACACCCTCGCGGTCACCGTGACCTTGTCCGGCAAGGCCGGCGCAGGCAGCACGGGTGAGAACGACCGGATCGGCGCTGGTGTTGAGAACCTTGTCGGCGGCGCCGGTAGTGACATTCTGCTGGGCTCGGTATCGGTGAACATCATCGTCGGGGGAGCTGGCAACGACACTCTCAGCGGCGGCGCCGGCGGCGATACGTTGAGTGGCGGCGCTGGCGACGACGCGGCCGACGGTGGCGCGGGGAACGACAAACTGGCTGGCGGCGAAGGCAACGACAAACTTGCCGGCGGACTCGGCAACGACGTCCTCGCCGGCGGCGCTGGCGCCGATGTCCTCAGCGGCGGCGCCGGGAACGACGTGCTGGCCGGGGGTATCGGCAACGATCGCCTCGTAGGGGGTGCTGGCACCGACACGGTGACCGGGGGAGACGAGGAAGACATCTGTGACGATGCGCAGGCTGCACCGACAGGTGCATGCACCGCTCTAGATCCGGCAGTGACACCTAGCCCGGCAGTAACGCCGACCGTGCAGCCCACGCCAAGCCGCGGACCCGCGGGCCAGCCGACAGACGTACCGGCGCCCACGACCGAGCCCGCCCCAATTCCGGCACCGACGTCTAGCCAGACTGTCCACCCGATCCCCGTCGTGACGCAGGCACCTACGTCCGTTGTTGTGCCCACCCCGAGCACGGAACCCCCGATCGGGCCCTCAGCGAGCGTCGAGCCCTCGCCAAGCATCGCGGATACGCCGAGCACGGAACCCCCGATCGGGCCCTTACCGAGCGTCGAGCCCTCGCCAAGCATCGCGCCTACGCCGAGCACGGAACCCGCGATCCAGCCCTCGCCGGAGCCAACGCTCCCAGCGCCACCCGCCGCCCCCACTGCACTGACCGCCACCGCCGGCGATGGCACCGTCGATTTGACCTGGAGCGCATCGCCCGGCGCAACAACCCATCGAGTGTTCCGAGGCGGCATCCAGGTCGCCACCACGAGCCTGTCCGCGTTCACCGACACCGGTCTGATCAACGGCACGGCCTATACCTACACCGTCGAGGCCGCGGACGGCTTCGGGCAGCGATCCCTTGCATCCGGGCCGGTCGCCGCCACACCGATGCCTGCCGACACGACCCCACCCGCCATCGACATGCCCACCGTCGCCTGGACGAGCCCACTGACCATCAGTAACACCACCGACCAGACGGTGACGATGACAATGCGGGCCACCGACGTCGGCACGGGGGTGGCTGCGGTACGCGCGGCGTTGCGCAGCCCCGACCGCACCCTCACCGTTCTGGTAGCACTGACGAGCGCGCGCCGGCTGTCCGGCGGCGACAACGACGGCGCTTGGGAAGTCACCGGCATTTTGCCAAAGAGCTCCGCCGGCGGCACGTGGCAACTTGCGCAGTTGCAAGTGACCGACCGCGTGGGCCTATCCACCCAGTACTCGATCGCCACGAATGGGTCAGCCACTTCTCCTGCGACATCGGGTACGGTGCCCCAGCCGAGCTTCCGCGTCACCGACGCGGGCTATGACATCATGACCGACGATTGCCCATTCGGGCGCTCCGATTCAACCTGCATCATTCGGGGAACCTCGGACCGCGAGCTTCCCGTGGCAAACCTGAACACGTTGTCGACGTCATGGTCCTACGGCCAGTCGGTCAGCAACGATCAGGACCGGACGGTGACGGTATCGGTGCAGCTCGGAGATGCGCACAGCGGCGTCGCTGAGGCAGTCGGCTACCTCACCGGTCCCGGCGGAGCGACCATCTCGCTGCCTGGGACTACCCCGCAACCGGTCTGGTTCCGCAGCAGCGGCTGGATCCTGACCGGCACGCTCCCCGCCGGTGCGGCACCCGGGCAATGGTGGGTGAGCGGTCTGCGGTTCACCGACGGGGTCGGACACACCCAGTTGATCACTTTGCTTCCCGACGGGTCCTACACCACCGCGGACGGGACTACCGCCGGGCAGCCGTTGATGAGGCCACTTACCGTTACGACCCCACCGATCGGCGGATGAGCCCTGGGCGTCGTGTATCAGGTGCCGTCGACCAGCCACATCGACGACACTGCGACTACCCCTCGACGAGACCGACGCCTGCGACTTAGAGGACGTCTGATTAACGTATTTTGTGGTGTTATGTGTTTTGGGGGTCATGCCAGGTTGGTGTGGTTTCGTCGGTGAGTCGTCGGGCGAGGTTGTCGATCATGGCGATGGTGATCATGGCTTCGGAGTTGGCGGGCCGGGTTTCGTAGTCGCGGGCGAGGCGGCGATGCTGCATGAGCCAACCAATCGTGCGTTCGACGACCCAGCGACGCTTGACCACGCTGAACCCTTTGACCTGGGAGTCTTTGGTGACGACTTCGACGTCGATGCCAAGTGTGGCGCCGTGTTCGACAGTTTTGACCTTGAATCCAGCATCGACCCAGGTCTTGGCCAGGGTCGGGTGGATCGTGGCGGCCTGGCCGAGTAAGTCGTTGCCTATCGCGTTGTCGCTGACGCTGGCGGCGGTGACGATCACGGCGAGCAGCAGGCCGAGGGTGTCGGTGATGATGCCGCGTTTGCGGCCCACGATCTTCTTGCCGGCGTCGATGCCCTGTGTCTCGGCGGGCACGTTGGTGGATGTCTTCACGCTCTGTGTGTCCATGATCGATGCGGTCGGTTCGACGGTTCGGCCGTGGTGGTCGCGGACGAGTCCGGTGAGTCGATAGTTGAGTTCGGTGAAGATCCCTTCCTTGCTCCATAACGCGAAATAGCCATAGACCGTCGCGTGTGGAGGGAAGTCGTGAGGCAGGTAACGCCAGGCGATACCGGTGCGGTTGACGTACAGAATCGCGTTGAAGATCTCGCGCAGGTCGTGGGTGGGGGTGCGGCCCTTGACGCCGATGTTGGTGCGGGCGTCGGTGCGGGCCTGGCGCCAGGCGGTCAGCCGGGGTGCGATCAAGGCCCAGCGGGCGTCGGACAGGTCGGACGGGTACGCGCGGCGGTCGGTCATTCTCCCGGCATATGGTGATGCCAGGCTGTCCTGAGGACGCTGAGTCCGTCGATTACGGGCCGAAAGTCAATCAAACACGATCGAGTTACCAAACCCCGCAGATCATGGCAAATGCGAAGCGGTTGATAAGGCGCGATTCGACTGGACGCAAGGCTGGGGCTACTCGACCACTGCCTTCGACTCAGTCATAAGGCCATCAATGCTAATGAAACGTCCAGTTATAGGGCGTTTTGGTGCGGGATGCTATAAAAAGGGACTCAAGTCCCCTCCGGACACTGATCTTGGTGGAATCCCACCAAGGCTCGGCGCAGGCGGGACGCGGCCCCTTGGTGGCACCCGCTCGCCGTAACTGCGGCGTTCAGGCCTGCCAGCCGATCTGACTTTTCGGCCGTCGCCTCAGAGGCCTGTCCCGAGTGCCGATGGTGACGGGTATGGACGGGTGGTCCCGTCGGATTCCCGTGGCCGCCTCGAGCCCGCGGTTGAGGCGCTGATCCCGCCCGCGCGTCACCGGTCCCGGCCGATTATCCGGTTACTCACGCCCGTCGTGCGGGCCCTGCCGCCGCCGGCCCGCGGTGCCCAGCCCGGCGCGGGCGGTGTGGCACCTTGGCCTGGTGCCGCTGCGCGCCTATGCGCTATGCATTGTGCTGGGTATGGTCGCCGCGACCGCGGTAACCGACCTCAGACTGCGCCGTCGCGGCGCGCCGCCGTACGCGGTGCTCGACGTCATGCCGTGGGCGTGCCATGCGGCATCGCCGCGGCGAGGACTCCGGCGATTCAGCAGCAGCGGCTCATGACGGAGGGAGGCATGCAGCCGGACGCACGCTCACGACCGCGAGTCCTGATCATCGGCGCGCAGGAGACCGACGTCGGTTATCTCAACGACCCGGACATCGTGGTCGATCTTCTCGCCGACAGCCGCCACAGGGATTCCACAACAGTCGGCGGTGAGACTCCCTTCAGCTCGTTCGTCACTCGATCAAGGGAGTTGCAGGTATGAACCGTCGCCGCGTTCCAGCTTTGCTCGCCGCGCTCGTCGTCGCGGTCTCGGCCGCCCTCGCGCCGGCCGGAGCCGCCCAGGCCGCCGCCCGACCGGACAGCTACATCTTCAACAACAGTTCGGTCGGCATCGGCGTCTGGCACGACGACGACACGACGTCCGTCTGGCCCGCCGTCCTGCCCGCCTACAGCAACACCTGGGACGAGTTCGGCTGGGACCACTCGCAGAAGTTCTACATCGGCGTCGGATACTGCGCGAACCTCTACCGCCGGCCGGCCGGGAACGGTGGAGCCTGGTCGTTCTTGAAGGCCATTCCGGGTCACACCTGGCAGCGCGTCACGTTCAACTACGACTACCAGGTTCAGGTCCGCCGCGAGCCCACCACCGCCTGCTGACGACCCCGTCAAGCCGATACGACGGCCGGCCGGGACTGTGCAGTCCGGGCCGGTCGCGGCGACCGAGGCCGGCAAGGCGCGCACCGCGGACGGACGTGTCGGCCGGCCCGCCGTTGGCCGATCAGGACAGAGCCCGGTAGGCGATCCGGCCCGGCGGCACCCACGGCAACGTCCGCGGGTCGGAGACGGCGAAGCCCAGGCCTCACCGAACGAACAGGCCGTTGACGAGGTCGACGCCCTCCGTCCGGACGTCGAGATTCGAGGCCGCCGTGCCCTCGTGGAGAAGCCGGCCGGTGCCGGTTCTGCCGTCCCGGGCCAGAGGCGAGAGGATCGTGGCGACGCCGCGGGCGTTGCTGTGGCCGTTCGCCGCCCCGATCTCCGTACCGCGCCAGCTCGCCGTGTTGGCGTCGTCGGCCGAGAAAGGTGGGACCGGTGAAGGTTCTGGCCGCCGGGCCGGCGGGGTCGGCTTCACCCGGCGGGAACGGCGGCGGAGCGCTCATATCGGCGATCCGGTGCAGGTCCCGGGGGCGGCGCCCAGCTGGAAGCCGGCGCCGGGACGCGCGCGAGCTGTGGGCGGACTGCGGCCGGATCATGCGGCCCGGCCGACGCCTACCGGACGGGACGGCGCTGTCTCAGAGGTGTGCGCCGAAGAAGGCGGAGCCGTGCTGCCGCTGCGGCCGGAGCCGTGCTGCCGCTGCGGCCGGGACAAGCGGGTCAACGCGCGAACACCGGACGGGTGGGCCCAGGGCGGGACCGGCGGATCAATGTCCGATCGCTCTTCAAGGTCAACGTGCGCTCAGGTAAGAGCGCGTAGCTCCTCAGTGCGGGCACCGGTCAACAGGGAGAGCCTGACATATGCGTGCAGGGTGCCGTGCTTCCGGTCGACGCCGTTGGCAGTGAGGTCGCGGAGTTCCGGGCACCGAGGTCCGGCGCGATATGGATGCGTGACAACACGGTGTAGTCGTGGTTGGTCTCGGGTGGTGGATCGGGTACGCCCACTTCCTCGCCGAGTTGTTCGCCAAGCCGGCGCCGGGCGCACGGACGGCCGATGCATCTGGCCAGGACGGGTTGACTTCGGTCGGCCCCCCGGCCGCGACGACAACCATTACAGTCGCAGTCGTGAGCGCAGACCAGGGTCTTGTCCGGGTGTCCGATGCGTTCGGCGTACGCCGTGCCCGAACCGGATCGATACTCGCCGATGACGGGACGATCTATCACGTCAAATGGGATGACACCGATGAGGAAGAGCGCGTCCCACGAGCCGCCGACGTTCACGTCGCGACGAGGGGTTCGCTGCGTTTCCTGGCGCTGTCCGACTCCCGGCTGTTCCACGCCGTCTTCGCCCAAGAGCCCCTCGCGGTGGTTCTCCACCTGCTGGCCGAGTCGACGGTCCCGCTAAAAGTGCGAGAGATCCGGGAGCGTCTGGCCGAGCTCGGGCTCCGGAACGAGACGTGGGCCCGGCACTGGCCCCGCGCGCTGGCGGTTCTGCCCAAGTGGCCAAATGTTGTCCGACGGCAGAAGGGCGACACCCTGGCCTACGCCTGGGTAGGCGACGACCTTCCCGATCTTCCGTCGGACGCCGAGTCCGAGCCGGAACCGGAGCGGGCTACCCCCGCGCCTGCGTCGAAGCCCGCTCCTGGGCCCGCCAAGCCGGTCGCGGCGGCCGCGACACCGGCTGAACCGGCGGTGCCGTCCGCCGAGCGCCTCCGGCGCCAGATGACCGCCGCGCGGAGCCTCAGCGAGGTCGCGCGGCTGCTCACGCTCCCGAGAGAGTTCGTAGCTGAGTTGTCACCGGAAGTGGTCGCCTCCGCGCTCCGCCGGGTCGCCGCCGAGGATCGGCTGGTCATGGGCTGGCTCGACGCCCTGACCGCCTCCGGGCCGATCGGTGCGCTGACCGAGGAACTGGCGACCGCCCGGGCGGCGAACGCTGCACTCCAGAGCCGGGTCGACGAGCTGGAGGAGTGGTGGACGGCCCTCGAGCAGAGCACAGATCCGGGCGCCGCAATCCGTCAGCCGGGTAGCTGACAAGATTCCGATGCGCCGGCTCGGGAGTGCGCAGGCTGCCTGGACGTGCAGGCCCCTTTCCCGGCATCTCTGCTGGCTGCCGCAGCCCGGCCGACCCCCTACGACGCACCGGGCGCGGCCGGCGGCCCAGACTTGATGACGGAACCGGACCGGTTCCGCGAGACATTTGCGCCGATGTCCCGGCTCTCGGTCAGCCGCGTCGGCAACGATAGGTGACGGGCGTGCCGGACTGGATCGGCGACGGTTCGAGGATGTTGACGGTGGCGGTCTCCGAGGTCGAACCGACGCCGCTGAACGTCCATTTCAGGATGAGAGTGGCGACGCCCTGCCCCCGGCCGACCTGCTCGGTGAGGACGGCTCCCGGCGGCGCGTCCGAGCGGAACCACTGATAGCGGATCGCGCCACTTCTGCCGTTGGTGCGAACGGTGGCGATCACGTCGATGGTGACGTCACAGCGGCTTCCGGCCGGCTGGGGCACGGCCACCGTGACGCCTTCTATCTCCAGGGGGCTGAGCCGTTGCCAGATGTACAGGCCGGCGACTCCGATCAGGACGAGCGTCAGCAGGCTGGAGAGAACCGACACCAGCCGGCGCCACACCGGGCGCGGACGGCCTACGGGGGTGGCAGCCGGCCAGCCGGGGGCGGCCACCGGGGCAATCGGCACGCCGGGTCCGAAGCGCATCTCGCCATCGGCGCGTACGGTCGGCGCCGGCGCGTCCCGGTGCACGGCCTGAGCAGCCGGGCCGGCTTGCGTAGCGGGGTTCGACCCGGGCCGGTGCACCGCCGGTTGCGTACCCGGCAGGTGCACGGTCGGGTTCAATCCCGGCCGGTTCTGCGCGCTGATGGCGGCGGTCACGTCGGGATCGTGGCCGAAGTACACAGTGGGGGCGGGACGGTCGATGGTTGCCCACGGGTCGGCGGGCGGCGGCATCGCCCGGCCGCCGGCGGGTTCCTCCGGCCGGGTCACGCTCGCCGTCCCCGCGTGGGCCTGCGCTTCTGTGCAGCCAGCACAACTTGCTCCTAACCGGGGGTGCACGTGTTGTCGAGAGCCACGGTGGCCGGTGACGCCGACCGGGCAGTGTTGCCGGCGGCGTCGAGGGCCACGACGGCGATCGTCGTGCGGGTGGCCACCCTCTGCATCGGCAAGGGGCCGAGCGTTCCCTGAAAGACGTTGCGCCCGGCCGATCTCATCGCCACGGTCGAGGTGGTGCCGCCGAGGGTGTAGCTGAAGCTGACTTTCAGCGCGGACGGGCCGCTCCGATCGTCGGTGACGGTGGCCGAGATCGTGCTCGTACGGACGCCGTACTGGCACTTCTCGCCCTCCAGCGACGACCGGCTGCTGCGTACGGCGCCGACCGTGGGGGCGGTCGTGTCGGCCCTCGGGGGCGCGGAGGTGCTGGTCGACGGCGTCGGCGTGGCACTGGGGGTGGGAGGAGGCGCGGGCACACCGGTCGGCGAGGCTGTCGCGGACGGACTGGGCGTGGCGCCCGGACTGGCGGGCAGCGCCGTCGCGGTCGGCGTCACCGAGCCGCTCGGGGTCGGCGAGACCGCCGCGACCGCCGAGGCGGTCGGGGGAGTCGCGCTGGACGGTCCGGCCCCGGCCGGTTCGAAGACGGCCGAGTTCGCCCGGGCTTCCGCACCGGCCGGGGAGTCGGCGGCGGCGTAGCGGTACCCCGCCCCGCCGATCAGCAGGGCCACGACAACGGCACTTCCCGCCAGTGCGACCCCCTTGCGGCCCCGCAGATAACCACCGGGCCCAGTCCCGACCGTCGTCGAGGCCAGACTGGTGGCACCCTCGCTGCCGTCGGGGAACGGCCACAGCAGGGCGAGCAGGGCGGCCCGGCGCGCCAGCTCGCGCAGCCCACGATCTTCCCAGGCCGGCCCGTACGCGGTGCCGGCCACCTGTTCCAACCGCTCGAGGAAGTCCCGGGCGTGCGGGGGGCGGTCGGCGGGCTGCTTGGCCAAACCGAGCCGGAGCAGGTCGTGCACCGGCGCCGGGGCCGGGACGGTAGGGATGGGTGCGTGGGCGTGCTGCTCGTACAGGACGAACAGGCTCGGCCCATCGTACGGCGGCTTCCCGGTCAGGCACTCGAAGAAGGTGGCGGTGGCGGCGTAGATGTCGCAGGCCGGCGTCGGCGGGACGCCCGTCCACTGCTCGGGCGCCATGTAGCGAGGCGTGCCGGAGACGACGGTGTCGGAACCCTGCCCGACCGGGGCCGCGATGCCGAAGTCGGCCAGCTTGCTCCGGCCCTCCCCAGTGACCAGCACATTTTCGGGCTTGTAGTCGCGGTGCACAACGCCGTGGGCGTGCGCCGCGCCCAGCCCGGCGAGGGAGCCCTTCAACAGGCAGAGCGCCGCCTCGGGGGTGGTCGGGCCGTGCTCGCGCAGCATCTGCCGCAGCGACACCCCGTTGACCAGCTCCATCACGATCGCCGCGCCGTCGGCGGATTCGACGTATTCATAAAGCCGGGAGACGTTCGGGTCGTCGATCTCCCCGAGCAGCCGCGCCTCCCGCCGGAAGGCCGCCCGGAACGATGGGTCTTCCCCGAGCCCGCGTACCAGATATTTGATGGCGACCGGGATGCCGGTCTCGTCGTGGATGGCGAGGACGACGCTGCCAGACGCACCGGCGCCGAGCGGCCGGACAGGCGTATAACCGGAGAGCTGCCAGCCGCTCATTCGAGGCACTCCACCATTGTTGGGGGCGGATGTCTGTCTCCGCCGCGCCGACCATTCTGGCCTGGCGAAAGAACCACTGAGGATCCGCGCAACGGCTACCTTCGTCGACCGGACGGGCCACCCCGACCGCTCAACCCGCCGAACCGGGGCAATCGGCCGCAGCAGGCGGACCCCCGCGTTGCGCAGGCCGATCCCCCAGCGCGTGATGCTGTGCCGTCCGGTCAGGCGGTGACCGGCAGCTCGGCGGTGACGTCCAGCTGTGATCGGCTGGCGCGCGCCTTGTAAGCGTGCACCACAGGGACGAACCGGCCGACCCGCCATACTCGGGTCGTGTTCATCGGCGGCCCGCCGGACGGCGTCGGCGGAGCACTATCGCCGCGGCGGTGCCCAGCGCGATGACCCCGGCCGCAGCGAAGAGCAGGACGACCGAGTTGCCCGTCCCCGAGGCCGGCTTGGCGGTCGCGGGTGGCACGGCGATGGGAGGCAGCGTCTCACCGCAGCGCTGGGTGCCGGACCGCCCCGGGGCGGTTGCCGCCGGCACGACCACCTCGGCCACGCAGTGCCCGATGCCCGGCATCGCGAGATCGATGGTGACCTGCCAGGTGCCGGGCTTCAGTGCGTCCTCGTACGCCACGGTGGAGCCGCTCGTTGTCCGGCGGAGCGCGGCGGGGCCCACCTGATTGCCGGCGGACGAGACCGCCACGAGCGTTCCGGCCACCGGCTCGGTGACCGGGTGGCCGTCCTCCCAGGCGACGTCCACCGACACGGCACCGTGTCCGTCGTCGTTGACAGTCAGGACCAGCCCGGCGTGCGCCTGGGCCGCGGCGGCCGTGCCGAGCAGCAGCACGATGGCTGCCGTCGGCACGACCGCCCCGAGGCGCCGGATCACAGCGGGTCGGCCGACCATGCCTGCTGCCGGGCGCCGGTCGGGTTCTGCAGGGCCAGCAGCGGTCGCCCGGCATAGGCGGTGTCCGCCACGCCGACGACCAGGCCGCCGCTGGTCAGGGACAGACCAGCCGCGGTGCGGGTCAGCTCGAATGCGGGCGCGCCGGCACACTCCTGCTGCACGAGCGGGCTGCCCGCGGCACGGCCCAGGGGAGCGACACACTTGCCGGTCGCCTTCGAGACGAGCTTGCCACCGTCGAGCCGCCACGCCTGGCTCGCTCCGCCGTCGCCGCCGAAGGTCACCAGCGGGGTACGGACCGCGCTGCGCGCCCCGTACAGGGCGGCCGACTCGCCGGTGAGCGCGTTCGTCAGCGAGAACCACGTCTCGACCGCGGGCACGGTCGCGGCCGGAGTCGTCACCGTCGCCTCGCCGGTGTGGTCCGCACCGCGGACGACGATCTTCATCCGGTACGTTCGCCCGGGCGCGAGCCCGGTGAGCGAGACGCTGGTGGAGCGGACCGTGCCGGCCGTGCGGCCGTCGACGACCACGCCGTACTGGCTGCCGCGGGCCGCCGCCGGCCAGCTGAGCCGGACCGAGCTGGTGGTCACGTCGACGACCGTGAGCTTCGCGGTGGCGCCGCTCGTCGGGGTCGGAGTGACCGTGCCGGTCGGACCGGGAGCAGGCGTCGTCGGGGTCGGGCCGGGCGAAGCCGTCGTGGTGGCCGTCGGGGTCGCGGTCGTCGTGGGCGACGGGCCCGCGGTGGGGGAGGCGCTACTGACCGTCGGCGACGGAACGGCGGTGGGTGCGCTGCTGGTCGTCGTGGGTGACGGCGTCGGCGTCGCACCACCGGGATCGCCGGCGATGAGGAACTCGTTGTTCGCCACGTTCCAGTGCGAGGCGAGATAGCTGCCCGGCTCCGGGTCGGTGCTGTAGTAGTCGTCGTGGTTGCAGTCGAACCGGTTCTCCAGGGCCCGGTTCGTGCAGACGATCTTCACGACTGTCTCCGGCGCGTCCTTGTAGCACATCACGTCGTAGTCGTCGACGCAGTGACCGACCTTGCTGGAGTTCGGCGCGCTGTTGCTGACCGCGCCCAGGTTGTGGCCGAGCTCGTGGGCCGCCACGCTCGCCGCCCAGCATCCGGTGTCGCTGCGGCCGTACGACGGACCGGTGTTGCTCCGGTTGCGGGCGGACGCCTGGTCGTCGCCGGCGAACGTGCCGATGCCGCAGTAGACATTCGACTCGCCGAAGATCATGTACTTGCGGTCGGTCCGGTTGAAGCCCAGTGTCCTGAGGGCGCTGATCGTCTTGCTGAAGTCGTCCAGCTGCCCGGCCGGCACCTCGACCTCCCGCACGTCGACCTGGCAGTCCGCGGTGGTCACGTACCGCAAATGACGTCGCCCGCCGGTGTCCTGCGCGCTGGCGTCGTAGATGGTGTCCACCCCGGCCGCCCAGGTGCGGAACGACGCCTCGTACGCGGCGAAGCGGCTCGCGGTGCCCGCCGCCCGGACATACAGCACCTGGACCCGCTTGCCGGTCTGCCCGTCACCGTCGCACACCACACTGTTCGTGGCGGCGGGCGTGGTCGTGCCGGCCGGCCCGGCCAGCGCGAACCCGTCAGCGCTGCGCAGCGGCGCCGTCCGCTTCGGCACCACGGGCTCGGGCCGCGCGGCGGCGACCGGGGCCACCCGCTTGGTCACCGACAGCCCGGGCGGAGCCTCGTCCGGGCCGTGCGAGCAACGGTCGGTGCCGACGACCTCGTACTCACCGGCGCACGGCGAGCCCTTGGCGCCTGGCTTGAGACCCCGGTGGACGAGGCCCTTACCGGGTTCGTCGGCGGCGACCGACGCGAGGGGCTCGGGATCGGCCACGGCGACCTTGCTGGTGTCTCGATGCGCCGCGCCGGGTAGCAGCCAGGCGCTGCCGAGAGCGGAAGGAACGCCGACGAGCCCGAGGGCGAGCGCACCGGACGCGATGAGCGCGATGCGGCGTACGGGCCGTCGACGGCGTGAGGAGGACATACGAGGCGAGACCTTCCGGTGGGGTGACGGCCACACCGTACGGGTCGACGTATCGACAAGTTCGGATATTTAGGAAAATCTAAGAAGGGCTTAACGCCGCCACCTTGCACCGCTTACCGCTCGGCCCGATCCGGGCCCAGCCGTGGTCACAGAGGCCGAGAGCACCAGCTCTGCAAGGGCCGTCGGCGCCCCCTGGTGCGGCGCGTATCGGAGTGTTCGGCCGGTTTGGGCGCGCGTGCTAGCGTCGCGCGCTGGCCAGATGATCTATATCGACGGTCGGCGCCATGGATACGTCGGGCCCGTCGAGCGGAGGTGCCCGATGCGCGACGACCCTACTGGCGCGGTTACCGACCGCCCCTCCAGCACGGCTCGGACGAAGTGACCACGGCGCTGCCCGCCTCTGGCGGTTCGGCAGAGGTGACCGCGAATGTCGCCCCGGCTGAGGTGACCGTTGTGACCTCCGCCGCCTCAAGGGGCGAGCCGACGGTCATCGTGGCTCAGCCAGCCACCATCGATGACGCCATCACGGCCCCGCCCATCACCGCGCCGCCCGGCGGAGTCACGGCCGGCGGCATCGCCCTGACCCGGCGGCAGCTGCTGATCGGGGCTTCCGGGCTGGCCGGCGCGGTGCTGGTGGCCGGTGCGATCGCCATCCGCTCCGCGACCGATGGGCCCGACGCCGCGGGACCCGCCCGGTCGGCGCCCGCCGGCGGAGCGGTCACCCGGCCACGCGCTCCGGGATCCGCGGCCGTCACCCCATCTTCGGCCCCGGTTCAGCACCGCGCGATCTCCACCCTCGAGGAGTACCGCAAGGCGACCGGGGCGGCCCCGTTCCCCGCCGACGCGATCGCGCTCACCATCGACGACGGCCCGCACCCGATCTGGACGCCGAAGATCCTGCGCTTGCTGGACAAGCACCATGTGCCGGCCATGTTCTGCATGATCGGCAATCAGGTGCTCGGCCACGAGGCCGTCGCGCAGATGGTCACCCGGGCCGGGCACCAGCTGGCCAACCATACGTGGAGCCATCCGACGAAGCTGGCCGGCAAGCCGGGATCGCTGGTACAGCGACAGATCCACAAGGCTCAAGTCAAAATCAGGAACACGACCGGGTACACCCCGAAACTGTTCCGCTCACCCGGCGGTGACTGGTCGCCTCAGCTGCTGCGCGAGGTGACTCGGGCCGGCCTCCTGCCTCTGGACTGGACCGTCGACCCACGCGACTGGTCCCGTCCCGGCGCCGACAAGGTACAACGCCGCATGCTGGCCGCCCGCCCGGGCCAGATCATCCTCTGCCATGACGGTGGCGGCGACCGTTCGCAGACCTACCACGCGCTCAGCGTCGTCATCCCCGCCCTCAAAGCGCGCGGTCTACGGTTCGTGGCGCTTTGAGCGCCAGCTCCAGATGTGCTCCCTCGGTGACGAGTCGGTCCGGTTCTCTTGCTCGAAATGAGCCGGCGGGAGCGGGCCGGCCATCCCCGTCGACTCGTGGACGGCCTGGGGTGGGGCGCCATACCGATTGCCGGGACGATCGGTATGGCGCCCGCCTCCTGTGACGCCGGGGCCGGGCCGGGGCGCTGACCGTACGGAGGGCAAGTGGTTGCCGGGCAGTCCGGCGAGCCGTGCTGGCCAGTTCCGAGCGGGAGCCGTCGATCCGGCGGTCAACCAGACGTTCGAGGCGCTGGCCGCCACCTGGACCACCGGGGGTGACCTGTGGCTGGGGGAGGAGTCCGGGCCGTACCTGGTCCGCACCGACCGCACCGGCAGGGTGCTGCAGGCACCCATCCCGCTGCCGGACGGCGGCAAGTCGCCGCAGTCGCCGGACCTGGCGCCGGGGGAGACCGCTACCGTGCCGGGCAGCCGCGGCTTCGAGGCGATGGCGACCAGCCAGGACGGGAAATGGTCAAGCGTCTGGTCGTCACGGACCTCGACGAGGCTGACGCCTCTGGGGTCCTTCCGCGGCGCACCGCCGTCGACCTGATGCGCATCGCCGACCCGGCCGGCGTGTCCACCCCGGCCCGCCCGAGCAGTACGGCGTCGCCCGCTGTTCTCGTTCCCGTTGCAGCCGTCGGGGCACACGCCGCACCGCCAGCGGGCGCATCAGGCCGGGAATGCCGTCGAAGAGGATTGCTTCATGGGTGCGGGCCCAGGACCGGCATGTCGGCCACGCGCGTACTGTTCTCCCAGGGCCACCGGCCGTATCGGTCGGGCCAAACGATCTGCAGTGCCCGCATCTCTGTGCCGGGGTAGAACAAGGCTGCCCCGGGCAGGTGCCGGTCCGGTTCGGTGATCGCGATGAACTGGACCGGATGTCCTTCCAGCACGTCGTCGGCGCGTTCCCCGGGCGTGAACCGTCGGCCCCCGATGATGTCGCGGGCGACCCGGTGCAGGGTGGGCCGGGCGATCTCCGGTGGCAACCCGAACATGATCAGTTCCGGGTGTCCCCGACCGGTGAGGCCGACGGTGTACCAGCATGTTTCCAAGGGCGTCGGTTGCGGCACCAACTGCAGGTGGACGCCGTCGCGGTCGATGATCTCGCCGATGGCGCGCAGTTCGGAATCTTGCTGCCCGGCCGTCATCGGCGGGCTCGCCGCAAAGCTCGGACCTGGCGCCGGTGTAGTACCGCGGCGCCGTACGCGGCACGCACCGCACTTGTCACACACTCGGGGCCGTCAGGTGTTCGCGATGGCTTCACAAAGCGGGCATACCCGGTCGGGGCGCGGCCACACCCGGCGGTCCGGCCGGCTGGCGTATCTCCCGCTACGTTGCGGTATGCGGATCGGGGTGCGGTCCGCCGTGCCGGTGTTGGATGCGCGCAGCATGGACTCGGGACGGGCGTTCTACACGCTGTCCGGCTACGCCAAGGCGCACATGCACGCGCCTGTCGGAAAGAGTGAAGCACTCAGGTGTGGCGCCGGTCGCCCGTCGGCCCGGTGCTGCCGCGAATGACGAACTCGTCCGGCGGCAGGTGGACGGCCGGTGGCCGCGCTCGTCCGATTATTTTCGCACTCAGAGCCCAACCTTTCTGTGGCTCGTTACGTCTGGGAGATCATGAAGTTCAGACGACGCCGGGATACTGACGAGTCCTTCAGCGCCTTCGTGGCGACTCGCTCGCATCGGCTGATCGCGCACGCCGAGTTGCTCTGCGGGCACCGCGAGCAGGCTCGGGACATCGTGCAAACCGTCCTCGTCCGGGCGTACCTGCGGTGGTCGCACATCGAACACGACGATCCCTACGGCTACGTCCAGCGATCCGTCACGAACGCAGTGACCGACTGGTGGCGTACTGGACACCAGCGCCACGAACGCCCGGTTGATGTCGTTCCCGACGTCCCGCGGGGCCAGGACAACGTGTTCGAAGATCGCCGGGCGTTGCTGTCGGCACTCGACCTTCTCACCGATCGTGAACGCGCCATCGTCGTGCTGCGCTACTTCGACGACCACACCGAGCGGGACGTGGCCAAGAACCTCGGCATCAGCGTCGGCACGGTCAAGTCGACCTGCCACACGGCGCTGCGCAAGATGCGTATCGCGCTCGACGAAGAGGTTCCCAGCCCGCGCGCCTTCCACGGCACCAAGGAGCAGTCATGACTCCCACCCCGGACGACCTGCGCCAGGCCATGAATGACCTGGCCCGCACCACCGACCCTCTCGATCCGGGTCCGATCCTGCAGTCCGGCCGGCGCCGCCGCACCCGACGGCGCCTCGCCGCCGCGGCCGGTGCCGCCGTCGCCCTGGTCACGGTGACCGGGGGGATCATCGGGCTGCGGCCCGGCGGCAACGCCCCGGTCGTCGTCAGTGACAGCCAGGCGATCCAGGACCTCGACAATTCGCTGTACGGCCTGAATTCGGGGAACTACGTGTTCACCCGCACCGGCGCCTACCTGCGAACCGACATCGTCCGCGCTCAGATCGACGCAGCCGACGGCTATGCGATCGAGTACGCCACCAAAATGTCTCTCATGCAGGCCGGAAACGCGACGTACCTGAAACCGGCCGGCGCGGGCACATATGCTGGGCCCGGTGTCCTGGACCAGATCAAGGACTCCGGGCTCCCGCAGGCCGAGGTCGACCGGTACGCGGCCAGCATCGCCCAACTGGACGGCACCCGCTGGCTACGCGTGGACCAGCGGCGTCTCACCAAGGCCGCCCAGGTCGAGGAACAGAGCTCCCTGGACTACATCGCGCCCGCCCCCACCGCGGACAAGCCGGACATCACCGGTGCCGACGCGCTGATCGGCGCGGTGACGACCGCAGAACGAACCGGTGACGCCATCACCGGCACCCTGGACGCCACCAAGGTCGACAGCGAGCTGCGCCTGGTCATCGACGATCCGGCGAGCTACTACGGCCCGTCGGCCACATCGATGAGGTACCAGGCCACGCTCGACGAGCAAGGCCGGTTGACCAGCTTCACGCTCAACCTCCCGGACACGCTCGCCTCCCAGGCCCCGGAGAGCCGGCCGGAGGCGCCGCTGATCATCACCGTCACCCAGTACGGCGGCGTCGAGGCGCCGCAGGCCCCGCCGCGCGCTGAGAGGACCACCGAACTGACCTACGACCTGCTGGCCCGCGACAACGACTGATCATCGGCGCGTACCAGAACGTCCACGTGGGTCATGCAAGCCGAGCCGGGCCGCCGCTGAGAGCGGCGACCCGGCCGGATCGGACGGTGTTGATGGCGAGCCGGTTGCCGGCGTAGTCCCACGCCTGGTTCCACTGCCCGCGACCATCGAGGCGGCTCGCGCGGGGGAGATGGGCAAGGACTTCGCGGTGGTGGCTCCGAGGCCAAGGACCTGGCGCAGGAGACCGCCAAGGCCACCGAGCAGATCACGGCCCGGATCGGCGCGATCCAGTCGTCGAGCGCGGCCGCAGCCGCCGCGATCGGCCAGATCGCGCAGGTCGCTATCCGTATCGGCGACTACACCACGACCATCGCCTCGGCCGTCGAGGAGCAGACGGCGACGACCGCGTAGATGAGCCGCACGGTGACAGAGGCCGCGGCGAACAGCGGTGTGCTGCTGAGCCGCAGGGGTAGCTGCCGCCTCGGTCGAGCCCGGCCCAGGCTTGCGCACGGTGTCGATCGCCATGCTCAAGGTGCGTGCGGCCCAGGCGCGTGAGCTTCAGGCCGCGGCCAGTGCCACGCGGTTGCGTCCGCCTCTCTTGGCCTCGTAGAGGGCCGCGTCCGCGCGGGCGAAGAGCGCGTCCGAATGCTCCTGGCCGTCCCAGACGGCGACGCCCGCCGAGAAGGTCTGCTCGGATGGTGTCAGTGGGCGCAGGCGGTCGAGCAGTTCCTCGGCCAGCGCGCCGCCGCCGTTCGGGACGCGCAGCGCCGGCCTCGATGCCGTGGCCGAGCACGAGGTGCACCGCGAAGTACGGAACTTCCGCGCCGGCCGGACGAGCCTGCTGATCTCACACCGTCTTGGGGCCATTGCCGACGCCGACAAGATCGTGGTCCTGGCCGACGGCGTCGTAGCCGAGGAAGGGGACGACACAGCGCTCATGGCCGCAGCGGGCACGTACGCCCATCTCTTCACCCTCCAGGCGAGCGGATACCTCCGGGCCGGGGCCGACCGGTGACGATCGCGAGGGGCCTCGCTGTCAGCGTTCTGGCTCTGGCCAGCCTGACCTGGTGGGCACGGCGGCGGTTCGTCATGGTGACCGTCCTCGGCGAAAGCATGGCTCCGACGCTCTCGCACGGAGACCGCGTCCTTGTACGCCGTGTCCGCCCAGACCGGACCCGGACGGGAGATGTCGTTGTGGCGGCATGGGGCAACCCGTACCCGGCCGCCCGTTCCCGTTCACCATCGCGGAGCCGGAGCCTGGCGTCCCGTCCACGCTGGCGCCGTGGGTAGTGAAGCGGCTCGTGGCCGGGCCGGGCGACCCTGTGCCGGAAGCGATGCGAGCCGTCGTCCCCGACGAAACGGTTCCAGACGGCAAGTTCCTGCTGATCGGCGACAATGCGTCCGCC
This sequence comes from Actinoplanes sp. NPDC021490, assembly GCF_055562135.1. NCBI lineage: Bacteria > Bacillati > Actinomycetota > Actinomycetes > Micromonosporales > Micromonosporaceae > Actinoplanes > Actinoplanes sp. NPDC021490. The sequence continues at coordinate 49,867 of NZ_JBVHFW010000027.1, forward strand.
AGTACCGACTCGCGGGAGTTCGGCTACGCGCACGCCGAGTATCTCCTCGGCGTAGTTGTACGCGGATCGTCACGCCAACCATCCAGCAGGGCGCGCTGACTTCACGACGTTGACTGCCGACCGGGGCGGCGCCCGGGAAGGGCCAGGACATCACCGAGAGCGCCGGCTGGGCCGGGCCGGCTGAGCGCTCGCCGAGCTGGGGGAAGGATTCCCGGGACGAGTACGGGACGGGTGTCCCTCGTTCCGGGCGAGGGAGACGAAGCGCCGGCCGGTCTGGCCGGAGGCGCTGAACACCAGGATGGTCGCCATGTCGTCAGAGTCTGAACTTGATGCCGGTCATGTCCTCGGACGCCTGCCACAAGCGGCGGGCGATTTCGGGCTCCTGCGAGTGCCGGGAGCGGCCGATCAGCTCGGCGCCGCCGCGCATGTGCATAGCGTGCTCGGGTCCGGTGAACGCGCCCGGCGGAATGTCGGCGGTCGCGGCGAACAGGACAGGGAGCGCGCCCTGCTCCGGGGTCTGTGCCAGGTAGCGGACGATGAGCTGGGTCAAGGTGCCGCCGCTTCCCCTGGTCATGGGAGTGGTGACGAGGCCCGGATGCGCGGCGGCGGCCAGGACGGGGGAGCCGGCTTCGGTCAGGCGGCGCTGCAGTTCGGTGATGAAGAGCAGGTTCGCGAGCTTGGACGCAGCGTAGACCCGTGACTCCTTGTACGGGGTCCGCTCGTAGTTAAGGTCGTCGAAGTTGATCCGCCCGGCCCGTTCGGCCTGGGAGGAGAGCGCGACCACGCGGCCGGTGACGTGCGGAAGTAGCAGATTCGTGAATGCGTACGGGCCGAGGTGGTTGGTGCCGAACTGCAGCTCGAAGCCGTCCCGGGTCAGTTGCCGGGTCGCCGAGGAGACGCCGGCGTTGTTCACCAGCACGTCGATCGGGCCCGCCCAGGCGTCGGCGAAGCGGCGTACCGAGTCGAGGTCGGCCAGGTCGAGACGGCGCACGTCCGGGTGGCCAGGGATCGAGGCCGCCGCGGCCGCTCCCTTCGCGGTGTCGCGGACGGCGAGAACGACGTGCGCGTGAGCGGCGCCGAAGGCTTTCGCAGTGGCCAGGCCGATGCCACTGGATGCGCCGGTGATGACGACGGTGCGGCCGGTCATGTCAGGCAAAATGGTCATGCCCTGAAGCTAGGCACTGTCTAGAAACTAGTCAACGCCTAGGATCTAGACAGTGACTAGCGACACGATATGCTGGGAGCATGAGTCGGCCCTTCCATCACGGCAATCTGCGTGCGGTCCTGCTCGAGCAGGCGGAGGCGATGATTCGCGAGGGTGGCGTCGACGGGCTGTCGCTGCGGGAACTCGCCCGGCGGGCTGGGGTCAGTCACGGCGCGCCCCGCAGTCACTTCATCGACCGGCAGGCGTTGCTGGACGCGCTCGTAGTGCACGGCTTCGAGCGGATGACCGAGAAGATCGGGGCCGCGCTGCGTGCTCCGGGCACGGTCCACGAGCGGTTCCGCCGCGTCGGGCGGGCGTACGTGGACTTCGCCGTGGAGGATGCGGCGCTGATGGAGCTGATGTTCGCGGCCAAGTCGAACGACGCCGCCGGGCCGGTCACCCACGCCGCGGTGCGCCTGTTCACCCTGCTCGACGAGGCGCTGGCGGACTCCTCGGGCGACAGTTCCGGCGGCCAGACCCGGGAACGGTTCAAGCTGCTGTTCGCCGCGGCCATGCAGGGGACCGCCGCCCTCATCACGTCGCGGCGCATCACGCGGGATCAGGGCGAAGTGCTCGTCGACGACGCGACGGACGCGCTGCTCTCCTCGGAGCTGGGCGCGGGCATCCTGGTCGACGAGAAAATGATGTAGGCGCGGCCTACCGGCCATTGCGCTGAGTGGGCACCTGCCACATAGGTTCGCACTGCTTGCCCCACGATTCGCCGCGGGCGTGTTGTGGGCCGCGAGCCGCGGCGCGACCGTCACTCGGTCGCCATCGCGGTGCGGGTTTCCGACCCGTCCGGTCCTGTGCCTGCTACAGGTTTTCCTGCGCCTATCGGGCCAGATCGGACAGGGCCGGCCGGATCGCTTCTCCTTGGGGCGTCGCCTGGTTGCCGCTCACCAGGCCACCACGCCCTGGGTGCTCGGCTGCAGGGTGCCCAGCCGCAGCGAGGCGATGGTGATCTGGCTGCGGTTGGGGTCGGGGAAGCCCAGCAGTTCGGCCACGACTCCAGGCGACGACCGGACCAGGCTGCCGCGCAGCGTGTTGCCGGTCGGGCAGTCGCTGCTGTCCCGGTCACAGGCCCGCCACTTCATCCCCTGGAAGGCCCCGCCGCCGGACTTCAGGAGGATGTCGACGGCCGGGCCGGGTTCGTCGACTGTTGTGGTCGGCACGGTCACCGGCTCGTCGGCGGCGTTGTAGAGCCGCACGAAGGCCCGGCCGTCGACCCGGCACGGCGTGCCGGACCGGTTGGCGACCGAGATGAGCCCGCGCTGGGTGCCGATCGCGGTGGGGTTCTCGTTCTGGGCGCTGATCGAGACCTCGATGTCGGCGTTGGTGCACAGCCGGGCCTTACCGGACGGCAATGGCTCGGCCGTCACCCCGGCGCCCGCCGGATTCGCTGTGGCTGAGCGGGCCGGTGTGGGCGGGCCGTCCGGCGTGGCCGAGCGCGTCGGTGTAGCTGAGCGCGTCGGTGTGGCGGGGCCGGTCGGGGACGGAGCGCCGCTGGAGGGCGGCGGGGCGACGAGATCACCCGCTTCTGGACGGCTTTCCGCAGCCAGGTCGCGTCCCAGGCCGAAGGCCAGTATCCCGGCGGCGACCGTGGCGACCGACGCGGCGGCCAGCATGGGGACCGCCCAGCTCCGGCGCCTAGGCCCGTGCGCCGTGGCGACAGCGGCCGCGGGGCTCCGGGTCGGCGGGCTCGGTCTGATCACCGGCGCCGGTGCCGGTGGCACGCCATAGGCCACGAGGGCGTCGATGAGCTGCGCCGCGGTCGGTCGCCGGCCCGGGTCCTTCGCCAGCGCGGCGGCGACCAGGTCGCGCAGGGGAGTCGGCAGGTCACCGAGATCCGGCGGCTGGGTGAGAATGCCGGCCGCGGTTGCTACCGGGGAGTCGGCGGCGAACGGGGTACGCCCGGTGCCGGCGTAGGTCACGATGACGCCCCAGGCGAAGACGTCGGCGGCCGGCCCGGCGACCCGGTCGGTGGCGGTGTCGAACCGCTCCGGCGCCATGTACGCCACCGTCCCGACCATCTGATCGGTGGCGGTGTGATGGCTGGTCGCCTCGAACGCCCGCGCGATGCCGAAGTCGATCACCTTCGGGTGTCCGAGTGCGAACAGGACGTTACGGGGTTTCAGGTCACGATGGATGACCCCGGCGCCGTGGATGGCGGCCAGCGCGGTCGCCACCCCGACCGCCACGCTGTGCAGGTTCCCGCCGGTCAGCGGGCCCTGCTCGGCCACCACCTCGGCCAGGCTGGGCCCGTCGACGTACTCGGTGACCAGGTAGGGGATCTCATAGTCGGCGTCCGCGTCGAGCACTTCGGCCGTACAGAACGGCGGCACCTGGCGGGCCCGGTTGACCTCGCTGCGGAACCGGGCGCGAAACTCCTCGTCGTACGCGAACTCGGCTTTGATGGCCTTGATCGCGACCGCGCGGCCGTCGCGGCCGCGGCCCAGATAGACCGTGCCCATGCCGCCCTGCCCGAGGCGCGCCTCCAGCCGGTACTGCCCGAGCCGGCGGGGATCCGCCGGCCTCAACGGACTCCTCATCCGGTCGCCGCTCCCCGGTCCGGTCGATCACGACGGACGAAACGATACCCGCCCCACCGCCGCGCCTTTCCCGGGCCAGATTGACGTACGGCGAGGACGGGACACCGGCCAGGATTCCGGGGCGCCGCCGGCGTCACCGCGATGGCTACTCGCCGTCGACCGCACCGCATGGCCGGGACCACAATCGGAAGCAGTAGGTTTCGCGTCGGCTTCGCGCACCTCCGGGTGCAGAACAGCTGGAACTGACGTTCGTTCGGCAGCATGCACTGATCCGTTATCTTTCAGTGCGTTTTAGTAAGCACATGATCGATAGTCCTGCCTTGCGGTGGGACGGTCCCGGTCTGACCCGTTGATGCGGTGCCGGGTTCACGCTTCACGGCCACCTGCCCGCGGAGGCGGGTCTTCTGGTCGGCTCCACGTGCTGCCACCGGGCCACTCCCGGCGGTGTCGAACTGAGCCGCGAGGGCAGCCAGGTTGAGTGAGGCGTTGTGGTCGCGGTCGATGACCAGGCCACACGCCTGACAGGACCACAGCAGCAGGTAGATCACCTGGAACGGCCGCGACGACCGCGACAGCATGCCGAGGAGCAGCGCCAGTGCTGGAATGAACAGTGCGCCACCCACCCAGGCGGCCACACCGGCCAGGTCTGCGGCGATGAGCAGCCGGATCAAGGCCACCGCGCCGACCAGGGAGGCCAGCAGCACGCCGGCGGCCCACGAGGACAGCAGCCGCCGGCGCCGGCTCGGGTAGGCAGCGAGCATGCCGGTCATCTCGTGCTCACTTTCCTGCGAGCCCAGGCGAGACCACACCAGCGTCGGCCAGACCCAGCACAGCGCGAGCGCGACCGGAGCGACGTTCTCGCCGGCCACCACCGCGGCCAGCACGCTGAGCCCGGCCGCGACGGCCCACCACCACCGGCTCACGCCGCCGAGCAGAATGCGGGTCTCGGCCCGGATCAGCCGCAGCACACCCGAGCCGGGAACGGCCGGTGTTGCCGGCCGCCTCACCTCGAGGCTCGGCACCGCCTTCGGCGTCACCGTCTCGACCGACGGCTCGGTCTTCACCGGGACGCGGACCCGCCGGCGCGGACCACCGCTGGCCGGGTCGAAACGGTGGAACCAGATGCTGCCCAGCAAGGCCAGCCCCAGCGCGACGCCGAGCACGACGAGCCGTTGCGCCGCGAACGCGCCCCAGAAGTCCGCGCCGGACCAGGCGAACGGGACCAGCGGCGATTCCCGCTCGACCAGTCCCACGCCGAACTCCGCCGCTTTGGCCCCGGGGAACTCCCGCGCGATGTCGGTCTGCATCGAGTCCGTCACCAGCTTGAGGCCCAGGACGTCGTTGCCGCCGCCGGACTGCAGGAAGACGCTGCTCGCCATCCAGAGGAAGACCCAGACGATGTTGCCGATGCCGCCGCGGAGCCCCGCCACGGTCTCGAACAGCACCGCCGCGGCGGCGGTGACCGCCAGCACCGGGAGCGTGATCAGCAGGAACGGGGTGATCAGCGCGATCGGGTCGACGCTGCGATCCTCACCCCGCCAGAGCTGCATGGCCAGAGCGGTGACGGCCAGCGCGCCGGTCATCGAGGCCAGCACGGCGAAGTTGCTGATGAACTTGCCGACCAGGTACGGCGCGCGCCCCAGCGTGGTGGTGGCCAGGATCTGCCCCACACCGGTGGCCTCGTCGCGGGCCACCGCGTTCTTCACGACGTAGAAGCCGGCCAGCGACAGCCAGACCGCGCCCGCGAGTGCCGTCACCGTGCCCGTGTAGGCGCTGGTGTATTCGCCGCGGTAGTCACCGAACTGGAAGATCTGCCAGCTCGAGTCGGGCGCCGGGACGGCCAGACAGCCGAGGGCGACGGCGGCCAGCACCACCACCGCGTACACGGGGCGCCGGGAACGCTCGCGGAAGTCGGCGACCACCAGGGCGCCGAGCAGCCGTGGGCTCACAGGCCCGCTCCCGTCGGCGAGTCGTGACCCCAGCCGCGCACCGTCGCGAGATAGACGTCCTCAAGGTCGGGCGTCATGCGGGTGGCGTCCGGAGTGGGCGGGTCCTGCGCCAGCACCCGGGTTCGCACGCCGCGCGGGGTCACGACGGCCCGGTCCACCAGGTGGCGTTCCCGGAAGGTGGGCAGGGCCGTCGGGTCGACCAGCGACTCCCAGACGAAGCCGTCGACCGCGGCCAGCATCTCGGTCGGGTTGCCCCGCCGTCGCAAACGGCCGCCAGAGACGATCGCGATGTCCTCGGCGACCGCTTCCACGTCCGAGACGATGTGGGTCGACAGGATCACGATCCGGTCGCGGCCGAGGTCGCTGAGCAGGCTGCGGAAGCGGGTCCGCTCCTCCGGGTCGAGGCCGGCCGTCGGCTCGTCGAGGATGAGCAGTTTCGGGTCGTTGAGCATTGCCTGGGCGATGCCGACCCGTTGCCGCATGCCGCCGGAGAACTTGCCCAGCGGCCGCCGGCCCACGTCGGCCAGGTTGACCAGTTCGAGCAGCTCCGTGATGCGTTCCTTGGCCGAGCGGGCACTCAGCCCCTTCGCCGCCGCCAGGTAGGTGAGGAACTCCCGCGCACTCAGATGGGGATAGATGCCGAAGTCCTGCGGCAGGTAGCCCAGGGTGCGGCGCAGCGTCTCGGGGTCGGACGCGATGTCGTCCCCCTCCCACGTCACCCGGCCGGAGGTGGGCCGGGTGATCGTGGCGAGGATCCGCATCAGCGAGGACTTGCCGGCGCCGTTGGGCCCGAGCAGACCGAGCACGCCGGGACCGAGCTCCAGGGTGAAATGGTCGACGGCCACCTTGTTGCCGGCGTAGACCTTGGTGACCTCGTGCGCGGTGAGGAGCGCCGCGCTCATGCCGCGGCCACGGTGATGTCGCCGCTGTCGGTGGTCACGTCGATCGGGACGCCGGAGGTCGACTGCTTGACGCTGATCTGCGTACGGCCGCTCTTCGCCTTGGTGGTGACATGGTAGGCGTTGTCGCCGCTGGGGACCGTCACCTCGACGTCGCCGCTGGTGGCCGACGCGGTGACCGGCTCGCGGCCGGCGCCGAGCCGGATCGTCATCGATCCGGAGTCGCTGTTGACCGCGACCTTGCCGGAGCTGCCCTGCTTGATCGAGACGGTACCGGCCTTCGTGGTGGCCTTGACGTCGGCCTCGACGTCGTCGAGCTTGATGGCGCCGCTGTCGGTGGTGACGTCGAACGGCGCGCCGAGGCCGTCGACCGTGACGCGGTTCGCCCCGGCCTTCACCGTGACCTTCACTTTCTTCGGGACGGTGATCTTGTAGTCGATGGAGCAGTCGTCGGCGCCGAACGAAGGCGGGCACTCAGAGCCGATCCGCAGGGTGTCACCGTCCTTCTTGATGTCTTCGGACGGGGCCCTGTCGGCGGTCTTGGTGATGGCGCGGTCCACGGTCAGCTTGTCACCGGAGTTGATCGAGATGCTGCCGATCTCGTGGTCGATGACGAGGGCCGACACACCGCTGTAGGAGTCGGTGCGATCCTCCGTCTCGGAAGACCCGCTTTTGAGTGGGTCGCACGCCGTGGCGAGCAACAGGACGCCACCGGCCGTCGCGATGGCCGCCAGCGAACGGAGGTTTCTGCCGTTCCTCGTATTGGTGAGCACGATCCGACCCTAGGGAGCGCAGCGGATGTCCTCATCGGCCTGCGGACGGATTCGAGCGCGGGGCCGGGCAACTTTAGGTTCGCCCCAGTTCGTTCCACAGGCCGGTGATCTCCGGAGGCGCACCCTCTAGCCTCGGAGACCTCAGGGAGAAACGAGCGGAAGGGCCGCCGCGTTGACCGACCAGGCACGAACGACCGGCGCGTGGCGCCGCCGACGGGATGCCGTCGTGAGCTACCCTCGGCGCCATCAGCGGCAGGCCGACGCGGCCCTCGCTCTCGGTGCCTCCCTGTGGCACATCCTGGCCTGGGTCAGTTCGGCCGCGCCCGACCCGCGCCATCCGCTCTGGGTCAACGTGGTGGCGCTGTGCGCCCCGACCCTGCCGCTCTACTGGCGTCGCACCCGCCCGCTGGTGACCTTCGCGGCGGTCGGCGCCGGCTACTTCGTGTGGTATCTGGTGGCCGGTCCCGACATGCGCGGGCAAATTGCCATCGCCTTCGTGGGCATCGCGCTCTACTCGGCCGCCCGCTACACGCCACCCCGGCGCAGCCTGCTCGCGGCCGGCGCGATGGCCGTGCTGCTGGCCTTCCCCGACCTCTACGGGATGAGTCAGGAATCCGGCCCGCCGCTGCAGCGGCTCCTGCTGAGCGGTGTGCTGTTCGCCTTCCTGCTAGCCATCCCGATTTGTGTCTGGCTGCTCGGCTGGGGCCAGCGCCGGCTCTGGGAGGATGCCGAGCAACTGCGCCGGCTCACCGGGCAACTGCGCGCGGAGCAGGACCTCAACGCCCGCCGCGCGGTCCTCTCCGAGCGCGCCCGCATTGCTCACGACCTTCACGACGTCGTGGCGCACCACGTCAGCGCGATCGCGGTCCTGGCCCGTACGGCCGAGGTCCTGTTCGACGACGACCCGGCCGGCGTGCGGGCCAACATCGGCATCCTCGGCACGACCGCCGACACCGCGCTGATCGACATGCGCCGCCTGGTCGGCATCCTCAAGACCGAGTCGTCGCCCTCCGGCCTGGCCCCAGAGGCCTCGCTCGAGCACATCGACCAGCTCACCCGGGCCCTGGAGGCGTCCGGCTGCGAGGTGGTGATGGAACGGCAGGGCACGACCCGCGGGTTGTCCGCCGCGGTCGAGAGCTCGGCCTACCGGATCATCCAGGAAGCGCTGACCAACGTCATGAAGCATGCGGGCCCGACAAGCGTACGGGTCGAGCTGCGCCGCACCACCGAGCAGCTGTCCATCCTGGTCGAGAACGGCCCGCCCGCTGCATCGCACGAATCGATGGGCGGGTCGGGGCTCGGACTGATCGGGCTCCGCGAACGTGCCGCGCTGTTCGGGGGCACGGTCCGGGCCGCCCGGCTGGACGGCGGCGGCTGGTCGCTGGCGGCCTTCCTGCCCCTGATCGATCGATGACCGCGACCGCCGTATCTCTAGTGGAGTGACATGACCGTACGAGTGCTGCTGGTCGACGACCAAGAGATCATCCGCATGGCGTTGCGCCTGCTGATCGACCGCAACCCCGACACCCGGGTCGTGGCCGAGGCGGTCAACGGTCGCGATGCGATCGACAAGGCCTTCGAGCACGAGCCCGACGTCGTGGTGATGGACGTGCGGATGCCGGTCATGACCGGGGTCGAGGCGACCGGCCGGATCCTGCGCGACTGGCCCGGCGAGGGCCCCCGGCCCCGGATCCTCGTCCTGACAACCTTCGACCTGGACGAGTACGTCTACTCGGCGCTGCGCAACGGCGCCTCCGGCTTCCTGCTCAAGAACACCATGCCCGATCAGCTCACCGAGGCGATCCGAGTGATCGCGGCGGGCGAGGCGATCCTGGCCCCGGCGATTACCCAACGGCTGATCCAGACCTTCGCCGGGCTGCCGCCCGGCCTGCTCGGCACGTGGGCGGAAAACGCAGCCGGCCCGGTCAGCCGGGAGGCCGAGGCGCTGGGAGCATTGACCGAACGGGAGCTCGAAGTGCTGATCCTGGTCGGCCGGGGGATGTCCAACGCCGACATTGCGAGCCAGCTCGGCTTGAGCGAGTCCAACGTGAAGAGCCGGGTGAACCGCATCCTGGGCCGGCTCGGCGTGGCCAACCGGGTGCAGGCGGCGATCATGGTGCACAACGCCGGGCTGCTCTCCACGCCCCGCCGGAGCCTCGACGGCAGCTGACCCGGACGCGCTCAGCGCAGGAAGAGGCACTGGCCCGGGAGCTCACCGCCGCCGCCGTCGGAGCAGCCGAGCGTCAAGCGGTCGCGGTCGCGCTCGCGCTCGCTGCGGTCAGCCGGGCGTCCAGCTCAGCCAGGACCCGGCCGAACGAGGCCGCCGGCAACTCTGGGCCTGCGACCTTGCCTACGATCAAGGCGATGCACGCACCGTGCAACGACTCATCGGCGAAATCGATGAGAGCACCCTGCGAACGGCCGACAGGGCCCGGCTGACCTGGCTGCGAGAGGCGTATTACCAAACCGCGTGGTCCGGGCCGGAACGGCTGCTGAGCTATGCCGACCTGGTCGATACCATGCGCCGCCAAGGCGAGTCCGACCTGGCGATCAGGGCGCTCTGCGATCTCACGTTGCGCATCTACTACTCCAGTCCGCCGGCGTTCGTCCGGGATCGGTTCACCGATGTCACGCACGCGCTCGGGCCGACCGGTGACCACCCGGCTCTCACTGCGGTCCTGCTGCACGTCGCACCGATCGAGCACGGCGCCGCCGGACTGGCCTGGCTGCGGCACTTTGTCCATCAGGTGGATCTCACACCGCTTCATCGGGGCGAACTGGCCAAGGCTGCCTTTGCCATCGGCGCGTTCAAGATGGCCACGACGTTCGCGATGTCCAGCGCGGCCGACCTCCGCTCGCAGGGCCGGATCGGCGTTCTGGCCCAGGCCGTCACCTCAGCGGCGTCGGCAGCCGCGGCGCTCGGCGACACGCGGGCCGCGCTCCCGCTGGCCGCCGAGGGCGTGGTGCTGGCGGAGGAGACCGGGCAGCCGACGTGGGTGCTGGGCGGCATCCTGGTCCTTGCCCTGGCCGAGGCGCTGCGCGGCGATGTCGCTTCGGCCCGCCGACGAGCCGAGCAGGCCGAGCAGGTGCTCCATGCTGCTCGCCGCCTGCCGATGCTGGCGCTCGTGCAGCGGGCGCGGGGGTCGCCGCGCTTGCCGAGGGCCACGCGGACGACGCGTTCCGGCAGCTGATGCGGGTCTTCGACCCGGCGGACAGTGCCTACTTCCCGAACTACCAATTGTTCCTGGTCGGGAACCTGGCCGAGGCCGCTGTGCTCGGGGGATACCTGGACGAGCTGCGCCCGGTGGTGTCCGCTCTGGAGCCGGTCGCTGAGCAGAGCCAGTCGCCCGCGCTGCGAGTGGGGCTCAGCTACGCGCGTGCGGTGCTGACCGGAGACTATGCCCCGGCGCTGGCCGAAGACCTGACTGAGTGGCCGTTCGACCGGGCCCGGCTGCAGCTGACCTACGGGGTTCGCTACGCCGCTCGTACCGGATCGCGCAGAGCCGGCCGGCACTGCGGGAAGCCGCGGCCACCCTTCGATGCGCTCGGCGCCACCCCGTGGGCCGACCGGGCCCGGGCCGGTACCGCGAGTGCGTCCAGGTCGAGTTCCTCGATCGGGACATACAGGATCTGCAGTTCGCCTGCGGCGTACGGGGCATCGAGATCTGTGCCGAAGTCGCGGGCGCGGGCCAGAATCTCCGCGGGAGTTTCCTGGAATGTGATGTAGAGGCAGTGTTCGCCGTTTTCCAGGCCGCTGGTGATGAAGCCGAGGGCATGGTGGATTTGCCGATGCCGGATGGGCCGGCTACGACGGTGGCGTCGCCGGCCGATACACCGCCGCCCATCAGATCGTCGAGTCCGGCGGTACCGATCTGTATGCGGCCGGTCGACGCCGGCGGACGCGAGGTGAGATGACGCGTCTCCGCGCGGGGGAATACCTGTACCCCGTTGACTCTTTTGCCGCCGAGAGAGCCCGTCGGCGTGGGCGGCGGCGTCTTGAGTCGCCGGTGGCCTCTGGCGGTGTGCCGAGGAGCGGTTGACCGCTGTTTGGCCGATGATGGTCGTATGTCGTTGCCGGATCTGGACCCTGATGAGTATCCACCGATCGATCCTGGCGAGCCCGCGCCGGATGACGCAGGCGAGTTGTTGCCGGATACGCCGGATGAGCTGCCGGATGCCCCGGTCGAGCCGCTGCCCGATGACGGTGAGGAGGGTGGCGTAAGGGAACCGGCCTAGCGTCGACGGAGCATCCGGATTTACCGCGATTGGCGCTGGCGCACTGTCCGGTGCTACGCCTCGGTCGCGGAGCGCCGCAGCGCAGCCGCCCGGTGACGAGTCGTCTGTGAGAACTGGGGCGAGTCTTTTGCCGGGGCCAGGGCATCGTTGGTCGTGGTATCGAGCGGGCCAACCGGCCTCCAACCAGTCGAGGGCCAGCGATCGCCAGTAGTCGCTCCAGCGCGGACGGCGACTCGAAGATTTATCCGCCGGTCGCTGCGCCGAAGCAGGATGTCTCGGCTCGCTACTTGGCCGAGGGCGGGCGCAGCATCCTGCTGCCGACCGGACGACTCCCGCGTGGTGACGGTCGGCGCGCTGGCCGGCCGGACGCCGATCGGGATCTCGCCGCGCGCCGCAACCGACCCTGTGGTGCGCGGCGGCCAATACCACGGTCCCGAAGAGGGCCTTGCCTGCGGACTCCGCGGCTATCCGACGCTGATCGAGTTGACGCCACAGTCACACGGCCGGAGAGCCGGCGCCGCTCATGGACGTTATCGGAGGAACTCACCGACGTCAGGTGGCTGAGGGTTGCCGGATCGACGGTGACGTGCAGAGGAACACCGCCGTAGCCGCCGCGACGATCACCGCCGCGCCCTCGACGCATTCGTTGCGAATCTCGACGGCCGCGCTGTCGGCCGACTCCCGGTACGCGGCCGGCCAGTCGAACAACAGCCATTCGACGGCACCCACGCGAGTACGGACCTGCGGCACGCCGGCCTGAGGTGGATGGCCGAGGCCGAGGTGCTACTGAACATCGCGGGACACGGGCGATCACCACGACACAGCTGAGTTTCCCCGGCTTCCCGAGACTAGAGCTGCGTCACCGCTACGTAGGCGGTCCGAAACGTTTCGGTTCAGGTTGCGGCGGTCGGGACTCCGAAGCAGTCGCCGTTGTGTGGACAGGTCGTAGATCTGCTCCTTGACCACACGCCAGAGAGTTCCGTAGCAGGCGTGCCAGCTCAGAGCGTCCAGGGAACCGGCGGCGCATCGTAAAGCTATCGATGTCTGTCTATTGACGGACGCAAGAGGTACGCGATAAGGTCCCGAAAACGTTTTCGGTTAAACCGAAGTTTGCATGAATCGGCGTCGCCGCCACGACGGCCCGGCTGGCTGGCTGCAGTCATGCGGCCCGCACTGATGCTCCCTCCAGGAGAGTGAGACATGCGCCTACCTCTATCGCGCAGGCTGCTGCCGGCGGCGCTGGCAGCGGTCCTCGGCGCCGGCGTCGGCGTTGCCGCCGTCACGCCCGTGGCCGCGAACCCCGCCGACGGCAGCACGACACTCGCCCGCCCGGCCAACGACCGATCGGCGCAGCGCGGCGCCGACGCTCCGGTCCTCGGCACGGTTCCGGGCCTGACCGGCGCGGCCGCCGAACGCGCGGCCGGTGCCGCCGCGACACGGTTCCGCTCGATGACTGCCGACCGTGGCCGTCAGATGCGCGCCGCCGCCGGAACGGACACCGATCGGGCCGGCCGCGCGGCACGGGCCGAGGACTATCTGCACACCGCGTGGGGCACCGCGTTCTCGCAGCCGGCCGGCAAGGGCCTCAAGGCGACGCACAGCGTGTTCACCGGCGCCGCGGCCGTCACCCACGGCGGCGACGTCGTGTATGCGCCGACCTCGCTTCCGTCCGGCGGTGCGTGCATGGAGATGACCACGGCCTACACGTCGGGCGGGCCGGTGTTGTGGGCCTGGGACTGGTGCGCCGGCAACGCCGGCGTCGGGAAACTCGTCCACATCGACGCCGGCTTTCTCGCGACCTACACCACGACCGTGAACGGCCAGGCGGCCTACAGCACCGACATCCACCAGACCAACGCGAGTAGCAACACCTGGTCGTCCTACCTCTACAACTACCAGACGCATGCGTGGGACGCCTTCTACACCAGCTCCGGCTCCTACGACCTGGGCGACAAGAGCTTCGGCTGGGACATGTTCGAGATCTACTCGACGCGAGACCCCGGCACGAACGCCGCATGGTACTGCGCCGGCATGGCCGGAAAGCGGTTCGAGGCCAGCAGCATCCAGATCAACCTGAACTCGACCTGGTCCGCCGCCACGCCCGCCAACTCCTACTCGTACGGCAATCCGCCGCCGCCCGGCTCGCAGTTCGACTGCCCTGCCCTGACTTTCACCATGGTCCACGCGAACGACGACTGGACCGCGCAGATCGGCGGGGGCACCACCCAGCCCGGCGGCAACCTCGCGGCCTCGGCGACACCCGGTGCGTCGTACACCTCCCCGTGGGAGAGTGCCGCCGCTATCAACGACGGTGCGCAGCCGCCGTCGTCCAACGACACCACGAACCCGCGCTGGGGCACGTGGCCGAACCAAGGCGAGCAATGGGCCGGGTTGACCTGGTCCCAGTCCCAGCGGATAACGTCGGCCGAGGTGTACTTCTTTGACGACAACGCCGGCGTGCGCCTGCCGTCCTCCTGGCGGCTGCAGTACTGGAACGGCAACGCGTTCGCGGACGTCCCGCAGCCCAGTGGCTATCCCGTGGCCGCCAACCAATACAACAGAGTCACCTTCCCCGCGGTGACCACAACCCAGCTGCGGGCCGTTCTGCAGAGCAACAACGCCTCCGTCGGGCTCCTGGAGGTGCGGGCGTACAACGCCTGACACCCGCCGGCGACCGAAAGGCGGTGGATTCGCGGACTCCGGCTCGGGCGCATATTCCGTAACTGCGGCCGGGGACAGCCCGTTGCACGGTTCTTCAGGCGAGCGGCCAGAACTCCACCCTATTCAATCGATGCAGCGTCTGACCCGCCAGGTTCCGTTTGTCCAGCCGGCCTGCAGCCAGGCTATTGACGCCAATCAATTTTTGTATGCTCCCGAAAACGATTTCGGCATGCCCTGCACTTGGGCCGGGACAAGGGCGCGCCTCGATCAGGAAGGAAACGAGATGGCATTCAGACGTACTCGGCGCCTTTTGGCAGTCGCGCTCGCGGCCGGCCTGGGCGCGACACTCTCGGTCATGACGATGACGGCGCATGCCGCCGCCGCCGGCTGCCGGGTGTCGTACACGGTCAGTTCGCAATGGCAGGGCGGCTTCGGCGCCTCCGTAGCGGTGACCAACCTCGGTGACCCGATCAACGGGTGGACGCTGCGTTGGTCGTTCGGCGCCGGGCAGACCGTCGGCCAGGCGTGGAACGCGACCGTGACCCAGTCCGGGGCGGCGGTCACCGCGGCCGGCGTGAGCTACAACGCGGCGCTGGCCACCGGCGCAAGCGCGTCGTTCGGCTTCAACGGAACCTGGACCGGGTCGAACCCGGTGCCGACCGGCTTCACCCTGAACAACGTCGCCTGCACCGGCAGCGCTACCACGACACCCCCGACGACCCCTCCGACGACCGCCCCGACCCCGACGCCGACAACCGCCCCGACCACCGCGCCGCCGAACGGAACGCCGCCGGCCGGGACCGTCCGGGTCTACTGGCTCAAGCCCACCGACAAGGCGTTCGACCAGCGGTATCCCGACGGCATCACCGCCGTCATGAAGGAAGCGCAACGGTTCTTCAAAGCTCAGCTCGGCAAGACGTTCACGTTGAACAACCCGGTCGTCGAGGTCGTCAACGGCCTGCACGACACGAACTGGTACATCACCAACAACTGCACCGGCAGCGACCACTACTGGTGCGTCGTCGACAACGGGCAGCGCGAGCTGCAGCAGCGGTTCGGCGCCGACCGCCGGTGGATCAACGTCGAGGAGGTCAGCGCCGAGGAGACGAACAAGTCCGGCGGCGGTGGCGGCAACGGCTGGGTGCTGCTCAGCGGCCACGACGCGGACGGCGCCGCGGGTGTCAACGGCCCGATCAACCGCTGGTACGGCGGGATGGTCCACGAGCTGGGCCACGCCTTCGGCCTGCCCGACGCCACCTCGACCGACGGCACCTGCATGTCGGCCTCGCTCTACGACTATCCCAACTGCACTTTCAGTCAGACCCAGAAGAACGGCATCCTCAACGGTCCGTTCGCCAGTTTCCTGTCCTGACGAAACGTCAGCGTGGACGAGGGCGAGGGTCTGCTGCGTGCCCCGCAGCAGACCCTCGCGAACCCGCGCTGTCGACAACCAGGCGGGCCGGCGCGCCGGGAATCTCAGGAGAGAGTCACTACTGCTGCCGACGCCGGCGCTTCACTTCACGGGCACTTTCGTTCTGAACAGTTTCTCTGCATTTCGGAACGCAATCTTTTCCTTGTCGGCGCGTGGCAAATCGACTCCGCGGAACCAGTCGGTCTGCGCCTTGATGTCCGCGAACGGGTAGTCGGTTGCGAACATCACTCGATCCACGCTTATGTGCTTCAGCAGGAGATCGAGCAGTTCGGTCTGGGGGAATGCGCTGGTGGTGACCCAGAAGTTGTCCTGGAAGTATTGCCCGAAGGGCTTCTTGAGCGAGTTTTCGGTCGGCTCGCCCATGTCATTGATGATCCGCTCGTAGTAGAAGGGAAGACCTTCACCCATGTGGCCGATGATGATCTTCAGTTTGGGGAATCTGTCGAAGACCCCGTACGTGATCATCCGAATGCATTGGGTCAGCACCTCCTGGTGCCAGCCATATCCGGACCCGCTGAAAATGTAGGGTTGGAACTCTTTTGTGTATTGAGCCCGTGTGGTGCTGTACAGAATCTTGAAGATCTCGTCAGCTGGATAGCCGGGATGCAGGTAGATCGGCACATCGAGAGCAACGGCACGTGCCAGCACAGGCTCGAAATCGGGATGATCGAGATACTTCTTCGTGATGTGCCCGTTGGTCAATGCGCCCAAGAAGCCATCTTCCCGAACCGAGCGTTCCAGTTCGTCCGCCGCCGCCTCCGGGCTCTGCAAGGGCAAGGTGGCGAAAGCCTTGAAGCGGCCCGGATATTTGGCGATCGGCCCGTCTACAAGTTGCCGGTTAAGACGATAGGCAAGGTCGATGCCCCTTTTCCCCGGGATATTTTGCACGGACGGCGTATGAGCAGAGAGGATTTGAACGTTGAGTCCTCCCGCGTCCATATCGCCGATGCGGCGTTGGCCCAGATCGGCGAGACCAATTTCCTTCAGGAACGCTATGTGATCCTCGTTGATGGAGTTCAGCTTCAACAACGTGGGAGTCGAAAATGTCTCCTCCGTGCCGATGAAGGGCAGGTCCCGGTCTCGCTGGTACATTTCCGCGGTCTTGTCGGCGTTCTGGTCCGGAGCCTGGTCCGGAGTCTTCTTGTTGTCGCTCGCTGCCGAGGCAATGGCATGCGAGGACACGCCGGCGCCGATGCCGAGTGCCGTGGCGGCGGCCAGGAAGCTGCGGCGTCCCATGGGCTTCATGTCAGTCTCTCTTCAGTTGTTTGTGGGGTGTGGTATCCGTACGGCATCCGTCTGCGAGATGCTTCAGACGCGTGCGTACTGTGCGGGCCGGCCGCGGCGGGCCCGCATCGTTGTGGGGGTGCGACCCACAGGCGGCGTCCGGGTACGCCGTCGCCGGAGCCAGGGTGGAAGCCCCGAACCTTGACAGCCCGGGCGGCGCTTTCCCTGACGACGCTGCATCCACTGTCATCACTAGTCTCCTGCCGACGGATTACCTCGCTCATCTGACGCCGACTTCGTACCTAGCGAATCTGAGACGACCATTAATGTGCTGCTCCAGGCCTTGAGTCGCACCCTTCACGGCCGGCCGGCATTCACCGAAGCGGCGCACGCCGAGCTGAGCGCTGTGGTCGATCGTCCCGGCCACGCATGTAGACGCGCAGCGAACGCCTCGATCCCTCCGACGTCGGCCTGCCGGCGCGCGCCCGCCGTCGCACGTGATCGGGTGGAACCGGGCCGCGCGGCTGATCCTGTCGGACTACCAAGCCATGGCTCCCGAGGACCGCAACATTCTCAAGCTCATGTTCCTTGACCCGGTCACGCGCGGGCAGCTGCCGGAATGGGAGCTGGAAGCCGGGAGGATCGTGTCGGCATTCCGGCGCGAGCTGACGCGCTGGGGCGCCACCGAACGGGCGGAAGAAATCATCGAGGAATTGCGGGCCCGCAGCGCCGTCGTGCACCGTCGACGATGCGCCCGGGCTCGGCCTGGTGCTCTACACCCCCGACACCGACGACGCGCGTCGCATGCGGCAGCTGCTCGACCGTTGAGAGGGGTATGGGCCATACCTGCATAAACGCTGCATGGATACCGTTCCGGGCCCGGGCAACCATCGGTGGTGCAAGCCCTCCGGGAAGGAAACGACAGTGACCACCACACCCACCACCGATATCGACCGGCAGATCCGGCAACGGATGCAGGACTGGAAGAACGCCTTCGAGGCCAAGGACGTCGACGCCATGATGTCCTTCTACGCCGGCGGCGACGCCTTCAGCGCCTTCGATCTCATGCCGCCCATCGAGTTCCGCGGCGGCGCCGTCTGGCGCGAGAACTGGGTCAGCTTCTTCACCGCCTTCGGCGGCCCGCTGCGCCTCGAACTCGCCGGACTCGAGGTGCATAGCAGCGACCAGCTTGCCGTCGCCCGCGCTTTCGTGCGCCTGGACGGCACCATGAACGGCCAAGACACCGACATGTGGGTCCGCACGACCAACTGCTTCCGCCTCATCGACGGCCAGTGGCTGATCTTCCACGACCACGTGTCGATGCCCGTGGACTTCGCCACCGGCCGCGCGCTCATGCACCTGACCCCGAGAAGCCGTTCGGATGAGCACACCGATGAACCCGGCGACCGAAGCCGCACTCGACCGGCTCTCACACGGCTTCACCAGCCCGCCACGCTCGCCGATCCTGCACAACCCGGCCGAGGAAGGCCTCGCGTACGAGGATGTCAGCTTCCCCTCGGCCGACGGCGTGCCGCTGGAGGGCTGGTTCATCCCGGCTGACTCCGACCGGCTGGTCATCGCCAACCACCCGATGGGCTTCAACCGCGCCGGCCTGCCCACGCAGCTGCAGCCGTGGGCGTCGATCTGGGGACCCAGCGGCAACGGGATCGAGGTCAACTTCGTCCCCGACTGCCGCATCCTGCACGAGGCCGGCTACAACGTGCTGGCCTACGACCTGCGCAACATGGGCCTCAGGGGGGCCGCCAATGGTGGCGCAGTGACCAGCGGCCTCTACGAGGCACGCGACGTACTCGGCTCCCTGCGCTATGCCGCACAGCGACGCGACACGGCGACCATGCGCGTGAGCCTGTTCAGCCGCTGCCTCGGCGCGAACTCCACCTTCGCGGCGATGCGCCAGGATCCCGCAGCGTTCGAGCACGTCCACTCCCTGGTGGCATGTCAGCCCGTCTCCGATCGCGTCATCATGGGGCGCATGCTGGACCTGCTCGGCGTCGGTGCACACCATCTCGACGACCTGGACCGGCGCGTCAAGATTGGCACCTCCGTCGGCTTCGGTGAACGCCCGGACGCCGCCTGGGCGCGCCACGTGCGCATCCCGACCTACCTGTACGGGGTGCACGACGACACCCTGACCGTGCCCGCAGACCTCGAGCAGACGTTTGACGTCATGGACGTCAAAGACAAACACCTTGCTTGGGTACGCGGCACGACGGCCCGTTGGGACGGCTACCTGGAGTTCCAGCGCCGCCCCGAGCCGATGCTCGACTGGTGGCAGCGACACCTAAGCTGATCGCACACCGCGTATTTGCCGGCCGGACGGCGTACTGAACCGGTTCCCGAATGGTCGCACCGAGCGGTGGCTGCACCTGCCTCGTCACGAGCGGGCCCCTACTGCTCGTGCTCTGAAGGAGTTCGCCGCCTGACCTTGTCGGGTACGGCGACGAGGTCAGTCGGCGTGGTGTCTCAGTTTCCCGGCGTGAGTTGGAACGGGTCGTAGTCGGTAGTTCCCTTCGCGGTGTGCACCCGTACGGTGAACGCCCCCTCGCCGGCGGCCGGGCCTGGCCACCAGGCACCCCACCACGTCGCCTTGGCGCTGGTGCGAATCACCTTGCCGTCGCCGAGGACGATGTCGACGCCGGTGACCGACGGGTCGATCCGGCCAGTGACCGACGAGTACTCG
Organism: Actinoplanes sp. NPDC021490; assembly: GCF_055562135.1. Classification (NCBI taxonomy): domain Bacteria; kingdom Bacillati; phylum Actinomycetota; class Actinomycetes; order Micromonosporales; family Micromonosporaceae; genus Actinoplanes; species Actinoplanes sp. NPDC021490. Next base: position 69,495 of record NZ_JBVHFW010000027.1, read on the forward strand.
TCGTCGCCCTCGCCTCGCGCGCTGAGCATTTCGATGGTGATCGGCTTCGTCGCGGTGGCCGGGCGTGATTCGTCCATCGTCATCCAAGCCAGTGGCTGGTCGGCGTCGACGACCAGGCACTCCACAACGACCGCGCCCTGCTTCAAGATCAGCTGGGTGGTCACACCGCGCTGGTCGGCCAGCACTACCTGATCAGGGGACACACTCTTGGGATCGAAGCCCCCGACACCTCCATCGGCACACGCTTCCGCCTGTGGCAGCACATCAGCGCCGGTCAACGAGCCGGGGGTCGGAATCCAGTCGGCGACCGCCTTCTCCGCGGTGCTCGGGAACAGCGCGGGCACGCCCAGCGCCGCGGTGACCGCGACGGCAGCCGCCGCGACCAGGCCGACGCCGAATCGGCGGGACTTCAGCACCGCGGCGCGAGGGGCCGGCGTCGCGTCGTTCATCGTCCGCTCCAGGTCGAGGCGCGACCGGTTCCACTCGGCTTGGCTCGGTTCCCGCTCCGCGGCCGGGTCGAGCGCGGTGAACTGCTGCAGATCGTGAAGATTCGTGGTCATGACTGCCCCCTGATGGCCTGCGGACGGGTGATGGACAGAGTTGAATCGGCGGGCGTGCCGGCGTACGCGTCCAGCAGGCGCTGGCGCGCTCGGCTGAGCCGCATGGCGAAGGTCGACACACGGACACCGACCACCTCGGCTGCCTGAGTGACGGTCAGGCCGTCGAACAGCACCAGAGCCAGTGCCTCCCGGTCGGCCGGCCGCTGCGCCTGCCAGGCGCGCCGCAGGTCCACCCGGCCGGCGGTCGCACCGGAGTGGTCATCCACCGGGCGGTCCTCAGCGACCATCCGGACGTCCAGCGCCTTGCGCCGCAGCCAGCCCCGCGTCTGGTTGGCCATCACCTTGCGGGCCACCCCGAACAGCCATGGCCGCGCATCGTCGGGCATGTCGTCGTAGCGCCGCCATGCCGTGAGGAACACCGTCGAGACGATGTCCTCCGCCTCCGCGGGCGGCACCCGCCGTTCCACGAACCGCAGCAGATCGGGGTACGTCTGCGCATGCACCTGCCGGAAGCGTTCCTTCCGGTCATCGTTTGCCGTTGCCGTCATGCCCCCTACCTGTCCGGGTCCCCTCCAACGATCACACATCGATTCGCAGAATCTCCCGACCGCCAACGGCGCCGCGCTGCCCCGGCTCGGGTTGTGCCCGATGAGGTGGCATTGGTGCCGGACGCCCTGGTGGGCCGGTTGTCGCGGTGGCTCAGGATCGCGATGGGTGAGCTGCGCGAATAGATACGGCGAGCGCGAGCAGACCCGTACGGATCATTTGCGGGAGGTAGCCGACTACGCCCGCTGGCGGTCGCACGTACCGAGAGTTTTACTGATTCAAAGTGATAAGAGAGCATTTGTGGGACAATGGCTGCGGCCGCGTCCAACTGAGGGATGCGAGATCGGTCCGTGGAGGCACCGCCATGACACTCGACGTCGCTCTCTCCCGCCGCGCTCTGCTCACCGCAGCCGGGCTCACCGCCGGTGCCGGTGCCGGTCTGCTGAGTTCCGCTCCGGCGCAGGCGAAGGCTGATGCGGTCACCGCCTATCACGGCGTTTCCGGCGCGACGCACCAGCAGCGTTTCGACAGCCTGAGTCAGCAGGGCTACCGGATGATCTCGATCAGCGTGTACGGCAATCGGTCCGACCCGCTCTACGCCGCGGTCTGGGGTCGGCGCGGTGGACCGGCCTGGGCGGCGGTCCACGGCCTCAGCGCCGCCGACTACCAGGCGAGGTTCAACGAACTCTCCGCGGCCGGATACGTCGCGGTGCGGGTCAGTGCCACCGGCAGCCGGGCCAACCCGGTGTTCGCGGCCGTCTTCGAGAAGCGGCCGCCGGGCACGTACCAGGCCCGGCACGGCCTGGTCGACGGCGCCTCCACCACCCCCGGGACCCTGGCCAACCTGATGACCTGGGCCCGCCGGAACAGGTGTATCCCCAGCTCACTGGCCATCTACGGCGGGCCGGGCGACCGTGCCTATGCCGCCACCTGCGTACCTAACCCCGATCGCATCGTGTGGCGAGCGCAGGCGATGGGTACGTCCGGCGAATATCAGAGCTGGTTCGACCAATACACGCCGCAGGGGATGCGGCCCACGATGGTTGACGCGTCCGACGATCTGCAGTACGCGGCGATCTTCACCAACGACCACATTGGTCCCTGGGTTGCCCGGCACAATCTGACGCCGGCGCAGTACCAGGCCGAGTTCGATGCGCAGGCCGCGCTGGGCCGCTACCCGATCTCGGTGCAGGGCGGCGGGCTCGGCGCCGGCATCCGCTACGCGGCCGTGTTCGCCGGAGTCTGATCAGCTGACGGCACCGGACGCCACGACCCGGGACTGAGTGCGGCGAAGGGCAGCGGCCGCCGCGACCGGAAGCCGGAAGAGCGCGGCGTACAGGCTGGCGGCGCCGTCCCGGCTTTGGTGGGCAGATCAGTCAGGGCAGCACTGTCACCGCCTCTCCGGGAGTGCTGTGCAGCTGCCAGAGGCGGTCGGCCACTGTCGTCGGCTCGTGCTCGAGTCCGTGGCCGACCGCTCCGATGATCACCAGCTGGGCGATCCGAATGCCCAGTGGAGTGAGTGCTCCATGCAGGAGCCGCACATACGTTGTCTCGGCGGCATTTGCCAGCGCGCTGGTGGCCCGTTCAGGGCTGGGGTGCACCGCCGCGCCGCCAGTGGTGTAGAGCAGCGTCCCGCGTTGTCGTGCCCGCATCTCGGGCAGGACCGCCTGGGTAGCGGCGACAGCTCCGGTGACGCCCAGAGCGAGCGCGCGAGCTACGTCATCCGCGCTGGTGTCCGTCACGGGCTTGATGGTGCTCACGTCCGGCCGAGGCACGTAGGCCATTACGCCGATCGGCCCGAGTCGATCGGTGAGAAGGCGTATCGCCGACCGCAGGGCTTGTTCCTGCTGGACGTCGGCGACGGCGTAAGCGGCTTCGGCGCCCTCGGCTCGCAGATGCCGGACATGCTCGACGAGCCGGACCTCGGTGCGGGCGACAAGCCCGACTCGGTGGCCTTCCCGAGCGAAACGGACAGCCGTGGCCAGGCCGATCCCCGGACCGGCCCCGATGACGATCACCGTTTCGCGCCGCGGCGGGGAGTCGGTCATACCGCTTGCTCCGCCAGCGGGCGCCACTCGTCCCAGGTGGCGAGCCTTTCGCGGTAGAGCTTCCCGGCGACGGCGTACGGGTACGGGCCGAGGAACAGCCGCAGGGGCGGACGTTCCGCATCGACCAGTTGCAGGATGACCGGGGCGGTCACCGCGGGGTCGGCCGGCGTGCGCCCCGACGCTCCGGCCCGGCGTGCCTCGCGTACCGGCTCGTAGGCCTTGATCGGGTCGGTGTGCACGGCAGACCCGCCGGACCAATCCGTGCCGTACGGGCCGGGCTCGATGATCGTCACCCGGGGCCCGAACGGGGCCAGCTCGGCGGCGAGTGCCTCGCTGAGCCCTTCGAGCGCCCACTTCGACGCGTTGTAGAGACCGAGGGTCGGGAAGGCGCCGATGCCGCCGATGCTGGAAACCTGCAGGAGGTGACCGTGGGCCTGGGCACGCAGCAAAGGCAGAACCGCCTGGGTCACCCACAGCGCGCCGAAGAAGTTCGTCTCCATCTGCGCGCGGGCCTGTTCCTCGGTGGTCTCCTCGACCATGCCGAACAGTCCGTATCCGGCGTTGTTGACCACGACGTCCAGGTGGCCGAACGTGTCGATGGCCTGGGACACCGCCGCGAAGACGGCCGGGCGGTCGGTGACGTCCAAGGGCAGAGCAAGGAACCGGTCGCCATGCGCCTGGGTCAGGTCTTCGAGCGTGCGCGGGTCTCGTGCGGTCCCGGCGACCCGATCTCCGCGGTCGAGCGCCGCTCGCGCCCAGACCCGTCCGAAGCCGCGGGACGCACCGGTGATGAACCATGTCTTCATGACTCGACCGTCCGCCATCGGATGACCGGTAACCAGACCCCTGGCAGGGGTAGCCTCGATCAGGTGCACGGCGACAACGAGTTCGGTCATTTCCTCAGGGCGCGGCGCGGGCGGATCCCGCCGCAGCGGGTGGGACTGACGCCGGCCGGGCGCAGGCGTGTGCCGGGGCTGCGCCGGGAGGAACTCGCCCGCATCGCCGGAGTGAGCTCGCGCTACCTGACCCGGCTTGAGCAGGGCCAGGACCGTAACCCTTCGCCACAGGTGTTGCGCGCGCTGGCCACCGCGCTCCGGTTGAATGACGACGAAACGGCGCACCTGTACGCGCTGGCCGCGCCGCCACCACAGGTCACCGGGCACGACGAGGTATCCGACGCCGTGCAGCAACTGCTCGACGCGTGGACCAACGTCCCGGCGTACGTCCGCAACCGGCGCTTCGACGTGCTGGCGGCCAACAAGAGCGCCATGGCGCTGTCCACGCTCTACACGCCCGGCGAAAACCTGGTCCGCGGCATGTTCCTCGATCCGGCCGTGCGCACACTGTTCCCCGACTGGACTGAGGTTGCCGCGCAGACCGCTGCCGCCCTGCGTGCTGAGGGCGTCCCGCACGATCCCCGTACGGCGGAGCTCATCTCGTCGATGCTGGGCGACAGCGACTTTCGCGCCATGTGGTCGGCTCACGACGTCCGGCCGGTGCGCGACGCGATCAAGCGATTCGACCACCCGATCGTCGGGCCGCTGACACTACGGCGCGAGGCGCTGTCGATCGCGGGTAGCAGAGACCGAGTGATCATCACCTACCAGGCCGAACCGGGCACACCATCCGCGGACGCGCTGACCCGTTTGCGCTGAGGCCGGCGCTTGCGGATAGCAGATTTCAACGGAGGAAAGTGCTCGCGCGACGCGTCATTGTCCTAGTTGGAGACTTACGGGTTTTCCCCGATTTCCTCGGCGCGGCGTCGTTCCTAGGCTTCGGCAATGAGACCGACGGCTCTCCTCGCGCCCCTTTTCCTGCTGGCGTACGGCATCGCGCGCTGGATCGACGGCTGGGACGGCGACCGGCACAATGGGCCGGCGTGGGACGTCGGTCACGTCGCCTTCTTCATCGGCATGACCCTGTTCGGCATCCTGGCGGTGCAGCTGCGCGGAGTGGTTCCGGCGCGGCGCCGCGGGGTCGCCACGGCGGCGGCCGTGGCCGCGGTTCTCGGCGTGGCCTCCTTCCTCTGGGTAATCGTGGGCGACCTGTACGGCGACTTCCCGCCGCTGGCCGAATGGCTCGAGACGACCGGGCCGGTGCTGTTCGGGCTGGGCCTGCTGACCCTGCTGGGCCTGCTCGCGGCGGCCGGGCGGGTGCCGCTGTGGAGCCCGGTGCTGTTCTTGGCCGGCTATGTGTCGATCAGCGTACGGCTGGACCTGCTGCCGTACGCGGCGGCGATGATCCTGGTGGCTTGCCTGCCGCTGGCTCTGCCATCCCGAGAGCCGGCCCCAGTCTGAGCGGTGCGCTGGGCGCGACATGCGCGACAGCGCGTACTCAGACCCCGGCCATCGCCAGGTTGCGGGTGGTCACCGAGTCACGCCAGCAGCGGATCCCGGCGTACGCCTCGACGTCCACCGGCTTCCGCTCGCGGCGCAGGTGCAGCACCGTGCAGACGATCCCGGAAGCGATGATGCCGATCGAGGCGGACATCCAGACGGCCGTCTGCCCAGTGGCCATCCCGTAGCAGAACCAGGACGCGCCGGACAGGAACGCCATCCGCCAGCGCAGCGGGGACAGACCGGACAGGTCCTGCGTGCGGTCGCGCAGCAGGGACAGCGGCTGCGGGATTGCCGACAGCAGCGAGATGCCGGCCAGCACCATGCCGAGCAGCGGCGCCACCGTGGCGCCGGAGACGCCCGGGAGGGCCGCCGCGGCGATGGCGATCAGTGCGAGGGTGACCACACCCGCGGCGCTGCCCGCGCTGGTCTTCAGCTGCCGGCCGGACCGGATCGCCGGCCGGGTGAGCACCAGCGCGGTCAGGATCGCCAGCCCGGCCGTGCCGGTCACCACGTTCGTCATGACCTGGAGCCGCTCGCCGCTCAGCAGGCCGTAGGCGATCCACCCGAGCGGCATGGCCACACCCAGCGCGGTGGCGGTCGGCGAGAGACCGTTCGTACGGCGCTGCACGCAGGACTTGTAGACCTGGGGCCAGGACAGGGACATGGAGAGCGCGGCGCCGAGGCAGCCGAGGGCGTGGATAAGCATGATCCGTTTCCGGTCGGGTTCAGGGAATCGCGCCGTGCGGATCGAAGTGATCCGCGGGCGCCCCAGTCCCATCGCCCGCCCCCGGGGCGTGCTGACGGAGTTCGGGCCTATGCCACCGAGCTGCAACCGTCGCGTTCGCGTTTGCCCTGGATACCTGCGGTGATGGCCCCACGCAGAGGTGACATGACGTTCACACGTTCATCCTAGGATGCTCTGCAGGAGGTGGCCGGAACGGCATTCCTGACCACGGCGCCGAAGCCCAAGCAAACTTCCGCTGCCAGGGTGTTGCGGGCCGCGAGGCCGACGCGGTGCCCGCGTACCGCCGGTGACGACAGAGCATGAGCTCATCCTTGGCCGGAGGTGACTATCTTCGATGTCGGAAGAGCTCGCAGCGCGGGATGGGGGAGCCAAGTGGCGAAGGGACCTTTCTACTACCTCCGCCGGCCGAGAAGCCACCGGCGGGGAGCAGAGTCTTACGCGGACAGAGCCGCTCAATATGCCATCGACTTTTCCAGTACCAACGTGTTCGAGCGGTTCGTGGCTCCGCGGATGCCGGGTGACTTCAACGTTTCTGTGGTGAGTTCCGACCCGGACCTCGACGGGCTCACGCGCAAAGGCACGTTGATCGCGTCTCAGTTGGTTCTCACCCATGATGAATCGACGCCGGCGCACAGGGTGGATCGTCACATCCTGGGGACCAGGCGGCATACCGACGATCTCGTTTACTACGTCCAGTGCCCCGACATGGTCCGTCTCGGACGATGGCTCTCGGACGTGGTGCCACTGCTCGACTCCGGCGCCATCACTTACATGCCGCGTGTCCAGCGGAAGTATGAGTTCGGCCCGCCGGAGCTGACGCCTATCGACCGCAAGCTGGGCTGGGAGCTTTTGCTGGCCAACGGTCGGCTCACGCAGGCGGTGGACTCGGTCGGACTGGGTGGCAGGACGATGATCCGGCTGCTGGACGTCGATATCCCGGTACTCGAAAATGTGGATCTGCGTGATCTCGCCTCGATCCTCACCGAGGAGGTGGACGCCCATGCAATCTTCCGAGGTTTCCTGCGCCGCAGGCTTATCGAGCTCGATGCGATAGAAGACCCTCGTGACCTGGAGAGAAAGTCCGTTGTTCTCGGCATCGACCTGCACGACGGGCTGCGCGAGGTCACTGCAGAGCTCAAGCAGATTGCCCGGCGCAACGCGGTGCAGGTCACCGGGGCCACTCTGGCGTTCGCGTCGGCGAGTCTCGTGGCGGTCAGCGGGCCGTCTCTCGCGCCGGTGGCCGCTCTCCTCGGGGCCGGCGGCGGCGCGGTCACGCTGGCCGGCGCGGTCAACGGTTTCGGAGGCGATCTGGCCAAGGCGAAGTCGAGGCCGTTCTACTTCTTGTGGCTGCTGCAGCGGCAGTCCCGGAAGGCTTGATGCATGTGGCACCGCAGGAGCATTGCGATGCGGTGAGTGGTGTCACGAACAGAGGCGGCTTCCTCGCCGCCGGCACCGGCATGGTCGGCCAGGTATGCACGCCGCATGGGACCGGGGGTTAACCCCCGAGAAGCCAGGAAGCGATCCGGGGGTCTGCACGATTCTGCCGTAAGGCTCTGACCAGCAGAATTAGTCCTGTCAGCAAGACAACGGGAAACCGAACAGACAGGACAGAGACCATGACCATGTGGCAGAGCACCTACTCGTACGACGACAGCCAGACCTTCGCATACGGCTACCAGAGCAGCGGTTCCTCCGGCTTCCAGGGCCAGTGCGAGAACGGCGCTCCTCAGATGGACGGCGCTCCTCAGATGGACGCCGCTCCTGAGCAGAACGATTTCCCGCAGCAGGACGCGCAGCCGGGCGGCTTCCCGTCCGACGACTTCCAGCCGGAGGGCTTCAACTACGGGGGGCAGTACCAGACCCAGGAGTTCACTTACTACCACTCCGAGCACCACGTCGACTCGTCCGCGTTCCAAGCCTGAGCTGAGGGCCCGATGACCGTCACCGTCGACCATGATGAGCTACGGGAATTGAACCGGCTGGTCCGGCTGGGCGCGCAGGCAAACGGGCGGCCGGACCTGCTCGCCCGGTTGTCGGCCGGGCCGTTCACCGCCGACCAGGTCATCCGGTCCTTGCAGTCGCTGCAGGTCGATCTTCGTAACCGGCGTGCCGGGATGTGCGATCCGGGCCGCGGCGCCCGGATCGCCGCCGAGGCCCGGCACGCCGAAACCCGGCTTCGCCGGTTCCGTGAACTCAGTGCGCGCTGGCCTCGCCTGCTCAGTGAGGCGGTGGGCACGGCCGATTCCGATCTGGGGTACGCGATCCAGCGCCGCGTACGGTGCCTGATCGACGAGGGCACCGCGCTGATCGAGTCCCGCGTCCCGCGCGACGAGTTCGACCGATGGCTGCAGGGCCGGCTCGCCGCCGAGGTGACCGAAGGCGATCGGGCCTTGCGGGCGGCGGCCACGATGATCACCGGTCGGATGAGCGCCACGCTCGGCCTGAGCGCCGTGATCGCGCCGATGCCCGAGGTTTTCGGGGCGCCGGCCGTGGTCGCCGCGCCCTGGCCCGCCCCGGCCGGCCGGCAGCCGCTGGCATCCCGGCTGACCAGCATTCTGATGCCCGCCTACAGCGGAATCGCCATGTCCTCGGTGCTGCTCAAGGATCACGTGCCGGGAGGGTTGCTGGCCCCGGCCGCGATCACCGGGGCGATCGCCCTGGGCGGCGCCGCGCTCGCCGGTGACCGCTGGCGTCAGGCCGACCGGGAACGGGCGGAAGCGCTCACCCGGTTGCGCTCGACCGCCGACGCGTTGCGGCTGGTGCTGGCCAAACAGGCCCGTGACGGTGTGCGCGCCATCGAGCAGCGGGTCCACGCTGCGGTGGACGCGGCGGTCACCGAGCACACCGGGCGGCTCGCGGCGGTTGCCGGCGCGTCCCAGCGGGAGGCGCAGGCGCAGTCGACGGGCCAGGCCCTCAGGGACATCGACTCGGATCTGGCGTCGATCCATGATCTGCTGGTGCGGGCTTCGCGGCTGGCGGCGACACGGTGAGCAGCAGGTGCTCACAGGATCGCACCACCGTCGCGGCGATCCGCCGGACGTTGTGGGTGGTGCCCGGGTGCGAGGCCCGTGCCCGCCACTGGGTCAGCGCCTGTTGCCCGGCCTGCATGATCTGCGCCGGGCCGGCGTCCGGCTCGAGCCCGAGCCGGTGGCAGTTGTCCGCCGCGCCGTCGCCCAGCAGTCGCGCGGCTGCCTCGACGTCCTCCGGGCTCAGATCGCCCGGCTCCGAGCGCAACTCGTCGATCGTGGTCACCTCGGCGACCTCCCGGCTGTCGGCCCGGATGCGGTCCAGCCGGTGCCGCAGGTGCGGTGCTAAGGTCGCGGGCGGATCGTCGCGGACCAGCTCGTCGAGTGCCTGCAGGGCCGACCACGCCGCCAGGACGGTGTCGCGCCGTGTTCCCGGCTGATCGAGACCGGCCCGGATCCGGCGGATGCGTTCGACCGCCTCGGCGTCACCGTAGACCGTCGCGGCCTGCTGGATCGCGGCCCGAACGGCGCCGGCCAGCGACACGTCATCGGCCGGCGCGTCACCCAGCGCGACCCAGCCGTCGACACAGGTGCCCTCGCCGGGCGCGGACCGGACCGTCACCAGCCCGCCGACGGCCGTCACCCGGGCCATCACGTTGCGCATGCCACGGCCGGGTGACCCGATGTCCGCGGTCGTGTCGAAGCCCGGCCCGTCGTCATGGATCCCGAAGCTCAGCCGGTCCGCGGTAGAGGTCAGGCTGACGCGGATCGTCGCGCCGGGTGCGTGCTTGCGGGCATTGTTGACCGCCTCCAGGCAACAGAACCAGACCGCTGACTCCAGGTCGGCGGCGAATCTGCGGCCGTCGTCCATTCCGGTGACGACCACGGGCACCTCCGGCCCCAGTTCCACGCGCAGCGCGGCGGCCAGGCCCTGCTGGGCCAGCAGCGGGGAGGTCATGCCGGTGACCGTACGGGCCAGGATGGTCTCGGCCTCGTCGATGCGCCCGCAGATCCGGTCGAGCGCGGTGACGGCCTCGGCCAGGCGCCCGGCGCCGGCCTGATGCTCGGCCAGGCCGAGGGCGAGCCGGAGCGAGACCAGGTGATGCTGCGCCCCGTCGTGCAGGTCGCGCTCGATGCGGCGGCGTTCGGCGTCCATCTCGGCCACCAGCCGCCGCCGGGATCCGGCGATGTCGGCGGCGTGGGCCCGTACCGCCCGCAGCTGCCTTTCCAGTTCGATGCCCAGCCGGTTCGCGGCGAGCACGGCGCCCAGCCCGTCGGCGATGTCCTGGACGAGCCGGCGCCGGTGACCGTCCGGGCCTTCGGCCGCGCTGGCCCGGTCCACAGTGATTGACCCGAGCCGCTCGTCGCCCTGCACGATCGGCAAAGTGATCACCGCGTCGGCCGGCTCGGGGCCGGGCCAGCAGAAGGTGCGGTCGGGGAGCCCGGTGCGGTGCACGGTCAACCGGCACAGCCGCGCGCCCAGGGAACGCCCGACCATCTCGGGAACCTGGGACAGGTCGGTGCCGGACAAGGCGCCCAGACCGGCCAGCACGGTGTACGGGGTGGGGCGGCGCCCGTGCAGGATGCGCTCGGCGTAACGCTCAGCCCGTACGAGAGCAGGGTTCAGAAGCAGCGCCACGGCCGCTGCCGCGAGCGGCGCCGGGACCATCGTGTGCAGCAGGAGGAACAGTGCGCCGCCCAGCAGCGCGACCGGGATGACGCTGAGCAGGCGGAACATGGGTGTCACAGGGACGGCTCGGCGTCGAGTCGATCGGGCAGCCAGGCGAGCAGGCGCAGTCCCGGCTGCTTGTCCTCGCATTCCAGGCCGCCGCCGAGCGCGGCCAGCCGTTCGGCGTCGTGGGCCAGTGCGGCCCTGATGTCGTCCGCGGTGGCCGGCGGTGCCGGATCCTCGATGAGGGCCCGGATCCGGTTGTCCAGGGTGGTCAGGCCGACCTGGATGGTGGCGCCGGGTTCAGCCGCCAGGATGTCCAACGCGGCCGCCACAATCTGGTAGATCGCCGATTCGATCTCCCAGCCGGCTCGGGCGCTGAGGTTGCTGGTGAGGTGCACGCCGCGGCGCAGGTCGGCGGCCAGCTCCTCGATAGCCGCTTCCGGCCCCTGACCGCGCAGGACCGCCGGGTAGACGCCGCGGGCGAACACCCGGAACCGGTCGAGCAGGTCGTCGACCTCGGCGCGGGCGTACGCCAACTGAGGTCCTCGCGGGTCGGCCCGGGCCGCCGTCACGTGTTCGCGCAGCGCGGCCAGGCGTCCGGAGGTGGCCCGGGCCAGCTCCGTCAGCAGCCGGCGCCGTTCCACCTCGCGCGCCTGCACCAGCCGCTGCCGGGAGGCGGCCAGTTCCTGCGCGAGGTGCCCGGCGCGGCGGACCCGGTCGGCGAGTTCGGCGTTGAGGGCCACCGTGCGCAGCAGCAGCGCCGCCCCGCCGGCGATGTCGCGCATCAGCTCCCGATCGCCGGGGGTGACCGGCAGATCCGGCTTCTCGATGGTCAGTACGGCCCGCAGTTCGGCGCCGTCGAGCACCGGCACGACGTGGCCGATGCCGGGCCGGGTGAGCAGCACGGCCAGGTTGTCCACGGTTTCGGCGCCGGTCTGCAGCCGGGCGCCGGCGGCCAGCCAGATCGCGGCGCGGCGTGCGCCGGTGCCGTCGGCCAGGACGCGTTCGAGCTCGGGCAGCGCTTCCTGGATCGACTCCGACCGCAGGTGCCGGGTCGCGTCGGCCAGCGCGGTGTACGGGGTGACCGCCCGCCGCCCGGTGAACCGTTCCAAGAGTCCGTCGGTGCCGCGGCGCAGCCAGGGCAGCAGCGCGGCGAGCACCGCGCAGACCACGAACGGCAGCGCCAGGGCGCGTCCGGCAAAGGTAAGTGGCAGGAACGCGGCGCCGGCCAGCAGGATCGCTCTAGGCGACATCCGGCTGTGACCTCAGATAGGTCAGCACGGCCAGCACCCGGCGGTGGTGTTCGGCGGCGTCGGCCGGCAGTCCTAATTTGGCGAAGATGTTCGCGATGTGTTTCTCGACGGCTTTGGGCATCACCACCAGTTGCGCGGCGATGCCGGTGTTGGAGCGGCCCTCGGCCATGAGCCGCAGCACCTGTTGTTCGCGTGCCGACAGTCCGGCCACCACGTCGCGGCGCTGGCTGCTGGGCCGTTCGACCAGACGTTGGGCCAGCACGGGCTCGATTACGATCTCGCCGTCGCGGATCCTGGTCAGCGTGTCACTGAGGACCTCGACGCTGCCGACCTTTTCCTTGAGCCGGTACCCGATCGCCTCGGTGCCGATCCGCAGCACCCGCATCAGATAGTGCGTCTCGGCGTAGTGAGACAGAAACAGCAGGCCGAGCGTCGGGTGGGCGGCCCGCAACGTTTCGGCGGTGGCCAGGCCGCCGTCGGGTTCGGGCGGCATCCGGATGTCGAGAATGGCGACGTCGGCCGGCTCGCTCGCGAGCAGGCGCACCAGCGAGTCACCGTCGGCGGTGCAGCCGACGATCTCATGCCCGGCCGCCTCCAGGAGCATCACCAGGCCGTCGCGGAACAACGCGCCGTCCTCGGCCAGCGCTACCCGCACGGAATCCGGACCCTGATCGTGGCCAACGCGGCACCTCCGACGATCTCAACCGCTCCGCCCAGCCATTGGATGCGGTCACGCACGGCTACGACCTGGTCAGTATCGACACCGGCCAGGTGCAGGACCAGTCCCTGGTCATCCCGGCGGACGGTGATGTCCACCGTTCGAGTGGCGTCGCCCGCACCCTCGAGAACCTCACACAAGGTGTAGTAGGCGACGCCCTCGACCGCGGCCTCGAACCGGTCACCGCCGACATCGAGCCGCACCGGCGTGGGCAGGCCGGCAGTGAGTTCCCGCAGGGCCGGGCCGAGCCCCTGTTTGCGCAGCAACGGCGGATAGATCTGGTCGGCGATCACGCGCAGTTCCTGCAGGGCGAGGTGCAGTTCATGCTGCAGGCCGGCGATGTCGGGCTGCAGGCTCGCGGCCTTCTCCCCGAGCAGGCCCAGCCGCAGGGTCAGGGCCGCGATCCGCAGGGCCGGACCGTCGTGCAGCTGCCGTTCCAGATCGAGGCGCCGGTTCCAGTACTCGTCCGGCGTCATGGTCCCATTGTGCGGTTTCCGCCCGCCCGAAGCATTCACCCCACTCGTACGGGTTGTCTTTTTTGGAAATGCCCACAAAGACTGTAAAAGTGGACGGGTGGGCTACAACCTCGGCGTCGATCTCGGCACCACGTTCGTGGCTGCCGCCATCGCTCGCGACGGCCGCCCCGAGATGTGCACCTTGGGCAGCCAGACCGTGGTCAGCCCGGCGGTGGTCTATTTCACCGAGGAGTCGCGGCTGGCGTTCGGTGACGCCGCCGAGCGCCGGGCGCTGAGCCGGCCGGACCGGGTGGAGCGCGCGTTCAAACGGCGCCTCGGCGATCCGACCCCGGTCGTGCTCGGTGGCGTGCCGCACGCGGTCACCGCCCTGATGGCGGCCCAACTGCGGGACGTGCTCGACACCGTGTCCCGGGTCGAAGGTGAGCCGCCGGAGCGGGTCGCGCTGACCTATCCGGCGACCTGGGGTCCGTACCGCCGGGAACTGTTCGAAGAGGTTCCCCGGCTGGCCGGCCTGCATGATCATGTGACGCTGACCGAACCGGAAGCGGCAGCCGCGTTCTACGGCGCCTCCCGGCTGCTCAATGAGGGCGACACCCTGGCCGTCTACGACCTCGGCGGCGGCACCTTCGACGCCACTGTGCTGCGCAAGCACGGCGGCGCAGTCGAGGTCGTGGGCAACCCGGACGGGATGGAGCGACTCGGCGGCATCGACTTCGACGAGGCGATCCTGCAGTGGATCGACTACCGGAACGGCGGCGCGCTCAGCGACCTCGACCTGGCGCAGCCGGGGGCCGCCGCGGCCATGGCCCGCCTGCGCCAGGAGTGTGTGCACGCGAAGGAGGCGCTGTCGGCCGACATCGAGACGAGCATCCCGGTGCTGCTGCCGCATCGCCAGTTCTTCGCCCGCCTAACCCGGGCCGAGTTCGAGGGGCTGATCCGGGCCTCGGTCGAGTCCACCATCGGCACCCTGATCAGAGCGGTGCACACCGCCCGGCTGGAGGTCGGGCAGTTGTCCGGGGTGCTGCTGGTCGGTGGGTCGTCCCGGATCCCGCTGATCGAGCGCATGATCGCGACGGAGACCGGCCGGCCGACGGTCACCGACGCGCACCCGAAGTACGCGGTCGCGCTGGGCGCGGCGGTCTTCGCCGGCCGGCAGCCCGCCTCGGCCATGCCGCCACCACTGGTCGAGGCTCCACCGGAACCCGTGGCCGAGCCCACTACGGTCGATCCGCCGGTCGTGCTTCCTCCGCGCCGGGGCCGGCGGATCGCGGCCCTCCTGGCGATCGTCGCCGCCGTGCTGTTGCTCGCCGGCGCGGGCGTCCACCTGGCCGGACGCCACAATGGCGGGCCGACCAACGCCGGCGCGCCCGTCCCCGGGCCGTCCACAGCCGCCCCCACCGCCAGTGCCGCTGTCGCTGTCGCCTCCGCGGTCGCGGTGCCCTCGATCGGCCGCCCGGTCACGCTGACGCACACGCCCGACTACGTCGCCGCCGCACCGGACGGGCGCCGGCTCTACATCGCCTCCGGCGAGCAGACGGTCTCCGTGCTCGACGTGGCCACCGGCACGGTGACCAGTGAGATCCCCACGCCCGGGCCCGCCCGCTTCGTGTCCTTCTCTCCCGACGGCCGATACGCCTATGTGAGCCTGTGGGACCACCGCGGCGGCCAGGTGCACGCGGTCAGCGTCGTCGACACCGACGACAACACCATCAAGAAGACCTTTCCCGTACGGACGCGGCCCTACCTGGCCGCGGTCACGCCCGACGGAAACTGGCTGTACGTGCCCAACCACGACGGTCACACGGTCACCGTTGTCGACAACAGGCGGCTGATCCCGGTCGCCGAGATCACCGTCCCGCCCGAGCCGCACTACGTGTCGTTCTCCGTCAACGGCGCCCGGGCCTACGTCGCCGACCACGAGTCGAACTCGATCAGCGTCGTCGACACCGCGACCCGGCAGGTAATCACCAACATCGGCGTCGGCCGCTCGCCGCACGCCGTCGAGCAGAACCCGCACCGCCCACTGCTGATGAACGTCAACTGGGACGACGGCACGGTCTGTGTCATCGACACGACCGGGCACGCGGTGCGCCGGACCATCAAGGTCGGCGCCCAGCCGCTGGCCGTTCGCTGGTCAGCGGACGGGCGCTACGCCTACGTGGTCAACAGTCACAGCGACAACGTGTCGGTGATCCGGGCCGACACGTTGCAGGTCACCGCAACCCTGCCGACCAGTGACGCCCCCACGTCGATCGCCGTCCTGCCCGACGGTTCCCGCGGCTACGTCAGCAACAGCAAGGCCAAGACCCTGACAGTGCTCAACCTGACCCGATGACCGCGGCGGCTCCACCCCGGCGCACCCGATCGCTCAGGTCGAGCCGCGCAGGATCAGCGTGGTGGGCAGCGTCGTCGGTTCCGGTGGAGTCGCCGTGCCGGCGAGCATGGCCATGAGGGACTCCGCGGCCGCTGTGCCGAAGCCGGTCTTGTCCTGCGTGACGGTGGTCAGGCCGGGCGGAATCAGCGCCGCCACCTCGATGTCGTCGAAGCCGATGACGGCGACGTCGTCGGGAACCCGCAGGCCGGCCTCATGGATAGCCTTGATCGCGCCGACCGCCATCTCGTCGCCGGCGGCGAATACGGCGGTCGGGCGGGGGTCGCGGGCCAGCAGCTCCGTCATGGCGGCGTGCCCGCTGTCCAGATAGAAGTCGCCGGCCACGACGTCGTCATCGGCCAGGGGCATTCCTGCCTCGGCGAGCGCCTCCCGGAAGCCGGCCAGGCGTTGCGCGGCCGGCCAGTTACCGGCCGGGCCGGTGATGGTGGCGATGTGCCGGTGACCGCGTTCGATCAGGTGTGCCGCGGCCAGCCGGCCGCCCCCGGCGTTGTCGGAGGTGATGTAGGTGCAGGTCGGCCCGGTGAAGAGCAGGTCGAGGGCGACACAGGGCACTTCGGCGTCGACCAGGGCCAGCACCGCGGGGTCCCGGCTGCCGTTGTCGATGATGACCACGCCGTCGACGTTGTGGCGCTGGACGGCGCGCAGGAAACGCCGCGGGTCGTCCGGGCCGGCGCCCGGGTCGGGAGCGAGCATGAGCAGGTGCAGGCCGTGCGCACTGAGCGCGCTTTTCAGCGCGACCAGGATGTCCTGCAGGAACGGATGCCGCCAGCCGGGACGGCGGTGGTCGGTGTCCCACACGAGGCCGACCATGTGCGACTTCTTGGTCGCGAGGGTGCGGGCCGACTCGTTCGGCAGGTACCCGATCTCGGCGGCCATGCCGAGAACGAGCTGGCGCGTCTGCTGGCTGACCACCTCCGGAGAGTTGAAGACGCGGGACACGGTGGCGACGGAGACGCCGCACCGATGTGCCAATTCTCTGATGCTGGACACGGCGATCACCCTAATGTAACCGGTTTCAAAAACGTAACAGCGCCGAGTCGCACGGGTCAACACAGTGGATCACGTTACCTTTTCGTGACTTGACGGAAGTGGCACCGATCGATGCAAACTCTTGGCTCAAGGGGCTACACCCACCCCTTCGAAGCGATTCTCCGGCCGCATCCATGCCGGCCTCTCCATCGACTCAGCTCGTTCGAAACTTCAGTTCCACGCGATGTAACCGGTTTCATGTAACCGATTACATCAGGCGAAAAGGGGAGAACTGCCATGCTCTTGTCTCGATCCGTGCGGGCCCTGACCGCAGCGACGATCGCCGCGGTGATGCTGACCGCGTGCGGTTCCGGCGGCGACGACGGTGGGGGCAGCGCCGGCGGCGACGTCACGCTGAACGTCAACCTGTTCGGCAACTTCGGCTACGAGGAGCTGTACCAGGAGTACGAGAAGGCCAACCCCAACGTCAAGATCAAGGAAAGCACGGCCGCCTACAACGATCACCACCGCAATCTCGCCACGCACCTGGCCACGGCGACGGGCGCCGGCGACATCGAGGCTGTCGACACCGGCTTCATCGCGCAGATGCGCGAGGTCGGCAAGCAGTTCACCGACCTCGGCACCGAGCGCCAGGCGGAGTACCTGCCCTGGAAGTGGCAGGCATCGCTGACCAAGGACGGCCAGCAGATCGGGTACGGCACCGACGTCGGCGGCCTGGCCATCTGTTACCGGCGCGACCTGTTCGAGAAGGCCGGCCTGCCCACCGACCGCGACAAGGTCTCCGCATCGTGGGCGGGCGGCTGGGACAAGTACATCGAGCAGGGGCAGAAGTACGCGGCGAAGGCGCCGGCCGGCACCGCGTTCTTCGACGGCGCGGGCGCGCTGTACAACGCCGTCATCGGGCAGGCCCCGGTGGGCTTCTACAGCGAGGACAACACCGTCGTCGTCGCCAGCAACCCCGAGGTGCGCAAGGCCTGGGACCTGGTCGTCCGGGCGGTGCAGAGCAACCTGTCGGCCAAGCTGCTCGAGAGCTCCCCGGAGTGGAACAACGGCTTCGCCAAGGGCCAGTTCGCGACCATCGCCTGTCCCGCCTGGATGATGGCCAAGATCAAAGACCAGTCCAAGAACGCGGCCGGCAAGTGGGACGTGGCGGCCGTACCCGGCGGCGGTGGCAACTGGGGCGGCTCGTACCTGACCGTGCCCAAGCAGGGCAAGCACGTCGAGGAGGCGAAGAAGCTCGCCGCCTGGCTCACCGCGCCCGAGCAGCAGGCCAAGGTCTTCACCTCCAAGGGGCTGCTGCCCTCCATTCCGGCGCTGTACGACAAGCCCGAGATCGGGCAGTACAAGGACCCGTTCTTCAACGACGCGCCGGTCGGAAAGATCTTCACCACCGCCGCGAAGGAACTGAAGCCGCAGTACCAGGGCCCGCGCACCGGTGACATCCAGACCACGATCCGCGACGGTCTGGTCCGGATCGAGCAGGGCAAGCAGAGCTCCGACCAGTCCTGGCAGCAGACGGTCAGCGACGTCGAGCGTCTCGCCAAATAGCCCACCCCCGCACGGCCGGCGGTCATCGCGACCGCCGGCCGCTCCGGCGACGAAGGATCGACGATGGCCATCCCTGCGCTGACCACCCGCCGGGTCAAACTGAACCGGCTCGACACCAAGGGCTCGCCCTACCTGTACGTCCTTCCGTTCTTCCTGCTCTTCGGCGCGTTCGGGCTCTTCCCGCTGATCTACACCGGGTACGTCTCGTTCAACGACTGGAACCTTCTCGATGCCGGCTCGCACGAATGGGTCGGCTTGGCGAACTACCGCGAGCTGCTGCAGGATCCGTACTTCTGGAACGCGCTCGGCAACACGCTCAGTATTTGGGTGCTGTCCACGGTGCCGCAGCTGCTGGCCGCACTCTGGATCGCGCACCTGCTCAATCACAAGCTGCGGGCCCGTACGAGCCTGCGCATGGGCGTGCTGCTGCCGAACATCACGTCCATCGTGGCGGTGACGATCGTCTTCACCCAGATGTTCGGCCGCGACTTCGGCATGGTCAACTGGCTGCTCGGGGTCGTGGGTATCGGACCGGTCGACTGGCAGGCGGACACGTGGAGCTCCCACCTGGCCATCTCGATCATCGTGGCCTGGCGCTGGACCGGCTACAACGCGCTCATCTATCTCGCCTCGATGCAGGCGATCCCGCATGACCTGTACGAGGCCGCGGAGCTCGACGGCGCGTCCTCGGCACAGCAGTTCTGGCGGATCACCGTGCCCATGCTGCGTCCGACGATCATCTTCACCGCGGTGATCTCGACGATCGGCGGCCTGCAGATCATGGCCGAGCCGCTGTTGTTCGCCGGCAGCTCGACGCCCACGGGCGGCTCCGACCGGCAGTTCCAGACCGCCGCGCTGTTCATGTACGAGCAGGGATTCCGCGAATTCCGGTTCGGCTACGCCTCCGCCATCGCCTGGACGCTCTGCCTGGTCATCGCCATCTTCGCGATCGCCAACTACCTGCTCACCCGGCGCATAGCCAACGACGAGGAGTAGCCGTGACCGTTCTCGCCGACCCACCGTCCACCCGCGCCGAGACACCGGCGCCGCAACGCCGGCCTCGCCGCCGCGGGTTCGGCTATCCGCGCAGAGGCTCAGTCTGGACCTACGGCGCCCTGCTCGCGGTCGTAGCCGGATCGGTGTTCCCGCTCTACTGGTCGCTGGTCGTGTCCTCGCAGACCAGCGACGCCGTCGCCCAGGTGCCGCCGGTCCTGATTCCGGGCGGGCACCTGTTCGACAACATCGCGCGGGTCTTCGACTCCACCGACTTCGGCAAGGCGCTGCTCAACTCGTTCATCGTCAGCGGCTCGGTCACCCTCTCCGTGGTGTTCTTCTCGACGCTGGCCGGTTTCGCGTTCGCCAAGCTGCGCTTCCGCGGCCGCAAGGTGCTGCTCGTCGTCGCCATCGGCACGTCGGTGGTGCCGCAGCAGCTCGGCATCATCCCGCTCTACCTGCTGATGGCCGAGTTCGGCTGGACCGACCGGCTCGCCGCCGTGATCGTCCCCGGCCTGGTCACCGCGTTCGGCGTCTTCTTCATGACCCAGTACCTCGGGCGCGCGGTGCCCGACGAACTGCTGGAGGCCGGCCGGATCGACGGCTGCAGCACGTTCGGCCTGTTCTGGCACGTCGTCCTGCCCGCGGCGCGTCCCGCGGCCGCGGTGCTCGGCCTGTTCACCTTCATGCAGGCGTGGAACGACTTCTTCTGGCCGCTGGTCGTGCTGCAGAACAACGCCACGGTCCAGGTCGCGCTCTCCTCGCTGGCCAGCGGCTACACCACCGACTACACCCTCACCCTCACCGGCACGCTGCTGGCCACCGTGCCGATCCTGGTGATCTTCATGGTTCTCGGCCGGCAGATCGTCGGCGGCATCATGCAAGGAGCGATCAAAGGATGACGGACTCGGAACTGCCGCGGATGCCGGCCGGTTTCCTCTGGGGCGCCGCCACCGCGGCTTACCAGATCGAGGGGGCGGTGGCCGAAGACGGCCGTGGCGACTCGATCTGGGACACGTTCAGCCGGCGGCCGGGCGCTGTCGCCGACGGCACCTCGGGGGCGGTGGCCTGCGACAGCTACCACCGCTGGCGCGACGACGTGGACCTGCTCGACGGCCTGGGCGCGGGCGCCTACCGATTCTCGATCGCCTGGCCGCGGATCGTGCCGTCGGGCGAGAGCGAGGTGAACAAGCCGGGGCTGGACTACTACGACCGGCTCGTCGACGCCCTGTGCGAGCGCGGCATCCGGCCGTTCGTCACGCTCTACCACTGGGACCTGCCGCAGGCGCTCGAGGACCGGGGCGGCTGGCGCGTGCGGGACACGGCGGAGCGCTTCGCCGAGTACGCCTCCGTGGCCGCCGGGCGGCTCGGCGACCGGGTGGGCGACTGGATCACGCTGAACGAGCCGTACTGCTCGTCGATCGTCGGCTATGCCGAGGGCCGGCACGCCCCGGGCGCCGCCGAGGGCCACGGCGCGCTCGCGGCCGCCCATCACCTGCTGGTCGGGCACGGGTTGGCGGTCGCGGCGGTCCGGGCCGCCTGCCCGGGCGCCCGGGTGGGCATCACGCTCAACCTGTCCCCGGCCGTGCCGGCCACGAACACCGAGGCGGACCGGGAAGCCGCGCGGCGGATGGACCTGCTGGTCAACCGGCAGTTCACCGATCCGGTGCTGGGCGGCGCCTACCCGGACGGGTTCGACCGGCTGTACGCCGGGGTGAGCGACCTGTCGTTCCGGCGCACCGGCGATCTCGAGCTCATCGGCGCCCCGCTGGACTTCCTCGGCGTGAACTACTACTACCGGATCCACGCCGCCGCCGCGCCGTACGAGCAGACCGATCCGGCGCTGCGCACCGCCTGCGACATCGGCGTACGCTCCGTGGCGCGCGAGGGCGTGCCGGTCACCGACCTGGGCTGGCCGATCGAGCCGCGCGGCCTGACTGACACGCTGACCGGTCTCGCCGGCCGCTTCCCGGGCCTGCCCCCGATCTACGTCACCGAGAACGGTGTCGCCGAGGTGCGCGAGGATCCCGGCGCGGACCCGGACCGCATCCGATTCATCGCCACGCACGTGGCCGCCGCCGCCGAGGCCGGCGTGGACCTTCGCGGCTACTTCTACTGGTCGCTCATCGACAACTTCGAGTGGGCCCGGGGCTACGGTCCACGCTTCGGCCTGGCCCATGTGGACTATCCGACCGGAAACCGCACACCGCGGGCCAGCTACCACTGGCTGCGCGACCAGCTGGCCCAGCAGCAGGCCACCACCGTGTGACGACGCGGTCGGCGGGCGCCGAGCACTCGGTCACCCGCCGGCCTTGCGTAGTAGTTGTTCTACGCCGGCGGGGTGCTCACCCATCGGTGAGCACCCCGCTGCGGGTTTTCGCCGAGTTAACGGATGGTGACGTCACTCCGGTTGACCTTGCAATTGGCGTCGTTCCAGCCCTCGCCGAGGTAGCTCGGCTCGCTGCCCTTGGCGACGCCCTTGTACTTGCCGCAGACGACGACGCTGGAGCTGTTGCTGATCGTGACGCGGGTCATGGTGGCGGTGTCGCCCCAGTTGCTGTTGATGCCGGCGACCATGTCGATGTCGTTCAGCAGCACGTTGTCGATCTTGACGTGGCGCTCGTACGAGGTGGTGCAGTTACCGCAGCCGCGGTACAGCTTTCCGGAGCCGCTCAGGTAGAAGCCCGAGATGCTCACGGTGCCGTTGCCGTTGTGCTGGAAGGTCTTGTCGCTGCCGGACCGGGCGCCGCCGCCGATGACGTAGCTGGTGCCGTTTCCGGTGCCCTTGAACGTCGCGGCGTCCTCGCCGATGTCGTTCCACCACACGTTCCGGATGGTGCAGGTGCCCTCGCAGTGCACACCGTCACCGGCGGGCGAGCCGATGATGACGTTTTGCAGCGTGCCACCGTTCGCGATCTTGAACATCGGATCCTGGGACTCGTTCTGCGAGCCGTCACCGATGCAGCAGTACGTCTTCATGCCGCCGTCGAAGGTGCCCGTCACGTTGACCGTGCCGGAGATGCTCACCGAGCCCGTCGAGGACGGCCACGAACCAGTCGGAGTGCCCGGGTTGCTGGTCGGCGGGGTCGTCGTGGGGCCGGTGGTCGGGCCGGTGGTCGGGTTCGAGCCGCCACTGCCGTAGGTCTCGAACTCGGCGATCCGCGGTGCGCCGGATGCGGCGGTGATGTCGAAGGTGAGCTTCTTCAGCGAGGTCGAGGCGAAGGAGATGGTGCCGGGGGCTCCGCTGCCACTGGTCAGGACGGCGCCGTTGTCGCCATTGAGCACTCGCCAGGCACTGATCGAACCGCCGCCGGAGGCATATCGGATGGCCGCCGAGGACACCGTCGTGGCGCTGCCCCACTTGACCGACACGTAGCCCGTTGAGCCGTTGGGCGCCCAATAGGTGCTGAGGCTGCCGTCCTTGACGTTGCCATAGCTCGTGCCGCCGGCCTTGCTGGAACCGTCAGCGCCGGCACCGATGCTCAGGTTGTCGGCGGCCATTGCCTGGGCCGACGGAAGCGCCATCATGATCGCGGCGCTCGCGACCGCGGTCGCCGCCCCGGCTATCCATCGTCCGGCGATTGATCGTTTCATCGCTGTCTCACTTTCATCATCGAGGTCTGCCCCCCACCGCCTCCTAACTCAGGAAAGCGCTTACCTGGGGACATTAGATAACCATCGATGCGTACACAAGGAGTTGCAGGATTTGCAGCGTGCCGATCCGGCGTCATGATTTGTCCGTCTGACGCGAGCGGCCGGCGGGGGAGCGGGCTCTGCCGCCCCGATCCTTTTCGGGTTCCGCAAGGGTCGACGACGTGTCGGTGGGTCCAATGATCAGGCAGCCGCGTGGCCGGTTCTCGGCGGTCAGAGTCTTGCGACCATGCGTCCGAGGGCGCCCGGGGCAATCCGGAGCATCGCCGGCATCAGTTTGGTCTGGCCCGGCAGTGCCATCGGCCGGCGTTGCCGGAGTGCTTTGAGCGTGACTGCTGCGACCTCGGCGGGTTGCAGTTTCGGACCCGTGGCGGCGGCGGTCATCGGTGTTTCCGTGGTCGGTGGAAGGACCTCGAGCACATGGGTGCCCTGCGGTGCGAGCTGTCGGCGCAGGCCGTCGGCGAAGCCGTGCAACCCGGCTTTGACGGCGCCGTAGGTCGGTGCGCGGGTCGGCGAGACCAGAGCGAAGCCGGAGGTGACGAAGACGATCGCGGCCAGGGCGGGCCAGCGCTGCAACACCTCGCCGGTCAGGTGGATGGGTGCCGCCAGATTCAGGTCGATCTCCTGGTCGAGGGCCGCGGTGGCGTTGTCGACCGCGGTGAAATCCCGCTCGACGAACGTGCCGGCATTGTTGATCAACACATCCAGCCGCCCGAACCGTTCGGCGATCGCATCGAGCATGGCGGCTCTCGCTTCCGCGTCTGTCACATCGGCCTGGACGGCCAGGGCCTGCGGGTGAGCCTGGGTGAAGCGATCGAGGGCTGCTTGTGATCGGCCGCACACGACCACGGAGGCTCCTCTTCCAGCAACGCCTCGGCGAGGCTCAGGCCGATGCCCGATGTTCCTCCGGTGACGAGAACTACTTGCCCCATGCGTCTACCTCCAAAGACTTCGGCACCGATCGGTGCCGAATGCCACCATAGCACTTCGGAACCGAGCGGTACCGAAGAGATAGGCTGAGCTCGTGGGCAGTGAACGAACGACACCGATCGGTAGACCACGAGGGTTCGACGCCGACGAGGCTCTCGAACGGGCGATGGTGGTCTTCTGGGCCCAGGGCTACGAGGGCTCCAGCCTGGACGACCTGACCGGCGCGATGGGCATCAACCGCACGAGCATGTACCGGGCCTTCGGCAACAAGCAGGACCTGTTCCGCAAGGCGCTGGAGCGCTACACCGAGGGCCCGGCGTCCTACTTCGCCCGGGCTCTGACGCAGGCGACCGCCAGAGAAGTGGCTACGGCCTACCTCGGCGGTGCGGTCCGTTCCACCACGCGCCCCGACTGCCCCGCCGGATGCCTGGGCGTACAGGGCTCACTGGCCGCAGGCGAGGCCGGCCGCCCGGCCCGCGACACCCTCGCCGCCTGGCGTCAGGAGGGCGTCGCCCACCTGCGGGACCGATTCCAGCGCGCCCTCGACGACGGTGACCTGCCGGCCGGCGCCGATCCCGCCCTGCTCGCCCGATATCTCATGACCGTGGCCAACGGGATCGCTGTCCAGGCCGCCGGCGGATCCAGCCGTGACGAACTCCAGCTGGTGGCCGACATGGCACTACATGGCTGGCCCCGGTAGGCCCTGATCCCGGCGCGACCTCGCGTCCTTGTCCGGTCGCGTTAGCTTTGCGCGGTGCAACCTACCCGAGAGCCGGTCCGGATCAGCGTGCTCGGTCCGGTGGAGCTGATCGTCGACGGGTCCGCGGTGGCTCTGCCACCGCTTGAGCGCACGCTGCTGGCCGTCCTGGCCGGGCACAGTGGACGAATCGTCGCCGTGGACCGGCTGGCCGACGGGCTGTGGGACGGCCGCCCGCCGACCGGGGCCCGCAACCGGGTCCAGGCGCTGGTGGCGTCGCTGCGCAAGCTCGCCGGGCACGCCCTGATCACCACCCGTCCGCCCGGATATCTGCTCGGGGCGGCGCCGGTGCTCGACTCCCGGGAATTCGCCGACGAGGTCCGGCTGGCCAGCCGGCAGACCGCCGAGGCCAACCCCCGGCTCGCCGTCGACCTGCTGACCCAGGCCCTGGCCCGGTGGCGCGACGACGCCTTCGTGGACGTGCGTGCCTCCCTGGTCGACTTCGAGCGTGACCGCCTGCACGAGCTGCGGGAACACGCGCTGGAGGAACGTTTCGAGGCGCAGCTCTCCCTCGGCCTGCACCGCGAGCTGGTCCCCGAGCTGATGAAGAGCGTCAAGGACCGGCCGCTGCGGCAGCGCCTGCGGGGCCAGCTCATGGTCGCCCTGCAGCGCGGTGGCCGCGAGGCCGAGGCGCTGGCGGTGTACCGGGCCGGCGCCCGCCTGCTGGCCGACGAGCACGGGCTCGACCCCGGCCCGGAGCTGCGCCACCTGCACGACCGGATTCTGGCCGAGGACCGGGCGCCGGAGCCGCAGCCGGCCCGGCTGTACCGCCCGCAACAGCTGCCGGCCGTGATCGGCGACTTCGTCGGCCGCGACAAGGAGCTGGACCATCTGCGTTCCCTGCTGGCGTACACGCCGGAGGTGGCCGGCGCCGCGCAGGTGATCGTCGTGGCCGGGCTGGCCGGCACGGGCAAGACCACCCTCGCGCTGCGTGCGGCGCACGAGCACCGTAACCGGTTCCCGGCCGGCAGCCTCTTCGCCGACCTGCGCGGCAACACCACGAGCCCAGCCGATCCGGCCGCCGTTCTGGCCGCGTTCCTGCGCGCCCTCGGGGTGACCAGCCAGGCCATCCCGGCGGAGTTGGACGAGCGGGCCGCGCTGTACCGCTCGGTCCTCGCCGATCGGCGGACCCTGGTGCTGCTGGACAGCGCCGCGAGCGTCACGCAGGTGCGGCCGCTGCTGCCGCCCGGCCCCAACACGACGCTCATCACGACCACAGCCGGGTTGAGCGCCCTGCCCGGGGCCACCGCCCTGCCGCTCGACGTGCTGCCGCTGGCAGACGGCCTGGCCTTGCTGGCCAACCTGGCCAGCGCGGAGCGTGTCGGGCGCGAGAACCGGGCGGCCGCGCAGGTGGTCGAGCTTTGTGGCGGCCTGCCGCTGGCGCTGCGGATCGCGGGCGTACGGCTGGCCGAACGGGAAACGATGACCATCGCCCACCTGCGCGACCGGCTGCGGGTCGAGCGGCGCCGCCTCGACGAGCTGTCGATGGGCGAGCTGGACGTACGGAGCAGCTTCACGGTCGGTTTCGAACGGCTGCGGCCGGCCGCGGCCCGGCTGCTCGGGGTGCTGAGCCGTACGTCGTTACGCAGCTTCAGCACCGCCGACCCGGACGACGAGCACCTGCTGGACCAGCTCTGCCGGGCGCAGATGCTGACCGCGTACGGCGACGGCCGGGTCCGGATGCACGACCTGGTGCGGCTGCACGCGCGCGAACGGGCCGAGCCGGACGACGACGAGCTGGTGCGCTGGTACGAGCGTCTGCTCCGGCAGGCCGAGCGCGCCGGCGCGGCGCTGCCCTGCCGGCACTTCCCCGCAACGCGTACGGTCACCTCGGACCTGACGGTGCCGGCCGCGCTGGCCTGGTTCGAGGACGAGCGGGAAAACCTCACCGCCGCCGCGTCCGATCTGCTGGCGCTCGGGCAGGCCGACCTGGCGGGCCGGCTGGCCTACGCGATGGGCGGCTTCGCCCTGATGCGGGAGAGCCACCTGCCCGAATGGGCGGACACGCTGCGGGCGATCCTGGCCGAGCCGTCGGGCCTGACCGTACCGACCAGGGTGTCGGTGCAGCTGGGGCTGGCGGCGGCCGCGCGGATGACGGACCGGATCGCCGAGGCGATGCCGCTGCTGCGCGCGGCCTACCGGGACGGTCGCGGCCTGCTGCCGGACCATCAGGTCATGGCTGCGCTCACGTACGCCCTGTGCAGCCGGCATCTGGGCGACATGCGCCGGGCCGAGGCGGCGCTGGGGCTCGCCTTCGGCCGCTGCGCCGGGCGGCAGGTCGCCGAGCCGGTCATCGGCTACAGCCTGCTCGTCGCGGGCCAGCACTTCGGGCAGTTCCAGCGGCACACCCCCTTCAACCACTGGCTTCTGCGGGCTGCCGACGAGTTCCTCGAGCGCTGCGGCGACAGCTGGGGTCAGGCCCTGGTGCACGAGACCACCGGAGTCGTGCACCGCCAGGACGGCAACTGGCCGCTCGCCGCCCACCACTTGCGCCTGGCTGTCGCCGTGCACCGCGGCCTCGGCGACAAACTCTCCATGACGGTCGCCGAACAGGCGCTGGCCTCCGTGCACGTCGCCACCGGGGACACCGAGGCGGCCCGCGCGTTGCTGGCCCGGGTGTCGGCCGCGTTCCGGGACATGCGCTACGTCTGGGGCCAGGGTGTCTCCCAGCGGCTGCTCGGCAACCTGCTGCTCGGCGAGGGCGAGGCCGGCCGGGCGGCGGTCGAGCTGGAGTCCTCGGTGGCCATCCTGCGAGCCTGTCAGAAGCCGTTCACGCTGGCCCGGTCGCTGGCCCTGCTGGCCCAGGCCCGGGCCGCCCTGGGCGAGCACGCGGCTGCGGTCGCGCTGGGCCGGGAGGCACTGGCCATCTTCGACCAGTTCGCCGCCGAGGATGCGGTCGAGCTGCGCGAACTGCTGCGTACCTGGGACCGGGACGCGGCCGCAGCCGATCCGCAGTAGATCCGCAGCGGCCGGCGGCACAGTGACGGGGCAAGTTGTTCCCCGACACGGAGGTTTGGCATGACCAAGGTGATGACCCGGTTCGGCGACGTGATGCTCGGCGCCCTGCTCGGCAAGGAGGAGGCCGGCGCCTGCGTGCCGGAGCACGGCCAGTCCTGTTGCGCCATTTCCAACGGCTACTGCTCCGGCGGCAACTACTTCTGGTACTACCGGCGGAGCTCGTACAGCTGCAGCGGAACCTGCTCGGCCAGGACGTCCGACCCGGTCTGTTACACCAAGAAGTCCGGCGCCTGCTGATCCAGCGCTCTCGCGGGGCCGCGCCGCCCGGCGCGGCCCCCTCCCTACCTTGGAGAGGACGCCATGTCCGGCATCACCGCGGGTGCGCTGACGCTGATCGGCGCGATCACGATTCTCAATCTTGCCCTGACCCTGGCCGTGATCCGGCGGCTGCGCGACGTCGCGGCCGGGCCGGTCGAGGCCACCGCGCCGGGCATCCTGCCGGCGGTCGGCTTCACCGTCGGGCCGCTGCCACAGGCCGGCGACCTGGCCCGCGGCCGGCGCACGGTCATCATGATCACGCCGACCTGCCCGCCCTGCCAGAAGCTGCTCGGCGTGCTGGAGTCCAGCGCGGACGACTACGCCCGCGACGGGCTGGTCTGCGTGGTCGGCGAGCCCGACGAGCTGGCCCCGATCGCGGCCCGGCTGCCCGGATACCAGGTCATCTCGGTCGGCGAGGGCCTGGCGCAGTCCGCGTTCGAGGTGACGGGATTCCCGGCCGTGCTGTCCCTGGAGGACGGGGTGGTCACCCGGGTGGGGCACGAGCTTCCGGCCCGGGTACGGGTCCGGCGGTGACGACGCTGCGCGCCGCGCTGCGGCTGGGCGCCGGGGCGCATCCGACCGCCTTGAGCTGCCTGATCGCTCTCATGCTGGGCAGTGCGGCCCTACCCGTCGGCGCGGCCTGGTGCACCAAGCTGCTGCTCGACGAGATCGGGCGGGGCCCCGGCGCGCAGACCGGCCAGGCCATCCGATACGCCGTCCTCGCGGCCACCCTGGTCGCGCTGGCCACGGCGGCCAATCGTCTGGTCTCCTACCTGACCACTGTGGTGCAGAACGCCGTCGGCATTGCCGCAAACGTGTCTCTCTACGCTCGGGTCAACGCCTTCCTGGGGCTGGCCCCGTTCGAGCAGCCGGCCTTCCGCGACCGGCTCATGCTGGCGCAGCAGGCGGCCGAGCAGGCGCCGTACACGGTCGTCATGTTCGCCGTCGGCAGCGCGCAGAGCCTGGTCACCATCGCCAGTTTCGCCGGGGTCCTGCTTACCCTGTGGCCACCGGCCGGCCTGCTGGTCCTGGCCGTGGCCGGGCCGGAATTCGCCATCCAGCTCGCCCTGGCCCGGCGCTCCGCCCGCGCGACCGAAGAGGCCAACAACCTCTACCGGATCCGGTTCCTCTACCAAGGGCTGCTGACCGACCTGCGGGCGGTCCGCGAGGTGCGGCTGTACCAGCTGGGCGGGTTCTTCCACGGCCGGCTCACCGGCGCGCTGCGCCGGGCCGGCCGGATCGAGCTGGGCGCGCAGCGGCACGCCGCCCTCGTATCGGCGGGTTGGGCGCTGGCCAGCGCAGCCGTGGCCCTGATCGGCACCGTGACCGTGGTCGCCGCGGTGCTTCGCGGCAGCCTCACCCTCGGCGACCTGACCATCTTCCTGGCCGCGGTCAGCGCCGTGCAGAGCGGCCTGTCCGGCATAGCCGCCCAGCTCGGCGAGGTGGGCGGCTCCCTGCGGCTGTTCCGGCACTACGCCGCCATCGTGCACGGCCCCGCCGACCTGGCCGACGGCACGCTCGTGGCGCCGCCGCTGCGCGCGGAGATCCGCTTCGAGGACGTGTGGTTCCGCTACGACGAGGAAGGTCCGTGGGCGCTGCGCGGCCTCGACCTCACCATCCCGGCGGGCCGCGCCACCGGGTTGGTCGGCGTCAACGGCGCCGGGAAGAGCACGCTGGTCAAACTGCTCTGCCGGTTCTACGACCCGCAGCGCGGCCGAATCACCTGGGACGGCGTCGACCTGCGCGAGTTCGACGTGGCGACGCTGCGGGCCCGGCTGGGCGCGGTCTTCCAGGATTTCATGTGCTACGACCTGACCGCCGAGGAGAACGTGGGGATCGGGCGGCTGCCCTACTCGCCGGAGGCGGTCCAGCAGGCGGCGACCGAGGCGGAGGTGCACGACCGGCTGGCCGGCCTGCCGAACGGCTACCGCACGATGCTCAGCCGCAGCTTCACCGACGAGCAAGGCGAGACCGGTGTGACGCTCTCCGGCGGGCAGTGGCAGCGGGTGGCCCTGGCCCGGTCCCTGATGCGCGCCGACGCCGACCTGCTGATCCTGGACGAGCCCAGCTCGGGACTGGACGCCGAGGCGGAGAGCCGGGTGAACGCCTCCCTCGCGCGAGTCCGCCAGGGTCGCACGGGACTGCTGATCTCGCACCGGCTCAGCACCCTGCGCGACGCCGACCGGATCCTGGTGCTGGCCGCCGGGCGGGTCGCCGAGGCCGGCAGCCACGACGAGCTGATGACGACCGGCGGCGACTACTCTCGCCTGTTCACTCTGCAGGCCAGCGGCTACCAGTTGGCGACGCCGTGATCCGCCGATGGTGGCGCCTGATCCTCGTCCGGGGCGAGAGCATGACACCCACCCTGCGGGACGGCGACAAGCTGCTCGTACGGGTGGGACAACGGCCTGCCCCCGGCGACCTCGTCGTCTTCCGCGCCCGCGAGGTGGTGCCGCGGGCCGACGTGACCTGGATGGTGAAACGGGCGGCGGCGGTAGCCCCGGACGGCTCGGTCACGGTACGCGGCGACAACCCCCGCAGCCAGGACTCGCGGCACTTCGGCGCGGTGCCCGGCACGGCAATTCTCGGAGTAGTGAGGCGCAGAAGATGAGCGTGACCGTCGTAGCCTGCCAGTTCCTGATCGGCCTGGTCTTCGTGGCCGCGGTGCTCGGCAAAGCCACCGATTACCCGGCCTTCGTGACCTCGGTCGGCGACCTGGGATTCCGGCCTGCCGCGCCGCTCGCGGCGCTGGTCCTGGCCGGCGAGATCGGCGTCGCCGGCCTGGTGGCGGTCCGGCCGGCGGCCGGCTTCCCCCTCGCCATCCTGCTGCTGCTGGCCTTCGCGGTAGCCGTCGCCCGGGCATTGCGCCGCGGCCAAGCCAAGCCCTGCCGTTGCTTCGGACGGTCCTCGGCGCCGCTGGGCCGGCACCACATCTGGCGCAACGCCTTCCTGATCGCCGTGGCGGCGCTGGGCACGCTGGCCACGCCCGGCCCGGTCAGCCCGGCCGCCGGCGTCCTGGCGGCCGTCGCCGGGCTGGTCGCCGGCGGGCTGATCGTCATGCTCGACGACCTGCGTTTCCTGTTCGCCTGATCTGCCATGGCAACACCCGGCCGCGGGTGTACGGCGGTGCAGTGGCCCGCCTCAACTGCCCAGCTCAACCGGGTCGAGCTGCAGGCATTCCGGAACTCCGTCCGACTGCTCCCGGAACAGTTGGGCCGATCGCATCATGCCGCGGCGGCGCGACCGCTCCCAAGATGGTGGCATGGCCGACGGCACTCTGAAACGCGCCCGCCGCCACGCGGATGCGCGACAGCTCCATCACCGGAACGAGATGTGGACCGAGGCCCGCCAACAGTACGCGGAGGCGTTGCTTACCTCCGACAGCCTCGGATTACACCCGGTGCTTGGCGGGTGTGTCGCGTGAGCGACATGGTGTGGTTCGGCTTCCCGAACAATGTCGAATTTGGATACCAGGACGGGTTGTTGACATGTGCCCGGCTTGACGTGCACCTCAAGGAAGAGATCCTGCTCGGCGAGTGGCTGGACTCGTCCGTCGAGGTGACCGACGCGCCCTATCCGGCCATGGACAGCTCGACGCTGCGGATGGAGCAGCGACTCGGCTGCGGTGAGCGAGGGATCGAACTCACGCAGACCTCCACGGGGGACGAGGTCGTGGGTCAGCTGCGGCTGAGGTTCCGGTTGGCGGCGCCGGCTCGGTGGGGTCTCGCTTTCACGACGTCGGCAACGGTCGATGGGCGTGTGGTCACCTCCCGGCTCGACGAGGACACCGCCGTGACTATCGATTGCGGTGATCTGTCGCCGCAGATCGGCGGGGTTGGGGTCGCCCTGAACCTTCCGACGGGCGAGTGTGAGATCGCAATCGCCGTGACGAGCGTTCCGAGGTTTGCGTTCGGCGACACGGTGATCGTCTGCCGACCCGATCAGCGGCTTGAGGCTGCCGTTGTCCTCTCCTGCCTGCCGGCTGCTCGGTTCACGCCGGTAATCGCTGTTCCCGAACCGCCGATGAGTGCCGTCGAGTACATCCAGTGCCATCGCCGGTACGAGGACGCTCACAAGCAGTCGCAGGCCCTCAACGGCACGCCTCTGGCCCGCCGCGAGATCTCGACCGCAGACGATGTCGAGTTCCGTGCCCAAGCGCTGGACTTGTCTGCCCGAACCCGGCGACTGCGGGAGGAGTTGACGCCATATCGGTCATGGATGTTGCACAACGCGCAGGTCGATCAGATCCTGTCGGCCGTCCGGATCACGCGGGTGATTTTCCTCTTCGAGCCCGCGCCCGGCGACCTCCAGACTGTCGATCCCAGCTTGCATGACCATTGGGAATCGTTCCGGGCGGTCCAGGGCCACGGCGAATCCGGGAAGACAGAGATGGTAGAAAGTCAGGAGCGGCTCTTTCTTCTGCCCGGGCCGGACCCCGGCATTTTCGCCGACCAGGTCCGGCGACTCCTGAGTCCTGCTCCGCCGTTCATAGCAGTGGATCCGAACCGTCCCGAAGACTTGCTGGTCGCACTGTCCGTCGCGCTGGACACCGGCAGACCGTTGCGGCCCGAGCCGGGATCGCCGCCCGCGCCGCCCGGCGCCGTGCCCGCAACGGACGAAGCGGTGCTCATCGAGGACCGTGGTGTGGCGGGTGACCTTCTTGCCGTGTGCTACGCCCACCATCGCCGTGCGCGCCTTGTGGTGATTCCTGAGCCTGATCTCACCGAGGTGCAGCGAGCGGTCGACGCCCACCGGGAGAACGTCATTCCCGGAGCGGCGGCGTGGCAGGCCTCCCTCGGCGCGGTGGAGCGGGCTGTCACCGCCCAAGTGCCGGAGCGGGTGCTCGAGGAGGTCGGCGACCGGCGGGTCACGGTCTTCACGAGCGGGCTGCCGTACACGTTCGTGCGGCGCGCAAGCCGCGGTTGGTCAACAAAGCCGATCGGGCATGTGGTGGGTGAACCGGCCCTGGTCGTTCTAGGTGAGCTTTACGCCAGTGCGATGCGCCGGGCGGCAACGGCCTTCGGGCTGGTCCTTGATCCCGGCTATTTCCATGACTCGGAAACTCCGGACGTCATGCGTGCGGTCGACACCCATCTCACCCAACCGGTGCTTCTCGACGGCGACGACGCGAGTCCGCAGAATCTGATGCGGCTGGCTCACGAGCTGCCCGCGGAGTTCGTCTTCTTCAACACCCACGGATCCGACGATGCGATCCTGCTGGGCGATATCCCGATGGATAGGACCTTCATAACTCAGTTCCTGCGGTTCCCGCATCGGCCGATCATCTTCAATAACTCGTGCCAGTCGTGGACGGGTGTTGGTCGTGAGTTCATGCTGACGGGAGCGCGCGGGTACCTCGGCACGTTGTGGAACATTCCCGCGAGGCTGGCCGCCAACTACGGTCGCAGGGTTATCGACCGAATCACGACAGGCGGAGAAAGGGTGGCCGATGCTCTGGTCGATACCGGTCTTCCTGAGCAGATAACCCGGGCGTACGTGTATGCCGGTACCGCCAACGGCCGGCTCGAGCACCAGCCTGGCCGGCGGACGACCATCGGCCGGGAAGTCTTGTTCGCCGGCCGGGTCCTGTTGAGAGCCGCCCTGAAGCCCGACACCGGTGAGCAATTGGCGCTGCTCTTGTACCGCAACGCGCGTGCGAATCTGGACCTGGTGGCCGCCACCGCGCTCCAGGACACCGTCGACTATCTCGATGCCCTGCTCGACGAGCTTCGTGTGTTGGACGCGCATCGGGCTCCGTTGCGGGCTTACCCGGACCGGCTTGGTGACATTCTGCCCGCCGTCGAGGCCACGCTCGACCGCATCGACCTGCCGGATGCCGGCAAGGACGAACGGCGGACCCTGCTGTACGGGCACGCTGGAGGGATCACTGAGAAAGTCGGCACCATCGGCGGTGCTCTTGCTTTCTATGATCGCGGCCTCCGCTATGCGACGGTCTTCGGCCGGGGTGTTTTCCTTCAGCGTTCGGCGGAGTTGGCGAAGGCGGGCGACGACATCGCGAGATGCCTCCAACTGGCGTTGTCGGCCCGGGAAGCCTTCGTGACAGCGCAGAGCGTTCAAGGGCAGATGGAGATCGACGGGCTGCTCGGGCAGCTCCACCGGCGACAGGGCGACTACACCAGAGCGCTGCGGTACGCCCGGGATGGTTTCGCGCGGGCCGTCGAACTGCAGAACGTAGTCCAGCAATCGATCTTCAAGCTGGACGAGAGTCTCGTACTGCATGCTGCCGGCGAGCACCGGGCGGCGATCGACACGGCCACCGAGGCGCTGGGACTGGCCCGCCGCGCCAACGACGAGCGTCGCGAAATGACCGTGATCGGCCACTTGGGGGTCATCCACGCTGCACTCGGTGATCTCGACTTGGCGCGGCATTACGCCACCATGGGCCTCGATCAGTCCCGTCTGCTCGACGAACCGATGAAACAGGCCGATTTCCATCGCGATCTTGCGGGGATTCTGGTCGAAGCCGGCGCCGTGGCAGAGGCGCTTGAGCATTGCGACGCAGCGGCCGCCATCTACGCGAGCGGTGAGTACTGGAATCCGTACGAGCTGGTGAAGCTTGCCGCTGTCGGGATCTGTGCCGAGCTCGGCAAAATCGGCGAACTGTGGGAAATCGCCGCGGAGATCATCAAGCTGTGCGGCACCGTGGACCCGGTTGGCCACAGCTCGCTGATGCTGGTCCCGCTGGAAGCCATGAAGATCGCCATGATGACCGGGACATTCGTACAGACCCGGCAGGGACTAAGCACTCTCGCCAGGGGTCTCCCTCCGCGAGAAACCTCGAACGATCTTGTTAGGTGGCTTGGCGATTTCGTGGTGACCGCCCTCGCCTGGGCAGACTTCGGCCACCTCCCGGCCGGTTTCCCATCGGTCCGGCGTAACGCGGTCGCTCTCGACTCCCGAACCGGCGGCACATTGAACATCGCCGCGTTCTTCGACGGTCTGAAAAGACTGCCTTAGCAGTAGTCCCCGAGCTGGGTCTGTCAAGAAAGCGGCTCTGGCGCACAAACGGTGGTCGGCGAGTCGAGGCTTGCGCAAGCCTCGCCGGACCGCCGACGTTCAAGGTGGTTCTGCCACACCCAGGTAACAGCGGGCACTCCCAGCAACAGGCGGCGTGCGGCAACGTCATTCGAGCGGCAGGGGAAGCCTGCGCCGACGACCGGCATCGGACGTTGACCACACGGAACGGGAGAGTGCCCGGATGCAGTCCGACACGATGAACAGGTGGGCGCTCACGCCGACGGCGGGCGGGGGACAGGAGCTGACGCTGCAGGTGGTACCCATCCCGCAGCCCGGCCCGGGAGAGGTCCGCGTCAAGGTTCATGCGGCAGCGATCAACTACCGGGATCTCCTTGTCCTCGACGGGCAATACGGCGTGGCTGCGGCACCCGAGCTGGTTCCGCTCAGCGACGGCGCGGGGGTCGTCGACGCGGTTGGAGCAGGCGTCGAGTCCTGGAAGACGGGCGACCGGGTCATCAGTGTCTACCTCAGGGGATGGGCGGACGGGGCGCCGGGCGCCGACATGGGGCTCGGCCTGGGCTCAGGTGACGAGAACGGCATGCTCGCGGAGTACGCGATCCTGCAGGCGGACCGCGTCACCGCCGCTCCGGGCAGCTTGAGCTTGACGGAGGCGGCGACTCTGCCGTGCGCGGGTCTGACGGCGTGGACGGCGCTGCGAGGGAATCGGCCATACAGCGTCCGGCCGCTCGGAGCCGACGACACGGTGCTGGTTCTCGGCACTGGTGGTGTGTCCCTGTTCGCCGCCCAGCTCGCCCGGGCCGCCGGCGCTCAGGTGTGGGCGACGACCAGCGACCCGAGCAAGCAGGACCGGCTGGCCGCGCTGGGGATCGCCGGTGTTGTCGACTACACCGAGGTGGAGTCCTGGGGCGAGCACGTCTTCGCGGCCACTGGTGGTGCGCGGATCGTGGTGAACTCGGCCGGTGGCCGCTCGATGGATCAGTCCATCGCCGCTGTCGCGTTCGGCGGTGATGTCGCGTACGTGGGCCTGTTCGACTTTGCCGGCACTTCTCCGGACCTGCTCGGGTTGATGGTCAAAGCCGCGAGCATCCGCGGTGTCGCGGTGGGCAGTTCCGCCGCCCAGGACGACCTGGTGGCCACCGTTGACCGGTTGCGCGTGCGTCCGGTGATCGATGAGGTGGTGGACTTCTTCGACGCGCCGGCTGCCTACGTACGGCATTCCGCCAAGGAGTCCTTCGGAAAGGTCGTCATCGAGATGGAATCGGCGCGAGCGGCCTCCAGTTAACTGGTTCCAGCAGGGCCACCTTCACCCTCGCAGCCGCGCCTAATGTTGGCGTGTGGAGACCAACATCGGGGCGTTCCTGCGTACGCGTCGCGACCGGATCACACCTGATCAGGTCGGGTTGCCGGTCGGTGGCACGCGCCGCCGCGTGCCCGGGCTCCGGCGAGAAGAGGTAGCCCTGCTGGCGGGAGTCAGTCCCGACTACTACGTGCGGCTCGAGCAGGGCCGCACAGCAGGCGTCTCCGACCAGGTGCTCTGCGCGGTCGCGCGTGCGCTCTCGTTGTCGGACGTGGAGACCGAGCACCTGCGTAACCTCGTCCGGCCGTCGGATGCGACCTCGTCGCCTCACGCTCGACGATCGGTGACTGCCACGGACGAGCCGTTGGCCAGGCTCCTGGACACGATGGTCGACGTGCCGGCATTGCTCGTGGACACCCGCATGGACATCCTGGCGGCCAATGCGGCCGCCGAGGCGGTGTTCGAGGTCTCGGGCATGGCTCAACCGCCCAACTCGGCCCGGCAGCTGTTTCTCACCCCGGACGCCAAGACGCGCTACGGGGACTGGCAAGCCGCAGCCGCCGAAATCGTCGCACACCTCCAGCTTCTGGCCGGTCGATGGCCGGACGACGCGCGGCTGACGTCGCTCATCGGCGAGCTCGCCATCCGCAGCAACGAGTTCCGCCAGCTCTGGGCCAGAGGCGACGTACTGGAGAAGCGGATCGGCGTCGTCCATCTGAACCATCATGTCGCCGGCCCGCTGGAATTCGACTACCAGGTGCTCACCGTGCCGGCCCGGCCCGATCGCTCGCTGCTGGTGTATCTCCCGCGTCCCAGCACAGCAACGGCGGACGCGCTGCAAATGCTCCTCAGCTGGGTTGCGCAGGCCCAGCAGGGTCCGGCCGCAGCACATTGACGGCCGGCACAGTCTCCTCAAGCGGGGACGCTTGTGTGCGATTTACCCAGACCTGGACTGTGCTCGGATCAGCCGGGCTTGCGGCGCGGGATGGGCTGGTTCGGGTGGCCCACAAGGCGACTTCGACCCGGTTCTGGACTCCCAGTTTGGTGCGGATGTTCGCGAGGTGGCTGGCCACTGTGCGGGGGCTGAGGTGGAGCTCCTTCGCGATCTGACCGTTCGTGAGGCCGCCGGCGACGAGCCGGGCGACGGCAAGCTCCCGGCGGGTCAGAACACCGGTCGGGTCGTTGCCGAGCAGGGTGTCGCCGTTGAGGGCCAGTGCGATGAGCTGCGTGACGGTCATCGACGAGCCTTCGGCTGACGCGGTTCTGGCCGCTGCGGGGCCGATGGCCTGTTGCGCCGTGCCGGCTGCCGCTTGTGCTCGGCGACGACCTGGGCCCGGCCGGCTCGAGGTCAGTTCGTGTGGCGGATGATCGCGTCGGCGATCCGCTCGGTGAGTCCGGGCGAGAAAAACGGATGGTGGCCCATGCCAGGCACGATCTCCAACTGCGCCGCCGGGATCTGCGCCGCGAGCGCTTCGCCGTGAGCCGGGGGGAACAGCGGGTCATCACTGCCGTGCAGGACCAAGGTCGGCGCGGTGACGGCGGACAAGGAGGCCCGCCGGTCGTCGTCCCATCGCCGCCCGGCGAGATCGTGATTCGAGGCAGCAGCAATATTGTTGGCCCGGGCGTAACACTGCTCGACGAACCGCCGTGCGGCGGGCTCATCGAAGTGCAAGACATCGCCGTTGAGCACTCGCCAGGTCTGCACGTCGGCTTCCATGCGCTTCGCCGGCGTCGTCCGGGGTGCCTTCGCCGAGGCCATCACGTGGTCGAGGAACCGTGCATTCGGGGGCGGGAGCTCGCCGGCCAAAACCGGCTTTCCCGCCATGGCTCGTGCCCACGCCGGTCCGGGATTGTTGCCCATCGGAGACGACGCCATCAAGGTCAGCGCCTGTACCCGAGCTGCCTGGTGCACGGCAAGCCACTGCCCGATCGCCCCGCCCAGGGATATCCCCACGAGATGCGCGGTGGTCACGTCGTAACCGTTCAGAACGGCGACCGTGTCGGCTGCCATGTCGGCGAGCGCATACGGATACGCGGCGAAATCGACGCAATCGGAACGGCCCGTGTCGCGGTGATCGAACCGGATCACCTGCCTACCGCTGGTCACCAGCGCCTCCACCAACTCATTGGGCCAGCCGATGCCCTGAGTAGACGTGCCCATGACCAGCAGAACAGTGGGGTCAGCAGGCCGGCCGAAACGCTGCGTCCACAGCCGCACCCGCCCAGAACCAACAAACTTCTCGTCACCAGTAAGCATGCCGGGCACCGTAGCGGTTACCGGATCAGCGACGACCCGCTACCAGCTGTAGCCGAAGATCAAGCTCATGAGATAATAGAGAGAGGCTGAGAGCGCCTGCGGGCCCCGCGCGACCATGGCCGATCAACGACATCTACCCAGCACAAGCCCACTACGGCCAGCACGACGTTCGACAGTTGCACCACTGCTGGAAGATCGTCGACCAGCTCAAGAGCAAAGCCTTGCTGTTGCTGAACGGCCCGACGTCCCGGTTGCCCTCACGCCAGTACCCTCCCGTTGAGCACGCTGGCCAGGGTGGGTCCTAAAGACGCGCACACAGAAACCGGTGCACGTGAAGCGGGACCAAAACACGCGACCAAACGGGACCCCCTCACTCGCGCTCAGAACCACAGCAGTGGCGAGACGACGTCGGCCACGCCGTGGAGAAGGTGCTCGCAGTTGTCGAGCACCAGCAGGGCCGCTCCGGCGTCGGCGTAGCGGTCCGCGGCGCCGACCGCGGACGCGACATGCCACGGCTTGCTGACCGACGCCAATTCCACCCAGGTGACACCGCCGGGGAAGGACGGCTTGACCCGCTGAGCCAGCTCGGCGGCCAATCTCGTCTTGCCCACGCCGACCGGGCCCACGACGCTGAGCAGCCGGTTCCGGCGCAGCAGGACCTCCAGGTCGGTGAGCTCGCGTTCGCGGCCGACGAACAGGTCGAAAGGCGCCGGAGGCTGACCCGCGGCCGATGGCGGGTCGAACGGTTCCGGTGGGGAGTCCGAGGCCGTCAGGATGGCTGCGCCGCTGAGATACTGGCGGTGCAGTGTCGAGGCCGGGATGTCGAGCAACTCAGCGAGCTGCCGCCAGCTCAGACCCCGCTCACGTCCCAGGCGCACCGCCGACCGCAGGCCCCATGCGGCGACGCGTTGCGCTTCGGCCAGGGCGGGCGCGATGCCGACCGCACCCGATGCAGTGGTGGCGGACTCGACCACGGCGGCCAGCCGCCGCAAATATGAGTCGACGTCGCTGACCAGACCGCCGCCCTCTTCGTGATCGGGCAAACGCACCTCCAGTGCTCGGCAACCGCGCTCCTTCGTCCTTTCCTGAACAGGAAAGCACCTCCGGGTCCGGCTGGCCTGGCCCTGACAGGGCCACCTCGAAGACGGGCTCCAGCAGAGTCCGGCCGGGATCCGGGGCAGGGGAACAACGTCAGCGGGACGGGGTCAGCAGTGCGGCGAAGCCCATGCGGCGGACGAACTCCGCGCGGGCCCGATATGCGGCGGCGTTGACCTGTTCGACCCCGGCGTGAGCGTCATCAATGACGGTACGGAACGGCTTTTCGCCGAAGGGCAGGTCGAGCACGCGGACGATCTCCTCGGCTACGCCGGCCGCGCCTTTCAGCGGTGGGGTGAACAGCGCGTTGGTGGCGCGTTCGGTGTCCGCGACCATGGGGTCGAGGGCGCGGTAGGCGGCTGCCACCCGCGTGTCGCCGGCGCTGCTGGCGTTCGGGAAGTGGTCGGTGCCGTCAGTGATAGCGCCGGGCATGACGATCACCGTCTCGATGCCGAACGCGTTGGCCTCGTAGGCGGTGACCACGGCGAGGGCGTCCATCGCGGCCTTGGACGCCACGTACGGGCCCATGAACGGTGGCGTGGTCACCGGGATGGTGCTGCCGACGTACATGAGTACCCCGGCCCGGCGCTGACGGAAGTGGGGCAGTACGGCGCGGTTGACCCGGTGGGCGCCCACGGCGTTGACGTCGATGAGGTGGGTGATGTCGTCGTCGGTAAAGGCTTCGACGTAGCCCACATACAGGTGACCGGCGTTGTTGATCACGACATCGAGTCCGTCGTGCCGGTCCATCACGGTTTGCACGGCGGCGTCGGCGGACGCCTGTGAGGTGACGTCGAGGGCGATGACGTGCAGGTTGGTGCCGGTGTCGCGGGCGTATGCGCGCATCTGGGCGGCCGGTCCGGTGTTGCGGCCGCCGGGGTCGCGCATGCTGGCATAGACGGTGTGACCCGCGTCGGCCAGTCGTCGGGCGGTGAGGTTGCCGATGCCGGTGGAGGCGCCGGTGATGAGGATGACGGACATCGGGGAGTCCTGTTCTACTGGGTGACTTCGACGCGCAGGATGCGGTCGTCGCCGGGTTTCGGGTCGACGCCGCCCCAGGTGGAGGCGTCGGTGTTGGAGGTGATCAGCCACAGCGCGCCATCGGGGGCGACTTCAACGGTGCGGATGCGGCCGTACCTGCCGCGGTAGTGCTCGACCGCCCCACCGGTGGCACGGCCGTTGTCGACGGGCAGTTGCCACAGTCGTTGGCCGCCGAGGGCGCCGATCCAGAGGGAGCCGCCGGCGTGGGCCATGCCCGACGGGGAGGCGTCATCCGGGTGCACGGTCCAGATCGGCGCCGTTCCGGTGCTGCCTTCGACGCCTTCGGTCTCGGGCCAGCCGTAGTCCGCTCCGGGTCGCAGCACGTTGACCTCGTCCCAGGTGCGATGGCCCAGTTCGGAGGCGTACGCGGTGCCGTCCGGGCCGAAGGCGATGCCTTGGACGTTGCGATGTCCGGAGGAGTAGATCGGACTGTTGCCGTCGGGGACGGTGCCGTCCGTACGGATGCGCAAGATTTTGCCGTTGAGGGAGGTGTCGTCGGCGGCGTTCGACGGTTCGAACGCGTCTCCGGTGCCGATCCACAGCATGCCGTCCGGGCCGATCGCGAGGCGGCCACCGTGGTGACGTTCGGCGGTCTGGAGGCCGTCGAGCAGCACCCGTTCCCGGCGCAGCGACCGGTAGTCCTCGGCGATGTGCAGCGCGACGATCGAGTTCTCGTCCGCGCCGGTGACCGAAGCGTAGAGGGTGCGGTCGGTGGCGAAGCTGGGTGAGGCGACGATGCCCATCAGACCGCCCTCGGCCTTCGGGACGACGCCGGGAACCTTGCCGACGGTCTGTGCGGGGCCGCCACCGGCCGGTACTCGTTTGATCAGGGCCGAGTCACGCTCGGAAACCAGCGCGGAACCGTCGGGCAGGAAGGTCAGACCCCACGGGACGCTCAGGCCGGTGGTGATCTCGGCAGGATTGCCGAGGGTGGCCGTGGCGCCCGGGACGACCTGGGTGGCCGGGTCCTCCGCCGAGGACTCCGACGAGCAGGCGGTCAGGCTCAGCGCCGCGGCGAGGCTCGCGCCGAGCAGCGGTCGGCGGGGCGAATGTCGCATGGTGGCCTTTCGGGTCAGAGGCGTTCGGGTGTGGCCCGTCGGCCGCCGGTGGTCAGGAGCGGTAGCGGCCGCTGAGCACGCCCAGGACGTCGGCGTAGCGGTCCTCGGCCACGGCGTTGCGCTGCCACTTGACCCGCTCGACCAGGATCTGCTCGGCCTTCGGGTCGGCCTCGAGCAGGCTCATCACCTCGTCGAGGAAGTCCTCCAGAGGCATCGCCACCTCGGAGTTCTGCTGGTTCATCAGCGTGGTCCGGGTCGCCGGCGGGACCAGCTCGATCACCTGCACGTCGCTCTTGTGCAACTGGACCCGCAGGCTTTCGGTGAACGAGTGGATCGCGGCCTTGGTGGCGTTGTAGGTCGGCGTAGCCGGCAGCGGCACGTAGGCCAGGCCCGAGCTGACGGTCATGACGGTCGCGGACGGCTGGGCGAGCAAGCCGGGCAGAAACGCGTGGATCAGCCGGATCGGGCCGAGCAGGTTGACCTCGACGGTGCGTTCGGCGACGTCCAGCGACGCCGGGTCGCGCAGGTCCTCGGGCTCCATGATGCCGGCCATGGTGATCAGGGTGTCCAGCGCCGGGTAGCGGGTGGCGAGCTCGTCGCGGGCGGCAGCGATCGACGCCGGGTCGGTGGTGTCGACGGTGACCGTGCCGAGGCCGGGGTGCTCCGCGGCGATCTGCCGCAGTAGTTCGGTGCGCCGGCCGCCGACGATGACGGTGTTGCCCTTGGCCTGCAGCCGCAGGGCGAGGCCGAGGCCGATGCCGGAGGTCGCGCCGGGGATGAAGACAGTGTTTCCGGTGATGTTCATGGGATTCCTTCGGTTGGCGATTTTGGGCACGCGGAGGTGCCCGCGTTTCTGCGGTGGTGAAAGGAAAAGTGGCGGTCAGGCGAACTTCTGATTCCCGAGTACGTCGAGGAACGCGATCTGTTCCTGAGCGTTGGAACCGGGGCGTGGCCTGAAGATGATGAGGCGATGACCGGTGGCCGGGCTCAGCACGACGTCGCATTGCAGGTCGAGTTGGCCGACCGCGGGGTGCCGGATGAGTTTGGGTGCCGAGGTGAGCGCCGCCACCTGCTGCTGCGACCACAGCTCACCGAACTCGGCGCTGCGCTCGAGCAGGTCGGCCACCAGCCCCTGAGCGAACCGGTCACCCGCCGGGCGCTGAGCGACACCGGCCCGCAGGTCGGCCGCATAGGCCTGGCCGATGCGCTCGTGCTCGGCCGGATCGTTGCTGTCGCGTGAGGCCGGGTCGGCGAACCAGCGCCACGTGACGTTGGACTGATAGCCGGGCAACCCGGTCCAGACGCCCAGCAGGTTCTCCGCGGCGCGGTTCTGGGCGACGACCGTCAGCAGATCGTCGGTCACCTGGGCCGGGGTGCGCTCGAGCACATCCAGCAGGTACATCATCGCCGGGTCGACGTGCGCCAGGGGTGAGCGCGGCTCCGGCGGCTGCTGCCCGGCCAGGCGGAACAGGTAGTCCTGCTCGTCGCCGGTGAGCCGGATGGCCCGGGCGAGACTGGCCAGCGCCGCCGGCGACGGGGTGCGTACCCGGCCCTGCTCGAGCCGGGAATAGTAGTCCGGCGACAGCGCCGCCAGACTCGCCACTTCTTCCCGGCGCAGCCCGGGCGTGCGGCGCCGGCCACCAGCGGGCAGACCGACGTCCTCGGGCCGTAAACGCTCCCGCCGGTGGCGAAGGAACTCGCCGAGCGCTTTGTCATCCATGTCGACCTCCCCTCTTGCCGGTGTGAATCCAGCATCGCCGGAAGGAACCGGGATATGAAGGCCACGTTTAGCCTAGGGTTCCCATACCGTGGCTACCGCCTGGATCCGGATCATCGTGGCGGCGTACAGCATGGGCGGTCTCAGGACAGGGGCGAGGCGCCGGTCGGGTCGAGAAGCGACGTGAGCATCTTCCTTTCGCCCACTCGTGGGCGTAATCGTATGGACGCCGGTCGCCGGAGCATGGCTCCTGTGGTCTGTCGCCAGTTGTATGGACACGTCGTACCGATTGGCTCGTGCATTTCTTGGGAGTTTTGTTAATGGTTTCTGCGGAGAACGACGCTTCCGTCAACGTCATGAGGATGCTGACTGGATTGGCCGATCGGCTGCTCTTTCCGTTGGACGGTCTGCCGAAGGGGGCTCATGTCGTCCAGCTGGCCTGCGGCACCGGCGAGCTGAGCCTCGCGCTGGCCCGCCGCCGTCCCGATCTGCGGATCACCGCGATCGACATCGACCCCACGGTGCTGGACGCCGGGCGGGACTCTGGGGCCGAGCAGAACTTACTCGTCGATTTCCGGGCCATGTCGATGGCCGGGCTCGACTTCGCAGACGGCAGCGTCGACGCGGTGATCTCCCGGATGGGAATGTTCCTGCCCGGAACGGCTCCGTTCGACGTGGCAGCGGGGGAGGCCGCCCGGGTTCTGCGGCCGGGCGGATCGCTGAGCATCGGCACCTGGAGTGACCTGGCCGGCAGCCCCTACACGCGGATCGGGCTCGCGGTGCTGCGCCGAGTCCTTCCCGAGGGCGCGGTCCCGGACATGGACGTCATCTTCAGCGAGTCGGCGCGGCCCGGCGCGTTCGAGGGTTACCTCACGGACGCGGGCTTCCGGGACATCGAGGCCGCATGGTTCGAGTGGGACACGGAGTATCCGGACTTCGAGGCGTGGTGGGAGTTCGACACGGG
This sequence comes from Actinoplanes sp. NPDC021490, assembly GCF_055562135.1. Lineage (NCBI taxonomy): Bacteria > Bacillati > Actinomycetota > Actinomycetes > Micromonosporales > Micromonosporaceae > Actinoplanes > Actinoplanes sp. NPDC021490. The sequence goes on from NZ_JBVHFW010000027.1 coordinate 113,783, forward strand.
CTTCGGCCCGCTCAAGCCTTTGTTCGCCTCGCTCGACGAGCACCAGCGCGCCGCGGCACGCCAGGTGATGGCGGACACGATGGCCGAGCACCGGACCGCGTCCGGCGGGTATCGCCTGCCGGCAACCGCGCGCGTCATGACCGCCCGGCGCTGAGGAGCACCGCATCCGGCGGGTTGTCCGGATCGCCGGCCACGCGGAAGCGGCCCGGAGGAACTCCGTACTGGCGACGGAAGGCGTGACTCAGCGCGAACTCGGTGGCATAACCGACCCGGCGCGCGATCGCCGCGAGCGGGGCGTCGGTGTCGCGCAGCAGGCGGGCGGCGAAGGACAGCCGCCACTCGGTGAGGTACCGCTTCGGCGGCCGGCCGGCCACGGCGGTGAAGCGGTTGACGAAGGCCGTTTTCGACAGCCCGGCTATGGCGCTGAGGTCGGGCACGGTCCATGGGTGGTGCGGGGCTGCGTGGATCCGGTCGAGCACCTCGGCGATGGCCGGATCGGTGGTCTCCGCCAGCTCCGCCCCGCGGTTGTCCGCAAGCCATTGTTTGAGCAGGTGGGTCAGTACCAGGTCGAGCAGGGCCGGCCGGGTGACTCCGGTGCCCGGTCCGGTGTCGGCGAGGTTTGCTCGCACCAGATCCAGCAGCGGACGCAGGTGCGGGTTGCGGTCGTGGTCGGGGGAGACCGCGATCACGTCCGGCAATCTCTGCAGGTAGTGCGGCACCGGACTGTGATCCAGCCAGTACGCGCCGCAGAGGATCTCGACATCGGGCCGGGCCGGCTCCGGCAGATCCTCCTTCGCGACGGCCAGGGGCAGGCTCCGTAGCGCGGACGGTGCGTGGCTCAAGCCGTGCTCGCCGCCCGACGGCGTGAGAACGACGTCTCCGGGTGCGAGCTGCCGGGGTGGTCCGTCCGCGGTGATGAGCCAGGCGTCGCCGTTCAGGACCAGGTGGAATCCGCTGCCGCCGAAAGCCGGATGCCGCCATCCCCACGATCCCGACGCCCGCAACAAGCACGCCTCCGCGCGCCCGATCCGGACGTTCGCCAGTGCCTCGCCGAGAACGTCCATACGGTAACGCTACCGCCGGCCGATGCGGGCGGCGTACGTGCGGTTAAGCGGTGACTGGCCCTGACAGAACCAGGTAAGTCTGTACCTATCTCGCCGGCCTCTGATCGAAGACTGTTGACACACGCCTCGAGTGCGGGTGTGAGCAGCGAGCCTTGGTCAGGAAGGTACAAAATGCGTGCAGCAGTGGTCAGGAAGTTCGGCGGGCCTGAGGTTCTCGAGGTGATCGACGTCCCGGTCCCCGTCCCCGGTCCGGGTGAGGTGCTGGTCAAGGTGGCCGGCGCCTCCGTCAACAACGCTGACATCATTGTCCGGACCGGGATCAACGTCGAATACGGTGCGACCGCCGCCCGCGAGCAGTTCGGGCTCGGTGCCGACGTCGCCGGCACGGTCGCCGCCGTGGGTAACGGAGTCACCAAGTTCCGCGTAGGTGACGCCGTCGTCGGTACCCAGGAGCGGTTGGATCGTTCGCTGAGCACCCAGGCGGAGTATGTCGTTCTCGAGGCATGGGAGCTGGCGGTCGCCCCTGCAGGCGTCGACCTTGTTCAGCTCGCCACCCTGGGGCTGAACGCGACAACCGCCGATCAGGCCCTCGACACGCTGGGCCTGCATCGGGGCCAGTGGCTGCTCGTCACCGGAGCCGCGGGAGGCGTAGGGCTGTACGCCGTCGAACTCGCCAAGGTGCGCGGCCTGCGTGTTGTCGCTCAGGCGAAGGCCGAGGACGAGTTGCTGCTGCGCGAGGCGGGTGCCGAGGTCTTCGTCACCCGCGACGAGGACCTCGTTCCCACAGTACGCCGGCTGGTGCCGGGCGGCGTCGGCGGCGCGATCGACGCGGCGAACCTCGCGGCCGGGGCCGCCGACGCCGTTACCCACGGCGGCGCCTTCGTCTCGCTGCTCAACACCGCGCCGATGCAGCGCCGCGAGGTGACGATGACGAACATGGCCTGGCACACCGATCCGGACCGGTTGGCCAAGCTGGCCGCCTACGCGGCGTCGGGTGTGATCTCGCTGCGCGTGGCCCACACGTACCCGCTCGACCAGGTGGCCGAGGCGCAGGAGAGGCTCGCCGCCGGCGGTCTCCGCGGACGCATTGTGCTGGTCCCGTGAGCTCTGCCGGTCAGCTTCCGGAGTCAGCCGAGGGGGAGTCCGGCGAACAGGGAGTAGGTGACCGGGTTGGCGTATTCGTCGATGTGGACGATGCGGCCGTCGCGGATCTCGAATTTGAAGACATAGACGTTCTGGTACTTGGTGTCGGTGCCGGCCTGCACGAGGTCTCCCTCGGCCTGGACGAACACCGTGCCGGCCTCGGCGTCGACCGCATACCGCTTGTTGTTGAGGACCACGCGCGAGAATCTTGTCACGATGGTGTTGAGGTAGGTGAGTACCTCCGCTTTGCCGGTGAACACGTAAAACGGGTCGGGCGTGCCGGTGTTCGAGAACGGAATGATTTCCACGACGTCGTCGGCCAGGTGGCCTTCAATCAACGAGATGTCCTGCTTCTCCAGCGCCTCGAAGAACGTCTTGGCCAGGTCGAGAGGCGCGAGTTGACTGTTGCTCATGACAGCTCCATGTCCGGGACCGAATGTCCCTTCGTCGATCGGTGAGACCGAGTCTGGTCCGGGCCCGCCGACGCGATCCAGGCCTAACTGATCCCCGGATGGACCGGCCGGCCAACCAGCCCCGGTATCCAGGGATCGTTTGTGCCTGCCACCGTCTCCGGTCCTGCCGCACGCTAGTGGCATGACGATCAACCTGCTCATCAGCGCCGCCGACAACACCGTCCCGATCACCATCCAGCAGCGCAGCTCACTGGCCCCGGCCGACGCCTTCCGCCTGATCATGCCCATCGACCTGCCGACCGTGTTCAACGGCGTCTGGCCTTTCCCCGGAGTCAGGTCGGTCGCCAATCAGGCCGAGTCGTGGGACCACGCCGGCCCTACCCGCAACCCGCAGTTCGAGGACGGACCGCAGGCGGACGAGCAGCTGACCGAGTGCGTCGACGGCATGAGTTTCGCGTACCAGCTGACCGGGTTCACCAACGTCCTCTCCCGGCTGGCCGCCGGCGTACGGGGGGAATGGAACTTCAACCCGGACGGCGACGGCACGCTGATCCGATGGACCTATGAGTTCAAGCCGCTACCGGGACGGCGCTGGATCGTCGCCGGCCCGTTCGCCCCGCTCTGGCGCCGCTACATGGTCGTCGCACTCGACCGGATGGTCCAGTGGAGCGAAGCGGCCGCAAAAACGCCGGTGGCCTGAAGGCTCACAAGACCCACCACGATTCAACTGCTGTCGGCCGTACGGACCTGACCAGCCTGTCCGCCGGCCCACTCAGGTCACTCGGAACACCGGCCACCCGATCTCGGTGCGCCACGCCGCCGGATCGCTTACGTCCCGAGGCCCGACGAGATAGACCTCCCGTACGGGTCCCGCCACCGACATCGCGTTCTTCACCACCCAGGTCCCGAGCTCGCCGTAGGTGACCTCGACGCCGTCGTGCTCGCCGACGTGGGTGGCCACTGCCAGTTCCGCGGCGGGCAGGGTCGCGGGGTGCACCCGCCCGGTACGAGGCGGAGCGGCCGTCGGCAGGTAGACCAGCACGTGACCGCGGCCCTGCTCGAACAGGGAGTTGTCGTAGGTGCCACCCGGGGGACCGGTCACCGCGTCGCCGACAGCCACCTCCAACTCGGCCATGGCGCCCGCGAACCAGGCGTCGACCTCGCCCTCGTCGACCACGGCGGCCACCGCCGCGACCGTGCAGGCGGGCTCGGCGCGGAGCTCCACCTCGATCGGCGCGGGGTCGGGCCGGAGCAGGCGGCGCAGCGACGCGACCGCGGCCCGGGTGCGGTCGAGCTCGGCCTCCAGGCGTTGGAGGTGGTCGGCGACCAAGGTCGCGCGGACACCGGGGTCCGGGGACCGCAGGATCCGCTGCACGTCACCCAACGGGACGTCGAGTTCGCGCAGCCGGTGGATGACCTGGGCGGTCGGGATCTGCTCGACGGCGTAGTAGCGGTAGCCGGAGGACTCGTCCACTACGGCGGGCTCCAGCAGGGCGCCCTCGTGATATCGCCGCAGGGTCCGCACGCTCAGGCGGGTCAGGCGCGAGAACTCCCCGATCGTCAGCACCCCCGCAGTATGGAGGCTCCCCCAGGGGGAGAGTCCAGCGCTTGACCCTGCTGTACGGCGAGGCCACACGGTGGGGTCATGACACACCACAGCGACCTCCGGCCCGATCCGCGCGCGGCGACGGCGGCCACTACTTCAGATCGCGATCGTCTCGATGGACGCCGTGCACTGGTCACGGGCGGATCGAAGGGCTCGGGCAAGGCCGTCGTCGAGAGACTGCGGGAGATGGGCGCCGACGTCTACGTGACGGCCCGGACGATGCCCGAGGGGTACGAGCACCCCGACCGGTTCATCGAGGCCGACACCGCGACGATCGAGGGCGCGAAGGCGGTGGCCGACCGGATCGCCGAGACCGGCGGCGCACTGGACATCCTGGTGCACGTCGTCGGAGGTGCCTCGACGCCGTCCGGCGGGTTCGCGGTCATCACCGACGAGCAGTGGATGATCGAGCTGAACCTGAACCTCCTCGGAGCGGTGCGGCTCGATCGGGCTCTCCTCCCGGCGATGATCGAGTCCGGGTCGGCGGTCGTGCTGCACTTCACCTCGATTCAGCGTGAACTTCCTCAGTACGACGCGTCCCTGGCCTACGCGGCAGCGAAAGCCGCGTTGCGCACCTACAGCAAGGGGCTCGCCAACGAGCTCGCCCCGCGCGGCGTCCGCGTCAACGCGATCAGCCCCGGCGGGATCGAGACGGAGGCGTACGAAAGGTTCGTGGACCGGATCGCCGAGGGCAACGGGATCAGCCGCGAACAAGCCAAGCAGAGCATTTATGACTCCCTGGGAGGCGTACCCCTGGGACGGTTCGCCAACACCGAGGAGATCGCCGACCTGGTCGGCTTCCTGGTCTCGGACCGCGCCTCGGCCATCGTGGGCGCCGAGTACGTGATCGATGGCGGAACAGTCCCAACCGTCTGAGCCCAGCGATCCTCGCCCGCATGCTCGGCATTCAGATCAGCTAGTCCTTAACTCGGGGTCGCAGCGACCGACAGCTTGGAAGTGCGGAATTCGGTCGGCATCACCCTTTTGATGGCTGGAGCAGCGATCACCGCGCTGACCCCGGACTCGGTCTGGGGCCAGGCGGCTTATCTCAGCTGCTTCGCCGGCATCGTGGTCGCGGCGTGGGTGGCGGCCCGGCGCTCCGGGCCGCGCCGGCCATGGACGCTCATCGCCTGTGCCGTCACCGCATGGCTGGCCGGCGACCTGACGGCGGCGATTCTGCAGTTGTCCGGCCGTTCCCCCACGGTCGGGCTGCAGGATGTCTTCTGGCTGGCCGGCTATCCGTTGATGGGTGCGGCGATCATCGACATGGTGGGCCGGCGCGCACCCAAGCAGAGCCGCGCGGCACTGCAGGACGGCTTGACCCTGACCATCGCGGCCGGACTCGCCGCCTGGCAGTTCTTCATCGAGCCGGAACTGCACAGCGGCGGCCCGACACTGCCGTTGATTGTGGGAGCGCTCTACCCGACCGGTGATCTGATTCTGTTCGCCGCCGTCGTCTACCTCGCGCTCTCGCCCGGCCGCAACGGCGTGCCGAGCCTGCTGCTGATCGCCGGCAATGGGCTTTCCCTCGTTCTGGACACCCTGCTCACCGCGCTCTCGGACGTGCTGCCCGGCGCCAACGGGGACCGGTTCAGCGGCGCGTTGCTCATCGCGAACGCGCTCGTCGTAGCTTCGGCACTGCGCCGGGACCGGGATGAGCTGCTCCAGCCGGTGCTGGTCGACAAGCCGCGCATTCACCCGGCTCGGCTGATATTCCTGGGGCTGGCCATGCTGACCGGACCGATCCTGGCAGTCGGCCGGGAGAACGGACCGGTAGTGGAGCGGCTGCTGATGCTCACTGCGACTGCGGTGACTGTCGGTTTCTGCCTGGCCCGCTTCACCCACGCGGTGCAGGAACAAGGCCGGACCCAGGAACGCCTGACCTACCTCGCCGACCACGACAGCCTGACCGGTCTGGTCAACCGCCGGGTACTCAACGAACGCCTGGCCCGGCAGTTCCGCCCGAACGAAGACCTGGCCCTGCTCTACCTCGACCTCGACGGCTTCAAGGCGGTCAACGACGAGTACGGGCACGCCGCGGGTGACGCCGTGCTGGTCGAAATGGCCAGACGGATCCGGAACGAGATCGGCGACGAGGACTTGGCCGCCCGCCTCGGTGGCGACGAATTCGCGGTGCTGTGCCAGGACCGAAACCCCGCCAGTGCCGGCGAATTGGCCGAGCGGCTGCGCCGGACGGCATCGGAGCCCATCCTCAACGACGGCGCGGAGCTGCACGTCGGGATCAGCATCGGCGTGGCCAACGGCGCCGGCTGCGTGCACGGTGCCGATCTGATGTCCCACGCCGATAGCGCGATGTTCCAGATCAAACGGGAACGCCGGGCCACCCTGGGCAATCTGCCGTCCGCAACGCCTGTGATGCAAGTCCACCGGAGTGCCCGAGGCGGCGCCGAGACACCCCGGGCCGAAGGGTTCGAATCCGCCCTCGTTCCAGCAGCTTCACATAGTCCAGGGAAGGACTGGACGGCGGTTGGGCGGCCCGCTGATGACCTCACCGATCCCACCGTCGCATCGCCTTTCGCGGCATGAACGCGATCGCTTGGCTCGGGTAAAGGCCCGGCCGGATGAGTCCCGGGTCCAGTGCGCGGCGAACGACGTGATTTCCCCCGGATCGGACGGGTATTCAGCGGCCATGACGTCGATCAAGGTGGGCCTGTGCGGAGCCGGCATGGCGTTGTCCTCCTATGCGCAGCGCTTCGGGGTGCTGGAGGTGCAGCAGACGTTCTACGAACCGCCCCGCGAGGCGACGTTGCGGCGCTGGCGCGCCGGCGTGCCGCCGGCGTTCGAGTTCACCGTCAAGGCGTGGCAGTTGATCACGCACGAGTCGAGAAGTGCCACGTACCGGCGGCTACGCACGCCGCTGACCGACGTCGAACGCACCGAGGTCGGCGGATTCCGGTGGACGCCCATCGTCGAACGTGCCTGGGAGACCACGCTGAAGTGCGCCGCGATCCTGGAATCGACCGCGATCCTGCTGCAGTGCCCGGCGAGCTTCGGCCCCACCGAGCCCGCTGTCGAGCGAATGCGCGAGTTTCTCTCCAAGGCACGCCGGCCCGCCGGCGTCCGGCTGTTGTGGGAGCCGCGCGGCCCCTGGCCGGACGAGCTGGTCAGAGATCTGTGCGACGAACTTGACCTGACCCATGCCGCCGACCCGTTCGTGCGGCCCAGCCTGACACCGATGGCCTACTACCGGCTGCACGGCATCACCGGCGCCCGCCACGTGTACACAGACGATGAGCTGACCCATCTGGCGGCGATCATCGAGGCCGGCCCCGCCTATGTGATGTTCAACAACCTGCCACGCGCCACCGACGCCTGGCGGTTCGATCAGCTGGTGCACCCGGAGGTGCGCGCCGCCCGGTCGGCGTAGGCCTCGAATGACCGGCAATATCTGATCCGGCCTTCGCCGATTGCTTCCGACGACAAGGACGTCTGACGGACCGGGAAGCCCGTGTCCTGTCAAACCAGGTTGTGCAGCTCGTTCCGGAACCGGGCCATCCACTGATCGATCTCGGCTCCGGTCCACCACAGCCGCCGGGGCGAGTATTCCCAGACGATGCGGGTCGTGCCGCCGACGACCGCGCATTCGACGTAGAGCGGTGGTTGCCGCACGGCGGCCCCGGGATCCCACACGTCACCGATGGCGGCCGCGCTCAGGGAGAACAGGCCGCTGCGGCTCCGCGTCGGCATCTCGCCCTGGAAGTTGAACCGTAGCGTCGGAGCCGGGGCCTGGCCGATGCTCTGTCGCAGGCCCGGGTCGTCGCTCAGATACTTGAGACCTTCGAAGGACAGACCCGCGGACGGGACGCCGGCCAGCCGTTCGCCCACCGCGGTCAGCGTCTCGGCCGGGCTCTGGGACCGGCTGTCCTCGAAGGCGAGCGGGAAGGTGCAGTGCAGATCGCCGACCGTCCGCGAGAGATCGAGGCCGTGCACCGCTGTCTGTCTCCCCGAACCGGCGAGCTCGACCACGAGACGCCCGCAGCTCCACTGGCGCTGAGCCGTCCGCACCAGCGCCGTGAGCAGGACGGTGGCGAGCGGTGCGCGGCCTGCGCCCGGCCCGTTCCTCCGTACGTTGCGGAGCGCGCGTGTCTGTTCGGGAGGCAGGCTGTGGCGGGCGGTGGCCAGGTCTTCCGGCTGCACGCCGGGATGCGCCAGCGGGTCGTAGGTGGCCGGTGGCGGCACTGCGAGCTGAGTACGCCAGAACATCAGATCCGCCTTCGCGTCCCGGCGGGCGAAGTCGTTCATCCAGCCGGAGAACACCTCGAAGCGCGCCGAGGTCCGGGCCAGTTGCAGGGCGTCGCCCTGTTCGTCCAGCCGGCAGAGCTGGTCCAGGTCATCCAGCAGGATGCGCAGCGTGACCCTGTCCATGACGAGGTGGCTGACCGCGATGAACAGGCGTTGCCGGGAGCCGGTCTCGATCAGAAGCAGACGCATCAGCGGGCCGTGCTCGACGCTGAGTCGGCGATGCTGCTCGCTGAGGAGCGGCGGGAGCGCGTCGGGCCGGTCCAGCGTCACCGACTCGACGGCGAGACTGCCCTCGATGTCACCGTAGCGCTGCGCGAATCGGCCGTCGTCGCGACGGAACCGCAGGCGCAGCGCCTCGTGCCGGGCGACCAGCGGGGACGCGGCTCGACGGAGACGGTCCGGGGTGAGCCGCCGATGGACGCCGAGCATGACCGTGCGGGTCGACCCGTCCCATTGCCCCAGCTCCAGGGCGTGCCGCTGCGCGGCGCTGAACGGGACGTCACCGGTTTCCGGAGCCTCGCCCAGCTCGGGGGGCGCCGACTCGAAGTGCCGTACCAGCGAGATCGCCATCGCCCGCAGGGTGGAGTCGTTGCCCAAGATCGCCGGTGGGATGCGCGCTCCGGTCCGGTCCTCGACGCGCTGGGCCAGATCGATCAGCCCGAGCGAGTCGAGGCCGACGTCGACGAGTGGCCGATCCACCGATACGTCGTTCGGGTCGGTCAGGTGCAGCACCTCCGCGACTTCGGTCTGCAGCAGCCGGAGCACGTACTCCGGCTCGCCGGCCGGGCCCGCCCGCGGCAACGTCTTCCGCGTCAGCCGGCGTCGTCCTGAGATCGCCGACGAACGCAGCGAGCCGGCCGTCCACTGGTGCTTGGACTGGGTGCGCCGCAGCTTTCCGCTGGTCGTCTTGGGAAGGCTGTCCGGCCTCATCAGCAGGACCTCGTGACACTGCACCCCGCAGTGCGAGGTCACCGCGGCCCGGATCGCCGAGGCCGCGCGGTCCAGCGGGATCGGCGATCCGTTGCGCAGGACCTTCTTGCGCAGCTCGGCCGCCACCACGACCCGCTCGACGCCGTCGACCCGCACCCCGAAGGCGACCGCGTTGCCCGGCCGCAAAATGGGATCGGCCGCCACGACCGCCGCTTCCAGATCCTGCGGATGAATGTTGCGGCCTCCGACGATGATGAGGTCCTTCAGACGGCCGCAGAGGAACACCTCGCCGTCGTCGCCGATCACCCCGAGATCACCGGTACGCAGGAAACGTCGCCCGTCGTCCGGGTCGTTCCCGGTCGCCGGGCGCGCGGCGAAGACGGCCGCGTTCTCCTCCTCGGTCCGTCCCCAGTAACCGCTCGACACGCTGGGACTGGAGATCCACAGCTCACCGACGGCGTACGGTGGCCGCGGCCGCCAGGTCACCGGGTCGACGGCGATCACCGAAACACCCCATTCCTCGTCCGGCACGCCGCTGCCCACGAGCGTCACCGCGGGCGCGCCCGGGGCCGGCGCGACGATCACGCCGTCGCGATCCAGCAGGGCCCGATCCCCGTGGAGAAGCGTCGGCTTCCGGCCGGCCCGGCCGCAGACGAACAGCACCGCCTCGGCCATGCCGTACACGTTGACGAACGACGCCGGGTTGAAGCCCATCCGGCTGAGCGCGGCTTCGAAGCGGTCCATCGTGGCGACGAGCATCGGCTCACCGCCCTGCAGGGTGGAGCGGACCGACGAGAGGTCGAACGAGTCGCCGTCGCGCAGACCGCGCAACACGTAGTCGTAGCCGAAGTTCGGCGCGGCGATGTGCGTGCCGCGGTAGCGATCGATCGCCTCGAGCCAGAGACGCGGGGCGGCCAGGAAGGTCATCGAGGAGAAGGCGATGCAGCGTGCCCCGGTGTACATGGCGTTGAGGATCCCGCCGGCCAGCCCCATGTCGTGGAACAACGGCACCCAGCCGACGAGCACCGACTCGCTGTCGACCCGGGTGTTGCGCGCGATCAGCTCGAGATTGTGAGTCAGATTCCGGTGCCGTACGACGACGCCCCTGGGCGCCGACGTCGAGCCGGAGGTGTACTGCAGGTACACGACGTCGTCCGGGCCGGACCGGGCGGCCGCGCTGGTCAGCCGGGCCGCGGCCGCCTCCGGATCGGCGCGTCTGACGCGATTGGACAACAGCCAGGTGAGTTCGGGCCAGCTCGACGTCTCACGGCCACGCCAGCGGCTCGCCACGCCGTCGCGTACCGACGCCAGCGTGGCCAGCGCCCGGTACTTCGCATGGGTGAGGGCGACGCGTGCGCCACTGTCCTCGGCGATGTGCCGGAGCTTGGGCAGCTCCCGATCGAGATGCCGCGGGTCGGGGCTGGCCACCGGGACCGCGATCGCGCCGAGGAGCATGCACCCGAAGAAGCTCGCGACGAACTCCAGACCATCGGGCGGGAAGATGAGCAGCACGCGGTCGCCGGGCTCGACCCCGGCCGCCTGCAGGAAGTCGGCGGTGCCGGCCGCCCGCCGCACGATTTCCTGGCGGTCGGCCGTGTCGATCTCCTTGCCGTGGCGATCGAGAAACGTGTAGAGGGGCGCCCCGGGTGCGGCGTCAAGGCGGTCGGCCATGGTGGTCAGCAGGCTCGCGGACATCCGGGACTCCGATGGATGGGGAGCGACTCGTTCGGACGTTACACCCGTCGTCGTGAAGTGGGCCGGTCCCGCTGTGGACTGCGCGTTGTGATCAACCTAAATCGGGCCGTGGGGCGCAGTCGGCTTGTTTCCGGCACGTTACGGATGTTTCGAAAACATCTCGGGGATGTCTTGTCGGTCACATTCAACTCGTGTTTACTGCGATCAACACGAGTTGAATGGGGTTTGCAGCGATGCGCATCATCCTCGACACCGACCTCGCCATGGGCGCTCCCGGGTCTGACATCGACGACGGGTTCGCCCTGGCTCTCGCATACGCCGATCCCGGCATCGAGCTCGATCTGATCACCACCGTGAACGGCAACACCGACGTCGAGAGCGCCACGATCCTCACGGGGGAGCTGGCGAACCGGCTGGGCATCAAGGACGTCCCCATCGTGCGCGGCGCCTCGGCCGCATACACCCGGCCTCACATCAAACGCACGCCCGCCGACAACGTGCTGGCGTTGCGTGACTCGGCCCAGCCGCCCACCGGTGGCTACGCGGCCGTCGCGATCGCCGAGCACATCATGGCCCACCCGGGGGAGATCACCTTGGTCGCCATCGGCCCGCTGACCAACGTGGCCGCCGCTCTGCTGCTCGAACCGCGCATCGCCGAAGCGGTCAAGGAAATCGTCATCATGGGCGGAATGTTCTTCGGCACCATGTCCAACCGCGACATGCCCGGAGAGTTCAACGTCTGGGTCGACCCCGAGGCGGCGCAGGCCGTGCTGCGCTCGGGCGCGCCGCAGCGGTGGGTGGGTCTCGACGTCACCCTGCAGGCCCGCCTCAACCGCGAGCACGCCCAGCGGATGATCGATGCGGGCACGGCGTTCGCCCCGTTCGCCGGCGAGTTCACCCTCGCCTGGATCGACCACATCCACGCGCTTTACCCCGGCAACCCCCTCGAGGCCGACTCGTGCGCCATGCACGATCCGCTGGCCGTCGCCGTCCTCACCCGGCCCGACCTGTGCGAGTTCCGTGAGGTGACGGTCTCGGTGATCACCGGTGAGGGCGAGGCCCGGGGCGTGATGATCACTGACCGTCGCGAGGGCGCCGAACCGCCGGCCGCGAACGCCCGCGTCGCGGTCTCCGTCGACGCCGATGCCTTCACCGAACACTTCCTCGGACTCATCACCGGTCTCTGACCGAGAAGGGACACCCCAGATATGTCTCTCATAGCCACCCTCAGCCGGCGGCGGGTGCTCGCCGGACTGGCCTCGGCCGCCGCCTCGGCCCTAATCCTCACCGGCTGCTCCGGCGGCGGCGACAGCGACACCGGCAGCGCCGGTGGGGGCTGGTCGCTGCCGAGCAGCGACCCGGCCGCCACCATCAAGGTGCTCAGCATTCTCGACCTCAAGACCGCCCACATGCAGGAGGTCATCGACGCCTTCGAGAAGGCCCACCCCACGATCAAGGTCGACTACCAGTCGGTGCCGTTCGACAGCCTGAACAGCACCCTGGACGCGCGGATCGCCAACAAGGGCGGCGACCCCGACGTCTATTGGGCCGACCAGCCGCGCATCTCCGCGCTCGCCGCGCGGGGTGAGGCCGAGGACCTGACCAAGGCGTTCGCGGGTTTCAAGGGTTCGTTCGACCCCACCGCGTACGACTCGGGGATGTTCCAGGACAAGCTGTGGGGACTGCCGATCGCGAACTCCACGCAGCTGCTCTACTACAACAAGGACCTGCTGAAGAAGGCCGGCCTGTCCGAGCCCTCGGCCGACCCGGCCCAGCGGATGACGTGGGAACAGCTCACCAAGGACGCCGCCAAGGCGAAGTCGGCCGGCGCCCAGCACGGTTTCCTGTTCGGCCAGTTCGACCGCTACTACCAGCTGGAGCCGCTGCCGGTCCAGCTCGGCGGATCGCCCGGCGCCACCGGCGACAAGAACCTCACCCCGGACTTCACCTCCGAGCAGTGGGTCAAGGCCTTCACCTGGTACGGGGATCTGTTCAAGCAGGGCGTCGCACCCAAGGGCATGAAATCCGAGGAGACCGATCCCGCGTTTGTGGCGGGCCGGGCCGCGTACATCGTGGAAGGCCCCTGGCTGATCCCGCAGCTCGGATCGTCGAAGGTGGACTGGGGCGTCGCGCCGCAACCGGTCTTCGAGGGCGGCAAGCCGGCCACACCGACCGGCTCGTGGTCGCTCGCCATGAACCCGTTCAGCAAGCAGAAGGAGGCCGCCGCGGTCTTCATGAAGTGGATGGCGGTCGACGAGGGCGGCGGCTACATCAAGTACCGCTCCGACCCCGAGCTGGCCGCGTCGCCGGAGGGCAAGAAGATCTACTTCGAGAAGTCGGTGTTCGCCTCCCCGGCGGGCAAGGACGCCGCGAAGATCATCGACTTCGAGACCTCGAACACCGCGGTCAACCGGATCCCGACCATCGGCTACATCGAGTTCGAGACGATCCTCAACCAGGCCTTCGCCGACATCCGCAACGGCGCCGACGCGAAGACAGCGCTGGACAGCGCCTCGGCCCAGCTGACCACCGCCTGGAAGAAGTATCAGTAATGGCTTCGTCCACCGTCACGTCCGAGCCCGCCGCCAAGCGGCGGCGGGCCGGCCGCCGGCAGGAACTGATCTGGGCGGCGATCTTCCTGTCGCCCGCGATCGCGGCCCTCGTCGTGCTGCGGGTCGTCCCGACCGTCGGCGCCGTCGTCCAGAGCCTCTACAAGGCGTTTCCCGGCGGCATCATCCCGGCCACGTTCCACGGCCTGGGCAACTACGAGTCGCTGTTCTCCGACCCCAACTTCGTCGACACGATCATCCGTACGCTGATCTTCAACGCCATCATCAACCCGGTCCAGATCGTGCTGGCTCTGCTGCTCGCGGTGCTGTTCGTGCAGAGGATCCCCGCGGTCGGGGTGTGGCGCACGCTGGTCTTCATCCCGATCACCGTGCCGATCGTCGGCTCCTCCATCGCCTGGGGCGCCGCCCTGAATCCCGACGGGCCGGTCAACGCGCTGATCAGCGCGGTCGGCGGCAACCCGCAGCCGTTCCTCACCTCACCCGACCAGGCCCTGGCCAGCATCATCATGCTGGCCAGCTGGATCGGCATCGGCTACTGGATGCTGTTCCTCATCTCCGGTCTGCAAGCCATCCCGGAGGAGCTGTACGACGCGGCGAAGATCGACCGGGCCGGCGCGATCCGGACGTTCTTCAGCATCACGATCCCGATGCTCAAGCGCCCGCTGCTGTTCGTGCTGGTCGCCGACACCGTCGCCAACTTCGTGCTGTTCGTGCCAGTGCAGCTGCTGACCCAGGGCGGCCCGCAGAACAGCACGACGCTGCTGATGTTCGACGCCTACCGGACGACGTACGGCTACGGCAGCCGCAACCTCGGAGCGGCCGAGGTCGTCATCCTCACCACCATCATGATCTTCTTCGTGCTCCTGCAGTTCCGGCTGCTGCGCGAGGAGAGGACGCCGCGATGACGACCACCGAACTCGCCCGCCCCGGTCGCACCGAGCCGGTCGCCCCGCCGGGACGGGCCCAGCGCCGGGTGAAGACCTCCACCGTCGTGCTGACCGCCGTGGCCGTCGTCGTCGGCGTGGGTTTCGTGCTCCCGGCGATCTGGATCCTCATCGGCTCGTTCCGCCCGAACGCCGAGATCCTCACGACGATGTCCCCGCTGAGCTGGCACCTGGTCATCCCGTCCGAGGTCACTCTCGAGAACTACGTGCACCTGCTGATCGACTCGGGATTCGCCCGGGCGCTGCTCAACTCGTTCATCGTCTGCATCGCGTCGGTCGCGATCGGTCTGGCCATGTCGGCGATGGCCGCCTACGCCCTCGCCGTCTACGAGTTCCCCGGCCGCAACCTGATCTTCGCGGTCATCGTGATCAGCTTCATGGTGCCGTTCGAGGCCATCGCCATCCCGCTGGCGCAGCAGTTCACCGACTGGGGACTGGGCAACACGATGATCGGGCTGATCCTGCCCGGTGTCGCCAACGGTCTGGCCATCTTCAACCTCCGGCAGTATTTCCTGGGCATCCCCCAGTCCTACCGGGAAGCGGCGATGCTCGACGGCGCCTCCGAGCCGAGAATCCTCTTTTCCCTGTACGCACGTCTGAGCGGACCAGCGCTCACGAACTCGGCGCTGCTGATCTTCCTGGGTCAGTGGACCGCTTTCCTGTGGCCGCTGCTGATCGTCAGCGACAGCGACCTGCAACTCGCCCCGGTCGCGCTGGCCGGTACCTTCGGCGAACACGCGGCCGACTACGGGCAGAACTTCGCCGGCACCATCGTGCTCACCCTCGTGCCGGCGATCAGCATGTTCGTGCTCCAGCGCTTCTTCGGCCGTCTCTCGATCGGAAGTGGAGAGAAGTGAGTACCTACCTTCCCGGTACGGCGGGCATCATCGTCGTCGGATCCGCCAACCAGGACTACATCGTCCGGGTGGCCGAACCGCCGGGGCCGGGTGAGACCGTGCTGGCCACCGGTCTGCTCAACCAGCCCGGCGGCAAGGGCGCCAACCAGGCCGTGGCCATGGCCCGGCTGCGCGGCGACGTCAGCTTCGTGGCCTCGGTCGGTGACGACGCCGACGGCGCCCAACTCATCCGGGAACTACGCTCCGAGGGCGTCGACACCACCAATGTGGAAATCATCAGCCGGGGGCGTACGGGTCTGGCCCTGGTCCTCGTGTACGACTCGGGCGAAAACTCGATCACCGTGGTGCCCGGCACCAACTTCGCGCTGACCAACGAGCGGGTCCACCGTACGGTCGGCCGGATCACCGCCGAGACCGGCGCCGGCACCATGGTCGTGCAGGCCGAGGTGCTGCCCGAGATCATCACCGCCGCCATCACCGCGGCGGCCGAGGCCGGAGCCCGGGTGATCCTCAACCTCGCGCCCTACCAGCCGGTGGCCGAGGAACTGCTGGCCCACTGCGATCCGCTGGTGCTCAACGAGGCCGAGGCCAGCGGCCTGCTGGGCTGGGAGGTCCGCGGCGCCGAGGCGGCCCTGCGGGCGGTCACCGAACTGCGGGCCCGTACCCGCTCAGTGGTCGTCACGGTCGGCGCCGAGGGCGCCTGCTGGGCCGACGCGCAGGAGAGCGGACACGTCCCGGCGCCCAAGCCGACAGCCGTCGTCGACACCACGGGCGCCGGCGACGCCTTCGTCGGAGCGCTGGCGGTCCGGCTCACCTCCGGCGCCGACCTGAGGGACGCGGTGACCGTGGGCGTTCGCGCCGGGACGTTCGCGGTGCAGAGCCCGGGTGCCCAGTCGTCGTATCCTTCGCCGGCGGATCTCGGACTCGAGCCCGCCGAGATCCACCCTTAGGAGCACCACTTGGCAGTGACACGCTCGGATGTGGCGCGCGCCGCCGGCGTCTCCCCGGCCGTGGTCAGCTACGTCCTCAACAACGGTCCCCGGCCGGTCGCCGCCCGCACCCGGGAACGGGTCCTGGCGGCGATCGACCAGCTGGGCTACCGGCCCAACGCGATCGCGAGTGCGCTGCGCGGAGGCAGCACACAGACGATCGGGTTGCTCACACCCAACCGGAGCAACCCGTTCTACGGGTCGCTGGCCGAGGAGGTCGAGCGGACGCTCACCGAGCAGGGTTACCTCACCCTCACCGCCAGCACGTACGGCTACCGCTCCAGTGAGGAACGCCTGCTCCAGACGTTCGTCGACCGCCAGACCGACGGCTTGATCATCACATCCGGCGTGTCGCTGTCGGGTGCGGTGCTCGCCGGCGTCGACCAGTCGGTGCTGGTGCTCGAGGAACGCCCCGAAAGCTCCCTGTCCACCGTCAGCACGGACGACGAGAGCGACGCCGCCCGCGCGGTCGACCACCTCCAGGTGCACGGGCACCACCTGATCGGCTGCATCGTCGGCCCGCCCTACGTCAGCACCGACGGGCTACGTCTGGCCGGGTGGCGCGGCCAGCAACGCCGTACCGGCCGGCCCGCCTCGGACGGTCTGGTCGCGCTCGCGGACGCGGGGGAGGAGGGCGGCTACCAGGCGGCCGGCCTGCTGCTGAGCGAACATGGCCGGCCCTGGGCCGTCTACGGCCGCAGGCCGACCGCGCTGTTCGTGGCGTCCGACGTCCAGGCGTTCGGTGCGCTGCACGCCTGCTGGGAGCTGGGACTGAGGGTGCCCGACGATGTGGCGCTGGTGTCGATGGGCGGGACCCGGGCGGCCCGCTTCACGATCCCGCCGCTGACCACGATGCGGCAGGACACCGAATACCTGGCCCGCATCGCCTGCACGCACCTGCTCGAGGACATCCGCCACCCCGGCACCCCGCCCGCCCGCGTCCGGCTGACCGGCAACCTGGTGGTGGGCCACACCTGCGGCTGCTCCCCGTGAGAACCTTCGGGCCTACTTCGGATCCGAGCGGTTTTGGATGCGGACACCGGCGGCGAACCGCAGCAGGTTCTCGTCGGAGATGGACAGGGCGGGGCTGACGGCGATCTGCAGGACAGCGTCCCAGTCGGTGACGGCGATCTCGAGCCGGGCGCCGTCGGCATCCCGGGTGAGCCGCGCGTCGTAGGTCGCCACCCGCGTGTTCGGCGCGGTGAGCTGGTATTTCTTGCGCAGAACGACGGTGAACAGCCCGCCTTCGGGCGAGCGGAAGCTCATCGTCGAGGCGTCGATCGTGTCCGCAGTCAGGCTGGCGGGCGAGTACTCGAGGGCGAACGGGGGCTGCACGGGGATTGCCCCGCCGGTCAGAGAATCGGCCAGCGCGACCACCTGGCTCTTGCTGTAGGTGTCGTCGGTGGCCAGTTGCAGCCATTGCCCCGGCTTCTCCTGCCAGTACAGGGCATATTGCTTGGCCGGTTGCACGTCGGTGGTGCGTAGCCGTCCCGCGCGCCCGCGGACCTGGACGGTGGTCTCCTCGGCGGCCGTGGTGAACGACGGTTTCGCCGTGGACAGCGTGACGGTGGTGTCGGAGTCCCGGCGCACGTCGATGGCCTCGTAGAGCGCGGAGAGCCGTCCGGACCTCAGCGTCACCACGGGCGCGCGCATGCCGTCGGCCGGCGTAAGGGCGTACGGGAAGGTCGGGTTCGCAAAGCCCGGGACCAGCTGCACCGGCTCTGTGACGGGCATCGCGGCCGGTGGGGGAGTGCTCGGCCCCGAGCGGCTGCCGAGCACGGTCACCACCGGTACGGCGACGGTCAGCACCACGGCCAGCCCGGCGAGCTGCACAGCGAGCCGGCGCCGGCGGTGGCGGCCGGAACGCCGGTGCACCTCGTCGAGCAAATCCGAGTCGGGTGGGGCGTCGGCGGCCGCGTCGTGCAGGCTGCGAGCCAGCCGCTGTTCGAGGTCATCCATCACCGACCAGTCCCTTCTCGGTTATCACGGTCCGCATTTTGGCCAGGGCACGAGCGGACTGCGACCGTACGGTGGACTCGCCGCAGTTGAGAAGGGCGGCGATCTCGGCGTCGGGCAGGTCGCAGTAGAAGCGCAGGACGAGCACGGCCCGCTGCGCGCGGGGCAGGCCGGCGAGCAGCTGCCACATGTGGTCGCGGGCCACCACCCGGGTCTGCGGCTCGTCACCGGTCGCCGGCTCGGGCAGCTCGGCCACGATCGTCTCGCGCGACGACCGGCGCCTCCGCCAGGACAGGAACTGCCTCAAGATCGCCTTGCGGACGTACGCCTCCGCGTTGTGCATGGCGGCGATCCGGGTCCAGCGCCGGTGCAGCCTCGCCAGGACCTCCTGCACGAGGTCCTCGGCGAGGTGCGAGTCGCCGGACAGCACGTACGCGAAACGCAACAGTGCCCAGCCGCGGGCCTGTACGAATTCGTCGAAGCTGTCCGGCTCGGTCAACAGGACTTGAACTTGTACGTGCCGGAGCCGGGAGCGGTGACGTCGACGTCGCGCAGCACGATCGACAGGCGGCTGCCGAACTGCGAGCAGGCCTTGGTGAACCCGCTCTGGGTGTATTCGATCACCACCACATTGTTGCCGTACGTGCCGGTGTAGGCGTCACATTCGTCCCACTGACCGCACTCCTCGGCCACGGCGAAGTCGAAACCAGCCGTACGGGATTGGGCGGCAGTCAGCTCGGCCGTGTTCTTCTGGCCGACGGCCAGGCCCTTGCCGTGCGCGAACGCCGACAGCGAGGCGGCGTAGGCCAGCGCATCAGCTTTCTTCAGGCGGCCACCGGAGCGGCTGAAGGAGTCCAGGTTGTCGGGCTCGACGCCCTTGAAACCCTTGGCCGCGCACGTGGTGATCCAGCCGCCGACGACCTGGGTCAGTTCGGCCCGCTTGGCCGCCGTCGAGAAGTCGAGCAGGTATTCGTCCCAGTCGGGGTCCTCGACCGGCTTGCCCGTGCTGTCGCGCAGCAGAACGTTCGGATGGTTGGTCTCCCACCAGCGCTTCGTCGCGGCGTCGGCCTGTGTCTGGAACGCGTTGACATAGCAGATGTTGTAGAGGTCCGATGCGATGGCGGCGGTGTAGTCACGGCTGACCACCTTGACGCCCGTGGGTGGCTGATAGGCCTGGCCGATCTGGTAGTCGAACCCGGCGTTGGCCGGCGGCGGCGCCCACGTGGCGGCCTTGGGCGTCGCCGGCGCGGGCCGGCCCGGCCGGGTGCCGGCGTGCGCGACCCCGATGCCGGCCGCGACCACCGCCACCGCGGCGGCCACCACGACCAGGACCTTGGTGCGACTGCGTTTTTTCTGTGCCATGCGTGAACTCCTCGGGGGCGAGCGGGGGTGACTCTGCCCGAACAACGCGATGGACCCAGCCAGCCGCTGCACCGATCACCCAAAATTTTCGCCGGCCCGGTCTTACCGCATCAGTAAGGCCGCTTCCGTCATCGCCGCGAACGCCGATGTTTGCTGGTACCAGGCTGGGTACGTCCTTCGGTGGACGGGGCGGCCGTGCCGGAGGCCTGAGTCACCCGGCCCCGCTGTCCCGCCCGGAACATCGGGGGTTCTCTGACGTACGACGACACGGAGGCAACACCATGCGTACCGCGAAGCTCGGCGCACTCGAGGCCGGCCGGATCGGCCTCGGCGCGATGGGGATGTCGCACGGTTACAGCGGCGCCGGCAGCGACGACGCCGAATCCATCCGCACCATCCACCGGGCCATCGACCTCGGCGTCACCCTGATCGACACCGCCGAGGTCTACGGCCCGTACGTCAACGAGGAGCTGGTCGGCCGCGCCCTGAAGGGCCGCCGGGAAGAGGTGGTGCTGGCCACCAAGTTCGGGCTCATCTCCCACACCGGACGTGGCGCGGGAAAACCGGACAGCAGCCCCGACAGCATCCGTACGGCGGCGGAGGGCTCGCTCAAGCGGCTCGGCACCGACCACATCGACCTCTACTACCAGCACCGCGTCGACCCGGACACGCCGATTGAGGACACCATGGGCGCCCTCGCGCAGCTCGTCACCGACGGCAAGATCCGGTACGTCGGCCTGTCCGAGGCCTGGACCGACACCATCCGCCGGGCGCATGCCGTGCATCCGGTGACCGCGCTGCAGTCGGAATACTCCCTGTGGACCCGCGACCAGGAGGAGATCCTGCCGGTGCTGCGCGAGCTGGGCATCGGTCTGGTCGCGTACTCCCCGCTGGGCCGCGGCTTCCTCACCGGCGCCCTGCGCACCCCCGCCGACGTCGAGAAGCTGGACGACAGCGACTTCCGCAAGACCCACCCGCGCTTCACCGGCGAGAACTTCCAGCGCAACCTGCGGCTCGCCGACCAGGTGCAGGCGGTCGCCGACCAGGCCGGAGCCACGCCGGCCCAGGTGGCTCTGGCCTGGCTGCTGGCCCAGGGCGACGACGTCGTGCCGATTCCCGGCACCAAGCGGGTCAGCCGGGTGGAGGAGAACGTCGCCGCGGACGCCGTCACGCTGACGCCCGAGCAGATCGCGACGCTGACCGCCCTGCCGGTGGCCGAGGGCGGCCACCACACCGAAGAGCAGATGCGGATGATCGAGCGCTGAACCGAGCCGGCCGGTCTCCCCGCGGAGACCGGCCTGCCTCGAAGTCAGCCCAGGGCCGCTCGGATGACCGCGGCGCCCCCGTCCAGTTTCAGCAGCTCCACGAGGTAGCCTCCCGATTCGGGCTCGCCTCCGGGCTGGTCGCATCCGACTCGCCCGCCGCCGTCGGCGTGTATCTCCACAGCGCACCCGGGCCCGGCCAGGAAGCCGCCACCGCCACCCCGGCCATGGGGGTCGGTCAGTCGCACCCTGACACCGCCTTTCTCCATGGAGGCCGAGACCGTCCACCGGGCGAGCGCGAATTTGACCGAACCGGAGAAGGACACTTTGCAGTCGCCGTCGGCGCACCCCGGGTATTTGGTGCCGCCCCCGCTCGTCTCCCGCGGCGGCTTGGGCTTCCGTGTCGCCTCGGGTTTCTGTGCCGCCTTCGCCTTCCGTGACCGGTCCACGGTGGGGGAGGAAGATGCGGAAGGCCCGGCGCCACGGGGACTGGGGGAGGAAGCAGCGCGGGAAGCGGTCGTGGTGGCGGCGGTGTCAGGGCTCGACGCCGCGGCAGTGGAGGTTGACTCCACAGTGGAATCGCAGCCGGCTGCGGCCAAGACCAGCAGTAGCGCCCCGATCGCTGTGCGTTTTGCGGGGGAACGTCGGCATGCTGCATGCGCGGAGCCTAGCGGCCCGACTTCGCCGAAGCCGTAGGGGAGCCGGACGACGGCGCGGCTGCACGCCACCACGTTGAGGCGTGCTCTGAGCGCCTGTCCGGCCGACCGGTCTGAGCACCGTATTAATGATCGTCTCAGATTCGCTCGCTAGGAAGTCGGCGTCAGATAAGCGATGTGAACCGTATGTAGGAGGCCAGTGATGGCAGTCAACGCAGCACCGCACGGGGAAGCGCCGGTCGGTCGGTGGGCAGGGCGGTGGGTGCCGTGGCTGGTGATTGCCTTGTGGGTGGCACTGGCGGCGGTCATGGTGCCGTTGAGCGGAAAGCTGAGCTCGGTCACCACCGATAAAGCCGTGGACACCCTGCCGGCCAATGCCGAGTCCACCAGAGTGGCGGCGATCGAGGACAGTCTCCCCGGAGGGGAGGACAACACGTTCGTCTTCGTGTACCAGCGCGCCGGCGGCATGACCGACGCCGACCGCGCGACGGTCGAGCGGCACTACAACACCCTTGCCAAGCGGTACCCGCCGAAGGCGGTGACCCCGGACGGCGAGGACGACGACGGCCCAGCGACGAGGCCCTCCACCGACGGCAAGGCGATGATGTTCACCCTCGATGTGAGCACGGCCTACGGCGGACCGGAGGACATCGTCGGCCCGTTGCGTGACGCCGCGAAGGACCGCCCCGCCGGCCTGGAACTCGACGTGACCGGCCCCGCCGCGATCGACGGTGACATGGACGCCGTCTTCGACGGCATCGACCTGCAGGTCTTCCTCACCACCGTCATCGTCGTCACGCTCCTGCTCATCCTCACCTACCGCAGCCCGGTGTTGTGGTTCATCCCGCTCATGGCCGTGGGCGCGGCCGCACTGACCTCGATGGCGACCGTCTACCTGCTCGTCAAGGGCTTCGGCATCGTGGTCAACGACCAGAACTCGGCGCTGCTGACGATCCTGGTGTTCGGCGTCGGCACGGACTACGCGCTGTTGCTCATCGCCCGATATCGGGAGATGCTGCACCACCACGAGAACGTACGGGTCGCGATGGTCCACGCGCTCCGCGGTGCGGCGCCGGCCATCGTCGCGTCCGCGGCCACCGTGATCGCCGGTCTGCTCTGCCTGCTCGTCGCCGACCTGAACAGCACCAGCGGGCTGGGCCCGATCGGTGCGGCCGGCATCCTGTGCGCGCTGGTCGCCATGCTGACGCTGTTCCCGGCAATGCTGGTGTTGCTCGGCAGGCGGATCTTCTGGCCGGCTATCCCGCGGTTCAGCACGGCCGTGGAGGACAAGCCGGGGCTGTGGGGACGGCTCGGCGCCGCCATCAACCGCCGCCGGTGGGTGGCGACGCTCGGCTCGTTCGGAGTCCTCGGTGTGCTCGCGATCGGGCTGGCTGGCAACACCGGCGCCCTGCGGGAGCAGGACCAGTTCCTGGACGCGCCGGAGTCGGTCGCCGGCTTCACCGTTCTCCGCCAGCACTTTCCGGAGCTCGGCGGCCAGCCGATGACCATCTTCACGCGGCCGGCGTACCAGCAGCGGGTGCTCGACGTCGTCAAGGGCACTCCCGGCGTGGCCCAGGCCGAGCCGGGCCAGACCAGCGGGGGCTGGGCCGACATCTCCGTGTTCCCGATCGACGCGCCGGACACCGCCGCGGAGTACGACACGATCAAGCGGGTGCGTACCGCCGTGCACGCGGTCAACGGGTCGGAGGCGATCGTCGGCGGACCGAGTGCGGAGAACCTCGACACCGAGGCGACCACCACCCGCGACGAGAAGCTGGTGATCCCGCTGGTACTCGCCGTCGTCCTGCTGGTCCTCGGGTTGCTGCTGCGCGCGATCGTGGCCCCGCTGATCCTGATGGCGACCGTGATCGTCTCGTTCGCCGCGGCCTTCGGCGGCAGCGTGTTCGTCTTCGACACGATCCTCGGATTCCAGGGCGTCGACTATTCGGTGCCGCTGCTGGCATTCCTGTTCCTGGTGGCGCTGGGCGTCGACTACAACATCTTCCTGGCCAGCCGGGCCCGGGAGGAGACCGTACGTCTCGGCACCAGAGACGGCATGCTCAAAGCCCTCTCCGCCACCGGTGGCGTCATCACCTCGGCAGGCCTGGTCCTGGCGGCCACATTCGCGGTCCTCGCCTCGCTTCCGCTGGTGATGCTGATCGAGGTCGGGTTCCTGGTCGCCTTCGGCGTGCTGCTCGACGCCCTGCTGGTGCGGTCGGTTCTGGTGCCCGCCCTCACCCTGCTGATCGGCCGGCGGATCTGGTGGCCGAGCCGGTTGTCCCGGCCGGTGGAGCTGCCGGACCGTCAACGGCCGCTCGTGGACGATGAGGAGCCCGCGCTGCAACGGTGAGCGCGGCGGCACGTACGAGATCCGGGACGGGAACCCAACCCCGTCCCGGATTTTGTATGTGCCGCCGCTCTTTGGTCCTGCGCCACACGGTGTCCGGCCCGGTGGCGGGCCGCAAGTCTTGCGCCGCGCCGCCGCGGCGGTGTCAGCTCACCGCGGTGTCTTCCCCGGCGGTGAGCCGTGCGATCGGGGCGGGCGGGGCCGCGGCCGGAAGTTCGACTTGAAGCAGGGCGCCGCCGCGTGCGGAGCGGGCGACGGTGGCCCGGCCGCCGTGGGCGTCGACGACCCGCTGCACGATCGACAGCCCCAGACCGGATCCCGGCAACGCCCGGGCGCTGTCGGCACGGTAGAACCGGTCGAACACCCGCGGTGCGTCGGCGGCGTCGATGCCCGGCCCGGCGTCGTCGACCTCGAGCACCGCCGACGCGCCCTCGGCACGGAGCCGTACCTGGACCGGCTGGTCCGCGGGGGACCACTTGCCGGCGTTGTCGACGAGGTTGAGCACCGCCCGCTGGAGGGCAGCGGGACGCCCGCTCACCCACACGGAGGTCACGTCGAGCGCGATCTCGATGTCGGGCGCCCGGGAACGCGCCCGGGTCGCGGCGGCCACCACCACGTCGGCGAGGTCGATCAGCTCGGTGCTCTCGTCGCTGACGTCACCGCGCGCCAGGTCGGTCAGCTCGGCGGCCAGGGTGCTCAGCTCGGCCACCTGGGAGCCGAGATCGTTGAGCAGCCGGGTCCGGCTCTCCGCGGGCAGCGCGCTGTCCAGGGTGCCGCGCCGATCGAGCCGGATCAGCAACTCGACGTTGAGGCGCAGGCTGGTGAGCGGGGTCTTGAGCTCGTGGGCGGCGTCCTCGGCGAGCAGCCGCTGGGCTTGCCGGGAGTCCCGGAGCGCGGCGAGCATGTCGTTGATCGACCCGATCAGCCGCCGGATCTCCCCACCACCCTCATCCGGGATGTCGGCGTCGAGATCCCGGGTCTGCGCGACACGTACCGCGGCGGCGGTCAGCCGGTCGATCGGGGCCAGCCCGGTCCGCGCCACGGTTCGTCCGACAAAGGCGCCGCCGACCACGCAGAGCAGCCCGATCAGCAGCATGCCGAACCCGAACTGGTTGATCGGGCTGTCGTCGGCGAGGCGGGCCACCTGGACAGCGCCGCCGCCCGCCCGCAGCGTGTAGACGAGGTAGCCCTCCTCGCTGTCGTCCGACTCCATCAGGTCGGCCGGCCCGCCCTGCGCCACGCTCCCGGCGCGCTCGCTGACCGGAGGCAGCGCGGGTTGGCCGGCCGGCGTCCGGGCCGAGCCGTCGGGCAGGACGACCCGCACGAGCCGACCGGACCCGGGATACGGCGGCAGCTCCACCTGCGCCAGACCGGCACGCTCCGCGCTCGTCGCCAGGACGCGGGAGTCGGCGCGTAGCTGATTCTCGGCCGAATCCCGCAGTTCCCTGTCCATCAGCTCGCTGGCCACCTGGAACGACAGGAACACGCTGACCGCGATGGCCGTCGCCGCGATCACCGTCAGCCTGGTCCGCAGGGACTGCCGGCGCCACCATCGGGTCAGCCGGCGCGGTTCCCGGCCGGCGCGCCTGCTCACGGAGGAGTCTCCCGCAACGTGTATCCCAGGCCGCGCAGCGTGTAGATCAATCGCGGCTCGCCCTCGGCCTCCATCTTGCGGCGCAGGTAACTCACGTACACCTGAAGGTTGTTGGCGGTGGCGCTCATGTCGAAGCCCCAGATCGCCTCGAACAGCGCGTCACGGGTCAGCACCCGGGTCGCGTTGCGCACGAGGACTTCCAGGAGGGAGAACTCGGTCCGGGTCAGGCGCAGCGGCCGCTCGCCCCGCCACGCCTCGAACCTGTCAGGATCGAGCCGGACGTCGGCGTACGACAGGATCGGCGACTCCCCATCGCCCGGCGTGCGCCGGCGCAGCAGGGCCCGCACCCGGGCCAGCAACTCCTCGGTGGCGAACGGCTTGGGCAGATAGTCGTCGGCGCCCGCGTCCAGCCCGGCGACCCGGTCGGAGACCTGATCCCGGGCGGTCAGCATCAGCACCGGCAGATCCCGGCCCGCGGCCCGCAGCCGCCGGCACGTCTCCAACCCGCCCAGCCGGGGCATCATCACGTCGAGGATCAGCAGATCAAGCGTGTCACCGCCGGCCCCGCCGACCCCGTCGAGCACGGCCAGACCGTTGGCGACGGTATCGGTGTCGTACCCCTCGACCTGGAGCACCCGCTCCAGCGACTCACGGATGGCCGCGTCATCATCCGCGATCATGATCCGCACGCGGGACCGCCCCCTTCCAGTCGATGCTTTTGCCGCTCATCCTCCCCGATCAACCTGAGGCCAGTATTAGAACCGCCGCTGTGGACCGCGTTCTTCGCGAGCGGTCCAGTCCGTTGCGGCTCGGGCACCCGCTGCGAAGCGGATCAGTGCAGACTGAGCAAGGCGTCAGCTCCCTCACTTACGCGCAAGGAGACCGCATGCTTTCTGTCCGAACCTCCGCCGCCCGAGTCGCCGCTGTCTTGGCAGTCCTCGCGAGTGCGGCCGCTCTCACGGCCGGGCCCGCGCAAGCGAACGATGAGGGCACCAACTCCGTCCAGAACAATGGGTCCTACGGCAGCATCGGCATCATGCACCTGTTCGACGGCAACTACACGCGCGGCAACTACGATCAGTTGCTGCGGCAGGGCGAGTGGAGCGCCGACGTCTATCCCTGGTCTTTTACCGAGGGTGTCTACATCGGCCCGGGTTACTGCGCCATCTTGCTGACGAGTTTCGACGGCACTTCCCGATGGGGCAGGTCCGACCTCATCAAGGGCCCGATCAAGTACAAAACCGACCGGACCTGGTTCTGGAAGGTCAGTGCGTTTCCTCTGCCGAGCTCCGGGAAGTGCTCAGGCTGACCCGGCCACCGGACACACCGCACCGGTTTCTCGGCTACCGTGACTGCCGTGTTGGGCGGGTTGGTGTCATCGCGGTGGGCCTGGGTTCTGTGGGACCTGGTCATTGCGACAGTCGTCGCTACCGTTGCGGTGCAGTACCGCAGCGCCTCCGTGCAAGATGTGCTGATCGGTCTGGGCATGGCCGGCGCGATCGTTGCCCGCCGCATGGCTCCGGTTCCGGTGCTGGCCGTGGTGGCGTCGCTGGCGCTGGTGCAGTTGTTCGTGGGCCGGGCTGTTCCGGCCGGTTACGATCTCGCCTTGCTCGTCGCGATGGTCGCCGTGGTGACCCACGCCCGGCGAACCCTCTACACGTATGCGGCTGGGGCGATCGTCCTTGGTGGGGTGGTCGTCCTGGCCGTCAAGGGCATGGTCTTCGAGGCCGACGGGCAGGCAGTCGACTTCAGCTCCGTCGAGGAATACCTCACGCTTCTCGTCGCCTGCGCGGCGCTTTGGCTGCTCGCGTTCGTGTTGCGGGTCCACCGGGAAAGGAATGTCGTTCTGGCGGAATTGCTCGGCACCGCGCAGCGTGAACGTGATCACCTCGCCCGGTTGGCCGCGGCCGACGAGCGTGCCTTTATCGCGCGGGAACTGCACGATGTCGTCGCGCACAGCTTGGCCGTCATGGTCGCGCAGGCGGACGGAGCCAGCTATTCGATCGGTACGGACGTTGCCCGGGCGGGGGAGGCCATGCGTACCGTCGCAGCGACAGGCCGTGAGGCACTTGACGATATGCATCGCATCGTCGGCGTGCTGCGCGGCACCGGGTCGGCGATGGACGACTCCGACGAGCGGCGCCGCCGGGGGATCGACCAGTTGGCTACGCTCGCCGCCGGGGCTCGTACGGCAGGGCTGCAGGTGGATCTGAAAATCGAGGAAATGGCCGGACTGGGTCTCGCCCGGGAACTGACCGTGTACCGGCTCGTGCAGGAGGCGCTGACCAATTCTCTGCGCCATGCCGGCCCGGGCACGTCGGTCGAGGTGGACCTGCGGCTCAGCGACGGGAAGGCGGTCCTCCAGATCAGCGACAACGGCAGCGGAACACCCGGCGGGAAGACCGGCGGCGGGGGTAACGGGCTGATCGGCATGCGCGAGCGGGTCGCTGTGCACGGCGGGGAGTTCACCGCCGGTCCGCGGCCGGATGGCGGTTGGCTCACCCGTGCCACGATTCCCATCGAAGAAGCCGTATGAGCATTCGTATTGTCCTTGTCGACGACCAGGCCCTGGTCCGGGCCGGGTTCGTGATGGTGCTGTCCTCCCAGGCCGACATGGAGGTGGTCGGCGAGGCCGGGGACGGCGCGGCGGCTCTGGCGTTGCTCGCGCGGACGCCCGCGGACGTCGTCGTCATGGACATCCGGATGCCGGTCATGGACGGGGTCGAAGCCACTCGCCGACTCTGCGGTGACCCCGACGCGCCGAAGGTGCTGGTGCTCACCACCTTCGACACCGACGCCGACGCGTTCGCCGCTCTGCAGGCGGGCGCCAGCGGTTTCCTGCTCAAGAACTCCCCGCCGGAGGACCTGCTCGCCGCGATCCGAACAGTGGCAGCGGGCGACTCGGTAGTCGCGCCGCGGATCACTCGGGCTCTGCTGGACAGGTTTGCCGGGCAGCTCACCCTCTCCGGCCGGGCCGACGCCCGCCTGGCTGCGCTGACCGAGCGTGAACGGGAAGTGCTGGAGCAGATTGCCGCCGGACTGTCGAATGCCGAGATCGCGGCACGGCTGCACGTCGCCGAGGCCACCGTGAAAACCCACTTCGGGCGGATCCTGACCAAGCTCGGCCTGCGCGACCGGGTGCAGGCGGTCGTGTTCGCGTACGAGATCGGCCTGGTCCGGCCCGCCTCCTGAACCAGACGTCCGACATTCCTTCGCGTACGACTGGAGTCGTACGCGAAACGCCCGGAGATCACATCGTGCGCCGATGTGCGGGAAGACGCGTGTCCCGAGAATTGGCGATGTCAAACGGCATCACGATTTTCGGAGGTACGCAATGAGCAAGGTCAACTGGGGCAAGCTGCTGGTCGGCGGCGCGCTGACCGTCATCGTCCTGGGCGCGGTGGCGTTCGGCGTCAACTTTGTGTGGCAGAAGCAGTTCGGTCCGACCACGGCGTCGGCGGCGGATTGCCGGCTCGCGCAGGAGCTGATCGACAAGGCCCGTACGCCACCCAGCGACGACGCCGAGGCCGAGAAGTGGGAGCAGTCGATCCGCCAGGTTCGTTACTCCCAGCTCAAGGATGACGGCGTCAGCACCCAGGTCGGCAAATATGTCGCGTGGAACCGGGCCAAGGCCACCGGCGACGGTGAACTGCCCACGGCGAAGCAGTTCGAGGACATGAAAGACGAGGCGATCGGGCACTGCGACAACAGCGGTGTCGACCTCCGGATCCCCGCCATGGGTTCCTGATGCGGGCCGCAGTCACGGCGACGGACCTGGTCAAGGTGTACGGAACGGGCGATGCCGGCGTACGGGCCCTGGACGGGGTCACGGTCGGACTCGAGCAGGGCCGGTTCACCGCGATCATGGGCCCGTCCGGGTCGGGTAAGTCGACCCTCATGCACTGCCTGGCCGGTCTCGACACCGCCACCTCGGGCCGGATCACGATCGGCGACACCGAGCTGACCGGTCTGCGCGATCGCGACCTGACAACCGTGCGCCGGGACCGGATCGGCTTCGTCTTCCAGGCGTTCAACCTGCTCCCTCAGCTCACGGCCCGGCAGAACATCACGTTGCCCGCGGACCTCGCCGGCCGGGCCGTCGACGGGCACTTCCTCGACCACATCGTCGACGTGCTCGGCATCCGGGACCGGCTGAGCCACCGGCCGGCCGAACTCTCCGGCGGCCAGCAACAGCGGGTGGCGCTGGCCCGGGCGCTGGCCGGCAAGCCCGACGTCGTCTTCGCCGACGAGCCGACCGGCAATCTGGACTCACGCTCCGGCGCCGAGGTGCTCGGGTTCCTGCGCGACTCCGTACGCCAGATCGGCCAGACCGTCGTCATGGTCACCCACGATCCGGGCGCCGCCGCGTACGCGGACCGGGCCTTGATGCTTGCCGACGGCCGCGTCGTCGCCGACATCGACCATCCCACCCGCGCGGCGGTCACCGACGCACTGCACCAACTGGCCGGTGCGCGATGAACACCAGCGTGCTGAGAACTCAGCTCAGCGGCATCCTGCGCCGCCCGGCCCGGTTGCTTCTGACCGGCCTGTCGGTGCTGGTCGCCGCGTTCGTGGTGTTTGCCACTGTCCTCGCCTACCAGATCGTCGCCCGGACCACGCTGGACACGTTCAGCGAGACCCCGCAGGCGGTCAGCCTGGTCGTCTCCACCAGCGGTGGTGATCCGCTCACCGTGCAGCAGGCCGACGAGATCCGCCGGACGCCCGGGGTGGCCCAGGTCGCCGGGCGGGTGACGGCCGACCTCACCGTCGGCACCACCTCGTCCGGGCAGTCCCTCGACGTCATCGGCGATCCGGGCTCCGGCCCGATGTCGCGGATCACCCTGGTCACCGGCTCCTACCCGGCACACGACCGGCAGATAGCACTGGACCGCCGCGCGGCCGGCCGTCTCGGCGCCGGCCCCGGCAGCACACTGGTGCTGCGCAACAACGCCGACGGTGCCGGGCCGATGAAAGTAACCGTGACCGCGGTTGTCGACGGCCCTGGCGGGGGGACGGAACGAGCGTACGCATCCGATGCCGTCGTCACCGAGCTGACCGGCAATCCGGGCTACCCACGGCTGGATGTCCTTGCCGAGCCGGGCACGAACGTGAACGCTCTGATGGACACGCTCGCCAACCAGCTGTTCGACGATCCGAAAATCTATGCCAGTGTCACCACCGGCGAGACAACCCGCGTTGCCGAAGCCCGGGCCGCCGTACAGCAGTTCGACCAGATCTTCGCCCTGGTGGCCATGTTCGTCGCGATTGCCGTCGTCGCGGCGGCCCTCGTGGCCACCTCGACCTTCCGGATCGTGTTCGCCCAGCGGCTACGCCAGCTCGCGCTGCTGCGCGCCTTCGGAGCCCAGCGCCGGCAACTCATCGCCGCTCTGGCGGTCGAAGGCGCCGTGGTCGGCCTGCTCACCGGCGCCGCCGGTGTCCTGCTCGCCATGATGGCCGGCCTGGCCGCGCCGTCCATAGCCACCGCGGCCGGGCATCCGCTGGCCGCTCCCGGCATACCGGTCGCAGCCGGGATCGCCGTCGTCATCGGCGCGGGACTGCTCACCACCGGTGCCGTGCTCGCGCCGGCATTCTCCGCCGCGGACGTAGCTCCGCTGCGAGCGCTGCGAAGTGCCGGCACGGTAGCCTCCGAACGCGGCATCACCCTCGGCCGGGCCTTGCTCGGAGGCCTGCTGGCCGCCGGAACCGTAGGCATGACCTGGCTGACCGTGGACGCGACGACCACCGGACAGGCCTCCTCCACGGTCCTGCTCTATCTGGTCGGGGTGGGAGCGCTCGTTTTCGGCAGCCTCATCGCGTTCGGACCGGTCTTGATCCGGCCCCTGCTCACCGCGGTCGGCTGGCCGCTGCGGCCGTTCGGCCCGGTCGGCCGCCTCGCAGTCGGCGGCATCGGCGGAACACCCCGGCGGGCGGCCGCCGTATCAGTCGTCGTCGCCCTCGGCGTTGCCCTCGTCACCGGCACCGTCGTCGGCACCACGAGCCTGCAGACCTGGATCGACCAGCAACAGGCGGCCCGGACCCCGGCCGACCTCGCGCTGGTCACGGGCGACGGGCGAAACGCCGCCGAGGTCCTGAACCGGCTGCGCGCCGACACGCACTTCCGCGACGTCACCCCGTTCCGCATGGCCACGTTCACCACCTCCGGTCCGCTGGTCTACGGTGCGATCTCCGTCGACCTGAACGCTCTGCCCGCCCTGGCGAAGCTCTCGGCAGCCGACGGGACGCTCACCGTCCCGGCTCCCGGCACAGCGATCCTGGCGCGCACCCTCGCGGAGGACATCGGCGCCGGCCTCGGCGACACCGTCTCGCTGCGAACGGCAAAGGGCGGCACCGTACGCGTGCGAGTCACGGCGACACTGACCACCGACGCGCCGCTGCGGACCAACGCCGTACTCGCCCCGGCCGACCTGGCGAAGCTGGACGACACCTCGACCGGGGCGTTCGCCGACATCGCTCACGGTTCCCGGGACGAGGCACTGGCCGCATTCCGCAAAGCCGGCGCGGACGCGGAAGTCATCGTGCTCGCCGACGAACGCGACAAAGTCAACGGAGAGGTATCTTCGCTCCTCGCCGCGGCGCTCGGTCTTCTCGGGCTCACCGTGCTGATCTCCGTCATCGGCGTCGGCACCACCACCGCGCTGTCCGTGGTGGAACGCACCCGCGAGTCCGGCCTCTTGCGAGCGCTGGGTCTGAGCCGCCCCGCGCTCCAGGCGATGATCGGCGCCGAAGCCGGTCTGTACGGAGTCATCGGCGCCCTCGCGGGCACTGCCCTCGGCATCCCCTTCGCCTGGCTGGCCCTCGACGCGCTCCAAATGAATCTGCCACTGACGATCCCGGCGGGCCGGCTGCTGCTGATCGCTGCGCTGCTCACCCTCACCACGGTCGCGGCCGGCCTGTTGCCGGCTAGAAAGGCGGCCCGGACCAGTCCGATCGCCGCTCTCGGAAAGGAATAACAGACCTTGCGAGCCCGCACCTGGTGGCCGATCGCCCTTGCCCTGGTGGCTTCGGTCGCGCTGCTGTACGCGGTCGTTCTGCCGGGCGGCTACCTGACCTGGTTGTGGGTGGCCATGATCCTGTGGGCGATAGCCGCCGCGGGTTGGCTGGGGTCGCTGGCCGGCCGGTCCTGGCCGGTCCGGTCGATCCTGCCGGTGGTCTCCGTCCTGACGATGGTGGTGGCATGCTCGGGGGCGGCCGGCCGGCTGCTGTTTCCCTTGCACCGTCCGGGCTTGGAGCGGCTGGCGACCTCGCCGCTCGGCGCAAGCCACGGCCTGTACCACTTCTCCGCCGTATGGAGCCATGGCGGTTGCGTCACGTACGTGACCGCGGACAGCGGCATGTCGCAGTTCTCCGGCCTGGTGCGGTGCACGTCCGGCGTGAAGCCGTCGCCCCGTCTGGGAGACACCGCGGGCGACGCGGTGTTTGAGCCGCTGGGCAACGACTGGTACGCCTTCATCGT
The DNA here is from genome assembly GCF_055562135.1 of Actinoplanes sp. NPDC021490. Classification (NCBI taxonomy): domain Bacteria; kingdom Bacillati; phylum Actinomycetota; class Actinomycetes; order Micromonosporales; family Micromonosporaceae; genus Actinoplanes; species Actinoplanes sp. NPDC021490. The sequence continues at coordinate 146,908 of NZ_JBVHFW010000027.1, forward strand.
CCCGCGTTCCGGCTCGGGGGTCTGGGGTTTCAACCCATTCGCCGTCCAAGCCAACGCCCAGGCTCAGGCCGCGATCGCTCCGCCGTCCACCGGCAGGATCGCGCCGTGCACGTAGGCTGCCTCGTCACCGGCCAGGAAGGCCACGGCCGCCGCGATCTCGTGCGGGTCACCGAGCCGGCGGGCCGGCAATGCCGCGGCAACTGCTTCCAGGCCGGCGCCGTCACCGGTGCCCTCGGTGCGGATCGGCCCAGGGCTGACTGCGTTGACACGTACGCCGGACGGTCCGAATTCCGCCGCCCAGCCCTGGGTGAGCAGAAGCAGCGCCGCTTTGCTGGATCCATAAAGAGCGGCGGTGGGGGAGCCGCGGTGCGCGGCCCCGGTGAGAATGTTGACGATGCTGCCGCCACCGCGCTCGGCCATCGCCGGTGCGAGAGCCTGGACCAGGAAGTAAGGGGCCTTGACGTTGAGGTCGTAGATCGCGTCGAAATCGGCCTCGGTGGTCGCCGTGGTCGGGCCGAACGTGAAGATGCCGGCGTTGTTGACCAGCAGGTCGATCTGGCCGGTTACTGCCGTGGCCTGCTCGGCGAGGCTGGTTGCGGCCGCTGCCGAGGTGAGGTCGGCAACCAGGAAGCCGGCTTCGCCGCCCTCCGCGCGGATCTGGGCGACAGCCTGTTCGCCACGCGCGGCGTTGCGGCCGGAGACGATGACGTGGGCGCCGCGGGCGGCGAGCCGGGCGGCCACCGCGCGGCCGATACCGCTGGTCGAGCCGGTCACGAGGGCGGTACGGCCATTGAGCCGAGAAGACATGGTTCTACTCCAGGTTTCGACAACATCGCAGCCGGCCCAGCGTCACCCCCATCCCGCGCAATCCCGGCAAGATTTTGCTCATCTGTCAAAATGAGCCGGTGTCGGCCGCGATAGAAGAGACCCTGCGTACCCTGCCTCCACGGCTTCGGGCACTGCGCAAACGGGCCGGGATCACCCTTGCCGCGCTGTCCACGGCAAGCGGCATCCCGATCAGTACGCTGTCGCGGCTGGAGGCCGGTAAACGGACGCCGACGCTGGAACAAGTCCTCGCTCTGGCCGAGGCCCACGCCGTCTCCGTCGACGAGCTGATCGGCGCGCCGCCCACCGGCGATGTGCGGGTGAACCTGCGCCCGATCGTCCGCAACGGCAAGACGCTGATTCCGCTGACCCGCCGTCCAGGGGGCATCCAGGCATACAAACTCATCCTGCCGGGCGAGACTCCCGGCGCCACCCACGTCCTGGCCACCCATGAGGGCTACGAGTGGCTGTACGTCCTCAACAACCGGCTGCGGCTTCTGCTCGCCGGCCAGGAACTGCTTCTTGCTCCGGGCGAAGCCGCCGAATTCGACACCCGGGTGCCGCACTGGTTCGGTGCCGCCCAGCCCCAGCCGACCGAGATCCTCGCTCTACTCGGCAATCAGGGCGAACGCACGCATGTGCGCGCCACGGCGACTCCGGCCCGCGCCACTTGAGAGCCCGTCCGGAAACTGCGGCCGGCCGTGGACAGGCCTACCCGCAGTTGCGGCCCGGTTCGCGCTGCCACCACGCGTCCACGGCCGCCTGCCGGCGGATCACGGACCCGTCAGGTGGCCGCGTCCCGCCATCGCAGGAGGCGCCGGACGCCGTCGAGGTCCCGCAGGCCCATGGCGCGGCCCTGGAAGATCCGCACGCCCATCGCGTGCAGCTCGTCCAGCCGGGTGTAGTCGGAGGTGGCCCGGGGGTTGGACACCGTGACGCCGACCTCGATCTCGTCGGGATTACGGCCCACCCGGTCGCACCAGTCGCCGAGTACGTCCAGCTTGTGGTGCAGCGTGGCGGCGTCGGACAGGCTGTGCCAGATGTCGGCGTGCTGCGCGACGATCCGCAGGGTCTTGCGCTCACCGGCGCCGCCGATCAGTACCGGGATGTCCCGTACGGGAGCCGGGTTGAGCTGCTTCCACCGGGCCTTGATCCGCGGCAGGTCGGCCGCCAGCGCGTCCAGGCGCGAACCTGGTGTGCCGAACGGGTAGCCGTACTCGTCGAAGTCCCGGGCGAGCCAGCCGGAGCCCGTCCCGAAGATGAACCGGCCGCCGGAGATGTGGTCGACCGTGCGGGCCATGTCGGCCTGCAGGTCCGCGTTGCGGTAGGCGGTGCAGTTGACCAGCGGCCCGAGCGTCACCCGCGAGGTCTGCTCGGCGAGGGCGCCGAGCATGGTCCAGGCCTCGAGGTGTGGTCCGTGCGGGGGGCCGAACAGCGGGAAGAAGTGGTCCCAATTGAAGACGATGTCGACGCCGAGGTCCTCCAGGGCGCGGACGGTGTCGCGGACCTCGGCGTAGTCACCGTATTCGTTGGTGATCTGCACCCCCACACGCGCGGGGACGTCGGCCTTCATCGCCGTCCCCGCAGGATGGGCCCTTCAGCGGGTGCGCGGGTCACGGCTCCGAGACCTCGCCGTCGCGGAAGTGGCGGACGATCGCGTCAAGGAACCGGGCCGAAGCGTGCCGGGAGGTCTCAGCCTCGGGGGCGAACGACATGAACGCGTGGTAGGCCCCGGGCACGAGGTGCAGCTCGGCCGGCACGCCGCTGCGGATCAGCGTCCTGACGTACCGAAGCGCCTCACCGGCGAACAGGTCGAGCTGGCCGACGACGATGTACGCGGGGGCCACGCCGGCCGCCTCGGTGGCCCGGGCGGGTGCCGCGTACGCGGGGACGTCTGGACCGGCGTGCGCGGCACCCAGGACCGACTGCCAGGCGAAGCGATTGCTCTGCGCCGTCCACACGAACTCGCCCGCGTACGGCAGGGGATCCGGTTCGGCGTCGGTCCCGGTCCGGTCGTCGAGCATCGGGTACTGGAGGAATTGCGCCGACAGGCTCACCTCGGCACGGTCGCGGGCCAGCAGCGCGAGGCCCGCCGCGAGCCCACCGCCTCCGCTCTCTCCGGCGACGGCGATGCGCCCGGCCGGGAATCCCAGCTCGGCGGCCGCGGTGTGCAGCCACTTGAGCACGGTGTAGCAGTCCTCCAGGCCGGCCGGGTACGGGTTCTCGGGCGCGAGCCGGTAGTCCACCGCCACCACCACGCAGTCCGCGGTGTGGGCGAAGTGCCGGCTCTGGGCGTCGTAGCCGACGGAACTTCCCATTATCATTCCGCCGCCGTGCAGGAAGATGAGAGCTCCGCGGGCGGTGTCGCCGGCGGGTGTGTGCACCCGGACCTGGACGGAGGTCCCGTCGGGGCGCGGCACCTGCCGTTCCACGCTGGTGACGCCCGGTGCGTCCGGTGCCGGCAGCGCCATGGCGTCGACCGCCGGCCGGAAGTCCGCCAGCGTTTCCGCGGACACCCCGAAGGGCGGAACCGCGTCCAGGGCCACTCGCAACTGCGGCTCGACCTGGTCCCTGCTGCTGAGGGTTGATGGCACCACGGCATTTCTCCTTGGGTGAGACGATGCTCCGCATGTCAGCGGCTGACATCAACGTAACACGCCATGTCAGTCGCTGTCATGGGTGGCTGACATGCGATGACAGGGACCGACATCACACGGCCCACCTCACCGCCGACACGGCGATCGCGGTCTTCAAGGGCCCGTTCGCTTGCTGGTTGGAGACTCGGAGCAGCTGGACTTCGCCACGCTCGTGCGCGAGGCCAGTGGGGAACGGCGGGCCGTCGTCGGGGGATAGCTCGGCTGGCGGCGTCCTGTCCCCCGTGCGAGCGACAGCGGACTGTCCACTCTGTGGTGACGTTTTCCGCGGGTGATCTCTCTAGCGTCATCGGCATGAAGAAATCACTTGTGGCAGTTATCGCTACCGCAACGGTGGCCGGAGCCGCACTGGCCGGTATCGGGGCTGCTCAGGCGAGGACCCCCGACCGACCGGCGCCGGTCGCGTTCCGGCCGGGCCTGGCCGCGACCTTGCAGGCCGACGCGGACGCGCTGGGGCGGTACGGCGCGCCGGGTGTGCTGGTCGGGTTGGACACTCCGCGGGGTGACGTGCGGGTGCGCAGCGGGTACGGCAATGTCGCGAAGCGCACCCCGGTTCCGTGGGACGCGAAGTTCCGGATCGGCAGCTACACCAAGCCGTTCGTGGCGGCGACCGT
>NZ_JBVHFW010000028.1:0-94578 GCF_055562135.1 Actinoplanes sp. NPDC021490
CGCCGAAGATCCACCAAGTTCTATCGCGGATGCCATGTGGATAACGAGTCAGACTCGCCGCCAAGGGCCACCCAGCATCTCAACGTGGATAACTCTGGACTGTGGACAACCCAAATGATCACGCGGCTCGGTCGTAGGGTCGCCGCATGGATCTGCTGCGAGTCGAGGCCGTGCGATGGGTCGACACGGCGTGGCCCGGGTGGCTCGAGGTTCGGTTTCCGGAGGTGGACGGGTCGGTGGCGGTGATCGTCGACAAAGCGCCGGTGCTGTCGGCCGACAGCCGCCTCGGGCCGGCCACCGCATTTCCCGTGCCGCTGGCCATTGCCTGCGAGGTCCTCGGCCTCGACCAGAGCCCCGGGCGGGCAACGACTGTGCGGCTTGCCTTCGGCCTAGAGGATGCGGAGGGCAGGAACACGTTCCAGGTGTCGGAGGACGCCGTCATCAGGCTGTGAATGCCACAAAGCCGGCCGCCCACAGGGCGACCGGCGAGTGAGTGAGGAGGTGGAGCCGTTGCCGGCCGATGCGAGAGAGCAGGCGAGCGAGACGGGCCTAGGTGACGACCAGCTTGTTGCCGACGGTCTTGAACAGCTCGCTGAGCTTGTCACCGAAGATGGTGGCCCCGGCGATCAGCGCGATGGCGATGAGCGTGACGAGCAGGCCGTACTCGACTGCGGTCGCGCCCTCGTCGTCCTTGGGCGTCAACCGGGCCTGGATGTATGCGGCGATGTAAAGCATGGCGTCCCCCGGTGTTCACAAGCGTTCCTGTGCCCCTTTCATCGGGAGGCAGGCCCGGCATTTGAGCGGCGACGGGGTGCCGTTCGGGTGCTCCCGGCGGATCCTCTCGGGGGATGGGACCCGCGGGACCAAAGTGACAGGATGGCCGTAACCGCCGCGGCACTTCGTCGTTGGGCGGGTACGGACCCTCACCCTATGGAAGTACCTGGACGACATTGATGGCAGGCGGATCCCCTCTCCGCCCGGTCCGAGAGTTCGCCGCTCGGCCGGTTGTGCTCGCCGTGTTCGCCCTCGTGGCCACGGCCGTGCTGATCTCTGCGCTCATTCTGCTGGAACCGCGGGCCGTGGCCGGTTTCCTCACCGCGTTCTCGGCCGGGACGGCCGCGGTGATGGTGCGGGCCGCCGTCACCGGGCGGGCCGCCGGGCCGCGGCTCCGGGTGCTGGCGCTGGCCGCCGGCATCGGCCTGATCGCGGCGGCCGGCGCGGCCAGTGGCGTCGCCACGCTCGTGGCGCCCGAATTCCTCGTCGGGGATGTCCCGCTGCCGACCGAGATCCCGCTGGTCACGCTGTTCCTCGCGACCGGGGCCTTCCTGCCCGCGATCCTGCGCCCGCAGCAGCGCCGCGACTCGCTGGCCAAGTTGCGCATCGGGCTCGACGTGCTCGGCGTGACGGCCTGTCTGCTGTTCGCGTCGTGGATGCTGCTCTTCAACGACGACGGCGGAAGCCGCGGCGCCTCGATCACCGCGCTGATCTTCGGGGGCAGCGCCGCCGCCACGGTCGCGGTCAACGGCGTCCACGCGCTGCGGCAGCGCGCCGCCCTGCAGTGGTGCGGCCCGGCCGCGGCCCTGTCGCTGATCGGTGTGACCGCGCTGGTCATCGGCATGGACTTTCCGAACGAGGCGAACGCCGGGATCGCCGCCGTGGTCGCCGGGGCCGCCATCAACGTCGCCGCGGGCCTGCTCTGGTACGGGTCGGTGCGGCTGTCCCCCGACGAGAGCCCGATGCCGCCGCCCGGCAGCGAGCCCTCGGCCGGTTTCCCGCTGCTCGCGCTGCCGGTGCTCGGGTCGGCCCTGGTCACCGTCTATCACCTGCTCGGCGGGGGCGGGCTGGACGCGACGTCGATCGCGCTCGGCTCGGTGGCGATCACGGCCGTGGCCGCCCGGGAGTGGGTGTCGTCGGTCGCGCTGCGCCGTCAGGCCGGGCACCTCACCGACCAGGGCAACCGGCTGCGCAGCCTGATGTTCGGCTCGGCCGACGTGGCGATGGTGCTCGACTCGAACCTGGCCGTGCGCTGGCAGTCGACGGCCTCGGCCCGCCAGTTCGGCCTGTCCGACCAGGAGGTGCTGGGCCGGGCGGTGTCCGCACTCGTGCACCCCGAGCAGGTCGAGGCCGTGCACGCCTACCTGCTGGCCCGCATGTCCGGTCCGGATCACGACACCGAGCAGAGCTTTCCCGTACGCCTGCGTGACGGTTTCGGCCGCTGGCGCGAGACGGAGTGGACCACGAGCGGCGCCGACCCCGCCGAGGCCGGGCACACGCTGGTCGTGCACGTCCGCGACGTCACCAACATGCGCGACCTCGAGGAGACGCTGCAGCAGTCCACCCACCTGGACCGGCAGACCGGACTGGCCAACCGCGAGGGCCTGGTGCGGGCGGCCGAGCTGATCCCCGACGCCGGCGCGATGATCGTCGTCGAGCTGAGCGGGCTGACCGCGATCGGCGACGTGCGCGGCCGCGACCTGGCCGAGCTGGTGCTGGTCGAGGCGGCGCGGCGGCTGCGCACCCAGGTGGCCGGGGCCGACATCCCGGCCCGGATCGGCGAGACACGGTTCGCCGTGCTGACCCACAGCGGCGCCGTACGGGCTCACCTGCTGGCCGGGCAGCTCATCAACGCGCTGTCGGCGCCGTACGTGACCGCCGGCACCGTCTCGCACCTGTCCGCGTGGGGTGGCCTGGCCGACGTCAGCGAGGAAAACGACTCCGACGAGGTGATCCGCCGGGCGGCGCTCGCGCTGCGGTCCGTACGGGCGGGGCCGCCGGGCGCGGTCGAGTGGTACGAGCCCGAGATGGAAACCCGCCTGTTGCGCCGCTCGACGCTCGAGCAGGATCTGCCGGGCGCGGTCACCCGCCGCGAGATCGACGTGCGCTATCAGCCCGTCCTCGAGCTGGAGGGCCGGCGGCCGGTCGGGGTCGAGGCCCTGCCGACGTGGCGGCACCCCCAGCTCGGCGTGGTCCCGGCCGACGAGCTGCAGGCCGTGGCCGAGGATCTGGGCCTGCACAGCCACATCGAGCAGGCGGTGCTGCGGCGCTCCTGCCGGTTGCTGGCCCGGTGGCGGCGCAAGCACGAAACGCTGTGGCTGGCCGTCAACGTGCGGCCGCGCCAGCTCGTCGACCCGGCCTTCCAGGCGAGCCTGGACACCGCGCTGGAGGACAACGACCTGCCCCATGCGGCGCTGGTCATCGAGATCGCCGAGCAACACCTTTCCGACGTACGGGAGGACGGGCACCAGCCGCCGGTGGAGGACATCGCCGCCCAGCTCGGCCGGTTGCGCGCGGCCGGGGTGCGCACGGCGGTCGACAACTTCGGCACCGGGCCCACCTCGCTGAGCCGCCTGCGCGTCCTCCCGATCGACCTGCTGAAGATCGACCGCCAGGTGTTCGCCGACCCGGTCGAGACGTTCCGGCAGGCCGGCGCGGTGATGGACGTGGCCGTGACGCTCGGGCGGCGGCTCGGCATGGAGGTCATCGCGCACGGTCTCGAGGACGCGCTCGACCTGGACACCGCGCAGTCCGCGGGCTGCCGGCTCGGCCAGGGCGCCCTGCTGGCCCCTCCGATGCCGGCCGAGCACCTGGAAGCGCTGCTCGAACAGGCGCGCGTCCAGTAAGAATTTCCGGCATCTGTCGATCGGCGGGCGGCCGGCTCGTCATCACCCGGCCGCGGACGATGCCCGGTGATCACGACCCGCGTGATCACCGTCGTGGGCGGCCGAAGGAGGAGACGAGATGCGCTACACGCTGCTGTTTCACTATCAGGAGCCGACCGTGGAGGAGCTCGGGCCCGAGATGCTGGCCGAGGGGCAGCGGGCGATGTCGAGCTACGCGGCGACCCTGCACGCGGCCGGGGTGCTGCTCGGCGGCGAGGTGCTGCACACGTCCGAGCTTTCCACCACCGTACGGGTGCGGGACGGCGCGACGCAGGTGCAGGACGGGCCGTTCGCCGACACCAAGGAACAGCTCGGCGGCACGATCGTGATCGACGTGGCCGACCTGGACGCGGCGATCGAGTGGGCGCGGCAGGCCCCGCAGGCGCAGTGGGGCACGGTGGAGATCCGCCCGGGGGCCACTCACCTGGTGGACGGTAAGTGGAGTTGAGCCACGACGAGGCGCGCGCGGCGGCGGAACGGGCCGCGCGGGCCTCGTACGGGCGGCTCGTCGCTCTGCTCGCGGCGCCGGCCGGTGATCTGGCCCTGGCCGAGGACGCGCTGGCCGGGGCGTTCGAGGAGGCCCTGCGCCGGTGGCCCGCGACGGGTGTGCCCGCGAACCCGGAGGGATGGCTGCTCACCGTGGCCCGCAACCGCCGCCGTGACGTGTGGAAGTCCGCCGCCGCCCGCACCGCCGTCCCGCTCACCGAGGACAGCGCCCGCGTCGACCCGCTCGCCGAGCACGACCCGTACGCGATCGGCGACAAGCGGCTCGAGCTGCTGTTCGTCTGCGCGCACCCGGCGATCGACGAGGCCGCCCGTACGCCCCTGATGCTGCAGACCGTCCTCGGCTTCGAGGCCGCCGAGATCGCCCGCGCGTACGCCGTCCCGCCCGCCACGATGGCGCAACGGCTGGTCCGGGCCAAGAAGCGGATCAAGCAGGCGCGCATCCCGTTCGTGGTGCCGGACCGCCGGGCCATGCCGGAGCGGTTGCCGCCGGTGCTGGAGGCGGTCTACGGCTGCGCGGCGATCAACTGGCGCGGCGACACCGGCGAGGCGCAATATCTGGCCGTCACCCTCGCCGCCCTGCTCGGCGCCGAGGCCGAGGCCTGGGGTCTGGCCGCGCTCACCACGTTCACGCTGGCCCGGCGCCGCACCTCGTTCGTGCCGCTCGACCAGCAGGATCCGGCCGGGTGGGACGCGTCCCTGCTGGACGAGGGCGAGGCCTGCCTGCGGCGCGCGCGGCCCGCCGGTCCGCCCGGGCGCTTCCAGCTCGAGGCGGCAATCCAGGCCGTCCACTGTGACCGCCGCCGGACCGGCGTGACCGATTGGCCGGCGCTGCGCACCCTGTACGCGGCCCTGCTGGCGGTCGCGCCCAGCCTCGGCGCGCGGGTCGCGGCGGCCACGGTGGCCGGTCGGATCGACGGCCCGGAGGCGGGTCTGGCCGCGCTGCCGGCGGGCGCCGAGTCGTTCCAGCCGTACTGGGCGGCGCGCGCCGATCTGCTCGCCCGCGCGGGCCGGGACGCCTCGGAGTCGTACCGGAAGGCCGCCGAGCTCACGGCCGATCCGGACGTCGCGGCGTTCCTGCGCGGTCGAGCGGGCCATCAACCGATCGGTTGACCGCAGCGTCCGTCACGGTCGGTGAATCCCGTAACTACGCAGTCGATTCGGTGGTGGGGTGCCGGCGGTCAGACTTTGTACATGGCAATCATCGAGGTCAGCAACCTGGTCAAGCGTTACGGCGACCACACCGCGGTCAACGGAGTCAGCTTCAGCGTCGAGCCGGGCGAGATCTTCGGGATCCTGGGCCCGAACGGGGCCGGTAAGACCACCACCGTGGAGTGCATCGAGGGTCTGCGTAAGGCCGACGGCGGGTCGATCAGCGTGTGCGGCATCGACACGCAGCACGACAAGACCGGCGAGCTGCGGCAGGTCCTCGGCGCTCAGCTGCAAGAGTCGGAGCTGCCGGACAAGTTGAGGGTCGGCGAGGCGATGCAGCTGTACGCCTCCTTCTACCGCAACCCGGCCGACTGGCGTGAACTCCTCGACTCCCTCAACCTGACCGGGAAGATCAACGCCCAGTACCGCAAACTGTCCGGCGGGCAGAAACAGCGCCTGTCCATCGCGCTGGCCCTGATCGGCAACCCCAAAGTCGCCGTCCTGGACGAGGTCACCACCGGCCTGGACCCCCAAGCCCGCCGCGACGCCTGGGACCTCATCGAGTCGATCCGGGACCGGGGCGTGACGATCCTGCTGGTCACCCACTTCATGGAAGAAGCCGAACGGCTCTGCGACCGCCTCGCCGTCATCGACTCCGGCCGCGTCGTCGCCGTGGACACCCCCGCCGGGCTGGTGTCTCAGGTGGATGAGACGCAGCGGGTGCGGTTCCGGCCGTCCGCGCCGATCGACCACGCCGTGCTGCTGGCCCTGCCCGAGGTGTCCTCGGTCGAACGGGCCGGGCACCAGCTGGTCGTCACCGGCGCCGGGAACCTGCTGCTCGCCGTCACCACCGTGCTGGCCCGCCACCAGGTCACCGCCGGCGACCTGCGCGTCGAACAGACCACCCTCGACGACGCGTTCGTTGCTTTGACCGGCCGCCCCGTCCACGCCTGAACCTGCCTCCCCCCTTTCTTGAAGAATCGAGACTTGCCATGTCTGCTCTGACCAAGCTCACCGTCACCGAGACCAAACTGTTCCTGCGCGAGCCGATCGTGGTGTTCTTCGCCGTCGCGTTCGCCCCCCTCCTGCTGGTCATCCTCGGGTTGATCCCGACCATGCGGGAACCGGTCCCCGAGCTCGACGGGCTACGGATGATCGACGTGTACATCCCGATCGTGGTGTCCATGGGTATCGCCCTGTTCTCGCTGAGCGGCCTGTCGCAGCTGTTCGCCTCCTACCGGGAGAAAGGCATCCTGCGGCGGCTACGCACCACTCCGGTCAAGCCGGCCGTGATGATCGGCGCGCAGCTGCTGATGGCCACCATCATGAGCCTGATCACCATGCTGGTCATCCTCACCATCGGCAAACTGGCCTTCGACATTGATCTGCCCGGGGCGATCCCGGCCTACCTGATCACCTACCTGCTGGTGGCGCTGGCCATGTTCGCCATCGGCCTGCTCGTCGCCGCCCTCGCCCCGTCGTCGAAGAGCGCGTCGGCGGTCGGCTCGCTGGTGTTCTTCCCGCTGATCTTCTTCGCCGGACTGTGGCTGCCCCGGGAGAACATGAACGACACCCTGCGCACCATCAGCGACCTCACCCCCCTCGGCGCCGGCGTCCAGGCCCTGCAGGACGCCACCGCCGGATCCTGGCCCTCACTACTGCACCTGGCCGTCCTCGCCGGCTGGACCGTCATCGCCGGAGCCCTGGCCGCCCGCTACTTCCGGTGGAGCTGACCGATGACAACCGCGGCCGAGTCCGAGTTCATACCCCTATTGAATACGGGGACGACTGGAGGCGTAGGGGGTTCTGCCATGACAGCGAAGTCCGCATTCTGGAGTACGGAAAGCCAGAGTTCGATGGGGAGAAAGGATGGATCCGATGACCAGTCAGGACACCGTCGAGGTGAGTCTCGCAGGCGGACCGCTCGGCATTCCGCGCCGGCTTTTCGCCACGGCGGATCAGATCGCGTACGGCAAGATCAAGGTTCCCTACCTCGCCGGGTACGAGCACTTCGAGCGGGATCTGGCGGACAGCGGAACGGATCTGTTCTCCTGGACCACACGAACGAAGATCGCGGAGTAGCCCTCGAGCTTTCCCCCTACAGCCACCCCGGCCGTCCCGTAACCGCCTCCGGCAGAGCCCGTGTAATCACCGTCGCGCGTTCCTGCGCGCGGCGGTGGTTCATAGGATTCGGATATGCCTATAGTCGACGAGACCGCCCGGTCGCGATCGCTGGTGGGCTCCGGAAATCACATACCGGGGTGGGATAAGCGATGATCGAGCAGATTCTCCCGGCCGGCACGGTCGCGGTCGACACTTTCAGCGAACCGGCTGACGCGGTTCTTTTCCCGGAAGAAGAAGCGATCGTCCGTCAGGCGGTCGACAAGCGGCGGCGAGAGTTCACCACGGCCCGCTGGTGCGCCCGGCAGGCGATGGTCCGGCTCGGTCGTCCGGCCGCCCCGGTTCTGCCCGGCACCCGCGGCGAGCCGCAGTGGCCGACCGGCCTGGTCGGGAGCATCACCCACTGCGACGGCTACCGGGCCGCGGTCCTGGCCGAGTCCGAGGTGATCACGACGCTCGGGATCGACGCCGAGCCGAACCAGCCGCTCACCCCCGGTGTTCTGAAGGCGGTGTCCCTGCCCGAAGAGCGGGTGCGGCTCTCGACTCTGCGGCGCGAGCACCCCGAGGTCCACTGGGACCGGTTGTTGTTCAGCGCCAAGGAGTCCGTCTACAAGGCCTGGTTCCCGCTGACGTCGCGCTGGCTCGACTTCGAGGACGCCGACATCACGATCGACCCGCTGGCCGGCACGTTCGAGGCCCAGCTCCGGGTCACCGGGCCCCGGCTGCGGGGACGCAAGCTGACCGGTTTCTCCGGCCGGTGGCTGGCCCGCAACGGCCTGCTCGTCACGGCGATCGCGGTAGTGGCGCCGGTTCCGGCCACGGTCTGACGCGACAAAGCACCAGGCACAGGAAAAGGCCACGCCCTCGCAGGGCGTGGCCTTCCTTGTTCCACCGGTCAGGCGGTGCCCGAGAAATCCAGGCTCAGGTTGGCCGGCAGGTCGGCCCGCCGGGTCACGTTGAGCTTCTTGTAGGTCTTGGTCAGGTGCTGCTCGACCGTGCTGATCGTGATGAACAGCTTCTCGGAGATCTCCCGGTTCGTGTAGCCGGCCGCGGCCAGCGAGGCGACCCGCCGCTCGGCCTCGCTGAGGATGGCCAGGCCCTCGGCCGGGTTCATCGGCTGCGCCGCGGCCTCGCCCTCGTCCCAGCCGATCTCGCGGTTGAGCACCCGCAGCAACAGCAGGGCGCCGGCCTTCTCGGCGCTGGCCCGGGCCCGGCGGGCGATCATGCCGGCCCGGCGCGACTCGCCCAGCACCTGGAACGCCTCGGTCAGGTCGACCAGCGTACGGGCCAGCTCGTATTCGTCGCCGCCGTTGTGCAGGTCGGCCGCCTGGCGCAGGACCATCGGACGGTGCCGGGGCTGGCTGCACGCGGCGTACAGGCGAAGGCCCATCGCCCGCACCCGGGAGTCGCCCTTGCCGCATTTGGTCAGCTGCTCCTCGACGAGCTGCTGGGCCGGTTCGGGCGAGTTCATCCGCAGCAGGGTCTCGGCCGCGTCGATGCGCCACGGCACCAGGCCGGGCGCGTCCAGCCCCCACTGCGCGGCGAGCCGGCCGCAGAGCTGGAAGTCGCGCAGGGCCAGCGGCAGTTCGCCGATGGCCAGGCTGTAGCGGCCGCGGGCGTGCAGGTAGTGCAGCCCGTAGCGGGTCTCGAACATCTCCTCGGGCACCGGCTGGTCGAGGTGGTCGCGCACCTTGCCGAAGTCGCCGATCGCGGTGGCCGCCATGATCTGCACGGCCAGCGGACCGCCGACCGCCACACCCCAGCTACTCGGGGGCATGACCGCGAGCGCGTCGGCCGCGTGCCGCTGCGCCGCGGGCAGGTCGCCCAGGCGCATCGAGATCTCGGCGCGGATGGCGGCCAGGCGGGCCTGCCGGCTCGGGGCCTTGCGAACCCGAGCCTCCTCGATGAACGTGTCGCAATAGTGGGCGGCGCCGTCCGGCCGGTTCCCGTACGTGAGAGCCAGCAGGGCGCTCTCCACGGTGTCCAGGCTCATCTCGTCGAGCCGCGAGTTGTGCAGGATCCGCTCGGCCACCGCGATCGCCCGCTCCGACGGGCCGTGGGTCAGCACCCCGGCCAGCACGCTGGCCGCCTCCAGGCGCTGGCTGGCCGCCACCGTGGGCATGGCCGCCGGGGCCTGGGCGCCCGGCCGCAGCAGTGAGCGGAACGACGGGTAGGTGGCCAGCAGCAGCGGCCGGGTGATGACCAGCTCGGCCAGCGTCTCGGCGTCGGCGTCCCCGCTGTGCGCGCTGATGTGCTCGAACACCTCGCGGGCGTCGGCGAACTGGCCGTGCCAGAGCAGCGCCTTGGCCAGCACGAGGGCGTCGGCGCCGCGCAGGTGGCCGCCGCGCAGGGCGGCCGTCAGCTCGGGCAGGTATCCGGTCGGCGCGTTCGGGTTGATCCGCCACTCGGCCCGTACGAGGGTGGCGGTGATCCGGGACCGGCATGAGCTGTCGGTGCACGCGCCCAGGGCGAGCTTGAGATAGCGGACCGCGGCGGTGACCCGGCCCTCGCGCAGCGCCTGCCGGGCCGCGTCCTCCAGCACCGGCACCACCCAGGGGTCGCTGACCTCGCCCGCGCCGACCAGGTGCTCGGCGACCACGGTGCTGGGCGCGCCGCTGCGGTGAGCGAGCACGGCGGCCCGCTCGAACAGGTCGGCCCGGTCCAGGTCGTCGATGTCGGCCAGCACGGCCTCGCGGGCGGCCGGGTGCCGGAAGTCGCCGCCGGCGAGCAGACCGGCCGCGGTCAGCGTGCGTACGGCGTGGGCGACCTGGGCGCTGTCGGCCGGCGCCAGCTGCTCCAGCAGGGTCAGGTCGGTGCAGATGGCCAGGCCGCGGGCCACCTTGAGCAGGCGCGGGCCGGACCGGTGCAGGCACGAGACGATCGCGTGGGAGTAGTGCTCACCCGCGACCGGCTCGCTCGCCGTGGCGCCGTCGGCGCCCGACTCCCGGTAGTCCTCCAGGAGTCCGACCAGCAGCAACGGGTTGCCGCCGCTGAGGTGGTGCCAGGCCGGGCCGAGGCGGTCGGCCTCGCCGGTTCCCACGGCGGCCGCGGCCATCTCCCGTACGCCGTCGGCGCTGAGCGCGGACAGCGAGATCCGGGCGCCGTGCGGGGGCCGCCACAGCGACTCCATCTCGTACGTGCTGTCGTCGCTGCGCCCGCTCTCGGCCTGCGCGAACAGCGCCAGCATCGGCGCGAACCGCACCCGGCGGGCCAGGTAGGACAGGCAGACGATCGACGCCCGGTCGGCCCGGTCGATGTCGTCGACCGCGATGATCAGCGGATAGCGCTGGGACAGCTCGAGCAGGATGGTGCAGAGCGCGTGCACGATCTGCGGGTCGATCCGCTCCTCGCCGCTGTCGGCGCGCACGCCCTCGTAGAGCAGGTTCATCGCGCGCTGCCGCTCCTCGGCGACCAGCGGCGCGTCCAGCAGCAGCTGGCTTATCACGCCGAGCGGCAGGTCCCGCTCAGCGTCCGAGCCGACCGCGGTGATGGCCAGAGCGTCCCGCTCCACCGCCCGGTCGGCGTACGTGTTCAACAGTTCCGTCTTGCCCGAGGCGACCCCGCCGGTAATGACGGCGATCCGCCCCTTGCCGGCCACGGCCGCGGCGAGCAGGCCGTCCAGAGTGGCGACCGGTTCCTCACGTTCCACCAAACTCATGATCGTCCTCCCGTTACGATCGCGGACCCGGCCTGTCTGCAGATGACCGACCGTTACCAAGGACGCTACGGACGGACGCTGTCGTGCCCCTATTACCGCGCCATCCCCCGGGCTTCGTCAGACGACGCGAGCCAGGCGCGGGGCGATAGCGGGCGGTGCCGAGGGGCGGCCGGTGCGGCCCAGCGCCGAGCGCACGGCGGCCGAGGCGGCGGCGGTCAGGTCGTCCTCGACCCCCGCGCCCCACAGCGTCTCGCCGCCCACGCGCAGCTCGGCATAGACCGCCAGTCCACCGCTGTCGGCCAGGCCGGTGCCCGTACGGTGGACCACGCGCACGTCGATTCCCCAGCGGGCCAGCGCCTGCCCGATCCGGTCGAGCTCGTCGGTGCGCTGCCCGCCGACGGTGAACGCGGCCCCGTCGATGTGCAGATAGGCCGGCACCGGCTCGGCGAACGACAGCGGCACGGACATCAGCGGGCGGGAGACGTACTCCTCCTCGAACAGCGCGCACACCCGCTCGGGGCCGACCTCGCCGCCCTCACGGTCGGTGACCGACTGCACCAGGCCGGCGAACTCGGTCTGCAGGTCGCGCGGCGGGTGCAGACCGAGGCGGGTGCTCAGCACGTACGCGACCCCGCCCTTACCGGACTGGCTGTTGATCCGCACCACGCTCTCGTAGGTCCGGCCCACGTCCTGCGGATCGATCGGCAGGTACGGGATGTCCCAGGCGGCGTCGCCGACCGGGACCCCGGCCTCGGCCGCCAGCCGGGCCTGCTCGGCGAACCCCTTGTTGATGGCGTCCTGATGGGAACCCGAGAAGGCGGTGTAGACCAGGTCTCCCCCGTACGGGTGCCGGGGGTGCACGGGCAGGTCGGTGCAGTTCTCGACCGTACGGCGGACGCGGTTGAGATCGGAGAAGTCGATGCGCGGGTCGATGCCCTGGCTGAACAGGTTGAGTCCGAGGGTCACCAGGTCGACGTTGCCCGCGCGTTCGCCGTTGCCGAACAGGCAGCCCTCGATCCGCTCGGCGCCGGCCAGCACGGCCAGCTCGGCCGTGGCCACGCCGGTGCCCCGGTCGTCGTGCGGGTGCACCGACAGGCACAGATCCTCGCGGCGGCTCAGGTTGCGGTCCATCCACTCGATCCGGTCGGCGAAGACGTGCGGCATGGTCCGCTCGACCGTGGTCGGGAAGTTCAGGATGATCGGCCGGCCCGGTCCGGGCTGGTAGACGTCCATCACGGCCTCGCACACCTCGAGCGAGAAGTCCGGCTCGGTGTCGTTGAACAGCTCGGGCGAGTACTGATAGCCCAGGTCGCAGCCGGCCAGGCTCTCCTCGGCATACTTGAGGAACAGCTGGGTGCCGTGCACCGCGAGCTGCTTGCACCCGGCCCGGTCGACCCCGAGGACGACCCGCCGGAACTGCGGCGACGTCGCGTTGTAGAGGTGCACGTTCGCGCGCCGGGCCCCGATGAGGCTTTGCACCGTACGCCGGATCAGGTCGTCGCGCGCCTGCACGAGCACCGAGATGAGCACGTCGTCGGGGACGAGGTCCTTCTCGATCAGCAGCCGCAGGAAGTCGTGGTCGTCCCGGCTCGCGACCGGGAAACCCACCTCGATCTCCTTGTAGCCCATGTCGACGAGCAGCCGGAACATGGCCAGCTTGCGGGCCGGTCCCATGGGGTGGATCAGCGACTGGTTGCCGTCGCGCAGGTCGGTCGAGAGCCACCGGGGCGCGGCGGTGATGGTGCGGTCGGGCCATCGGCGGTCCCGCAACGGGACGTGGGCGGCCGGCCGGTATCGCGTCACAGCAGAGCTGAACGCATGCATGAGCGTCCTCCTTGAGGCGTGGCTTCAGCTGCGGGCCCCGAAGAACATCGAGTACGAGAAGGGCGCGAGCAGCACCTGAATCTGGCAGGCGTCGGTTTCGTCGTGCATGACGAAGGCGACGGTGATCTCGGGATAGGCCGAGCTCACCCCGAGGTTGGCGAAGTAGGAGCCGCTGTCGAAGACGATCCGGTACGCGCCCTGCTCCAGGTTGTCGTTGGACCAGTCGTGGATGTGGCCGTCCTCGTCGGTGGCCGCGCCCGCGATCGCCCGCCAGCCTTCGGCCGTCCGGCATTCCAGTCGCGCCGGGACTCCGGCCGCCGGACGGCCGTACACGACATCCAGCGCTTGCGCGGTCATGTTCATCGAAACTCGCTCACTGTTCGGCCCGCCAGCGCGAGCGCCTGCTTCCGGCGATCATGGGCCGCGGCGCTATCGCCGCGCATTCGATTGGTTATCGCCGCCGCCATCGCCGGCTATCCGCTGCGGGAAAGGGCTTCGATAGAGCATCAATGGGTCCCCTCCCTAACGTTGTCCCCAGAACCGCTGATGAAGCATTGACAAGCGGTCGATAAGCTGATCTAAACCGGGGGATACCATGCGCAGGACCGTAATCCAAATCGCCAAAGTCGCCGCCACCGCCGTGCTCACCGTGGTGCTCGCTCTGGGCGGCGCCACCGCAGCCCAGGCCGGCGGCGAGACGGCGCCGCCGCCGGACCTTCCCAACGGCCCGACCTGGCCCTGGGGCTGATCGGTAAACATAAGAAGGACGGCCGGGCAATGGCCCGGCCGTCCTTTTCTTTTTTCTTTTGGGACAGTTCTATTAGGGACAGGAGGTGTGATCGGCCGTGATCTTTTCGGCGATTCCCGCCACCACCGGATCTCCCGCCACCGCCGGATCAATGATCGGCTGGTCTGTGCCGCCGGCGGCCGCGTACGCCTCGCTGAGCGTGGCCAGCACCTTGGCCTCGAAAACCGGCGCCTGGATGGTGCGGAACAGGCCGAGCGCCCGGTGCAGGTGCACCACTGCCTGCGGCGCCTTGCCGGTGGCCAGCGCCAGCTCGCCGAGGCTGCGCTCGATCCTCGCCTCGATCATCGGCTCGCTGTTGCCGGCGGCCAGCACCCGGGCGTCGTTGAGGGCCACGGCCGCCTCGGCGTGATCCCCCGAACGGAGCCGGGTCACGCCGATCCCGTGCAGCGCGTACGCCTGCCCGATCGGATCGCCCAGCTCCTGCACCACCGCCAGCACCTCGCCGAACGACGACAGGGCGGCCGCCAGCTCCCCGGCCCCCAGATAGGTGTCGGCCAGCCGGTGCAGCACCTGGGCCTCGATCCGCCGGCTTCCGGCCTGCCGGCTCAGCTCGAGGGCCTGCGGCAACAGGCTTCTGGCGCTGTCCGGGTCGCCGCGTTCCAGCTCGATCTGGGCCATGTTGTGCAGGATGTAGGCCGCCGCGGCCAGGTCGCCGCTGGCCCGCAGCACGCCGAGGGCCCGGTCGTAGCGCCGGGCGGCCCCGTCCAGGTCACCGGCGATCCGGTCGAGATAGGCCAGATGCCGGCCGACCAGCGCGCCGCCCTGCTCCGAGCCGAGCTCCTGGAACAGTTGCTCGGACTGCTCGAGGCTGCGCCGCGCCTCGTCGAAGCGTTTCTCGACCAGGCCCAGCGAGCCGGTGGAGTAGAGCATGACCGCCTGGCCGCGCTTGTCCCCGCTGGACCGGCAGGCGGCCAGCGCGACGCGATGGGTGTCACGCCAGTCGTTGAGATAGATCCGCGACTCGAACAGGGTCACCGCGGTGAAGGCCAGATCCCAGCACATGTCGACCAGCCCGACCTTCGCGGCCTGGCGCACGGCGGCGACCAGGGTCTGCCGTTCGCGTTCGAGCCAGCTCATCGGGTCGCGGGTGATCCGCTCGGCCGCCTTGGGCGCGAGCTCCCATCGCTCGGCCTCGCTGTGCACCTGGGGGTTGTCCTCGCCGTGCAACCGGCTGTGCGCGTGCTCGGACAGAAAGAGCAGGGCGCCCAGCACGCGGGCCAGCGCGGCGTTGCGGTCGGTCGAGGTCTCCTCCACAGCCAGCCGTTCCCGGGCATAGACCCGGATCAGATCGTGGAACCGGTATTGCGTGGCGAAACCGGCCCCGGTGCCGGTGATCTCCACGAGCTGCGCGTCGACCAGTTCGTCCAGCAGGTCCTGGGCGTCGGTAAGCGGCTGGTCGAGCAGCGCGGCCCCGGCCCAGCCGGCGAAGACCGGGAAGTCGAGCAGGGCCAGACGGCGGAACAACTGACGGGCGTCGTCCTCCATGTTGTCGTACGTGTGGGAGATGCTGACCCGGATGCCGAGCGCCCCGTGCTTGAGCTCGTCGAGCCGGCGTGACTCGTTCTCCAGCCGGCTCGCGAGCTGCTCGACCGTCCAGTGCGGACGCGCCGACAACCGGGCCCCGGCGATGCGCAGCGCGAGCGGCAGCTGGCCGCACAGCTCGGCCAGCTCGGCCGCCGCGTCGGTCTCGGCCAGCACCCGGTCGTCGCCGGCGATGCGGGAGAGCAGCTCGAGCGACTGCTCGCGGCTGAAGACGTCGACCGCGACGTGCTCGACGCCGGGCAGGCCGGCCAGCCGTCGCCGGCTGGTGATCAGCACGGCCGCGCTGGGGTTGCCCGGCAGCAGCGGCAGCACCTGCGCCTCGCTGCCCGCGTTGTCCAGCACGATCAGGATGCGCCGGTCGGCCAGCAGCCCGCGATACATCTCGGCCCGCTCCTCCAGCCCTTCGGGCATGGCGTTGCCGGGCACACCCAGGGAGCGCAGGAAGCGCTCGAGGATCATGGCCGGGCCGGCCTGCCGCGACGCCCCGCCGTGCAGATCGGCGAAGAGCTGCCCGTCCGGATACCGCCACGAGTTGCGGTGCGAGACGTGCACGCTGAGCGTGGTCTTGCCGATGCCGGGCTTGCCCGCCAGCACGACCACCGGGACGGCCAGCCGGTTCGGATCGTCCGCGGCCGCGGCCAGCAGGGTCTCGACCTGGAGCACCTGCGCCGACCGGCCGGTGAAGTCGGCGATGTCGGTCGGCAGCATGCTCGGGCCGGTGCCGCCGCCGATCACCGGTTCCAGCGCGTGTTCGGCCGGGTCGGGCAGCGGCGATATCTCGGGCGCCGGCGCCGCCTCGACCTCGCGGGCCGCCGGGACGCTCAGGCCCGCGTCGGAGCTGAGGATCGAGCGTTCCAGGGCCTGCAGCCGTTCGCTCGGTTCCAGGCCCAGCTCGTCGATGAGCAGGCGCCGGGCCGAGCGGTAGCACTCCAGCGCCTCGGCCTGGCGGCCGGAGCGGTAGAGCGCGAGCATCAGCTGCCCGCGCAGGCGCTCGCGCAGCGGGTGGGTCGCGACCAGGCCGCTCAGCTCGGCAGTCAGGTCGCCGTGCCGGCCGAGGTCGAGCTCGTGGTCGATGCACTCCTCGGTGGCGGCCAGCCGGCGTTCGAGGAGCCGGTCGGCCGCCACCCGCAGGGGCTCGCTCTCCAGGCCCTCGAGCGGGGCGCCGCGCCACATGTTCAGCGCCTCGCGATAGAGGCGGACGGCCTCCTCCTTGCCGGGGGCCGCCCTCGCCCGGGTCAGCAACGACTCGTAGCGGTGCAGGTCGGTCTCGTCCTCGGGCACCTCGAGCGCGTAGCCCTGATGCCGCGTGGCGATGGTTTCGAGCCGGCCGTCGGCGGACAGCAGGCGGCGCAACGCCGACACGCAGATCTGCACCTGCGCGCGGGCGCTGCTGGGCAGGCGTTCGCCGTAGACGGCAGTCACCAGCCGGCCGACCGAGACGACCCGTCCCGGTTCCAGCGCGAGACAGGCCAGCACGATCTGCTGGCGATGGCCGCCCAGATCGAGACGACGCCCGTCCCCGGTGACCACCTCGAGCGGACCGAGTACGCGGAACTCCATCGTCCCGCCGCCTAGTTCGAGAAACCCGGGCGATGTCGCCCGAAAAGTGCAGCTACGTCCGCCATGTTTCGGCGACTTTTGGAATCACCATGAATCCCCCGATGCTGGTGATCAATCCACAATGCACTCGCCCCCATGTGTCCGTCATGAAGGTTACGAATGCATCCATGACCACCGCTACACAAGTGACGGACTAGCACCATTCGTCCAGTCGACAAATGTCCGTTCGACCGATTGCGCCAGACGCAATTAAGGTTCTATTCAGAATGGTGAAAACGGGCACGGCGAATCCGGGCTCATTCTCAGCATATCCACCCGTTTCACCTGGTTGGGCCGGTTCTGTTCACCAAACGAGGCGGGTCGGCAGGGACGGCGGCTCCGGCCGTTTGCCCCATTCCCGCGGATAGCCCAGCGAGACCTCTTCGAAACGGACACCGTCGTACTCGGTCGTACGCGGGATGTGCAGATGGCCGTAGACGGCGAGCCGCGCGTTGAAGCGGGTGTGCCAGTCGCCCGTGCGGACCGTGCCGCACCACTGCGCGAACTCGGGGAACCAGAGCACGTCGGTCGGCTGGCGGACCAGCGGCCAATGGCTGACCAGAATGGTCTCGGTGCCGGCGGGCAGGGCGCTCAGCCGCCGCTCGGACTCGGCGATCCGCGCCGCGCACCAGGCCTCACGATCCGGGTAAGGGTGCGGGAAGAGCATCCGTTCGTCGGCGCAGACCACCCCGGTGTCGTACGCGTACTCCAGGGAGTCCTTGGTGGAGTGGGTGCCCGGCGCCCGCCACGAGTAGTCGTAGAAGGTGAACAGCGGCGCGATCGTGACGTCCCCGTCCGCGCCGGGCCAGACCGGGAACGGGTCCTCCGGGGTGTGGATGCCGTTGTCCTGGCACATCCGCACCAGCGCCCGGTAGCGTTCCTCGCCGCGCAGCTGCACCGGGTCGTCCTTGTGCGTCCACAACTCGTGGTTGCCCGGCGCCCAGACGACCTCGGCGTAACGCCCGCGCAGCTGTTTGAGAACCTCCTCGATGTCCGAGAAGATCTCACCCACGTCCCCGGCGACGATCAGCCAGTCGTCGCCGGACTCCGGACGCAGCCGCTCGTCGATGAGCTGCCGGTTCTCGGCGTACGCGACGTGCAGGTCACTGACGGCGAACAGCGATCCGGCCACGGCGGTCAGAACGAGCTTGCGCCGGTACGCGCACGGCCGTTGACCGCGGCGACCAGGGCCACGACGGCCGACGCGGCCACGAAGACGATGCCGGCGGTCGCGTAGGAGCCGGCCGCCAGGACCGCCCCGAACGTGCCGATCGACAGGACCGACCCGAACGAGCCGACCGACAGCACCGACCCGAAGGACGTCACCGAGGCGATCGACAGGACCGAGCCATAGGACAGGACCGACAGGATCGAGCCCAGCGAACCCACCGAGAGGACCGAGTCCTTCGAGTAGATGCTGAGAATCGAACCGCTCGACTTGTACGACAGGATGTTCTTGTTCAAGCGAGGCATTCGCCCATGATTGCGCACTCCGGCCCCGCCGTACAGCGCCCGGCACCCCTATGCTGAACCCCTGACGAGCTGCTGAAACGTGAATGTCCACGTCGGAGGCCGATGGGCCCGGCGAGGTGGACGCTGGGATCAACCGATCGGTTGATCCCAGCGTCCATCTCGGCCGGTCGCAGCCGTAGCCACGCAGTCGATTCGCCCGGTCCGGCCCGGCGGCAGGCTGAGAGGCATGGCAATCATCGAGGTAGACAACCTCGTCAAGCGTTACGGCGACCACACCGCGGTCAACGGGGTCAGCTTCGCCGTGGAGCCCGGCGAGATCTTCGGCATCCTGGGCCCGAACGGGGCCGGTAAGACCACCACCGTCGAGTGCATCGAGGGCCTGCGCAAGGCCGACGGCGGAAAGATCACGGTGTGCGGCATCGACGCGCAGCACGACAAGACCGGCGAGCTGCGCCAGGTGCTCGGCGCCCAGCTGCAGGAGAGCGAGCTGCCCGACAAGCTCAAGGTCGGCGAGGCCATGGAGCTGTACGCCAGCTTCTACCGTGACCCGGCCGACTGGCGGGAGCTGATCGAGCAGCTCAACCTGACCGGCAAACTCAACGCCCAGTACCGCAAGCTGTCCGGCGGGCAGAAGCAGCGCCTGTCCATCGCGCTGGCCCTGATCGGCAACCCCAAGGTCGCCGTGCTGGACGAGGTCACCACCGGCCTGGACCCGCAAGCCCGCCGCGACGCCTGGGACCTGATCGAATCGATCCGCGACCGCGGCGTCACGATCCTGCTGGTCACCCACTTCATGGAAGAAGCCGAGCGGCTCTGCGACCGGCTCGCGGTGATCGACTCCGGCCGGCTCGTCGCCCTCGACACCCCGGCCGGCCTCGTCTCCCAGGTCGACGAGACCCAGCGCATCCGGTTCCGCCCGTCGGCCCCGATCGACCACGCCGTGCTGCTCGAACTGCCCGAGGTCACCGCGGTCGAACGGGCCGGCCACCAGCTCGTGGTCACCGGCACCGGCAACCTGCTGCTCGCCGTCACCACAGTGCTGGCCCGCCACCAGGTCACGGCCGGGGACCTGCGGGTCGAGCAGACCACCCTGGACGATGCCTTCGTCGCGCTGACCGGCCGCCGCATCGACGCCTCGGAGTGACCCCTGAAACCGGAGCGGCACCCCTATCATTTTCCGACGATTTGACCCCTCTCCGCCCCGGCGTGCAATCATGGCTGCACCCTGCTCCTGACGCTGGGAGTTGAGACCCGTGAGCATCGAAGCCGAACTGAGCAAGGAGTTCGACCGCTGGGAGAGCAAAGGTGACACCGCTCTCAAGGTCCTGCCGTACTTCCTCCTGGCCATCGGCGTCTTCGTCACCCTGCTGCAGCCGATGGGCGACGAACCGGTCCACCTCACCGCGGTGCTCGGGCTGTCGATCACCGCGGCACTGTGGATCCTGTGGTTCCACACGCTGCACCCGGAGTGGCACGACAACCGGCCGCTGATGGGTCTCTACTACACCGGCCTGATCCTGCAGGTCGCCGGTCTGGTGGCGATCGCGCCCTGGTACGGGTTCTTCGCCTTCCTCGGCTATCCGCAGGCCTTCCAGTACCTGTACGGCCGCTGGCGTTACGTCGGCGCGGCCGCCACGGCGATGATCTCGGCCGCGGCCTTCATGGGCGGCGTGAGCACGATCAACGCCGAGGACCTGTGGGTGGCCTGGCTGGCTGTCGGGGCGCTGTCCGGGGTGCTGGCCGCCGTCCTCTTCTACTTCACCGAACGGGCCACCCACCGCAACGACATGCAACGGCAGGCCCTGGTCGAACTGCACGAGGCCAATGTCAAGCTCGAGGCCGCGCTGGCCGAGAACGCCGGCCTGCAGGCCCAGCTGATGGTGCAGGCGCGTGAGGCGGGCGTGCTCGACGAGCGGCAGCGCCTGGCCCGCGAGATCCACGACACCCTCGCGCAGAGCCTGGCCGGCATCCTGGCCCAGTTGCAGGCGGCCGAGCAGACCATGGAGGAGCCGGCCACGCTGCGGCGGCACATGGCGAACGCGATGACGCTGACCCGCGACAGCCTGACCGAGGCCCGCGAGACCGTCTACGCGGTGCAGCCGACGGTGCTGGCCGAGGCCCGGCTGCCCGACGCGATCAGCGAGGTGACCCGGCAGTGGTCCGAGGTCAACGCGATCGAAGCGGCCCTGACGACCACCGGTGACGCGCGGCCGATGCACGCCGACGTCGAGGTGACCCTGCTGCGTACGGCGCAGGAGGCCCTGGCCAACATCGCCAAGCACGCGCAGGCCAAGCGGGTGAGCCTGACCCTGTCGTACATGGAAGATCTGGTGACCTTGGACGTGCTGGACGACGGGGTGGGCTTCGACCCGGAGGTCAAGCGGGCCAACGGGTCCCGCAACGGCGGCTTCGGGCTCGCGGGCATGCGGCAGCGCGTGCAACGCCTCGCGGGCCGGCTGGAAATCGAATCGGAACCGGGTGGCGGCACGGCGGTCTCGGCCACCGTGCCCGCCATCCCAGCTGGAGGTGGGGATTGATCTCGCTGTTGATCGTCGACGATCACCCGGTGGTGCGGGACGGACTGCGCGGCATGTTCAGCGCCGACCCGCGCTTCGAGGTGCTCGGCGAGGCCGGCGACGGCGCGGAGGCCGTGACCGCGGCCGAAACGCTCAAGCCGGACGTGATCCTGATGGACCTGCGCATGCCGAGGACCGACGGGGTCACCGCCATCCGCGAACTCACGGCGCGCAAAATCCCGTCGCGGGTGCTGGTGCTCACCACATACGACACCGACAGCGACGTCATCCCGGCCATCGAGGCGGGCGCCACCGGCTACCTTCTCAAGGACGCCCCCCGAGACGAACTGTTCCGGGCGGTCGAGGCGGCCGCGCAGGGCCAGGCGGTGCTCTCCCCCGTGGTCGCGACCCGCCTGATGGGCCAGATGCGCCAGCCCGCTTCCGAGCCGTTGTCGCAGCGGGAGCTCGAGGTGCTGGCCCTGATCGCCAAGGGAAAGACCAACCGCGAGGCGGCCAAGCAACTCCTGATCAGCGAGGCCACGGTCAAGACCCATCTGCTCCACGTGTACGCGAAACTGGAGGTCAGCGACCGGGCGTCGGCGGTGGCGACGGCGTTCTCCCGGGGGTATTTGACGTCTTAGGGACGTTGTGGGCGGCTCTTGGGGCCGCCTTTGACGGCATGGGCGAGCTGGCATCACGGGCGGGGCCTGGCCGGCTCATCGACATGCTCGCCCTCAGCCCTGTGAGGACCCCGCTGAGCCCCCTCGAAGTGCTACCAGCCCTGCGAATCGCCATCCGCGAGCACCGCTGGATCTCACCTCAATCAGCATCGGCAGGAACGTCCAAAGCGACGAACGGCACTCCGGCCCAACGGACCCGACGGCACCGGCAGGACCCGGCCCGTCGCAGCCCACCCCCGTCCGGCTGGAATCGGACCACGTCACCTTGCGCGATGCCGTCCTGCAGAAACGCCACGTTCTCCACCCGGGCCGTGTCCTCGCTCAGCCGGGTCGCCCACAGACCCTCGGTGTCATACGGCAACCAGCCCTCGCGCGGCACCCTTGATCAGGTAACCCGAGGGCCGTTCGTGCAGATCCGCAGCTGTCACGACAGGCATGATCCAAAACCACGAACGGTGGGCCTATGCAAGATGAGTCGGTACTCAGCTCTGCACTCCAGCGAGTACCCCGACAGTCGGAGCCTTGCCGTTTTTGCATGATGAAAGTGGCGCCATTTGCCGCTGATGGGAACGGCTCTATTGGCATGATCGAATACTGACATTGCGCGAGGCTTGTGCGGGATAATTGTGCATGGGTCAAATGTCGCTGTTCGGTCGAGCAGCAATCTCGGAGATGCGCGACCGGACCGCGAAGCGCAATTATTCGCCGGGCAATGAGGCATTTCGCCGTGAGCACGAACGGCAGCGCGAATGGGGTTTGCGGCGTCGCCATGCCGAAAAGCTGAAGCGGGTCCGGGGGTGCGACTCGGCGACGGTTTCCGCCAGCGCGGCGCCGGCGCCGACGCCGACGCGAAGGCTGGAGCCGGTGACTCGGGGGCCAAAGGCTCGGCCACAAGCGCCGGCTCAGGCGCCAGAGCTCAGGTCGCAACCGTCGGTGCAGGGACCGCAACTCAGGCCGCGACCGTCGGCTCAAGCGCCCGAGCTCACACCGCGGCCGTCGCCTCGACTGTCCCAGCTCACACCGCCGCCGTCGGCTCAACCGCCCAAGCCCACACCGCGGCCGTCGGCTCAGCCGCCCAAGCTCACACCGCCACCGTCGGCCCAAGCACCGCAGCCCACGCCGCCACCGTCGGCTCAGCCACCCAAGTTCACACCGCTACCATCGGCCCAAGCACCGCAGCCCACGCCGCCACCGTCGGCTCAGCCACCCAAGCTCACACCGCCACCATCGGCCCAAGCGCCGCAGCTCACGCCGCCACCGTCGGCTCAAGCCACAGCCAACTCCGCAATCGTCGGCGCAGCCACTACGAGCAAAGGCCCCGTCGACGGCCAAGGCACCGCGGGAGGCGGCCGCGGACCGGCACGGTGCAGACCCACGTCAGGGCTTGTCATGTTTGGTTCGGCCCGCGGCCGCTACGCACCCTTAGGTCACGGGCGGGCGAGAAACGGGACCGCCGGCACACCACGCCGTTGGCCAAGCACCTGTGCCTCTTGTCTCGCCGGGCCCCCGGCAGTCATGAAGCCGAGGGTGGCGACTCACCATGCAGCGGCACCACCCGCCGGTGCTGTCCGGCCGTCAGCGACCACGACCTCCGCGCGCCGCGACGCCGCACTTAACGGCAGCGCCTGCCGGCTTTGCCCAGGCGTCAGCGACCGCGACTCCGCAGGCTACGACCGGCGGGAACGCCAGCGCCCGCCAATCTCGGCGAGCCGTCGCCGACCATGGCTTTTGCGCACCGCGACGCCGCAGGCAACGCGCGCGAGCGCCGGCCCGGGTGCCGGCGACCGCACGCGACAGAACCGGGCCCGGGCGGGCAGCGCGGCCGACTCCGCAGGCCACAGCCGCGAGCAACGGCATCGGCCGCCGACCCGGCTGAGGCGGCGCCGACTACGACCTCCGCGCGCCGGGGTGCCGGGCGCAAGGCCGCCGCCGCCAACCTCGGCCTCGGCGCTGACACCACGCGCTCGCGAGCAGCGGTCCCCGGTTCTGCTGAGGTCGCGGGCTGCGTTGTGTCTGGGCGAGTGTTTGGCGGGTTGCGCTCTTGACGTTTTATGGAATGGGTGGTAATTGTCTGTGGGTGGTTGCGGTGACACTCGATGCCGTTGCTTTCCGGCGGGTTTGTGCAACTCATCATTCTGTGGTTACGGTGAGAAATTTAAGACCGATTCTTCGTCTTTTCTTCGCCTTTTATCTTAGGGCTGCCTCTACTGCGGTGGTTACCTGGCGCAACGTCGGGTTTCGGACTATGGCTGGCAGGGATTTGTCGAAGTGGGGGCGGGCTGGGTTTCCTACTATGCGGTCGGCGACTGTGGCCAGCATTGTCAGCAGCTTTAGAGAGTTGCCTCCCAACTGCTGGAAGTCTGTGTCCTCGTCGATTCGGTCTGGGTCTATGCCTAGGAGGTCTGACCAGATTTCGGCTACTGCGGTGGCTGTGGCGTCGCGGTCTGCGGCGGAAGCGGCCAGGGCCGGCACGGTGTCGAACGGGTTGGGGAGGTGGCGGGCGTCGACCTTGCCGTTCATCGTGTGGGGGATGGCGTCTACGAAGACTGTGGCTGCGGGCACCAGGTAGGCGGGGAGGAGTGCGGCGGCGTGGGCGATCAGGTCGGTTGTGGTCAGGTCGGCGTCGGGGGTTCGTACCACGTACGCGGCCAGGGCCTTGTGGTCGCCGGAAGGGCGGGGCAGCACCACTGCCTCGGCCACGGCGGGGTGGCTCCTCAAGACGTGGGCGGTTTCGGCCGGCTCGACGCGGTGGCCGAGGATTTTGACCTGGTCGTCGGCTCGGGAGACGAACTCGAGCACGTTGCCGGGATGGCGGCGGGCCAGGTCGCCGGAGCGGTAGACGCGGGTGCCGTCGGCCAGGCGGACGAAGGCTCGGCGGGTCAAATCCGGGCGGCCGCGGTAGCCGCGGGCCAGTTGCGGGCCGGCGATCCACACCTCGCCGGTCTGGCCGTCCTCGGTGAAGCGGCCGTGGTCGTCGACGACGAACACGCTGGTGCCGGTGGTGGGCAGGCCGAGCTGCACCAGGGCGGAGTCCGAGTCGGTGGCGGCGTCGAACGGGTGCCACGTCATGATGACCGTGGTCTCGGTGGGACCGTACGAGTTGATGACCTGGCAGTCGGGTCCGAAAACGCGCTGGGCCTCGCGTGCGACCGCCGGTGACAGCGGCTCGCCCATCGTCACCACCGTGCGGAAACCCTGCGGCCGCAGCCCCAGATGGTTGATCAGGGCCAGGTGCGAGGGGGTCATCAGCAGCGTGTTGGCGCCGGATTCGAGCAGCAGCTCGCGCAGCATCGAATGGCTGATCTCGGCCGGGCGCAGCACCGCGGTTCCACCGGCCAGCAGCGGCAGGAACAGCGCGTTGGCGGCGACGTCGAAGCCGAGCGAAGCCAGCATCGGGATGCGGGTGCCGGCGTCGAAACCGAAGTCGCGGATGTTCCAGTCGGCCCACACCCGCAGCGCGCCGTGCGGGATCTCGGCGCCCTTGGGACGGCCGGTCGAGCCGGACGTGTAGATGAGGAACGCGAGCTGGTCGTCGCGGATGTCAGGGGCGGGCAGCGGCGGGTCGTCACCGGAGAGCGGCGCGATGTCGTCGACCACGAGCTTCACGCAGCCGTCGGGCAGCCACCCGCGGGTGTCGTACGGGCGCTGCACCAGGCAGACCGGGGCGCCGGCGTCGGTCAGCAGCCCGGCGATCCGGCCGTCGGGGTTGCGGGCGTCGATCGGCAGATAGGCGGCGCCGGCGCGCAGCACACCCCACACGGCGATCGTGGAGGCGAGGGAACGGTCGCCGAGCACGCCGACCACGGTTTCCGCGCCCACTCCTTGTTTCCGCAGGGCCAGCGCGACCGCGGCGGTGCGACGTTCCATTTCCCCGTACGTCAACCGGCCGTCCTCACCGCCGTCGAGCGCGAGCGCGTCCGGCGTCTCGGCCACACGCTGCAGGAAACGGCTGACCACATCGGGCGCCTGATGCCCGTCGGCGGGCGGCTTCCCGGCGTACGGGAAGGAAGTGGTCCTGGTCTCGAGACGGTCGGCCACGCGAGCCAGCAGCGAATCGAGGCGGGTCTGCGTGACCTCGCCGTCCCACCAGGAGACCGTGACCTCGGTGTGCCAGTCGAGTTCGAGCAGGTTGATGACCGGCGCCTCGCCAGGCAGCGGACGCTCCAGAATGAAGGCCGTGCGCGGGAGGAAACCGGGGGCCACGAGATCGCCGAGGTCGACCCGGCCGGCGTGCGAAATGGTCGCGTGGGCCGGATAGCGTTCCTTGGCGCGGGCCTGCCGGTTGGTCTCGCGCAGCATCGACCCGATCGTCGGCAGCGGCGCCGAAAGCGTCAGGTCGGGAACGACGTGGTTGACCGGGACGCCGTCGTTGACCGCCTGCAACAGCCGCGCGTGGACGTCGGTCCAGTCCTCGCCGGCCGACACCCGCAGCGGCATGCCGAGCGAAAGATTGGCCGTGCTGCGCACCTCCGGCCGGTAGTGGCGCAAGTCGACCGGAACATAAAAGGTGGCCTCGCGACCGCCGCCCTGCTCGGCCACGACCTCGGCCAGCATCGTGGCCAGCCGGGCGGTCACCCCGGGATAGCGGCCCTGCAACGCGCGGCGCGCCGTGACGACTCGCGGCTGCACGGTCGGCTCGCACGCACCCATGATCGGGGACTTGCCGGGCTGCGGTGACGGGCTGTCGGTGCGGCCGGGAAACTGCTCGTAGACGTCCCGGTCGGCGATCGCGTCCGGCGCACCGGCCACCGGCTCGTCGCGCAGCGCCCGGAACACGTCCCGCACCCAGGTGAGCAGGCCGTTCGCGTCCATCACGGCATGGTTGGCCCGGAACGCCAGGGCCGGCCGGTCGCTGTCGCCGCGCCGGACCAGCACGACCCGGACCAGCGGCACACCCGGTCCGATCAGGCATTCCTGCAGTTCGGGGATGGTCGTGAGGTCAACGTCGGGGCCGGCCGCGACGACCTCGACGGGCGGGGGCTTCTCGCTGTCGACCCACTCCTGGCCACGGCGAATGACCCGTACGCCCGGGCACGCCTCGGACGCCATGGCGATGGCCTCGGTCAGCCGGTCGGGGTCGAGCGTGCCCTCGCCCTCGACGACCACGCCGAAGGTCGGGCTCAACCCGCGCGGATGCCCGAGGAACCACCACTCCAGGGGCGTGATCCGCCGGCGGAAGGTGCGCGCGCCGGCGGATCGCAGCTCGGTTGTGGTCACGTCACGAAACCTTGACGGTGGGGTGGTAGATGTCCATCCAGACGGCGATGTCGAGGGCGCGTTCCATGCCGCGCCGCGACGCCTCGCTGACCTGCGGGGTGTCGATTGCCACGGCGCCGCGCAGGACATCGGCGTCGATCAGGTCGAACACCTGGTGCGACGGGTTGGCCAGCAGCTCCCGGCAGTGCTTCTGCAGCGCCGCCGCGTATTGCGGGTCCTGAGTGGACGGATACGGCGACTTGGTGCGCTCGACGACCGAGGCGGGCAGCAGGTCACGGGTGGCGCCGCGCAGCAGCGACTTCTCGCGGCCGTCGTACGTCTTCATCGCCCACGGCGTGTTGTAGACGTAGTCGACCAGGCGGTGGTCGGCGAACGGCACCCGCACCTCGAGGCCGACCGCCATCGACAGCCGGTCCTTGCGGTCGAGCAGGATCTGCAGGTACTGCGTCAGGTGCAGGTAGCTGACCTTCCGCATCAGGAAGTCTTCGTCGCTGTCGGTGTCGAGCCGTTCGACGCCACCGATCGCGCTGGCGTAGCGGTCGCCGAGGTAGTTGGGCAGGTCCATCGCCTCGGTCACCGACTGCTGCAGGATCGGCATCGGCTTGTCGGCGTCGCTCTTCGGGATGAACTGCAGCAGCCACGGGAACGTCGGGATGTACGGCAGCATCGGGTCGAAGAACCATTTGTAGCCGCCGAACACCTCGTCGGCCGACTCGCCCGACAGGGCCACTGTGGAGTGCTGCCGGATCGCCTTGAACAGCAAGTAGAGCGAGGTGTCGACGTCGCCGAAGCCGGCCGGGGTGTCACGGGCCCGCACGACGGCGGCCCGGATGTCGGGGTCGGCCAGATCGGCCGAGGAGAGCACGATGTCCTGGTGGTCGGTTCTGGACAGCTTGGCCACGTCGTGCACGAACGGGGCGTCGGCGGCGTCGCGCTGGTCGTCCGGCACGAACGTCTCGGTGCGACCGACGAAGTCGACGGCGAAGCTGCGTACGGTCTCATCGTTCGCGGCCAGCTGCTCGGCGGCCAGCGCAGTCATCGCCGAAGAGTCGAGACCACCGGAGAGCAGGACACAACGCGGCACATCGGCCACAAGCTGACGGCGTACGGTGTCATCGAGAATTTCCCGTACGGTGGAGATCGTCGATTCCTGCGAGTCGTCGTGCGCGCGGGTCTGCAGGCTCCAATAGACCTTCTCGCGCACGCCGTTGGTGCCGACCGTCACGACCGTGCCCGGCTTGACCTCGTGCATGCCGTCCCACAGGGCCTGACCGGGGGTCTTGACGAACCCGAACAGGTCGCGCAGCCCGTCCAGCGTGACGGTGCGCTCGGCCAGCGGGTTGGCCAGGATCGCCTTGGGCTCCGAACCGAACAGCACACCGTCCGGCGTTGGGTAGTAGAAGAACGGCTTGATGCCCATCCGGTCGCGGATCATCACGAGTTTGCGCTCGCGGGCGTCCCAGATGGCGAAGGCGTACATGCCGTTGAGCCGATCGGCCACCGCCTCGCCCCACTCGACGTAGCCGCGCAGCACGACCTCGGTGTCGGACTCGGTCTCGAAGCGGTGACCCCGGCCGTACAGCTCCTTGCGCAGCTCGGTGAAGTTGTATGCCTCACCCGAGTAGACCATCGCGACCTCGCCGTCGGGCGCGCCGCTCGGGTTGACGCTCATCGGCTGGCGTCCGCCCTCGAGGTCGATGATGGACAGACGGCGGTGGCCGAGGGCGGCATGCTGGCCGAGCCAGGTGCCGTGGTCGTCCGGGCCGCGGCAGGCCATGGTCTCGGTCATGGCGTCCAGCGTGGCCCGCTCGCCGCGGAGGTCACGCTGATAGGACACCCATCCGACGATTCCGCACATATTCGTCTCCTGCTCAATTCGGTTCGCTGGTGAGCCCGGTCCGCTCTTGAGCTCGTTCCGATGCCGGAATCACCGTCGGCATTCGGGCGCTGACCAGGCGAAACTATCGCCGGTCGGCCGGGCTGAGTAACCCCAGAACCCGGCGGCGGACCACTATTCGCCGACCGGTTCCAGGCAGACCGCGGCCAGGTGGCGGTCCAGAATGCTGATCACGCCGGGCATCTGCTCGACCAGGAAGAAGTGACCGCCGGGGAAGACGTGCAGGTCGAAGGGGCCGGCCGTGTGGGCCTGCCAGTCCCCCGCCTCGGCCACGGTCGTCTTGGGGTCGTTGTCGCCGGTGAGCGAGGTGACCGGGCACGCGACGACGGCCTCGGCGCCGACCCGGTAGGTCTCGATCGCCCGGTAGTCGGCCCGCAGCGACGGCATGGCCGCCGCCATCAGGTCGGGGTCGCTGAGCACGACCGAGGCCGAGCCGTCCAGGTTGCGGATCTCGTCCATGATCTTCTGGTCGGTCATGCCGTGCAGGTTGCGGGCCTCGTCCTGACCGATCGCGGGACCACGCCGGCCCGAGACGATGAGCCGCGCGGCGGGCTGCCCGGCCCGCTCGAGGCGGCGGGCCACCTCGAAGGCCACCACGGCGCCCATGCTGTGCCCGAACAGCACCAGCGGCGGGCCCGGGCGGCGGGACAGAACCTGGAAGATGTGCTCGGCCAGCACGTTGAGGTCGGCGATGGGCTGCTCCTTGCGGCGGTCCTGGCGGCCGGGATATTGCACGGCGAGAACTTCGACGCGGTCGCGGTCGGTCAGGGCGTACGGGACCGGGCGGTAGAACGGCGCTGTTCCGCCCGCGTGGGGGAAGCAGACCAGCCGTACGAGGGGCGCTTCGACCTTGCGGTAGCAGCGCAGCCACAGGTCGGGGTCGGTCGAGACAGTCATGGCTCTCCGTTTCAGCGATCGCGTTCGAGGCCGAGCTCGGCGTCGATGAGGGCGAACAGTTCTTCGTCGGTGGTGGCTTCTTCGGCCGGTTCCTTGCCCGGCCCGGTCAGCTCTTTGAGCAGCGACTCCAGGCGGGCGGTGGTGCGGGCCCGGGTGGCCGGGTCGGTGGTCTGCTTGCAGAGCAGCTCAAGCTGGTCGAGAGACGCGGGCAGCGGGTCGGGGTGCAGGGCGGTGTGAAGGTAGGACGCCAACTCTTTGGGCGACGGGTAGTCGTAGACCGCGCCGGACGGCAGGTCGAATCCCGTGGCCACGGTGAGGCGGTTGCGCAGCTCTACGGCCAGCACCGAGCCGAAGCCCTGCACCTTGAACGTGCGGGTGGGGTGGATGCCGGCGGCGTCGCTGTGACCGAGAACGGCCGCGGCGTGAGCCCGGATGAGGTCGAGGACGCCCCGCTCGGTAGCCGGGACCGCAGCGTGTTGCTGCTGCGCGTTGGCTGGCCGCAGCGCGTTGACCGGCTGCTGTGGGCTGACGCGCTCGGGCTGCGGGCTGGCGGGTTGCTGCCGCTGCTGCGCGTCGCCGGGCTCTTGGTGCGTGTTGGCGCGCTGGCGTGGGACAGCCGGTGTGCGCGGGGAACGGGTAGCGTCGCTATCGATCAGCCAGTGGTGGGTTCGCTGGAAAGCGTAGGTAGGCAGATCGACGGTGCGGGCGGGCGGCAGGACCCTTGTCCAGTCGACGGAAGCCCCTCGGACGTAGGCCTCGGCGAAAGCGTTCAGCAGACGACCGATGTCACCGTTGTCACGCCTCAGGGTGCCGACCGAGGCCGCGGCGATCACGGGCGTCAGGATCGGGTGCGGCGAAACCTCGATGAACAGGGCGTCACCGGTGACACGGACCGCCCGATCGAACTCCACGGTCTCGCGCAGACTGGCGAACCAGTAGTCCGCGCTCAGCTCCGGCCCGGTCAGCCACTCCCCTGACATCGATGACACCATCGGGATCCGGGCTTGCCGCGGCCGAACCCCGTCCAGAACGGTCCGAATCTCGTCGCGCAACTCGTCGACGTGGGCGCTGTGCGAGGCATAGTCCACCGGGATCATCCGATGGCGAACCGCTTCGCCGAGAGAGTCAGCCAGCGCCCGCAAGGCGTCCATGTCACCGGAGACAACGGTCGAGTCCGGACCGTTGATCGCGGCGATTGAGAGCTTTGCGTTGAGGCGTACTCCCCCGCCGTCAGATTCGACGGCCGAACGCTCGGAGTTCAGGCGCTGTGACTCGACGTCGGCATCGGCGGGCGAAAGCTCGAGGTTCAGGCGCGCTCCCCCGCCGTCGGGGTCCGTGATCGACAGCTTGGCGTTGAGGCGTGCTCTCACCGTGTCGGCGGGCTCGGCTATCGAGAGCATCCCGCCACGGCCGGCCAACGCGCGCAGGGCCTTGCTGCGTAGCGCGATCACCTTCGCGGCGTCTTGCAGCGTGAGGATGCCGGCGACTGTGGCGGCGGCGATCTCGCCCTGCGAGTGGCCTACGACCGCGTCCGGGATGACACCGGCCGCCTCCCACACCGCGGCCAACGACACCATGACGGCCCAGAGGGCGGGCTGCACGACATCGGCCGCCTCGAAACCGTGCCGGCCGGCCAGGACGTCGTCGAGCTCCCAATCCACGTAGGGCCCCAACGCTTCGGCGCACTCGGCCAGCCGAGCTTGGAACACCGGTGACATGAGATCGCGGCCCATGCCGATCCACTGGCTGCCCTGGCCCGGGAAGACAAACACCGTGCGGCCATCTGAGTGCACGTCACCGGTGACAACGGCAGCGGACGGGCGTGCGGCGGCCAGATCGGCCAGGCCGTCCCGTCCGAACACGACGGCTCGGTGTTCGAGGGCCGCCCGCGTCGTCGTCAACGACCAAGCGATCTCGTGGTCGGTGAATTGCGGGCGAGACTCAAGGTGGTCCCGCAGACGGACGGCCTGCGCGACGAGGGCCGACGGTGTACGTGCGGAAGAAGGAAGGGGCATTGGGCCGTACGTGAGGGTGTTGCCGTCTGTCGACGCTGCGCCGGCCATGTCACCGGTGTCGACCGGATCAGGACAATGCGCGTCGAAGTATCCAGGGGGAATCACGGCGGTGACATCGGTGTCGGCGGTCGATGGCTCGCGGGCATCGGCGTGGCCGGGAACAACCGCCGGGATGACACCGGTGTCGGTGGTAGCGGGGTCGACGACGGGGGCGGCTTCGAGGATCAGGTGGGCGTTGGTGCCGCCTATGCCGAAACCGGAGACGGCCGCGCGGGGCGGATGGGTGGTGTCGGGCCAAGGGGCCGGCTCGGTCAGTAAGTGCACCGCGCCTTCGGGCCAGTCGACGGCGGGAGTTGGCGTGGTGATGTGCAGGGAAGCGGGCAGCCGGCGGTGGGTGAGGGCCAGGACGGTCTTAATGACACCGGCGACGCCGGCGGCGGCCAGGGTGTGGCCCAGGTTCGACTTGACCGAGCCGACCAGCAGGGGGCGGCCGGCGGGGCGGGAACGGCCGTAGGTGGCCAGCAGAGCGCCCGCCTCGATGCGATCGCCCAGGCGGGTGCCGGTGCCGTGGGCCTCGACCGCGTCGATGTCGGCGGGGCGGAGGGCGGCGTCGGTGAGGGCGGCCCGGATGACGTCGCGCTGGGCGTCCTCGCTGGGGGCGGTCAGGCTGTGGCTGGCGCCGTCCGAGTTGACGGCGGAGCCGCGGATCACGGCCAGCACCCGGTGGCCCAGGCGCCGGGCGCGGTCGAGGCGTTCGACGACGAGCACGCCGGCCCCTTCGGACCAGGCCACCCCATCGGCGTCGGCGGAGAAGGGCTTGCAGCGGGCGTCGGGGGCCAGGCCGCCGAGGGCGCTGAAGGCGACGTGGTAGGCGGGTGTGGTCATCACGGTGACGCCGCCGGCCAGGGCCAGGTCGCATTGACCGGCGCGCAGCGACTCGACGGCCAGGTGCAGCGCGACGAGGGAGCTGGAGGCCGAGGTGTCGACGGTCAGCACGGGGCCGCGCAGGCCGAGGGTGTAGGCCAGGCGGCCGCTGATGACGCTGGGGGCGGTGCCGGTGAACAGCAGGCCGGCCAGGTCGGCGGAGGCCTCGTGCAGCGGCGGGCCGTACGGGCGGGCCTCGGCCCCCAGGAAGACACCGGTGCGCGAGCCCTGCAGCGAGTGCGGGTCGAGGCGGGCGTGTTCGAGGGCCTGCCAGCCGACTTCCAGGGCGAGGCGCTGTTGCGGGTCCATGGCGTCGGCCTCGCGCGGCGGGATGCCGAAGAAGGCGGCGTCGAATTGTGTTGCCGTGCCGAGGAACCCGCCGCGGTCGGTGGCGCAGCGCAGGGCGTCGAGGTTCCAGCCGCGGTCGGCCGGGAACGGGCCGGCTACCGTACGGCGGTCGGTGAGGGCCTGCCACAGGTCGTCGGGTGAGTCGATCCCGCCCGGGTAGCGGCAGGCCATGCCCACGATGGCCAGAGGTTCCGTGGTCACCCGGCACGACCCAGCGCGGGGGCCGTGACGGTCATCGTGGTCGGCCCGGGGCGCTGGTCGGCGTTCAGGTGCCGGAACTCGATGCCGCCGGCCGTGGGCAGCTCGCCCAGGCAGTCGCAGTCGTCGTCGGTGAAGCCGGCGAACCGGTACGCGATCTCCATCATGCGGTTGCGGTCGGTGCGCCGGAAGTCGGCCGCCAGGTGCACGCCGGCCGTGGCGGCCTCGCTGATCAGCCAGTTGAGCAGGACCGAGCCCGCGCCGAAGGAGACCACGCGGCACGAGGTGGCCAGCAGCTTGAGGTGCCAGACCTTGTCGTGATAGCCGAGCAGCAGCACGCCGACGGCGCCGTGCGGGCCGAACCGGTCGGTGAGCGTGACCGTGAGGACCTCGTGCTCGGGGTCGGCGATCAGGGCCCGCAGTTCGTCGTCGGAGTAGTGCACGCCGGTGGCGTTCATCTGGCTCGTCCGCAGGGTCAGTTCCTCGACGCGGGACAGGTCGGCCTGATTTGCGCGCTTGATGGCCATGACGAGGTCGAGCGAGCGCAGGAACTCCTCGTCGGCGCCGGTGAAACCCTCGCGTTCGGCCGTACGCCGGAAGCCCGCCTGGTACATGCTGCGGCGGTTCGCCGCGTCCACCGTGACGACCTCGGGGCTGAACTCGGCCCGGCCGATCAGCGCGGCCGCCTCGGTGGCGTCGTAGCAGCGCACCTCGGGGTGGTGGTAGGCGACCTCGGCCCGTTCGGCCGGCTGATCGTCGATGAACGCGACGGCGGTGAGGGCGAAGCTGAGCTCGTCGGCGATCGCCTTTACCGACTGGGACTTGGCGTGCCAGCCGATCTGCGGGAGCACGAAGTATTCGGCGATGCCGAGCGCCTCGAGCCGCTGCCAGGCGTGGTCGTGGTCGTTCTTGCTGGCCACCGCCTGCAGGATGCCGCGGGCGTCGAGCTCGACGATGGTGCGGCGGATCTCGTCGGACAGCGCGACCTCGGGGTCCTCCAGGAGGGTGCCCTGCCACAGGGTGTTGTCGAGGTCCCAGATCAGGCATTTGACGAGGGTGGACACGGGTGTCTCCTTGGGTCTCAGAGGGTGTCGAGGGCGTGCTGGGCCAGGATCAGCTGGGAGATCTCGGTGCTGCCCTCGATGAGTTCCATGGCCTTGGCGTCGCGGTAGGCGCGGGCGACCACATGGCCATCGGTGAAGCCGCGCGAGGCCAGCACCTGCACGGCGGTGGAGGCGCCGCGGGTCGCGTGGGTGGCGGCGACCTGCTTGGCCAGCACCGCGGTGACGGCCGCGTCGGAGGCGCCGCGGTCCCATTGCTCGGCGGCGTGCCGGCAGACCTGGGTGGCGATGCGCTCGGAGGTGTAGAGCTCGGCGAGGTGCCGGGCCACGAGCTGGTGCCCGGCGATGGGGCCGCCGCCCTGTTCGCGGGTGCGGGCGTCGGCCGTGGCGGCGGTCAGGCAGGCGCGCAGGATGCCGAGGCTGCCCCAGGCCACCGAGAGCCGCCCGTACGAGAGAGCGACGGTGAACAACAGCGACAGCGCCTGGCGTCCGCCGCCGAGCAGGGCGTCGGCCGGGATGCGTACGTTGTCGAACACGACCCGGCAGTGGGTGGCCGCGCGGCATCCGAGCGGGGCCGCGACGGGCTCGATCGTGACACCGGGGGCATCGGCGGGCACCATCGCGGCCCCGCCGTCCTCCCCGTCGCCGTAGCGGCCGAGGGTCAGCACGACGTCGGCGTACGCCGCCCCGGTGATCCACATCTTTTCGCCGGTGACCAGGAAGTCACCGGTGCCATCGCCGGCCGGGCGGATGCGGGTGGCCATGCCGTTGAGGTCGGAACCGGCGCCGGGCTCGCTGAATGCCACGCAGGCGAGCCGGCCGCTGGTCAGCTCGGCCAGGTAGCGGCGGCGCTGCTCGCGGTCGCCGAACCGCTGGACGGCGGCCGCGGCGATGCCCTGCACCGTCATGATGCTGCGTAGCGAGCTGCAGAGCGAACCCACGTACGCGGTCAGCTCGCCGTTGACCAGGGCGGGCAGGCCGGGCCCGCCGAACCGGACCGGCGCCTCGGCGCACAGCACCCCCGCCGAGCCGAGCTTGCGCAGCAGCTCGACGGGGATGCGGCCGGTCAGGTCCCACTCGGCCGGGCCGTCGCCGACCAGCGCGCCGATCGCGACGGTGTCCATGCTCATTCGTCCGCCGCGTCACGAAGCCGCAGCACGAGCGCGGTCATGGCGTGGATGCTGCGGAAGTTGTTCCGGTTCAGCTCGGAGCCGATGATCTCGATGTCGTACTCGTCCTCGAGGTGCACCACGAGTTCCATGGCGAACATCGACGAGATCATGCCGGAGGCGAACAGGTCGGCCTCGGGGTCGGGTTCGGCGCCGGTGCGCTGCAGGAGGAAAGCGGTCAGGTCCTTCTCGACGGAGTCCAGAGTGGTCATTGGTCCATGCCCTTTCAGCGGTAGTCGAAGAAGCCGCGGCCGGTCTTGCGGCCGTGCTCGCCGTCGCGGACCTTCTGCAGCATCAGCTCGCAGGGGTCGCATTCGGGGTCGCCCGTACGGTCGTGGAGCACGACGAGCGAGTCGACGAGGTTGTCGATGCCGATCAGGTCGGCCGTGCGCAGCGGTCCGGTGCGGTGGCCGAGGCAGCCCTCGAGCAGTCCGTCCACGGTCTCGGCGGAGGCGACACCCTCCTGGACGAGCCGGGCCGCGCGGTTGATCAGCGGGTGCAGCAGCCGGTTGATGACGAAGCCCGGCGCGTCGTTGACCACCAGCGCGTCGCGGCCCAGCTCGGTCAGCAGCGAGGTGACCGCGGCCATCGTGGCGTCGCTGGTGCCGGTGCCGCGGATGACCTCGACCATCTTGATCATGTACGCCGGGTTCATGAAGTGGACGCCGACAAGCTCGTCGCCGCGGGTGACCCAGCCCGCCATCTCGTCGACCGGGATGCAGGAGGTGTTGGAGATGAGCAGGGTGCCCGGGGCGACCAGGCCCGAGACCTCGGTCAGCACCTTCTGCTTGACCTCGGTGACCTCCACGACGGCCTCGATGACCGTGGTGGCGCCGGACGCGTCGGCCAGGGACGTGGTGGTGGTCAGCGCGCCGCGCGGCCGGCCGGCCGGGAGCACGTCCATGAGCTGGGCGTGCTTGACCTTCTGGCGGATCGTACGGGCCGCCGTGGTCAAGATCCTCTCGTCGATGTCGACGAGGGTGACGTCCACGCCGTGCCCGAGGGCCAGCGCGGTGATGTTGGTGCCCATGACTCCGGCGCCGATCACGGCGATCGTTCTCTGACGGTCAGTCATCGTTTGCGTCCTCCATGAGGGTGTCGAGCCAGGATTCGACGGCCTGCGCGGTGGTGGCGGCGTGCGAGGCGATCATCGTGAAGTGGTCGCCCGGCACGACCACATTGGTGATGTCGCCCGAGAAGCCCCAGGGGGCGTCGATCGCGCCGTCCTCGCCGGGTGTGGTGCCGGGTTCGCCGGCGTGCCGGATCATCAGCGTCGGCACGCCGTCGATGAACGGCAGGTGGCTGCGCCAGTCGTAGTCGTAGTAGTGGGCGAGCGCGGTCAGCCAGTCGTCGCCGCCGATGCCGCCCGCGTCGATGCCTTCGGCGTTGTTGGTCAGCACGGCGGCCGGGAGCACGCCGATGATCTCGTCGGGGACGCCGGCCATCTGCGGGGCGAAGCTGTCGATCAGCACCATCGCCGCGGGCGGCCGGCCCCGCTCGGTCAGGCGGGCCGCCAGAACCTGCGCGATCAGCCCGCCGGACGAGTAGCCGACCAGCACGTACGGGCCCAGGTCCTCGGTGGCCAGGAAGCTCTCGGTGCACAGGTCGAGCAGCGCCGTCGGATCGGCCGCGACCGGCTCGCCCGGGGTGTAGCCGGGGATCACCGCGGCCACGACGTGCCGTGGGGTGCCGAAGCCCTGCACCAGCCGGGCGAACTCCTGGGCGTGGGCGCTGGCCCCGAACGACGGCAGGCAGACCAGCGTGGGCCCGTCCGAGCCCGCCGGGCGCCGGGTCAGCCCGACCAGCGGCGGGATCGTGGCCAGCTCGGCCGCGCTCGTGAACGACGGCCGGAAGTG
This sequence comes from Actinoplanes sp. NPDC021490, assembly GCF_055562135.1. Classification (NCBI taxonomy): domain Bacteria; kingdom Bacillati; phylum Actinomycetota; class Actinomycetes; order Micromonosporales; family Micromonosporaceae; genus Actinoplanes; species Actinoplanes sp. NPDC021490. The sequence continues at coordinate 37,119 of NZ_JBVHFW010000028.1, forward strand.
GGCCAGACTGGTGATCATGCGCATGGCGTCGACGCCCTTGCCCTCGCGCAACGCCCGCATGTAGAGGGTGGCCAGCTCGTTCTTCTCCTCCTCGGCGGTGTCCAGGGAGAAGCGGGGAGTGGCCCGCTTGTCCTCGTCCGACCGGCCCGGGTCGCCGGTGACCCGCTCGTGCAGATAGGCGGCGGCCTCGGCCGGTGTGGGGTGGTCGAAGATGAGCGGGCCGGTCAGGCGCAGGCCGGTGGCCTGGGCCAGCCGGTTGCGCAGCTCGACCGCGGACAGGGAGTTGAAGCCCTGCTCGAGGAAGGTGGCGTCGGGCTGGATCGCCTCGGCGTCGTCGTAGCCGAGGACGTCGGCCGCGTGTTCGCGCACGATGCCGAGCAGGACCGCCTGCTGTTCGGGCACCGACGACAGGGTGGCGAGCCGGGCGGCCAGCCGGCCCGCGGCCGAGGAGGCCAGGGCCGTGTCCTCGACGTCGTCCTCGGGGTTGAGGACACGCTGGGCGTCGGGCAGCACGGCCAGCAGCGGGCTGGGCCGGTGCAGCGTGTAGAGGGTGGCGAACTGCGGCCAGTCGACGTCGGCCACGACCAGCCGGGTCTCGTCGTCGTCCAGGGCCTGGGCCAGTCCTTCGAGACCGCGCTCGGGGTCCATCAGCGGCAGGCCGGTGCCGGTGAGCAGGCTCTCGGCCTGTCCCACGGCCATGCCGCCGCCGCCCCAGAGGCCCCAGGCCACCGAGGTGGCGGCCAGACCGCCGGCCCGGCGCCGTTCGGCCAGGGCGTCCATGGCCGCGTTGGCCGCGCCGTAGCCGCCGAGGTACGCGCTGCCCCAGATGGCCGCCCCGGACGAGAACATGACGAACGCGTCCAGGTCGAGGTCGCGTTCCACGGAGAGCTCGTGCAGGGTGAGCGCGCCGCCGACCTTCACGGCGGCCGCCTCCTCCAGGCCCTCGGCGGTCAGGTCGGCGATCCGGGCGCCGTGGCCGATGCCGGCCGAGTGAACCACGGTCGACACCGCGGGCCCGGTCGCGGTCAGCTGGTCGAGCAGCGCGCCGACCGCGGGCCGGTCGCCGACGTCGCAGGTGACGACGTCGACCGCGCTGCCCAGCGCGGCCAGTCCGGCGGCGACCGAGGCGACGTCCGGGGCGGACGGCCCCGAGCGGCTGGTCAGCACCACCCGCGGGGCGCCGCGCTCGGCCAGCAGCCGGGCGGTGCAGGAGCCGATCCAGCCGGTGCCGCCGGAGATCAGGGCGGTTCCCTTCGGCCGGTACGAGCCCTGAGCCGTACGGGGAGCACGAACCAGACGCCGCCCGTACGCACCAGAGGTTCGCAGCGCGACCTGGTCCTCGGTGCCGGCCGCGAGGATGCCGGCCAGCCGGGCGCCCGTGGTGGCGTCGAAGTTCTCGGGCAGGTCGACCAGACCACCCCACTGCTTGGCGTTCTCCAGGCCCGCGGTCTGACCCAGGGCCCACGCCTGAGCCTGGGCCAGGCTCGGCACCTCGCCCGGCGTGGCGGCGACCGCGCCCCGGGTGAGGACCCAGACCGGGATCACCAGGCCGCTGTCGACCACGGCCTGGATGACGGCGGTGGTGGCGGCCAGCCCGGCGGGCACGCGGCCCGCGCCGGGCAGCGGAGTCTCGTCCAGGGCCTGCAGCGAGAGCACGCCGGCGATGTCACCGGCGCCCCGCAGGACGTCGGCCAGCGTGGCCCGGTCGGCGGTCTCGATGTCGAGCACGCGGATGTCCATGCCGCTGTCCCGCAGGGCGCCGGCCACTTCGGAACCCGAGCCGACGACCAGCCAGGTGCCGGTGGGTACCGGACCGGACGGCGAGTCGAGTTGTTCCCAGGTGATGCGGTAGCGCCAGTCGGCGACCACGTCGGTGACGGCGGGGGCGGCGAACTTGGGCCAGTAGCGGCGGTGCTGGAAGGCGTACGTGGGAAGGTCGGCCCGGGGCGCGGCGGGCAGCACGGCGGTCCAGTCCAGCGGCAGGCCGTTGACGAACGCGGTGCCGAACGAGCGCAGCAGCCGCTCCGCTCCCCCGTCGTCCTGGCGCAGGGTGTCGACCAGCACGGGTGCGGGCACGTCGGTGCGCTCGGCCAGGCCTTCCTCGATGGCGGTGAGCAGCACCGGGTGGGCCGAGACCTCGACCCAGCTGCGGTGCCCGGACGCGGTCAGGGCCTGGACGGCGTCGGCGAAGCGGACCGTGCTGCGAACGTTGGCGTACCAGTAGGCCGGGCCCAGTTCGGTGCCGTCGACGACCCGTCCGTGCACTGTGGAGAAAAACGGGACCTCACCCGGCCGGGGTTCGATGCCGGCGAGCAGTCCGGGCAGGGTGGCCTCGAGGGGTTCGCAGAGGCGGGAGTGCGCGACGAAGTCGGTCACCGGCACCCGCCAGCGCATCGCCTTGCGCTTGCGCAGCACCCGCTCGAATTCGGCCAGGGCGGCCGGGTCGCCGGAGACGACCGTGGCCGCGGGCGAGTTGACGGCGGCGATGGAGAGCCGGTCGGCGAACGGTTCGAGCAGTTCCCGTACGCGGGCCACCGGCAGGACGACCGAGAGCATGCCGCCTTGCAGGCCCAGGCCGGTCAGTGCGTGGGCCCGGACGGCGACGACCCGGGCCGCGTCGGGCAGGGAGAGCGCGCCGGCGACGGTGGCCGCGGCGATCTCGCCCTGGGAGTGGCCGACGACCACGTCGGGACGTACGCCGGCCTCGGCCCAGACGGCGGCCAGCGACACCATGACCGCCCACAGCATCGGCTGCAGGACCGCGGCGCCGTCGAGGTCGTCGCCGGCCAGCACCTCGTACGGGTCCCAGGACACGTGCGGGCGCAGCGCGGCGGCGCATTCGGCGAAGCGGGCCGCGAACACCGGCGACTCGGTCAGCAGCTGACGGCCCATGCCGGCCCACTGGCTGCCCTGGCCGGGGAAGACGAACGCGGTCCGGCCGCGGCCGCCGGTGGGGATCGCGCCGACGGCGACCAGCGCGTCGGGGCGGTCCTCGGCGACCGCGCCGAGCCGGTCGGTGAACGACGCGTGGTCGGTGCCGATGACGACGGCCCGGTTGGCGAACGTGCTGCGGCGGGTGGCCAGGCTGTAGGCCACCTCGGCCGGGGTCGCGTCGAAGACGTGCGAGCGCAGCCGCTCGGCCTGTCCGCTCAGGGCCGCCGGGCCACGACCGGACAGCGGCCAGGCCGTGACGCCGACGCCCGGGCTGAGCAGGGATGCCTTCGCGGGCTGCTCGACCGGCGCGGCCGGGGGCGCCTGCTCGATGACGACGTGCGCGTTGGTGCCGCTGATGCCGAAGCCGCTGATGCCGGCCCGGCGCGGGGCGCCGTCGAGGGTCGTCCACGGCCGGGCCTCGGTGAGCAGCCGGACCGCGCCCGACTCCCAGTCGATCTCGGAGGACGGCTCGGTGACGTGCAGGGTCTGCGGCAAGACCCCGTGCTGCATGCCGAGCACCATCTTCATGATGCCCGCGACACCGGCGGCGCCCTGGGCGTGGCCGATGTTCGACTTGATCGAGCCGAGCCAGACCGGGCGGTCGTCGGGGCGGTTCTGCCCGTACGTGGCCAGGACCGCACCGGCTTCGATCGGGTCACCCAGGACGGTGCCCGTGCCGTGCGCCTCGACCACGTCGACCTGGTCCGGGGTGAGGCCCGCGGAGTCGAGGGCGGCCCGGATCACGCGCTGCTGGGACGGGCCGTTGGGGGCGGTGAAGCCGTTGGACGTGCCGTCGGAGTTGACGGCGGATCCGCGGACGACGGCCAGCACGGGATGCCCGAGGCGGCGCGCGTCGGACAGCCGCTCGACGGCCAGGATTCCGGCGCCCTCGCCCATGCCCATGCCGTCGGCGGTGGTCGAGAACGCCTTGCAGCGGCCGTTCTCGGAGAGCCCGAGGGCCGCGCCGAAGCCGAACGCGCCCGAGTCCGACATCACGGTGACGCCGCCGGCCAGGGCCAGATCGCACTCGCCGGTCCGCAGCGACTGGGCGGCCAGGTGCAGGGCGACCAGCGAGGCCGAGCAGGCGGTGTCGATGGTGAGCGACGGTCCTTCCAGGCCCAGCACGTACGAGACGCGGCCGGAGAGCACCGCGCCGCCGTCGCTGACCGGGGTGCTGTCGAGCACGCTGTCCTCGCTGGCCACGACGGCCGACGTGTAGAGCTGCATCCAGCCGCCGACGAACACGCCCGTACGGGAGCCCTTGAGGGTGCCGGGGTCGATGCCTGCACGTTCCAGGGCTTCCCAGCAGGTCTCGAGCAGCAGCCGTTGCTGCGGGTCCATGGCCAGCGCCTCGCGGGGGCCGATGCCGAAGAACGACGGGTCGAAGTCGCCGGCCTCGTGGACGAAGCCACCCTCCTGCCCGTACACAGTCCGCATGTCCCAGCCTCGATAGGCGGGGAAACCGCTGATCGCGTCGGTGCCGTCGTGGAGCAGTTTCCACAGCAGCTCGGGGGTGACCGCGCCGCCGGGCAGCCGGCAGCCCATGCCGACGATGACGATCGGGTCGTCGTCCGCGGGCGCGGGGCGGCGCACGGCGACCGGCGCGGCGGCCGCAGTGGGTGCGCCGAACAGCTGGCCGGCCAGGTGGACCGAGAGGCCGGTGACCGACGGGTAGTCGAAGACCACAGTGGAGGGCAGCCGCAGGCCGGTCAGCTCGCGCAGCCGGTCGCGCAGGGCGACCGCCATCACCGAGTCGAAGCCCATGTCGCGGAACGCCTCGTCGGGGTCGATGTCCTCGGCGTCGGTGTAGCCCAGGGCGACGGCCGCCTCGGAGCGCACGGCGTCGACGAGGGCGGACTCGCGGTCGGCGGGCGGCAGGGTGGCCAGCCGGCGCGGCAGCTCGGCGCCGTCGGTGCTGTCGAGGGAGGCCGCGTCCTCGTTCAGGATGCGCAGCGCGTCGGGCAGAGCCGCGAGCAGCGGGCTCGGCCGGTGCAGTGTGTAGACCGGCACGAAACGGTCCCAGTCGATGTCGGCGATGGCGATCAGGCCGTCGCCGTCGTCGAGCGCCTGGGCCAGGCCGGTGATGCCACGCTCGGGGGCCATCGTGCGCATGCCGTTGCCGTTGAGCTGGTCGCCCGCGTCGCCGGCGCCCATGCCGCCGCCGCCCCACAGGCCCCAGGCCACCGAGGTGGCGGCCAGCCCGGCCGCGCGGCGGCGCTCGGCCAGCGCGTCCAGGGCGCCGTTGGCGGCGGCGTATCCGGCCAGCAGGCCGCTGCCCCACGTGGCCGCACCCGACGAGAACAGCACGAAGGCGTCCAGGTCGAGGTCGCGCTCCAGGCAGAGCTCGTGCAGGTGGACGGCGCCGCCGACCTTCACCGCGGACGCCTCCCGCAGGCCGCCCGCGGTCAGCACGACGACCGGGGCGCCGTGGCCGACGCCCGCCGAGTGGACGACGGTGGACAGTTGCGGTCCGGTCGCGGCGATCCGGTCGAGCAGCTCGCCGAGGGCCCGGCGCTCGCCGACGTCGCAGGAGACGACCTCGGCCGTGCTGCCGGCGCCGGCCAGCTCGGCCGTGAGTGTCGCGACTCCGGCCGCGGCCGGGCCGGAGCGGCTGGCCAGCACCACCCGGGGCGCGCCCCGCCCGGCCAGCAGCCGGGCCGTGCGTCCGCCGATCAGGCCGGTGCCGCCGGTGATCAGGGCGGTGCCGCGGGGTGCGAACGTGCCGTCCGTGGCCGCCGCGGGTCGCGGGGCCCGGACGAGCCGCCGGGCCAGGGTGTCCGGGCCGCGCAGCGCGACCTGGTCCTCGACCGCCGGGCCGCCGGCCAGCAGCGCGGCCAGCCGGTCACCGGTGGTCGCGTCGAGCTCGGCCGGCAGGTCGATCAGGCCGCCCCACTGCTGGGCGTGCTCGAGGCCGGCCGTCTGGCCGAGCGCCCACGCCTCGGCCTGGGCCACGCTCGGCGTCTCGCCGGGCCGGGCGGCGACCGCGCCGCGGGTCAGCACCCACAGCGGGGCGTCGACACCGGCGTCGATCAGGGCCTGCAGGAGGGCCGTGGTGCCGGCCAGCCCGCTCGGCACGGTCTCGTGGCCCGGTAGCGGCGTCTCGTCCAGGGCCAGCAGCGAGACCACACCGGTGACGTCGCCGTTGGCCCGCACGATGTCGGTCAGGGTGGCGCGGTCGGCGGTCTCGATGTCGAGCACGCGAACGTCGACTCCGCTGTCCCGCAGCGCGCGGGGCACGTCGGGGCGGGCTCCGCGGTCGACGACCAGCCAGGTGCCCGCGGGCACGGCGGGCGGCAACCCGGTGACGGGCTCCCACGCGATGCGGTACCGCCAGTCGGCCACGCCGTCGCGGATGGTCCGGAGCACCGCGTCGGGGAACGTGGGCCAGTAGTGACGATGCTGGAAGGCGTAGGTCGGCAGCTCGATCCCGCGGCTTTCCGTCCCGTACGGGAGCAGGGTCGTCCAGTCGACCGGGACACCGCGCACGTAGGCCTCGGCGAACGAGGTCAGCAGCCGGTTGGCGCCGCCGTCGTCGCGCCGCAGCGTGCCGACCACGACCGCGTCGACGGTGTCGGTGATGGCGGGCGTGAGCACGGGGTGCGGGGAGATCTCGAGGAAGACGCCGTGCCCGCTCGCGGCCAGGGTGCGGATGGCCCGGTCGAATTCGACGGTCTCGCGCAGGGACGCGTACCAGTAGTCGGGGGTCAGCTCGGGGCCGGCCAGCATGGCGCCGCTCATCGCCGAGATCATCGGGATCCGGGCCTCGCGGGGCTCGATCCCTTGCAGGACAGTGAGGATCTCGTCGCGCAGCTCGTCGACGTGGGCGCTGTGCGAGGCGTAGTCGACCGGGATCATGCGGTGGCGGACCTCGTCGCCGAGCCAGCCCGCGAGTTCGTGCAGCAGGTGCGTGTCACCGGAGACAACTGTCGCGTTCGGGCCGTTGACCGCGGCGATCGACAGCTCGGGGGTGAGCCGGGCCCGCACGGTGTCGGCCGGTTCGGCGATCGACAGCATGCCGCCCCGGCCGGCCAGCGCGGTCAGCGTCCGGCTGCGCAGGGCCACGACCTTGGCCGCGTCCTCCAGCGACAGGATCCCGGCCACGGCCGCGGCGGCGATCTCGCCCTGCGAGTGGCCGACGACCGCGTCCGGCTTGACCCCGGCCGCCTCCCACACGGCGGCCAGCGAGACCATGACGGCCCACAGCGCGGGCTGCACCACGTCGGCCGAGGCGAAACCGTGCCGGCGCTGCAGGACGTCGTCGATCTGCCAGTCGACGTACGGGGAAAGCGCCTCGGCACACTCGTCGAGACGGGCCCGGAAGACCGGGGACACCTCGGCCAGCTCGCGGCCCATGCCGATCCACTGACCGCCCTGGCCCGGGAAGACGAAGACCGTGCGGCCCAGGCCGGTCGAGGGCACCTCGCCGGTGACGACGCCGATGCCGGGCTGGCCGGTGGCCACCGCGGCCAGACCGGCGGCCAGGTGCGAGTGGTCGCTGCCGAGCACGACCGCGCGCCGCTCGAAGGTGCTGCGGGTCGTGACGAGTGCGTGGGCCAGACCGGGCAGCGACCGGCCGGGACGGGCCAGCACGTGCTCGCGGAGCCGGCCCGCCTGCTCGGCCAGGGCCGGGCCGGAGCGGCCGGAGACCGGGAACGGGAGCGTGGCGACGCTGTTCAGCACCGGGGTGTCCACCGGTGTCACGACCGGGGGCTCCTCGGCGGGCGCCTCTTCGAGGATGACGTGCGCGTTGGTGCCGCTGATGCCGAACGCGGAGACACCGGCGCGGCGGGGCTGCTCGCCCGCGGGCCAGTCGGCCGCCTCCTGCAGCAGGCTCACGTTTCCGGCCGACCAGTCCACATGCGGGGTCGGCTCGGCGGCGTGCAGCGTGGGTGGCACGACGCCGTGCCGCATGGCCAGCACCATCTTGATGACACCGGCGACACCGGCGGCCTGCTGGGCGTGCCCGATGTTCGACTTGATCGAGCCGAGCAGCAGCGGACGGTCGGCCGGGTGGCCCTGCCCGTACGTGGCCAGCAGCGCCTGCGCCTCGATCGGGTCGCCCAGCGTGGTGCCGGTGCCGTGCGCCTCGACCACGTCGACGTCGCCGGTGGTGAGGCGGGCGTTGGTCAGCGCGGCCCGGATGACCCGCTGCTGCGAGGGACCGTTGGGGGCGGACAGCCCGTTGGAGGCGCCGTCCTGGTTGACCGCGGTGCCCCGGATGACGGCGAGCACCTGGCGGCCGTGGCGGCGGGCGTCGGAAAGCCGTTCGAGGACGAGCATGCCGGCGCCCTCGGCCAGGCCCATGCCGTCGGCGTCGGCGCTGAACGCCTTGCAGCGGCCGTCGGAGGCGAGCGCGTTCTGCTGCGAGAAGCCGACGAACTCGCCCGGGTTGACGATGACGGTCACGCCGCCGGCCAGCGCGAGCGAGCTTTCGCCGGTGCGCAGCGATTGGATGGCCAGGTGCAGCGCGACCAGCGACGACGAGCAGGCGGTGTCGACCGAGACGGCCGGGCCGATCAGTCCGAGGGCGTACGAGACCCGGCCGGACAGCACGCTCATCGCCGTGCCGGTGATGAGGTGCGCCTCGGAGCCGGAGATGTCGCCGCCCGAGGTGGCGTAGCCGGACGGCGCGGCCCCGGCGAACACCCCGGTCGCGCTGTCACGCAGGTCGGCCGGGTCGATCCCGGCCCGCTCGATCGCCTCCCACGACGTCTCCAGCAGCAGCCGCTGCTGGGGGTCCATGGCCAGCGCCTCGCGCGGGCTGATCCCGAAGAACGCGGCGTCGAAGTCGCCCGCCCCCGAGATGAACCCGGCCTGGCCCACGGTGCTGGTGTTGGTCGCGTCCGGATCGGCGTCGAGCAGGGACTCCAGGTCCCAGCCGCGGTCGGCCGGGAAGCCACCGACCGCGTCACCGCCCGCGGCCAGCAGCTTCCACAGGTCCTCGGGGTTGCGGACCCCGCCCGGGTAGCGGCAGGCCATCCCCACGATCGCGATCGGTTCGCGTTCCCGCTCCGTCACCTCACGCAGGCGGGCTCGCGTGGTGCGGAGCTTCGCCGTGGTCTGCTTGAGGTAGTCGAGGAGTTTGTCCTCGTTCTGCATGGCGCTATCACCCTTCGACCTGGTGCGGGAATGGGTTTCGGGACCGACGGAGAGGTCAGTCGAAATCGGGGTCGTCGAGCTCGTCGGCGAGAAGATCGAACATCTCGTCGGCGGTGGCGTCGTCGAGCGCGCGCTCGTCGGCGCCCTCGTCGTCTCGGAGACCCCGGAAACGCTGTGTGAGCGCCTCCAGACGGGCGACGATCTCGGCCCGGGCCGTGTCGTCCGGTGCGGTGAGGCCGGCCGCCAGGCGCTCGAACTCGTCGAGAACCGCGGTGTGGCCCACCAGCTCGGTGCCGGACACCTGGGTCAGCAGGAAGTCGGCCATCGCCTCGGGGCTCGGGTGGTCGAAGACCAGGGTCGCCGGCAGCCGTACGCCGGTGACGCCGATCAGCCGGTTGCGCAGCTCGACCGCGGTCAGCGAGTCGAAGCCGAGCTCGCGGAAGGCCCGGGTGGCCACGATCTCGTCGACGGTGTCGTGGCCGAGGACGGCCGCCGAATGGGTGCGGACCAGCTCGACCAGCGTGTGCCTGCGCTCGCCGGCCGGCATGGCGGCCAGCTGCGCGGCGAACTCGCTGCGCTGGTCGCCGGCCGCGGGCGGCGCCACCTCGTCCCGCGCCTCGGGGATCGTGTCGATCAGCGGGCGCGGCCGCGAGGCACAGAAGACCGGCGCGAACTTGTCCCACTCGACGTCGGCCAGGACGATGAACGTCTCGTCGTCCGACAGGACCTCGCCGAGGGCGTTGAGGGCCTTCTGGGTGTCGAGGAAGTTCATGCCCTGACGCAGCAGGCGGTTCGGTGTCACGCGGCCCGGCGCCTGGTCCATCGCCGCGTCCACCGCGTTCCAGTCGCGGGTGTTCCAGACGCCCCAGGCGATCGACGTGCCGGGCAGGCCCCGGGCGCGGCGGTCCTCGGCCAGGCCGTCCAGGAACGAGTTGCCGGCCGCGTAGGCGCCGTGGTCGTTGCTGCCCCAGGTGGCCGAGATCGACGAGAACATCACGAACTCGTCCACGTCGAGGGCGGCAGTGGCCTGGTCGAGGTGGACGGCGCCGGCCGCCTTGGCCCCGAGCGCGGCGGCCAGTCCCTCGACATCGGTGTCCTCGAGCCGGGCCAGGAACGGGGTGTTGGCCGAATGCAGGACCGTGGACAGGCCGGGGCCGGACTCCTCGATCCAGGCGACCATGCCGTCGACCTGCTCGCGTTCGGCCAGGTCGCAGGAGACGACCTCGACGGCGGTGCCGGCCCCGGCCACGGTGGCGGCCAGACCGGCCAGACCCGGCGCGGACGGGCCGGATCGCGAGGTCAGCACGACACGGGCGGTGGCGTGGTCGGCCAGCCACGGTCCGATGCAGACGCCGATCGATCCGGTGCCGCCGGTCAGCAGCACGGTGCCGCGCGGCGACCAGGTCTCCGGCTCGGCCGGGCGGGTCTCGGCCCGGACCAGACGGCGCAGGAAGACACCGGAGTCACGGACGGCGACCTGGTCCTCGTGACCCCCGGAGAGGATCTTGGCGAGGCGGGCGCCGGCGGTGGCGTCGATCCGGGCCGGGAGGTCGATGAGGCCGCCCCAGCGGTCGGGGTGTTCCAGGCCGACCGCGCGGCCCAGGCCCCAGAGCTGGGTCTGCTCCGGGCTCGTGGTGACCTCGTCGTCGCAGGTCTGGACGGCGCCGCGGGTGAGCACCCACAGCGGGGCCGGGATCGCCGCCTGCACCAGCGTCAGCGTGTCGGCGGTGCCGCGCGGCACCCACGGGTAGTCGGGGTCGGGCGAGCTGTCGAAGCCCAGCAGCGACACGACACCGGTGACGCCGGCCGGTGCGTTCGCGATGTCGTCCAGCGACGTCCGGACCACCGTGGCGCCGTGGGCGGTGAGCGCGTCGGCGATCTCGGGGGCGTCGGGGCTGTCGCCGACCAGCAGCCAGGTGCCGGTCAGGGCGGACGGGCCGGTCTGGGCGCCGAGCTGCCAGGTGATGCGGTAGCGCCAGTCGTCGACCGACAGGGAACGCTCGACGGCGGGGGTCTCGGGCCAGAAGCGGCGGCGCTGGAAGGCGTAGGTGGGCAGGTCGACTGTGGCGCCGCCACCGATCAGCGCGGCCCAGTCGACGGTGACACCGCGGACGTAGGCCTCGGCGAACGAGGTCAGCAGGCGGCCGGAACCGCCGTCGTCGCGGCGCAGCGTGCCCACGGCCGGGGCGTCGAGGGCCGGGAGCAGCACCGGGTGCGGCGAGACCTCGACGAAGACGCCGTGTCCGAGGGTGGTGACGGCGCGGTCGAACTCGACGGTCTCGCGCAGCGACGAGTACCAGTACTCCGGTGTCATCTCGGGGCCGCTGAGCCATTCCCCGGTGAGCGAGGAGATCATCGGGATCCGGTTGTCGCGGGGCTGGATGCCTTGCAGGACGGTCAGGATCTCGTCGCGCAGCTCGTCCACGTGGGCGCTGTGCGAGGCGTAGTCGACCGGGATCATCCGGTGGCGCACCTGCTCGCCCAGCGAGTCCGCGAATGCCTGCAGGGCTTCGATGTCACCGGAGACAACGGTGGCGTTCGGGCCGTTGATCGCGGCAATCGAAAGCTTCCCCGCGTACGAATCCGCGGGCGTGGCGTTGAAGCGCGCTCGCACGGCGTCGGCGGGCTCGGCGATCGACAGCATGCCGCCCCGACCGGCCAGCGCGCGAAGCGTCTTGCTGCGCAGGGCGACCACCTTGGCGGCGTCGTTCAGGGACAGGATCCCGGCTACGGCCGCCGCGGCGATCTCGCCCTGCGAGTGGCCGACCACGGCGTCCGGCGTGACACCGGCGTCCTCCCACACCGCCGCGAGCGACACCATCACAGCCCACAGCGCGGGCTGCACCACGTCGGCGGCCTCGAACCCGTGCCGGCCCTGGAGAACATCGTCGAGCTGCCAGTCCACGTACGGGGAAAGGGCCTCGGCACACTCCTTGAGGCGCGCCTGGAACACCGGTGACATGAGATCGCGGCCCATGCCGATCCACTGACTGCCCTGACCCGGGAAGACGAACACAGTCTTGCCCACGCCGTCGGGAGCGACCGAACCGGTGACGACCCCGGGGGCGGGCTGGCCGGTGGCCACCGCGGCCAGTCCGGCCGCGTCGGCGTGGAGCACCACGGCGCGGTGCTCGAGGGCGGCGCGGGTGGTCGCGAGCGACCAGGCGATGTCACCAGGATCAGCCGCGGGGTGGGCCAGCACGTGTTCCCGGAGCCGGCCGGCCTGCCCGGCGAGCGCCGCCGCGCTGTGCCCTGAGAGGACCCACGGCGTCGCGGACTCGATCCGCGGCTGCGGCGGCGGTCCGTCGATGGCCGGAGCGGCCGGGGCCTCCTCCACGATGATGTGGACGTTGGTGCCGCTGACCCCGAAGGCCGAGACACCGGCGCGGCGCGGCTGGCCGGTGGCCGGCCAGGACACCTGGTCCTGCAGGAGCCGGACGTTGCCCGAGTCCCAGTCGATGTGCGAGGACGGGGTCTCGGCGTACAGGGTCCTGGGCAGGGATTCGTGTTGCAGAGCCAGGACCATCTTGATGACACCGGCGACACCGGCGGCGCACTGGGTGTGGCCGAAGTTGGACTTGACCGAGCCGAGCCACAGCGGCTGGTCGTCGGGGCGGCCCTGACCGTAGGTGGCGAGCAGGGCGTGGGCCTCGATCGGGTCGCCCAGGGTGGTGCCGGTGCCGTGCGCCTCCACGGCGTCGACGTCGGTCGCGGTGAGCTTGGCGTTGGCCAGCGCGGCCCGGATGACCCGCCGCTGGGCCGGGCCGTTGGGGGCGGCGAGGCCGTTGGAGGCGCCGTCCTGGTTCATCGCGCTGCCGCGGATGACCGCGAGCACTTCATGGCCGTTGCGCTCGGCGTCGGACAGGCGCTCGAGCAGCAGCATGCCGGAGCCCTCGCCCCAGCCGATCCCGTCGGCCTCGTCGGAGAACGCCTTGGATCGGCCGCTGGAGGCCATGCCGCCCTGCTGGGCGAACTCCATGAAGGCCCCGGGCGAGATCATCACGGCGACCCCGCCGGCCAGGGCCATCGAGCACTCCCCCGCACGCAGGGCCTGCGCGGCCTGGTGCAGCGCGACCAGCGACGACGAGCAGGCCGTGTCCACGGTGACCGCCGGTCCGGTCAGGCCCAGGCAGTACGAGATGCGGCCGGAGGCCACGGCCGAGACCGTGCCGATCAGGCGGTAGCCGTCCAGAGTCTCGTCGTCGACCGGGAGCACGTTGCTGTAGCCGGAGAAGTTGGCCCCGACGAACACGCCGGTCGGCGAGCCGTGCAGCGAGCGCGGGTCGATGCCGGCGCGCTCGATCGCCTCCCACGAGGTCTCCAGCAACAGGCGCTGCTGGGGGTCCATGGCCAGGGCCTCGCGCGGGCTGATCCCGAAGAAGCTCGCGTCGAACTCGGCCGCGTCGTAGACGAAACCACCCTGACGGCGGTACGCGTCGCGCCGGCCGGACGGGTCGTCGTAGATCTCCCAGCCGCGGTCGGCCGGGAAGCCGCTCACCGCGTCGGTGCCGTTGCTGACCAAATCCCAGAACTGGTCGGGTCCGGTGACCCCGCCGGGGTAGCGGCAGCCGATGCCGACGATCGCGATGGGTTCACCCAGCGCGGCCGCGACGACCTGGACCGTCTCCTGGGCCGGCGCCGTGCCGGCGAGTTCGCCCCGCAGGTGCTCGGCCAGCGCGGCGGCGTTGGGGTAGTCGAAGACCAGCGTCGAGGGCAGCCGCACGCCGACCGCCTCGGCCAGGCGGTTGCGCAGCTGCACCGCGCCCGCCGAGTCGAAGCCGAGGTCCTTGAAGGCGCGCTGCGGCAGGACGTCGTCGGCCGAGTCGTAGCCGAGGACGGCGGCGGCGTGACCGCGTACGAGGTCGGTCAGGGTCTGCTGTTGCTCGGGAACCGGCATGCCGGCCAGGCGGGTGGACCATTCGCTGCCACCGGCGGGTGCGGGGTCGGCCGGCTCCCCGGCGTCGCGCGCCTCGGGCAGGTCGGCCAGCAGCCGGCTCGGGCGGTGCATGGTGTAGGTGGGCACGAAGTCGGGCCAGTCGAAGCCGGCCACCACCATGGCGCCCTCGTCGGCGTCGAGCACCTGGCCGAGGGCCAGCATGCCGCGTTCGGCGTCGATGCCCTCCATGCCGAAGGTGCGCAACCGCTCGCCGCCCTCACCAGCGGCCATGCCGACACCGGCCCAGAGACCCCAGGCGATCGAGGTCGCCGGGAGGCCGCGGCTGCGGCGGTCGTCGCAGAGCGCGTCCAGGTGGGCGTTGGCCGCGGCGTAACCGGCCAGGCCGCCGCTGCCCCAGACACCGGCGCCCGACGAGAACAGCACAAAGGCGTCCAGGTCGAGGCCGGCGGTCAGCTCGTCGAGAACCGTGGCGCCGCCCGCCTTGGCGGCGAGGATGGTGGTCAGGTCGGTCTGGGTCAGCTCGGCCACCGGCTTGCGGCCGCCCACCCCGGCCGCGTGCATCACCGAGGACAGGTCGTCGATCCGGTCGAGCAGGGAGCCGGCCGCGGCGCGGTCGGCGATGTCGCAGGCGACCACGTCCACGGTGGCGCCGAGACCGGCGATCGACGCCGCAAGTTCCGGCACCCCAGCCGCGGCGGGACCGGAGCGGCTGGTCAGCACCACGTTCGGGGCGCCACGCCGGGCGACCCAGCGAGCGGTGATGGCACCCACGCCTCCGGTGCCACCGGTGATCAGAACCGAGCCTCGCGGCGACCATGTCTGCCGGGTCATCGGGCGGCCGGCCCGGACGAGCCGCCGCGCCAGCACGCCGCTCGGGCGCACGGCGACCTGGTCCTCGCCCGTAACACCGGCGAGCACGGAGGCAAGGCGGGAAGCAGTACGGCTGTCGAGCTCGGGCGGCAGGTCGATCAGGCCACCCCAGCGGTCCGGGTGTTCGAGCACGGCGACCGCGCCCAGACCCCATACCTGCGCCTGCACCGGGTCGGACGTGTCACCGGTGGCAGCGCGGACGGCACCGCGAGTCAGCACCCATAGCGGGGCCGTGACATCGAGACGGCCGAGCATCTGCACCACGGCGACCGTCCGGGCCAGACCCGACGGCAGCAGCACCACACCGCTGAGTGCGGTCGCGCCGGCCAGGGCCTGACCGACCTTCTCGACGGCGGCCCGGACGACGGTGGCGCCGTGCGATTCGAGCACGGTGGTGATCTCGGCGGCCGGGAGTTCCTGGCCGATGACGAGCCAGGTTCCGGCCAGAACGGCGGCGGACTCGGTCACCGGGGCCCACGAGATGCGGTAGCGCCAGTCGGCGACCGCGGAGTCGGCGCGCTCGCGGCGGCGCCAGTCGGTGAGGGCGCCCAGGGTGGTGTCGTCCCGGTCCACGCCGAGCAGCTCGCTCAGGGCGGTGGAGTCGCCGGCCTCGACGGCGCTCCAGAAGCCCGCCTCGGCTCCGGTGGCCCCGGCCTCGTCCGTACGGGAGGTGTCGAGCTCGGGCCAGTAGTGGCGGTGCTCGAACGCGTAGGTGGGCAGATCGACGACCGTCGCGCGGTCCAGGACGGCGGCCCAGTTCACTTCGGCGCCGCGCACGAAGGCCTCGGCGAACGAGGTGAGCAGGCGGTCGGCGCCGCCCTCGTCGCGGCGCAGCGTGCCGACCACGATGGCGTCGGCGCTGTCGCTGATGGCCGGGGTGAGAACCGGGTGCGGTGAGACCTCGATGAAGAGGCCGGCGCCGAGGGTCTGCACGGCGCGGTCGAACTCGACGGTCTCGCGCAGGCTGGCGAACCAGTACTCCGGTGTCATCTCCGGGCCCGACAGCCACTCCCCCGTGAGCGCGGAGATCATCGGAATCCGGGTGTCGTGCGGCTGGATGCCTTGCAGGACGGTGAGAATCTCGTCGCGCAGCTCGTCCACGTGGGCGCTGTGCGAGGCGTAGTCGACCGGGATCATCCGGTGGCGGACCTGCTCGCCCAGCGAGTTCGCGAACGCCTGCAGGGCATCGATGTCACCGGAGACAACGGTGGCGTTCGGGCCGTTGACCGCGGCGATCGAAAGCTCCGGGGTACGACGTGCGGGCTCGGCGTCGGCGGGATCGGAGTCCGGGCGCCTCACCGGCGCCGTGTTGGCGAGCCAAGCGTCAAGACGCGCTCGTACGGCGTCGGCGGGCTCGGCGATCGACAGCATCCCGCCCCGGCCGGCCAGGGCGCCCAGGGTCTTGCTGCGCAGCGCGATCACCTTGGCCGCGTCGTCCAGCGACAGGATCCCGGCCACCGTCGCCGCGGCGATCTCCCCCTGCGAGTGGCCGACGACGGCGTCCGGCGTGACACCGGTGGCCTCCCACACGGCGGCCAGCGACACCATCACGGCCCACAGCGCGGGCTGCACCACATCGGCGGCCTCGAACCCGTGACGGCCTTCCAGGACATCGTCGAGCTGCCAGTCCACGTACGGGGAAAGGGCCTCGGCGCACTCGGACAGCCGCGCCCGGAACACCGGTGACATCTCGGCCAGCTCGCGACCCATGCCGATCCACTGACTGCCCTGGCCCGGGAAGACGAAGACCGTGCGGCCGGCGCCGCCCGGGGCGACGCTGCCGGTGATGACGCCGGGGGCGGGCTGGCCGGTGGCCACCGCGGCCAGACCGGCGGCGCCGGTGCCGAGCACGACGGCGCGATGCTCGAAGACCGAGCGGGTGGTGGCCAGGGACCAGGCCACGTCACCGGTGTCCAGGGCGGGGTGGGCGAGCACGTGCTCGCGCAGGCGGCCCGCCTGACCGGCCAGGGCGGCGGCGCTGCGGGCGGAGACGGGCCACGCGGTCACCGGTGTCCCGGCGGCGAGGACGGGCAGCCCCGGCTCGGTCACCGGTGACTCGGGGGCCGGGACGGGCGGCGCTTCCTCGACGATCAGGTGGGCGTTGGTGCCGCTGATGCCGAACGCGGAGACACCGGCGCGGCGCGGGCGGGCGCCCGGTGTCCAGTCCACCGTCTCCTGCAGCAGCCGCACGTTGCCGGTGTCCCAGTTGACGTGGGTCGACGGGGTGCCGGCGTGCAGCGTCCGGGGAAGGGTGCCGTGCCGGAGGGCGAGGATCATCTTGATGACACCGGCGACACCGGCCGCCTGTTGCGAGTGGCCGATGTTCGACTTGACCGAGCCCAGCCAGAGCGGCCGGTCGTCGTGGCGTTCCTGCCCGTAGGTGGCCAGCAGCGCGCCGGCCTCGATCGGGTCACCCAGTTCGGTGCCGGTGCCGTGCGCCTCGACCACGTCGACGTCGGCCGCGGAGAGCTGGGCACTGGCCAGGGCGGCCCGGATGACGCGGCGTTGCGCGGGACCGTTGGGCGCGGAGAGCCCGTTGGAGGCGCCGTCCTGGTTGATCGCGCTGCCGCGCACGATGCCGAGGACGGTGTGGCCGTTGCGGTGGGCGTCGGACAGTCGCTCGAGCATCAGCATGCCCGCACCCTCGGCCATGCCCATGCCGTCGGCCGTGTCACCGAAGGCCTTGCACCGGCCGTCGGAGGCGAGCGCCCGCAGCCGGGAGAAGCCGACGAACTCGGCCGGGTCGGCGATGACGGTGACCCCGCCGGCCAGCGCCATCGTGCACTCGCCGGAACGCAGCGCCTGGGCGGCCTGGTGCAGGGCGACCAGCGATGACGAGCAGGCGGTGTCCACGGTGACGGCCGGGCCGGTGAGGCCGAGCGTGTACGACACCCGGCCGGACAGCACGCTCAGCGCGTTGCCGGTGATCAGGTGGGCCTCGCCGCCGGGAACCGTGGCCCCGGTGGCGATGTAGCCCGACGAGGCGGCGCCGACGAAGACACCGGTGGCACTGCCGGACAGCGAGCGCGGGTCGATGCCGGCCCGTTCGATCGCCTCCCACGAGGTTTCCAGCAGCAGACGCTGCTGCGGGTCCATCACCAGGGCCTCGCGCGGGCTGATGCCGAAGAAGCCGGCGTCGAAGTCCGCGGCCCCGGTGAGGAAGCCGCCCTCGACGACGTAGGTGGAGCCCTCGGCGTCCGGGTCGGGGTCGAACAGCTCCTCGGCGTTCCAGCCGCGGTCGGCCGGGAAGTCACCGATGGCATCGCCGCCGTCGACCAGCAGCTGCCACAGCTCGTCGGGGGTGCGCACGCCGCCCGGGTAGCGGCAGGCCATGCCCACGATCGCGATGGGTTCGGCCGTGCCCGCCGCGACCGGGACGATCTCGTCGGGGGTGCTGCCGAACAACTCGGCCAGGATCTCGTCGGCCAGGGCGGAGGCGCTGGGGTGGTCGAAGATGGCGGTGGCGGGCAGGCGGACTCCCGCGGCCGTGTTGAGGCGGCTGCGCAGCTCGACGGCGGTGAGCGAGTCGAAGCCGAGCTCGCGGAAGGCCCGGGTGGCCACGATCTCGTCCACGGTGTCATGGCCGAGGACGGCCGCCGCGTGGGTGCGGACGAGCTCGACTACCGTGCGGCGACGCTCGGTGGCCGACATCCCGGCGAGCCGGGTGGCGTACTCGCCGCGGGTGTCCTCCCGGGACGGGGCCGGAGCGACTTCCTCCTGCGCCTCGGGGATGGTCTCGATCAGCGGGCGTGGGCGGGAGGCGCAGAAGACCGGCGCGAACTTGTCCCACTCGACGTCGGCCAGAGCGATGAACGTCTCGTCGTCGGCCAGGATCTCGCCGAGCGCGTTGAGGGCCTTCTGGGTGTCGAGGAAGTTCATGCCCTGGCGCTTCAACCGGTTCGGCGTCACGCGGCCGGGCTCCTGGGACATCGCCGCGTCGACGGCGTCCCAGTCGCGGGTGTTCCACACGCCCCAGGCGATCGACGTGCCGGGCAGACCCCGGGCGCGGCGGTCCTCGGCCAGACCGTCCAGGAAGGAGTTCCCGGCGGCGTACGCGGCGTGGTCGTTGCTGCCCCAGGTGGCCGAGATCGACGAGAACATGACGAACTCGTCCAGGCTCAGCCCGGCGGTCGCCTCGTCGAGGTGGACGGCGCCGGTGGCCTTGGCGCCGAGGGCGGCGGCCAGTCCGTCGCGGTCCGTGTCGTCGAGCCGGGCCAGGAACGGGGTGTTGGCCGAGTGCAGGACCGTGGACAGGCCGGGGCCGGAGCCCTCGATCCAGTCGACCATGCCGGTGACCTGGTCACGGACGGCGAGGTCGCAGGAGAGGACGTCGACTCCGGTGCCGGCTGCGGCGACCGTGGCGGACAGGCCGGCGACGCCCGGAGCGGACGGGCCCGACCGGGAGGTCAGGACCACGCGACCGGTGTCATGCTCGGCCAGCCACGGTCCGACGCACACGCCGATCGAGCCGGTGCCGCCGGTCAACAGCACGGTGCCGCGCGGACTCCACGGCGCGGGCTCGGAGCGGCGGCCCTCGGCGCGGACGAGCCGGCGCAGGTAGGTGCCGGACGGGCGTACGGCAACCTGGTCCTCCACGCCGTCGGCCAGAGCGGCGGCCAGCCGGGCGCCGGCCCGGGGGTTCCAGGCCGGGGGCAGGTCGATCAGGCCGCCCCAGCGCTCGGGGTGTTCGAGGCCCACCGTGCGGCCGAGGCCCCACACCTGGGTCTGCACCGGGCTGGTCGTCACCTCGTCACCGGTGACTTGCACGGCGCCGCGGGTCAGCACCCACAGCGGGGCGGTGGCGCCGAGCCGGCCCAGGGTCTGCACCAGCTCGACCGTGCCGGCCAGGCCGCGGGGCACCAGCGGGTGTCCGGTCAGCGGCGTCTCGTCCAGGGCGAGCAGCGACACGACACCGGTCAGCTCGGCAGCCAGGGCGGCGTCGAGCCGGTCGGCGCTCGTGGTCATGATGACCTCGGCGCCGTGGTAGGTCAGGGTCTGGGCGAGCAGGTCGGCATCGGGTCCCCGGCCGACGATGAGCCAGGTGCCGGTCAGGCCGGTCGGGCCGCCGTCGGCCGCGAGCTTCCAGGTGATGCGGTAGCGCCAGTCGTCCACGGACAGGGTGCGTTCGGCCGCGGGCGCGTCCGGCCAGTAGCGGCGGCGCTGAAACGCGTACGTGGGAAGGTCGATGGTGTTGCCGCCGCCGATCAGCGCCGCCCAGTCGACGGCGACGCCGCGCACGTACGCCTCCGCGAACGAGGTCAGCAGGCGGTCGAGGCCGCCGTCGTCGCGGCGCAGCGTGCCGACCGCCTCGGCGTCGATGACCGGGGTGAGCACCGGGTGCGGCGACACCTCGACGAAGACGCCGTGGCCGAGGGCCTGCACGGCCCGGTCGAACTCGACGGTCTCGCGCAGCGACGAGTACCAGTACTCCGGTGTCATCTCGGGGCCGGTCAGCCATTCGCCGGTCAGCGAGGAGATCATCGGGATGCGGGTCTCGCCGGGCTGGATGCCGTGCAACACGGTCAGGATCTCGTCGCGCAGCTCGTCGACGTGGGCGCTGTGCGAGGCGTAGTCGACCGGGATCGTGCGGTGGCGGACCTGCTCGCCCAGCGAACCGGCCAGCTGTTGCAGGGCGGCCGTGTCACCGGAGACAACCGTGGCATGGGGGCCGTTGACCGCGGCGATCGACAGGCCCGGGGTGAGGCGGGCCCGCACGGTGCCGGCAGGCTCGGCGATCGAGAGCATGCCGCCCCGGCCGGCCAGCGCGGTCAGGGCCTTGCTGCGCAGCGCGATCACCTTGGCCGCGTCGTCCAGGGAGAGGATCCCGGCGACGGCGGCCGCGGCGATCTCGCCCTGGGAGTGGCCGACGACCGCGTCGGGCGTGACACCGGCGTCCTGCCAGACGGCGGCCAGCGACACCATGACGGCCCAGAGGGCGGGCTGCACGACATCGGCCGACTCGAAGCCGTGCCGGCCGGCCAGCACGTCGTTCAGCTGCCAGTTCACGTACGGGGAAAGGGCTTCGGCGCATTCGGCCAGGCGTGCCTTGAAGACCGGGGAGTCGAGGTCGCGGCCCATGCCGATCCACTGGCTGCCCTGGCCGGGGAAGACGAAGATCGTCTTGCCGGCGCCGTCGGGCGCGACGGCACCGGTGACAACGCCCGGCGCGGGCTGGCCCGTGGCCACCGCGGCCAGGGCGGCCGGGTCGGCGGTGAGGACCACCGCGCGGTGCTCGAGGGCGGCCCGCGTCGTGGCGAGGGACCACGCGATGTCACCGGCGGCCAGGCCCGGGTGGGCCAGCACGTGCTCGCGCAGCCGGCCCGCCTGGGCGGCGAGGGCGGCGGCGCTGTGCCCGGACACGACCCAGGCCGGCGCCTGCTGCGAACCCTCGACCGGGGCGGGCGCAGCCGGGGCCTCCTCGAGAATGACGTGGACGTTGGTGCCGCTGACCCCGAACGCCGACACTCCGGCCCGGCGCGGCTCGTCGCCCGCGGGCCACTGGATCGGCTCCTGGAGCAGGCGGACGTTTCCGGAGTCCCAGTCGACGTGCGAGGTGGGCGTCTCGGCGTACAGGGTGCGGGGAAGCTCCTCGTGCCGCAGCGCCATGACCATCTTGATGACACCGGCGACACCGGCGGCGCACTGGCTGTGGCCGATGTTCGACTTCACCGAGCCGAGCCACAGCGGCCGCCCGTCCGGGCGTTCCTGCCCGTACGTGGCCAGCAGCGCCCCGGCCTCGATCGGGTCGCCCAGGGTGGTGCCGGTGCCGTGCGCCTCGACCGCGTCGACCTCGGCCGCGGAGAGCTGGGCGTTGGCCAGCGCGGCCCGGATGACCCGGCGCTGCGCGGGCCCGTTGGGCGCGGAGAGCCCGTTGGAGGCGCCGTCCTGGTTGGCCGCGCTGCCCCGGATGACCGCGAGCACCTGGTGGCCGTTGCGCTGCGCGTCGGACAGGCGCTCGAGCAGCAGCATGCCCGCGCCCTCGCCCCAGCCGATGCCGTCGGCGTCCTCCGAGAACGCCTTGGAACGGCCGCTGGAGGCCATGCCGCCCTGCTTGCCGAATTCCAGGAACGCGCCCGGGGAGACCATGACGGCGACGCCGCCGGCCAGCGCCATCGAGCAGTCGCCGGAGCGCAGCGCCAGCATCGCCTGGTGCAGGGCGACCAGCGACGACGAGCAGGCCGTGTCCACGGTGACCGCGGGCCCGGTCAGGCCCAGGCAGTACGAGATGCGGCCCGAGGTGACCGCCGAGACGTTGCCGATCAGCCGGTAGCCGTCCAGGGTGCGGTCGTCGGCGGGCAGGCTGGAGTCGTACCCGGCGTGGCTGGCCCCGACGAAGACACCGGTGACCGAGCCTTCGAGCGACCGGGGATCGATGCCGGCCCGCTCGATCGCCTCCCACGAGGTCTCGAGGAGAAGCCGCTGCTGCGGGTCCATGGCCAGGGCCTCGCGCGGGCTGATGCCGAAGAAGCCGGCGTCGAATTCGGCCGCGTCGTAGACGAAGCCACCCTCGCGCCGATAGGTGCCGAGCCCGTCGAAGGCCTCCCACCCGCGGTCGGCCGGGAAGCCGCCCACCGCGTCGGTGCCCGCGGCGACCAGGTCCCACAGCTGTTCGGGACCGGTGACACCGCCCGGGTAGCGGCAGCCCATGCCGACGATGGCGATCGGCTCGCGGGCGCCGGACTCCAGCTCCCGCACGCGTTCCTTTGCCTCGTAGTGGTCGGCCGCCAGCTTCTTGAGGGCGTCGAGCAGCTTTTTCTCATCGGCCATGGTGGTGGTTCCTCCCCGACGTCGCCTTGGGCGGGGCACCGGCGAACATCACGACGCCCCCAGTTGCTTGTTGATGAAGTCCAGAACCTCGTCGGCCGAGGCGTCGTCGAGCTGCCCGGCCACCGTCGGCCGTTCGGTGGCAGTGCTCCGGCGCAGCCATTGCGAGAGCAGCGTCTGCATGCGTTCGGTGACGTCCTGACGGGAGTCGGCGCCGCCGTCGACGGCCTCCAGTTCGGCCGAGAGCCGGTCGAGCGCGCTCAGCACCGGGTCACCGGTGTCGTCGGCTCCGACCAGTTCGCCCCGCAGGTGCTCGGCCAGCGCGGCCGAGTTCGGGTAGTCGAAGACCATGGTGGAGGCGAGCCGGATCCCGAGCACCTGGGAGAGCCGGTTGCGCAGCTCGACGGCGCCGGCCGAGTCGAAGCCCATGTCCTTGAAGGCCCGCTGCGGCAGCACGTCCTCGGCCGACTCATGGCCCAGCACGGCCGCGGCGTTGTCCCGTACGAGGTCGGTCAGGGTCTGCTGCTGCTCGGGAACCGGCATCCCGCTCAGCCGGGCCGTCCACTCGCCCCCGACGGCGGGCTGGGCCGCGACCGGTTCCGCGGCCTCGCGGGCCTCGGGCAGGTCGGCCAGCAGCCGGCTCGGGCGGTGCAGCGTGTAGGTGGGCACGAAGTTCGGCCAGTCGAACCCGGCCACCACCATCGCGCCCTCGCCGGCGTCGAGGATCTGGCCCAGCGCGAGCATGCCCCGCTCGGCGTCGATGCCCTCCATGCCGAACTCGCGCAGCCGCTCGCCACCGTCGCTCGCGGCCATGCCGACGCCGGCCCACAGGCCCCAGGCGATCGAGGTCGCCGGGAGGCCGCGGCTGCGGCGGTCGTCGCACAGGGCGTCGAGGTGGGCGTTGGCCGCGGCGTAACCGGCCAGGCCGCCGCTGCCCCAGACGCCCGCCCCCGACGAGAACAGCACGAAGGCGTCCAGGTCCAGGTCGGCGGTCAGCTCGTCGAGCACGTCGGCGCCGCCGGCCTTGGCGGCGAGCAGGTTCGTCAGGTCGTCGGCGCGCAGCTCGGTCATCGGCCGGCGGTCACCGACCCCGGCCGCGTGCATGACCGAGGACAAGTCGTCGATCCGTTCCAGCAGGTTGCCCACCGACGCCCGGTCCGCGATGTCGCAGGCCATCACCTCGGCGGTCGTGCCCAAGCTTGCGATCGACGCCGCCAGCTCGGCCACACCGGCCGCGGCGGGACCGGAACGGCTGGTCAGCACCACGCGCGGGGCACCCCGTCCGGCGACCCAGCGAGCCGTGATCGCGCCGACGCCACCGGTGCCCCCGGTGAGCAGCACCGAGCCGCGCGGGGTCCAGACCTGACGCGCCACGGGCCGTCCGGCCCGGATGAGCCGCCGCGCCAGCACGCCCGCCGGGCGCACCGCGACCTGGTCCTCCTGACCGCCGGCCAGAATCGAGACCAGGCGAGCTCCCGTACGGTCGTCGAGCGCCGGCGGCAAGTCGATCAGGCCACCCCAGCGGCCGGGCAGTTCGAGTCCGGCCACCGCGCCCAGACCCCACAGCTGGGCCTGGCCGGGGTCGACCATGTCACCGGTGGCAGCCCGCACCGCGCCGCGGGTCAGCACCCAGAGGGGGGCCGAGATGTCGAGCCAGCCCAGCTCCTGCACCAGGGCCAGGGTGTCGGCCAGGCCGGTCGGCAGGGAGATCACGCCGCTCAGGTCGGGCACCTCGGCGACGGCCTCTTCGACACCCTCCACGCCCGTACGGAGGACTTCAGCGCCCCGGGAGGTCAGCGCGGCGGCGATCGCCTCGGCGTCGGGGCTGTCGCCGACGAGCAGCCACGTGCCCACCGGCAGGGCGCCGGTGTCGCGTACGGGGGCCCAGGAGACGCGGTAACGCCAGTCGGCGACCGCCGAGTCGGCCCGGCTGCGGCGGCGGTATTCGGCCAGCGCGGGCATCACCTCGCCCAGCCGGTCCCGGTCGACGTTCAGGGCCGTGGCCAGATCGCCGAGGTCGGCGTCCTCCACAGTGGCCCAGAAACCGTCGTCCCCGGCCGGGGTGGCGACGGTCGCCGTGGGCCAGTACGAGCGGTGCTGGAAGGCGTACGTGGGAAGGTCGACGGTCGAGCCGCCGCCCAGGACGGCCGCCCAGTCGACGGCGACACCGTTGACATAGGCCTCGGCGAACGAGGTCAGCAGGCGGTCGAGGCCGCCCTCGTCGCGGCGCAGGGTGCCGACGACGACCGCGTCGACGCTGTCGCCGATGGCGGCGGTCAGGACCGGGTGCGGCGAGACCTCGATGAAGGCGCCGTGGCCGCTGCCGCCGAGGGTGCGGACGGCGCGTTCGAATTCGACGGTCTCACGCAGCGAGGAGTACCAGTAGGCCGGGTCCATCTCGGGACCGATCAGCCACTCCCCGGTCAGCGCCGAGATCATCGGGATGCGGGCGTTGGCCGGCCGGATCCCGTGCAGGGCGGCGAGGATGTCGTCGCGCAGCTCGTCCACGTGGGCACTGTGCGAGGCGTAGTCGACCGGGATCGTGCGGTGGCGGACCTGCTCGCCGAGCGAGCCGGCCAGCTTCCGCAGCGCGTAGGCGTCGCCGGAGACGACGGTGGCGTTCGGGCCGTTGATGGCGGCGATCGACAGGCCCGGGGTGAGGCGGGCCCGTACGGCGTCGGCGGGCTCGGCGATCGACAGCATGCCGCCCCGGCCGGCCAGGGCACGGAGAGTCTTGCTGCGCAGGGCGATGACCCGGGCCGCGTCGTCCAGGGACAGGATCCCGGCGACGACCGCGGCGGCGATCTCGCCCTGCGAGTGGCCGACGACGGCGTCCGGCTTGACCCCGGCCGCCTCCCACTCGGCCGCGAGCGACACCATGACGGCCCAGAGAGCGGGCTGCACCACGTCGGCGGCCTCGAACCCGTGCCGGCCGGCCAGGACGTCCTCGAGCTGCCAGTCCACGTACGGGGAAAGGGCCTCGGCGCACTCCTTGAGGCGCGCCTGGAAGACCGGGGACGCGAGCGACAGGCCCATGCCGATCCACTGGCTGCCCTGACCGGGGAAGACGAACACCGTCTGCCCGACACCGTTGACACCGACCTGGCCGGTGACCACGCCGGGAGCGGGCTGGGCGGTGGCCACCGCGGCCAGCCCGGCGGCGTCGGAGCTGAGCACCACGGCGCGGTGTTCGAGGGCGGCCCGGGTGGTGGCCAGGGACCAGGCGATGTCACCGGCGTCAAGCTCCGGGCGGGCCAGCACGTGCTCGCGCAGACGACCCGCCTGGGCGGCCAGGGCCGGCGCGCTGTGACCCGAGACGACCCAGGCCGGCACCGGGGCGCCCTCGACCGGGCCGGGCGCGGGTGCGGCCGGGGCCTCCTCGACGATGACGTGGGCGTTGGTGCCGCTGATGCCGAAGGCCGAGACGCCGGCGCGGCGGGGGCGGTCCCCGGCGGGCCATGCGACCGGTTCCTGCAGCAGGCGGACCTGGCCGGAGTCCCAGTCGACGTGCGAGGACGGCGTCTCGGCGTACAGGGTCCGGGGCAGCGCGCCGTGCTGCAGGGCCAGGAGCATCTTGATGACACCGGCGACACCGGCGGCCTGCTGGGCGTGGCCGATGTTCGACTTGATGGATCCGAGCCACAGCGGCCGGTCGTCGTGGCGTTCCTGCCCGTACGTGGCCAGCAGCGCGCCGGCCTCGATCGGGTCACCCAGTTCGGTGCCGGTGCCGTGCGCCTCGACCACGTCGACGTCGGCCGGGGTCAGCTGGGCGCTCGCGAGAGCGGCCCGGATGACCCGGCGCTGCGCGGGCCCGTTGGGCGCGGTGAGGCCGTTGGAGGCGCCGTCCTGGTTGATCGCGCTGCTGCGCAGCAGGCCGAGAACGCGGTGACCCCGGCGCTGGGCCTCGGACAGCGGCATCAGCACGAGCATGCCGACGCCCTCGCCCATGCCCATGCCGTCCGCGGTGTCACCGAAGGCCTTGCACCGGCCGTCGGCGGCGAGCGCCCGCAGCCGGGAGAAGCCGACGAACTCGCCGGGGTCGGCCATGACCGTGACACCGCCGGCCAGCGCGACCGTGCACTCGCCGGAACGCAGCGCCTGCACGGCCTGGTGCATGGCGACCAGCGAGGATGAGCAGGCCGTGTCCACGGTGACGGCCGGGCCGGTCAGACCCAGCGCGTACGAGATCCGGCCGGACAGCACGCTCAGCGCGTTCCCGGTGATCAGGTGGGCCTGGGTGCCCTCCTCGGCCGCGGCGGCGCCGATGTAGCCCGACGAAGCGGCGCCGACGAAGACACCGGTGGCACTGCCGGACAGCGAACGCGGGTCGATGCCGGACCGCTCGATCGCCTCCCACGAGGTCTCGAGGAGAAGCCGCTGCTGCGGGTCCATGGCCAGGGCCTCGCGCGGGCTGATCCCGAAGAAGCCGGCGTCGAAGTCGGCCGCTCCGCTCAGGAAGCCTCCGGAGACGACGTAGGTGGAGCCCTCGGCGTCCGGGTCGGGGTCGAACAGGTCGTCGGTGTTCCAGCCGCGGTCGGCCGGGAAACCGCCGATGGCGTCGCCGCCGTCGACGAGCAGCTTCCACAGTTCCTCGGGGGTGCGGATTCCGCCTGGGTAGCGGCAGGCCATGC
This sequence comes from Actinoplanes sp. NPDC021490, assembly GCF_055562135.1. Classification (NCBI taxonomy): domain Bacteria; kingdom Bacillati; phylum Actinomycetota; class Actinomycetes; order Micromonosporales; family Micromonosporaceae; genus Actinoplanes; species Actinoplanes sp. NPDC021490. Next base: position 64,314 of record NZ_JBVHFW010000028.1, read on the forward strand.
CCACGACGGCGATCGGGTCGGTCGAGACCGGCTGCACGACGGTGATGACCTCGGCGGGCGCGTTGCCGAACAGTTCGGACAGGATTTCGTCGGCCAGCTCGGAGGCGCTGGGGTGGTCGAAGATGATGGTGGCGGGCAGCCGGATTCCGGTGGCCGCGTTGAGCCGGTTGCGCAGCTCGACGGCGGTGAGCGAGTCGAAACCGATCTCGCGGAAGGCCCGGGTGGCCACGATTTCGTCGGGCGACTCGTGGCCGAGCACCGCGGCGGCGTGCGTGCGGACCAGCTCGACGACCGTGCGGCGACGCTCGGCGGCCGACATCGTCGCGAGCCGGGAGGCGAACTCGCCTCGCTCCTCCTCGTTCCGCTTCGGCGCCGGAGCGATCTCCTCCAGGGCCTCGGGAATCGTGTCGAGCAGCGGGCGCGGGCGGGAGGCGCAGAAGACGGGCGCGAACTTGTCCCACTCGACGTCGGCCAACGCGATGAAGGTCTCGTCGTCGGCCAGGATCTCGCCCAGCGCGGTCAGGGCCTTCTCGGTGTCGAGGAAGTTCATGCCCTGGCGCAGCAGGCGGTTGGGGGTGACCCGGCCGGGGGCCTGGTCCATGAACGCGTCGACCGCTTGCCAGTCGCGGGTATTCCACACGCCCCACGCGATCGACGTGCCGGGCAGACCCCGCGCGCGGCGATCCTCGGCCAGACCGTCCAAGAAGGAGTTCCCGGCCGCGTACGCGGCGTGGTCGTTGCTGCCCCAGGTGGCCGAGATCGACGAGAACATGACGAACTCGTCCAGGCTCAGCCCGGCCGTCGCCTCGTCCAGGTAGGTGGCGCCGGCGGCCTTCGCGCCCAGCGCGGCGGCCAGACCCTCGTGGGTGGTCGCCTCGACGCGGGCCAGGAACGGTGTGTTGGCCGAGTGCAGCACCGTGGACAGGCCGGGGCCGGAGCCCTCGATCCAGTCGACCATGCCGGTGACCTGGTCACGAACGCCCAGGTCGCAACATAGGACGTCGACGCCCGTGCCGGCTCCGGCGACCGTGGCGGACAGGCCGGCGACGCCCGCAGCGGACGGACCCGAACGCGAAGTCAGCACCACGCGCCCGGTGTCATGCTCGGCGAGCCAGGGTCCGACGCAGACGCCGATCGAGCCCGTGCCGCCGGTCAGCAGCACTGTGCCGCGCGGGCTCCACGGCGCGGGCTCGGCCTGACGGGCCTCGGCGTGCACGAGGCGGCGCAGGAAGACACCGGTGTCGCGTACGGCGACCTGGTCCTCGCGGCCGTCGGCCAGCACGGCGGCCAGCCGGGCGCCCGTCTCGGCGCCGACGGCCGGCGGAAGGTCGATCAGGCCGCCCCAGCGGTCCGGGTGCTCGAGGCCGACGGCGCGGCCGAAACCCCAGAGCTGGGTCTGGCGGGGGCTCGTCGTCACCTCGTCACCGGTGACTTGCACGGCGCCGCGGGTCAGCACCCACAGCGGGGCGCTGATGCCGAGGCGGCCGAGGGCCTGGGTCAGGTCGAGGGTGTCGGCGCTGCCGCGCGGCACCCACGGGAACTCGGCGTCGGGCGTCTCGTCCAGGGCGAGCAGCGACACGACGCCGCGGAGGTCGGCGAAGGCGATGGCCTCGTCCAGGCGGTCCAGCGACGTACGGGCCACCGTGGCGCCCCGGGCGGTCAGCGCGGCGGTGATCGCGGGGGCGTCGGGGGCGTCGCCGATCAGCAGCCAGGTGCCGGACAGGCCGGCCGTGCCGCCGGGGGTGTGCTGCCAGGTGATGCGGTAGCGCCAGTCGTCAGCCGACAGCAGCCGCCGACCGGCCGGGGTCTCCGGCCAGTAGCGGCGCCGTTGGAAGGCGTAGGTGGGCAGCTCCACAGCCGAACCTTCGCCCAGCACAGCAGGCCAGTCGACCCCTAAGCCGTGCACCCAACCCTGAGCCAGCGAGGCCAGCAGACGGTCCCGGCCGCCGTCGTCGCGCCGCAGAGTGCCCACCACCACCGGGGACTGGGCTTCCAGGCTCTCGCCGACGGCAGGGGTGAGTACGGGATGCGGGGAGACCTCGACGAAGACTCCGTGACCGGCGCGGCCGAGGATCTGGATGGCGCGGTCGAACTCGACGGTCTCGCGGAGGCTCGCGAACCAGTACTCCGGTGTCATTTCGGGGCCCGACAGCCACTCCCCCGTGAGCGCGGAGACCATCGGGATGGTGGCCGCGGTGGGGTTGATGCCGGTCAGGACGGTCAGGATCTCGTCGCGGAGCTCGTCGACGTGGGCGCTGTGCGAGGCGTAGTCGACGGGGATCATGCGGTGCCGGACGTCTGGGCCGAGCGAGTCGGCCAGCTTCTGAAGGGCGTCCATGTCACCGGAGACCACGGTGGCGTTCGGGCCGTTGATGGCGGCGATCGAGAGCTTCCCGTACGGGGCTGAGCGCGCTCGCGCTGCGTCGGCGTGGGCGGCCGCGTCGGTCGCGGCCGCGTCGGTGGTCGCGGCGGTGGCAGCGAGGCGGGCTCGCACGGTTTCGGCGGGTTCGGCGATCGACAGCATGCCGCCGCGACCGGCCAGGGCGCGCAGGGTCTTGCTGCGCAGGGCGATGACCTTGGCGGCGTCGTCGAGCGACAGGATTCCGGCTACGGCCGCGGCGGCGATCTCGCCCTGGGAGTGGCCGACCACCGCGTCCGGCTTGACCCCGGCGGCTTCCCATACGGACGCGAGCGAGACCATGACGGCCCAGAGGGCGGGCTGTACGACGTCGGCGGACTCGAAGCCGTGGCGGCCGGCCAGGACGTCGTCGAGCTGCCAGTCCACGTACGGGGAAAGGGCCTCGGCGCACTCCCGCAGGCGCGCCCGGAACACCGGGTGGCTGCCGGCCAGCTCGCGGCCCATGCCGATCCACTGGCTGCCCTGGCCCGGGAAGACGAAGACCGTCTTGCGCGGGCCGTTGGGGGCGATGACACCGGTGACTACGCCGGGGGCGGGTTGTCCCGTGGCGACGGCGGCGAGTCCGGCCGGGTCGGCGGTCAGAACGACGGCGCGATGTTCGAGGGCGGCGCGGGTGGTTGCGAGGGACCAGGCGATGTCACCGGGGTCAAGCGTGGGGTGGGCCAGGACGTGCTCGCGCAGCCGTCCGGCCTGGCCGGCGAGGGCAGTAGCGCTGTGTCCGGATACCAGCCACACCGGAGCCGGCCGTGTCACCGGTGTCGGGTCGGCGGGGGCGGTGGCTGGGGGCTCCTCGACGATGATGTGGACGTTGGTGCCGCTGACGCCGAACGCGGAGACGCCGCCGCGGCGGGGACGGCCGGTGGTGGCGGGCCAGGCGACCGGCTCCTGCAGCAGGCGGACGTGGCCGGTCTCCCAGTCGACCTGCGAGGACGGCTCGTCGGCGTACAGGGTCTTGGGAAGGGACTCATGCTGGAGGGCTAGGACCATCTTGATGACACCGGCGACACCGGCGGCGCACTGGGTGTGGCCGATGTTCGACTTGACCGAGCCGAGCCACAGCGGCTGGTCCTCGGTGCGCTCCTGGCCGTAGGTGGCAAGCAGCGCCTGCGCCTCGATCGGGTCGCCCAGGGTGGTGCCGGTGCCGTGGGCCTCGACCACGTCGACGTCGGCCGCGGTGAGCTTGGCGTTGGCCAGGGCCGAGCGGATGACGCGGCGCTGCGACGGGCCGTTGGGGGCGGCCAGGCCGTTGGAGGCGCCGTCCTGGTTCATGGCGCTGCCGCGGATGACCGCCAGCACGCGGTGGCCGTTGCGCTGGGCGTCGGACAGGCGCTCGAGCAGCACCATGCCCGCGCCCTCGCCCCAGCCGATGCCGTCGGCCTCGTCGGAGAAGGCCTTGCACCGTCCGCTGGAGGCCATGCCGCCCTGCTTGCCGAACTCCATGAACGCGCCCGGCGAGACCATCACCGCGACGCCGCCGGCGAGAGCCATCGAGCATTCGCCCGCCCGCAGCGCCTGGGCCGCCTGATGCAGCGCCACCAGGGAGGACGAGCAGGCCGTGTCCACGGTGACCGCCGGTCCGATCAGGCCCAGGCAGTACGAGATCCGGCCGGACGCGACCGCCGAGACCGTGCCGATCAGGCGGTACCCGTCGATGCTTTCGTCGTCCGCGGGCAGCGCGTTGCTGTAGCCGGACGTGTTGGCGCCGACGAAGACACCGGTGGCCGAGCCGTGCAGCGAACGCGGGTCGATGCCGGCCCGCTCGACCGCCTCCCACGAGGTTTCCAGCAGGAGCCGCTGCTGCGGGTCCATGGCCAGGGCCTCGCGCGGGCTGATCCCGAAGAACCCGGCGTCGAACTCGGTGGCGTCGTAGACGAAACCGCCCTGCCGCCGGTAGGTCTGCCCGCGGCCGAACTGCTGCTCGAAGGCGTCCCACCCGCGGTCGGCCGGGAACCCGCTGATCGCGTCGGTGCCGGCCGCCATCAGGTCCCAGAACTGGTCGGGGCCGGTGACCCCGCCCGGGTAGCGGCAGCCCATTCCGACGATCGCGATCGGCTCGTTCGCGGCGGCGACCAGGGCGTTGTTCTGCCGGCGGAGCAGCTGGGCCTCCTTGACGGAGGCGCGTAGTGCTTCGACGAGCTTGTCATTGGGCGTTCCCATGATGATGCGCTCCGAATCAGCGAGGCGGATTTTCGTCTTCGGTACGGACGGCGGCGGTCAGGAGTCCTGGCCGTCGAGGGCGATCCGGATGAGGTCCTCGGCGTCCATCTCGTCGATGGACTCCGCGGCGCTCCCGTTGCTCGTCGCGGCGCCCGGGCCCGGATTGGCCAGCTGCAGCAGCAGGTCGAGCAGGCCGGCCTCGCGGATCCGGGCCACCGGAATGGCCGCGAGGGCCTCCCGGAACGCCAGCTCCTCGGAGTCGCCTTCCGGGGCGGCCTGGTCGGGCACGAGCCGGCACCGGATCTCCTCGGCCAGCGCGGCCGCGTTGGGATAGTCGAAGACCATCGTCGAGGGCAGCCGCACCCCGGCCGCCTGGGCGAGCCGGTTGCGCAGCTCGACCGCGCCGGCCGAGTCGAAGCCCAGGTCCTTGAAGGCGCGCTGCGACGCCACGTCGTCGGCCGAGTCGTGTCCGAGGACGGCGGCGGCGTGACCGCGTACGAGGTCGGTCAGGATCTGCTGTTGCTCGGGAACCGGCAGGCCGGTCAGGCGATCGGCCCACTCGCCACCGCTCGGCCGGGCCGGGGTCTCGTCGGCCTCGAGGGCCGCTTGCGCCTCGGGCAGGTCGGCCAGCAGCCGGCTCGGGCGGTGCAGCGTGTACGTGGGCACGAACTGCGGCCAGTCGAACCCGGCCACCACCATCGCGCCCTCGTCGGCGTCGAGGATCTGGCCCAGGGCGCGCATGCCGCGTTCGGCGTCGATGCCCTCCATGCCGAACGTACGCAACCGCTCGCCGCCCTCGCCGGCGGCCATGCCGATACCGGCCCACAGGCCCCAGGCGATCGAGGTGGCGGGCAGGCCCCGGCCGCGACGGTCGTCGCAGAGCGCGTCCAGGTGGGCGTTGGCCGCGGCGTAACCGGCCAGGCCGCCGCTGCCCCAGACACCGGCGCCCGACGAGAACAGCACGAAGGCGTCCAGGTCGAGGTCCACGGTGAGCTCGTCCAGCACAGTGGCCCCGACTGCCTTGGCGGCAAGCAGGTTCCTCAGGTCGTCCGGGGTGACGGCGGTGACCGGCTTGCGGTCGCCGATCCCGGCCGCGTGCATCACCGAGGACAGGTCGCCGATCCGGTCGAGCAACGATCCGGCCGCCGCGCGGTCCGCGATGTCGCAGGCCGTCACCTCGACGGCCGAGCCGGCGCCCGCGATCGAGGCCGCGAGCTCCGCGACACCGGTGGCCCTGGGGCCGGACCGGCTGGTGAGCACCACGCGCGGGGCGCCACGCTCGGCGGCCCAGCGGGCCGTGATCGCGCCGACGCCGCTCGTGCCTCCGGTGACCAGCACCGTGCCCCGCGGGGTCCAAGTCGTACGGGTGTGCGGGCGTCCGGCCCGGACCAGGCGCCGGGCCAGCACGCCGTCCCGGCGGAGCGCGACCTGGTCCTCGGCCGCGCCGGCCAGCACCGAGACCAGCCGGGCGGTCGTACGGGCGTCCAGCGTGGCCGGCAGGTCGATGAGGCCGCCCCAGCGGTCGGGCAACTCGAGGGCGGCGACCGCGCCGAGACCCCAGAGCTGGGCCTGCGCCGGGTCGACCGTGTCACCGGTGGCGGCCCGGACCGCGCCGCGCGTCAGCACCCACAGCGGGCCTGGAGTCGACGACTGGATGAGGGCGAGCGTGTCGTTCAGCGTGGACGGCAGTGCCACCACACCGGCGAGGTCCGTCTCGTCGTCCGCGACCGAGCGCACCACCGTGGCCCCGCGGGACTCCAGTGCCTCGACGATGGTGGGAGCCTCGGGATCGTCTCCGACGACGAGCCACCGGCCGGTCAGCGTGGCATCGGTGTCACGCACGGGAGTCCAGGTGAGGCGGTAGCGCCAGTCGGCCACGGAGTTGTCGGCCTTCTCGCGTCGCCGCCAGTCGGTCAGCGCGCCGAGGGTGGCGTCGGCCGGGTCCACGCCGAGTAGGCCGGCCAGGGTGGTGGCGTCGCCGTTCTCGACCGCGTTCCAGAAACCGGCTTCGGCGCCGGTGGCGGCCACCGCGGCGGGTTGCCCGGACTCCGGCTCGGGCCAGTAGTGCCGGTGCTGGAAGGCGTACGTGGGCAGGTCGACCGTCCGGCCGCTGCCCAGGACGGCGGCCCAGTCGACGGCGACACCGTTGACATAGGCCTCGGCCAGGGAGGCCAGCAGGCGGTCACCGCCGCCGTCCTCGCGCCGCAGCGTGCCCACGACCACGGCGTCCTCGCCGGCGTCGATCACCGGGGTGAGGACGGGGTGCGGTGAGACCTCGACGAAGGCGCCGTGGCCGGTGTCGGCCAGCATGCGGATCGCCCGGTCGAACTCGACGGTCTCGCGCAACGACGAGTACCAGTACTCCGGTGTCATCTCCGGGCCCGACAGCCAAGCGCCGGACATCGAGGACACCATCGGGATCTGCGCCTCTTGCGGACGGATCCCCTGCAGCACCGACTGGATCTCGTCGCGCAGTTCGTCGACGTGGGCGCTGTGCGAGGCGTAGTCGACCGGGATCATCCGGTGGCGCACGTCATCGCCCAGCGAGGCCGCGAATTCCCGAAGGGCGTCCATGTCACCGGAGACAACAGTCGCGTTCGGGCCGTTGACCGCGGCGATCGAAAGCTCCGGGAGGCGACGCGCCGGCTCGGCGTCGGCGGGATCGGCGCCCGCGTCTTCGGCGGCGGCGGCGCTGGAGAGCCAAGCGTCGAGGCGGGCCTTGACGGTGTCGGCCGGTTCGGCGATCGACAGCATGCCGCCGCGTCCGGCCAGCGGGCGGAGGGTCTTGCTGCGCAGGGCGATCACCTTGGCGGCGTCGTCCAGCGACAGGATTCCGGCCACGGCGGCCGCGGCGATCTCGCCCTGCGAGTGGCCCACGACCGCGTCGGGCGTCACCCCGGCCGCCTGCCAGACCGCGGCCAGCGAGACCATCACGGCCCACAGCGCGGGCTGCACCACGTCGGCCGCCTCGAAACCGTGCCGGCCGGCCAGGACGTCGTCGAGCTGCCAGTCCACGTACGGGGAAAGAGCCTGGGCGCACTCGGCCAAGCGAGCCTGGAAGACCGGGGACTCCAGTGACCGGCCCATGCCGATCCACTGGCTGCCCTGGCCGGGGAAGACGAACACGGTGCGCCCGACCCCGTTGACCGGCACGTCACCGGTGACCACACCGGGGGCCGGTTGGCCCGTGGCGACGGCGGCGAGTCCGGCGGCATCGGCGTTGAGCACCACCGCGCGGTGCTCGAGCGCGGCCCGGGTGGTAGCCAGGGACCACGCCATGTCACCGGCGTCAACCGAAGGGTGGGCCAGGATGTGCTCGCGCAGCCGGCCCGCCTGGTCGGCCAGGGCCGAGGCGTCGCGGCCGGAGAGCACCCAGGCCGATCCGTCGTTGACGAGCGGCGGCACGACCTCGGTGACATCGTCCTCGACCGGCGGCGCCTCCTCGACGATGACGTGGGCGTTGGTGCCGCTGATGCCGAAGGCCGAGACCCCGGCCCGCCGTGGACGCTCGCCCGCGGTCCACTGCACCGGCTCCTGGAGCAGCCGGACGTGGCCGGCCGTCCAGTCGACGTGCGGGGAGGGCGTGCCGGCGTGCAGGGTCCGGGGCAGCGTGCCGTGGCGCAGGGCCAGGATCATCTTGATGACACCGGCGACACCGGCCGCCTGCTGAGCGTGCCCGATGTTCGACTTGACCGAGCCCAGCCACAGCGGCCGGTCCTCGGGGCGGCCCTGCCCGTACGTGGCCAGCAGCGCGCCGGCCTCGATCGGGTCGCCCAGTTCGGTGCCGGTGCCGTGCGCCTCGACCACGTCGACATCGGCCGGGGTCAGCTGGGCGCTCGCGAGAGCGGCCCGGATGACCCGGCGCTGCGCAGGCCCGTTCGGGGCGGTCAACCCGTTGGAGGCGCCGTCCTGGTTGACGGCGCTGCCGGAGATGACACCGAGCACCGTACGGCCCTCGCGGCGCGCCTCGGAGAGGGGCATCAGCACGAGCATGCCGACGCCCTCGCCCATGCCCATGCCGTCGGCGCCCTCGCCGAACGCCTTGCACCGGCCGTCCGACGACAGGGCCCGCAGCCGCGAGAAGCTGACGAACTCGCCGGGGTCGGCCATGACCGTGACACCGCCGGCCAGCGCGACCGTGCATTCGCCGGAACGCAGCGCCTGCAGGGCCTGGTGCATGGCGACCAGCGAGGACGAGCAGGCCGTGTCCACGGTGACGGCCGGGCCGGTCAGACCCAGCGCGTACGAGATCCGGCCGGACAGCACGCTCAGCGCGTTCCCGGTGATCAGGTGTTGCTGCGCGCCCGCCTCGCCGGCCAGCGCCCCGATGTAGCCGGAAGCGGCGGCGCCGACGAAGACACCGGTGGCACTGCCGGACAGCGAACGCGGGTCGATGCCGGACCGCTCGATCGCCTCCCACGAGGTTTCCAGCAGCAGACGCTGCTGCGGGTCCATGGCCAGGGCCTCGCGCGGGCTGATCCCGAAGAAGCCGGCGTCGAAGTCCGCGGCCCCGGCGAGGAAGCCGCCCTCGACCACGTACGTCGAGCCGTCGGCGTCCGGGTCGGGGTCGAACAGGTCGTCGGTGTTCCAGCCGCGGTCGACCGGGAAGCCGGCGATGGCGTCCCCGCCGGAGGCCAGCAGGTCCCACAGTTCTTCCGGCGTCCGCACGCCGCCCGGATACCGGCAGGCCATGCCCACGACGGCGATCGGGTCGGTCGAGACCGGCTGCACGACGGTGATGACCTCGGCGGGCGCGTTGCCGAACAGCTCGGACAGGATCTCGTCGGCCAGCTCGGACGCGCTGGGGTGGTCGAAGATGACGGTGGCGGGCAGCCGGATCCCGGTGGCCGCGTTGAGCCGGTTCCGCAGCTCGACCGCCGTCAGCGAGTCGAAGCCCAGTTCGCGGAAGGCGCGGGTCGCCACGATCTCGTCGGCCGAGTCGTGGCCGAGCACCGCGGCGGCGTGCGTGCGGACCAGCTCGACAACCGTGCGGCGGCGCTCCGGAGCGGACAGAACGGCCAGCCCGTCCGCGAACTCGCCGCGCCCCTCCCTGTTCCGTTGCGGCGCGGGGCCGATCTCTTCCTGGGCCTCCGGAATCGTGTCGAGCAGCGGGCGTGGGCGGAAGGCGCAGAAGACCGGGGCGAACTTGTCCCAGTCGACGTCGGCCACCGCGATGAACGTCTCGTCGTCGGCCAGAACTTCGCCGAGCGCGGTCAGCGCCTTCTGGGTGTCCAGGAAGTTCATGCCCTGGCGCAGCAGGCGGTTGGGGGTGACCCGGCCGGGGGCCTGGTCCATGAACGCGTCGACGGCCTGCCAGTCGCGGGTGTTCCACACGCCCCAGGCGATCGACGTGCCGGGCAGACCCCGGGCGCGGCGATCCTCGGCCAGACCGTCCAGGAACGAATTCCCGGCGGCGTACGCGGCGTGGTCGTTGCTGCCCCAGGTGGCCGAGATCGACGAGAACATCACGAACTCGTCCAGCCCCAGGGCGGCGGTCGCCTCGTCGAGGTGGACGGCGCCCGCGGCCTTCGCGCCCAGCGCGGCGGCCAGACCCTCGCGGTCGGTGTCCTGCACGCGGGCCAGGTACGGCGTGTTGGCCGAGTGCAGCACGGTGGACAGGCTTGGGCCTGTGCCCTCGATCCAGTCGACCATGCCGCCGACCTGCTCGCGGACGGCCAGGTCGCAGGACACGACCTCGACGCCCGTGCCCGCGCCGGCCACCTCGGCGGCGAGCCCGGCGACGCCCGGCACCGACGGCCCGGAGCGTGAGGTCAGCACGACGCGGGAAGTGCCGTGCTCGGCCAGCCACGGCGCGATGCAGACGCCGATCGAGCCGGTTCCGCCGGTCAGCAGCACGGTGCCGCGCGGCGACCAGCCCTCCGGCAGCGCGCGGCGGGCCTCGGCGCGAACGAGACGGCGCAGGAAGACACCGGAGTCACGGACGGCGACCTGGTCTTCCCGGCCGTCGGCGAACACGTCGGCCAGGCGGGATCCCGTACGGGCGTCGACGGTGGCCGGCAGGTCGACCAGGCCGCCCCACCGGTCGGGGTGCTCGAGGCCGACGGCCCGGCCCAGGCCCCAGAGCTGGGTCTGCAGCGGGCTGGTCGTCACCTCGCCCGGCTGGGCCTGCACCGCGCCGCGGGTCAGCACCCACAGCGGGGCGCTGATCCCGGCTGAACCCAGAGCCTGCACCAGGGCCAGGGTGTCGGCGCTGCCGCGCGGCACCCACGGGAACTCGGGGTCGGCCGACTCGTCGAAGGCGAGCAGGGACACGACACCGGTGACGTCGGCCGGCGCCTGGGCGAGATCGTCCAGCGAGGTCCGGGCCACCGTGGCGCCCCGGTCCGCCAGCGCGGCGGCGATCACGGGCGCGTCGGGGCTGTCGCCGACCAGCAGCCAGGTGCCGGTCAGGACGGCCGGTCCGGTCTGCTTGCCGGGTTGCCAGCTGATCCGGTAGCGCCAGTCGTCGACCGAGGCCGGGCCGCCCTTGGGGGCCGGGGTCTCGGGCCAGAAGCGGCGGCGCTGGAAGGCGTACGTGGGAAGGTCGATCCGGGTGCCGCCGCCGATCAGCGCGGGCCAGTCGACCGGGACACCTCGGACATAGGCCTCGGCGAACGAGGTCAGCAGTCGGTCGAGGCCGCCGTCGTCGCGGCGCAGCGTGCCCACGACGACCGCGTCGAGGCCGATCGCGGGGGTGAGAACGGGATGCGGCGAGACCTCGATGAAGGCGCCGTGACCGCTGTCGCCCAGGATCTGGATCGCGCGGTCGAACTCGACGGTCTCGCGCAGCGACGAGTACCAGTACTCCGGTGTCATCTCCGGGCCGGACAGCCACTGACCGGACATGGCCGAGACCATCGGGATCCCGGCCTCGCGCGGCTGGATGCCTTGCAGGACAGCCAGGATCTCGTCGCGCAGCTCGTCGACGTGGGCGCTGTGCGAGGCGTAGTCGACCGGGATCATCCGGTGGCGGACCTGCTCCCCCAGCGAGTCCGCGAAGCCTTGCAGCGCGTCCGCGTCGCCGGAGACAACAGTGGCGTTCGGACCATTGATAGCGGCGATCGACAGGTTCCCGTCCGGGATGCCGTCGAGGCGCGCTCGCACGGCATCGGCCGGCTCGGCGATCGACAACATCCCGCCGCGACCCGCCAGCGCAAGAAGCGTCTTGCTGCGCAGGGCGATTACCTTCGCGGCGTCGTCCAGCGACAGGATCCCGGCCACCGTCGCGGCGGCGATCTCACCCTGCGAATGGCCGACGACGGCGTCCGGGGTGACACCGGCCGCTTCCCACATCGCGGCCAGCGACACCATCACGGCCCAGAGGGCGGGCTGCACGACGTCGGCGGCCTCGAACCCGTGCCGGCCTTCCAGAACATCGTTCAGCTGCCAGTCCACGTACGGGGAAAGGGCCTCGGCACACTCCTGCAGACGCGCCTGGAACACCGGTGACATGAGATCGCGGCCCATGCCGATCCACTGGCTGCCCTGGCCCGGGAAGACGAACGCCGTCCGTCCCACGCCACCCGGAGTCACGTGACCGGTGACCACGCCGGGGGCAGGCTGGCCGGTGGCGACCGCCGCGAGGTCCGCGGTCAGCTTCATCCGGGTGCTGGGGAGCAGCACGGCGCGGTGCTCGAGAGCCGCCCGCGTCGTGGCCAGGGACCACGCGACATCGGTGACATCGAGTCCCGGCTCCGCGATCAGGTGCTCCCGCAACCGGCCCGCCTGGCCCGCGAGGCCGGCGGCGTTGTGACCGGAGATCACCCACGCCGGTACCTGCGGGAAGGCCTCCCGCGGGGTCACCGGAACGGTGGACAGCGCGCCGAGGGCGGCCGGGGCCTCCTCCACGATGATGTGCACGTTGGTGCCGCTGACGCCGAAGGCCGAGACACCGGCCCGGCGCGGCTGGTCGCCGGCGGGCCAGCCGACCGGTTCCTGCAGGAGCTGCACGTTGCCCGAATCCCAGTCGACGTGCGTCGACGGGGTCTCGGCGTACAGGGTCCGGGGCAGGGTCTCGTGCTGCAGGGCCATGACCATCTTGATGACACCGGCGACACCGGCCGCGCACTGGCTGTGGCCGATGTTCGACTTGACCGAGCCCAGCCACAGCGGTTTGTCCGCGGCGCGGCCCTGGCCATAGGTCGCCAGCAGCGCGTGGGCCTCGATCGGGTCGCCCAGGGTGGTGCCGGTGCCGTGGGCCTCGACCGCGTCCACGTCGGCCGGCGTCAACTGGGCGTTGGCCAGGGCGGACCGGATGACGCGGCGCTGGGACGGGCCGTTGGGGGCGGCCAGGCCGTTGGAGGCGCCGTCCTGGTTCATCGCGCTGCCGCGGATGACCGCGAGCACCTGGTGGCCGCGGCGCTGCGCGTCGGACAGGCGCTCGAGGAGCACCATGCCCGCGCCCTCGCCCCAGCCGATGCCGTCGGCCTCGTCGGAGAACGCCTTGGAGCGGCCGCTGGAGGCCATGCCGCCCTGCTGCGCGAACTCCTGGAAGGCGGCCGGCGAGACCATCACGGCGACGCCGCCGGCCAGGGCCATCGAGCACTCACCCGCTCGCAGGGACTGGGCGGCCTGGTGCAGCGCGACCAGCGAGGAGGAGCAGGCCGTGTCCACGGTGACGGCCGGTCCGGTCAGACCCAGGCAGTACGAGATGCGGCCGGAGTGGACCGCGGTCACGTTGCCGATGAGCCGGTAGCCGTCGAGGCTCTCGTCGTCGACCGGCAGCACAGAGCTGTATCCGGAGAAGTTGGCGCCCACGAAGACACCGGTGGCCGAGCCGTGCAGCGACTTGGGGTCGATGCCGGCCCGCTCGATCGCCTCCCACGAGGTTTCCAGCAGCAGGCGCTGCTGGGGGTCCATCGACAGGGCCTCGCGCGGGCTGATCCCGAAGAAGGTGGCGTCGAAGTCGGCCGCGTCGTACACGAAGCCGCCGAGCCTGCGGTAGTCCTGGCCCTTGCCGAACTCCTCCTGCCACGCGTCCCAGCCGCGGTCGGCCGGGAAGCCGCCCATCGCGTCGGTGCCGGAGGCGATGAGGTCCCAGAACTGGTCGGGGCCGGTGACGCCGCCGGGGTAGCGGCAGCCGATGCCGACGATCGCGATCGGCTCGCCCTGGGCGGCCGCGACGATCTGGACCGAAGTCGTCTCGGCGGGCTGGGTGCCGACCAGTTCGCCGCGCAGGTAGTCGGCGAGGGCGGCCGCGTTGGGATAGTCGAAGACCATCGTCGACGCGAGCCGGACGCCGACCACCTCGGACAGGCGGTTGCGCAGCTGCACGGCGCCGGCCGAGTCGAAGCCGAGGTCCTTGAAGGCGCGCTGCGGCAGCACGTCCTCGGCCGAGGTGTGGCCCAGCACGGCGGCAGCATGGGACCGTACGAGGTCGGTGAGCACTTTCTGTTGTTCGCCGACCGGCATCCTGGCCAGGCGACCGGCCCACTCGCCGGGGGCGCCGTCCGCTGGTTCCTCGGCCTCGCGGGCCTCGGGCAGGTCGGCGAGCAGGCGGCTGGGCCGGTGCAGGGTGTACGCCGGGACGAAGTTGGGCCAGTCGAAGCCGGCCACCACCATCGCGCCCTCGTCGGCGTCGAGCACCTGACCCAGCGCGAGCATGCCCCGCTTGGCGTCGATGCCGTCCATCCCGAAGTCGCGCAGCCGCTCGCCACCCTCGCTGGCCGCCATTCCGACGCCGGCCCAGAGACCCCAGGCGATCGAGGTGGCGGGCAGGTCCCGGGACCGGCGGTCGTCGCACAGGCCGTCGAGGTAGGCGTTGGCCGCCGCGTAGGCGCCCAGGCCACCGCTGCCCCAGACACCGGCGCCCGACGAGAACAGGACGAACGCGTCGAGGTCCCGGCCGGCGGTCAGTTCGTCGAGGATCGCCGCGCCGCCTGCCTTCGCCGCCAGCAGGCGGTCCAGGTCGGCCGGTTCGAGGTCGGTCACCGGCTTGCGGTCGCCCACACCGGCCGCGTGCATCACCGAGGACAGCGCGGGGCCCGAGGCGTCGATCCAGTCGATCAGGGTCGCGACCGAGGTCCGGTCGGCGATGTCGCAGGCGATCACGTCGGCGGCGGAGCCGGTGAGCGCGATCGAGGCAGCCAGCTCGGCCACGCCAGTGGCCGCCGGCCCGGACCGGCTGGTTGTGACCACCCGGGTCGCAGCCCGTTCGGCGGTCCAGCGGGCGGTGATCGCACCTACGCCGCTCGTGCCACCGGTGACGAGCACTGTGCCCTGCGGAGTCCACGTCTCACGGATCTGCGGGCGGCCGGCGTGCATCAGGCGGCGCGCGAGCAGACCTCCGGCGCGGACGGCGACCTGGTCCTCGCCGCGATCGGCCAGGGCCGACACCAGCGCGGCCGCGGACCGGTTGTCGAGCGTGGGCGGCAGGTCGACCAGGCCGCCCCAGCGGTCGGGGAGTTCGAGTGCGGCCACGACGCCCAGGCCCCACACCTGTGCCTGAGCGGGAGCCACCGTGTCACCGGTGACGGCGCTCACCGCGCCCTGGGTCAGCACCCAGAGCGGTGCGGTCACGCCGGAGCGGTCCAGCGTCCGGATCAGCTCGATCGTGTCGATCAGGTCGGCTGCGAGCGACACCACGCCGGTCAGCGGCCCGGCGCCGGTCAGGGTGCGGACGACCGTGGCTCCGGCCGACTCCAGCGCGGAAGCGATCGGGGCGGAGTTCTCCCCGAGCAGGAGCCACGTGCCGGTCAGCACCGGCGCGGAGGCGGTCGCGGGGACCCACGAGATGCGGTAGCGCCAGTCGGCTACGACCGGGTCGCCGTGGCTGCGGCTCCGGTAATCGGCCAGCGCGGGCAGCACCTCGCCCAGGCGGTCGCCGTCGAGGTTGAGCGTGGCGGCGAGCCCGGCCAGGTCGCCCGACTCGACGGCGGCCCAGAAGCCGGCGTCGGCGGGCTGCGGGCCGGCGGCCGGCTCGGGCCAGAAGGTGCGGTGCTGGAAGGCGTACGTGGGAAGGTCGACGGTCGTGCCGCCGCCGAGGACGGCCGCCCAGTCGACCGTGACACCGTTGACGTAGGCCTCGGCCAGCGAGGCGAGCATGCGATCCGCGCCGCCGTCGTCGCGCCGCAGGGTGCCGACCACGACCGCGTCCAGGCTGATCGCAGGGGTGAGCACCGGGTGCGGCGACACCTCGACGAAGACGCCATGGCCGGTGTCACCGAGGACACGGACGGCGCGGTCGAACTCCACGGTCTCGCGCAGCGAGGCGAACCAGTAGTCCGGCGTCATCTCCGGACCCGACAGCCACTCCCCTGACATCGATGACACGAGGGGGACCCGGGCCGTACGCGGGCGGATGCCCTCCAGTACCTGCAGGATCTCGTCGCGCAGCTCGTCCACGTGGGCGCTGTGCGAGGCGTAGTCGACCGGGATCATCCGGTGGCGGGCCTGCTCGCCCAGCGAATCGGCCAGCTCGCGCAAAGCCTCGATGTCGCCGGAGACAACCGTGGCGTTCGGGCCGTTGACCGCGGCAATCGAAAGCTTCGCCGCGTACGAGTCCGCAGGCGTGGCAATGAGGCGCGCTCGCACGGCGTCAGCGGGCTCGGCGATCGACAGCATCCCGCCCCGGCCGGCCAAGGCGCCCAGGGTCTTGCTGCGCAGCGCGATCACCTTGGCCGCGTCGTCCAGCGACAGGATCCCGGCCACCGTGGCGGCCGCGATTTCCCCCTGCGAGTGGCCGACGACGGCGTCCGGCGTGACACCGGTGGCCTCCCACACGGCGGCCAGCGACACCATCACGGCCCACAGCGCAGGCTGCACCACATCGGCGGCCTCAAAACCGTGACGGCCTTCCAGGACATCGTCCAGCTGCCAGTCCACGTACGGGGAAAGGGCCTCGGCGCACTCGGACAGCCGCGCCCGGAACACCGGTGACATCTCGGCCAGCTCGCGACCCATACCGATCCACTGACTGCCCTGACCCGGGAAGACGAAAACCGTGCGGCCGGGGCCACCGGCAGCGATGCCACCGGTGACTACGCCGGGGGCAGGCTGACCGGTGGCCACCGCGGCCAGACCGGCGGCGAACTCACTGGCCCGGCCGACGTTCGGGCCGAGCACCACGGCGCGCTGGTCGAAGGCTGTCCGGGTGGTCGCCAGCGACCAGGCCACGTCCGACGCCGGCAGCGCGGGGTGGGCCAGCACGTGCTCGCGCAGCCGGCCCGCCTGACCGGCCAGGGCCGCCGGACCGCGACCGGAGACGGGCCACGCGACGGCGCCGGTGAGCACGGGAGCCGCGTCGGCCTGGGCCGGGACGGAATCCGAGGCCGCGTCGGCCGGGACGGCCGGGACGGCCGGGACGGAATCCGGGGCCTCTTCGATGATCACGTGGGCGTTGGTGCCGCTGATGCCGAAGGCCGAGACACCGGCCCGGCGCGGCCGCGAACCCTCGCGCCACTCGACCGGCTCCTGCAGCAGCCGCACGTTGCCGGACGTCCAGTCCACGTGCGACGAAGGGGTGCCGGCGTGCAGCGTCCGGGGAAGAAGCCCGTTCTGCAACGCCATCACCATCTTGATGACACCGGCGACACCGGATGCCTGCTGCGCGTGGCCGATGTTCGACTTGAGCGATCCGAGCCAGAGTGGCCGGTCGTCGCCGCGGCCCTGCCCATAGGTGGCCAGCAGCGCCCCGGCCTCGATCGGGTCACCGAGCGAGGTGCCGGTGCCGTGCGCCTCGACGACGTCGACCTGGTCGGCCGTCACCTGGGCATTGGCCAGCGCCGAGCGGATGACCCTCTGCTGCGACGGCCCGTTCGGGGCGGACAGGCCGTTGGAGGCGCCGTCCTGGTTGACCGCGCTGCCCCGGATGACACCGAGGACCTTGCGGCCGTGGCGTTGCGCCTCGGACAGGCGCTCGAGCAGCAGCATGCCGATGCCCTCGCCCATGCCCATGCCGTCCGCGCCCTCGCCGAACGCCTTGCACCGGCCGTCGGGCGCCAGGGCCCGCAGCCGGGAGAAGCCGACGAACTCGCCCGGGTCGGCCATCACCGTGGCCCCGCCGGCCAGCGCAACCGTGCATTCGCCCGAGCGCAGCGCCTGGACGGCCTGGTGCAGGGCGACCAGCGACGACGAACAGGCGGTGTCCACGGTCATGGCCGGGCCGGTCAGCCCGAGGGTGTACGAGATCCGGCCGGACAGCACGCTCAGCGCGTTCCCGGTGATGATGTGGGCCTGCGCGCCCGGGTCACCGTCGACCGCATGGAAGTAGCCGGAGGGCGCCGCGCCGACGAAGACACCGGTGGCACTGCCGGACAGCGACTGCGGGTCGACGCCGGCCCGTTCGATCGCCTCCCACGAGGCCTCCAGGAGCAGCCGCTGCTGCGGGTCCATGGCCAGGGCCTCGCGCGGGCTGATCCCGAAGAAGTCGGCGTCGAACCCGGCCGCCTCGGTGAGGAAGCCGCCCTCGACGACGTACGAGGAGCCTTCGGCGTCGGGGTCGGGGTCGAACAGCGCCTCGGCGTCCCAGCCACGGTCGGCCGGGAAGCCGCTGATCGCGTCGCCGCCCCGGACGAGCAGCTCCCACAGTTCCTCGGGGTTGCGCACCCCGCCCGGGTAGCGGCAGGCCATGCCCACGATAGCGATCGGCTCGGCCGGGGCGGCGGCGACCGCCACGACCTGGCCGGGAGTCTCGGATCCGAACCATTCGGTGAGGATCGCGTCGGCCAGCACGGCCGCGCTGGGGTGGTCGAAGACGATCGTCGAGGGCAGCCGCAGCCCGCAGGCGTCGTTGAGCCGGTTGCGCAGCTCGACCGCGGTCAGCGAGTCGAAGCCGAGCTCGCGGAACGCCCGGGTGGCCACGATCTCCTCGGCGGAGTCGTGACCGAGCACGGCGGCCGCGTGCGAGCGTACGAGGTCCACGACCGTACGGCGTCGGTCGGCAGTGGAAAGGGTGGCGAGCCGGGAGGCGAACTCCCCGCGCGCGTCGGTCACCGCCGCCGGGGCCGTGTCCTCCTGCGCCTCGGGGATGGTCTCGAGCAGCGGGCGGGGGCGGGCGGCCCGGAACACCGGTGCGAACTTCGCCCACTCGACGTTGGCCAGCGCGATGAACGTCTCGTCGTCGGCCAGGATCTCGCCGAGCGCGGTGAGCGCCTTGCCGGTGTCGAGGAAGTTCATGCCCTGCTTGACCAGCCGGTGCGGCGTGACGCGGCCGGGGGCCTGGTCCATCACGGCGTCGACGGCGTCCCAGTCGCGGGTGTTCCAGACGCCCCAGGCGATCGATGTGCCGGGCAGTCCGCGGGCGCGGCGGTCCTCGGCCAGCGCGTCCAGGAAGGAGTTCCCCGCCGCGTACGCGCCGTGGTCGTTGCTGCCCCAGGTGGCCGAGATCGACGAGAACAGCACGAACTCGTCGAGCCCGAGGTCGGCGGTGGCCTCGTCGAGGTGGACCGCGCCGGCCGCCTTCGCGCCGAGCGCCATGGTCAGGCCTTCGCGGCTGGTGTCCTCCACCCGGGCCAGATAGGGCGCGTTGGCCGAGTGCAGCACGGTGGACAGGGCCGGGCCGGAGTCCTGGATGCCGTCGATCAGGGTGGTGACCTGCTCGCGTACGGCCAGGTCGCAGCTCACGATCTCGATGTCGGAACCGGCCGTCGCCGTGGCCGCGGCCAGCTCGGCCACGCCGGGGGCGGACGGTCCGGAACGGGAGGTGAGAACGACGCGCGGGGCGCCGTGCCCGGCCAGCCACGGGCTGATGCAGGCGCCGATCGAGCCGGTGCCGCCGGTCAGCAGGACCGTGCCGCGGGCGCTCCACGTCTTCTGGGCGCGGTGGGCCTCGGCCCGTACGAGCCGGCGCAGCAGCGTGCCCGTGGGCCGCAGGGCGACCTGGTCCTCACGGCCGCCGGCCAGCACCGTGGCCAGCCGTACGCCCGACCGGGTGTCCCAGGCCGCCGGCAGGTCGATGAGACCGCCCCAGCTGTCCGGGCGCTCCAGGCCGATCGCCCGGCCGAGACCCCAGACCTGGGCCTGTACCGGGTTGGTGGTCAGGTCGTCGGGAGCGGCCTGCACCGCGCCGCGGGTCAGCACCCACAGCGGGGCGGTGATGTCCAGGCGGACCAGCGCCTGCACCAGGTCGACGGTCCCGGCCAGGCCGCCGGGGACGAACGGGTGGCCGGCCAGGGGCGTCTCGTCGAGCGCGAGCAGGGACACGACACCGGTGACGTCCGTCGCGGCCGAAAGGTGCGCCGGGTCGGAGGCCTCGAGGACCTCGGCGCCGTGGGCGGTCAGCGCGTTCGTCACCGCGTCGCGCTCCGGGCCGTCGCCGACGACGAGCCAGGTGCCGGTCAGGGCCGGGACACCGGTGTCATCCGTGGGCTGCCAGGTGATGCGGTAACGCCAGTCGTCGACGGACGTTTCGAGCTGCGCCGGCGCTACCGCCCCGAGCCAGTAGCGACGGCGCTGGAACGCGTACGTGGGCAGGTCGACGGTCGTGCCGCCGCCCAGGATCGAGGGCCAGTCAACGGCCACACCACGCACGTACGCCTCGGCCAGCGAGGTGAGGAGCCGGTCGGTGCCGCCGTCGTCGCGTCGCAGGGTGCCGGTCACAAAGGCGCCGTCGATGTCCCCGATCGTGTCGCTCACGGCGCCGGTCAGCACGGCGTGCGGCGACACCTCGACGAACACGCCGTGGCCGCTCCCGCCGAGGATTCGGACGGCTCGTTCGAATTCGACGGTCTCGCGCAGCGACGAGTACCAGTACTCCGGTGTCATCTCCGGGCCGGACAGCCACTCGCCGGACATGGCCGAGACCAGCGGGATCCGGGCCTCGCGCGGCTGGATGCCTTGCAGGACAGCCAGGATCTCGTCGCGCAGCTCGTCGACGTGGGCGCTGTGCGAGGCGTAGTCCACCGGAATCATCCGGTGGCGCACCTGCTCGCCCAGCGACTCCGCGAACACCTGCAGGGCATCGATGTCACCGGAGACAACCGTGGCGTTCGGGCCGTTGACCGCGGCGATCGAAAGCTCCGGGCCACGACGTGCGGGCTCGGCATCGGCGGGATCAGAGCCCGGGCGCCTCACCGGCGCCGCGTTGGCGAGCCAAGCGTCAAGACGCGCTC
Organism: Actinoplanes sp. NPDC021490; assembly: GCF_055562135.1. NCBI lineage: Bacteria > Bacillati > Actinomycetota > Actinomycetes > Micromonosporales > Micromonosporaceae > Actinoplanes > Actinoplanes sp. NPDC021490. Next base: position 84,939 of record NZ_JBVHFW010000028.1, read on the forward strand.
GCACGGCATCGGCGGGCTCGGCGATCGACAGCATCCCACCCCGACCGGCCAGCGCACGCAGAGTCTTGCTGCGCAGGGCGACCACCTTCGCGGCATCGTCCAGCGACAGGATCCCGGCCACTGTGGCAGCCGCGATTTCTCCTTGTGAGTGGCCGACGACGGCGTCCGGCGTGACACCGGTGGCTTCCCACACGGCGGCCAGCGACACCATCACGGCCCACAGCGCGGGCTGCACGACGTCGGCAGCCTCGAAACCGTGACGGCCTTCCAGGACATCATCGAGCTGCCAGTCCACGTACGGGGAAAGAGCCTCGGCACACTCCTTGAGGCGCGCCTGGAACACCGGTGACATGAGATCGCGTCCCATACCGATCCACTGACTGCCCTGACCCGGGAAGACGAAGACCGTGCCGCCCAGACCGCCCGGCGTCACCGAACCGGTCACGACACCGGTGCCCGGCTGCTTCGCGGCCACCGCGGCCAGCCCGGCCGGGTCGAGGACCACGGCCCGGTGCTCGAGGGCCGCCCGCGTCGTGGCCAGGGACCAGGCCACGTCACCGGTGTCCAGCGCGGGATGGGCGTCGAGGTGCTCCCGGAGCCGGCCCGCCTGGGCGGCCAGCGCGTCGGGGCTGCCACCGGAGACCAGCCACACCGGGTTGCGGCCGGCCAGCACGCGCGGGTCGCCGTCGACCACGGTCTCGCGGCGTCCGGCGCCGGCCGGGGCCTCCTCGACGATTACGTGCGCATTGGTGCCGCTGACCCCGAAGGCCGAGACGCCCGCGCGCCGCGGACGGTCGCCGCGCCGCCATTCGCGGGGTTCCTGGAGCAGCCGCACGTTGCCCGACGCCCAGTCCACGTGCGGGGACGGGTTGTCGGCGAACAGGGTCCGGGGCAGCACGCCGTGCTGCAGGGCGAGGACCATCTTGATGACACCGGCGACACCGCTGGCGCAGCCGGAGTGGCCGATCTGCGACTTCACCGAGCCGAGCCACAGCGGCTCGTCCTCGGCGCGCCCGTCGGCCTGCCCGTACGTGGCCAGCAGCGCCTGCGCCTCGATCGGGTCGCCGAGCGTGGTGCCCGTGCCGTGCGCCTCGACCGCGTCGACGTCCCGCGCGTGCACGCCCGCGTCGGCCAGGGCGGCCTGGATGACGCGGCGCTGCGAGGGGCCGTTGGGGGCGGTCAGCCCGTTGGAGGCGCCGTCCTGGTTGACCGCGCTGCCGGAGATGACCCCGAGGACCTGGTGGCCGTGGCGGCGGGCGTCGGAAAGCCGCTCGAGCGCGATGATGCCCGCGCCCTCACCCCAGCCGATGCCGTCGGCCTCGGCCGCGAACGACTTGCAGCGCCCGTTGGCGGCCATGCCGCCCTGCTGCGAGAACTCGAGGAAGGCGTCCGGCATGACCAGCACCTCGACGCCGCCGGCCAGGGCCAGCGAGCACTCCCCGGAGCGCAGCGACTGCACGGCCAGGTGCAGGGCGACCAGCGAAGAAGAGCAGGCGGTGTCGATGGTGACGGCCGGTCCGGTCAGGCCGAGGGTGTAGGAGATGCGTCCGGAGACGACCGCGGTCAGGCCGCCGGTCATCATGTAGCCCTCGGTGCTGCGTTCGGCCCCGGCCACGCCCGATCCGTAGGCGGTGCTGCTCGCGCCGATGAAGACACCGGTGTCGGAGCCCTTGAGCGCGTGCGGGTCGATGCCGGCCCGCTCGACCGCCTCCCACGCCGTCTCGAGCAGCACGCGCTGCTGCGGATCCATGGCCAGCGCCTCGCGCGGGCTGATCCCGAAGAAGCCGGCGTCGAACTCGGCCGCGTCGTAGAGGAAGCCGCCGAGCCGGGCGTAGTCGTCCCCGGCGCCGTAGGCCCGTTCCCACGCCGCCCAGCCCCGGTCGGGCGGGAACTCGCCCATGGCGTCGGTGCCGGCCGTCAGGAGGTCCCAGAACTGCTCGGGGCCGCTGATGCCGCCCGCGTACCGGCAGCCCAGCCCGACGATCGCGATCGGCTCCCGCTCGCCCGCCTCGAGTTCCTTGACACGCTCGCGGGTCCGATAGAGGTCGGCCGCGAGCCGCTTGAGGGTGTCGAGCATCTGCTGGTCGCCGCCTGCCGCCTGCGCTCCACCGGTCATCACGAAAGCCCCAATTCCTTGTTGATGAAGTCCAGGACCTCGCCGGCGTCGGCACTCTCGAGCCGACCGGCCAGCAACTGCTCTTCCTGCTGGTTCTGTTGTGGTTGCTCGGTGTCGCCCAGCCATCGCGACAGCACGGTTCTCAGCCGCGCGGTGACGTCACGGCGGGCGCCGCTGCCTCCGGGCACGGCGGCCAGCGCGTCCTCCAGCCGGCTGAGTTGCTCGATGACCGGATCGGTGGCGGCCGGGGCCGCCGCGGTGTCCAGGCCGAGTTCGCCGTGCAGATGGCCGGCCAGCTCGGCCGGGGTCGGGCGGTCGAAGACGAGGGTGGCCGGCAGCTTCAGGCCGGTGGCCGTGGTGATGCGGTTGCGCAGGTCGATGGCCATGACCGAGTCGAAGCCGAGTTCGCGGAACGGCCGGGCCTTCGGGATCGCGCCGCCACCGGCGTGACCCAGGACGGCCGCGGCCTGCTCGCACACCAGGTCGGCGAGCCGGCGCAGCTGTTCCGCGGGCGGCCGGCCGGCGAGTTCGGCGGCGAGGGCGCTGCCGGTCCCGGGCGCGCTGCCGGTCCCGGCCGTGGCGACCGTCGCCTCGGGCAGGCCGGCCAGCAGCGGGCTCGGCCGGCGCAGCGTGAACGTCGGCGCGAACACCGGCCAGTCGATGTCGGCCACCGTGACGGCGTCCTCGCCCGCGTCCATCGACTGGGCGAGCGCCCGCACGGCCGGTTCCGGGTCCATGGCCCGTACGCCGTACCGGTCGAGCTGGGAGCCGACATCACCGCCGCCCATGCCGTCGCCGGCCCAGCGGCCCCAGGAGAGCACCGTGGCGCTCTGCCCGCGGGCGCGTCGGGCGGCGGCGAGGCCGTCCAGGTATCCGTTGGCGGCGGCGTAGCCGGCTTGTTCGCTGCCGCCCCAGATCGCCGCGCCCGACGAGAACAGCACGAAGTCGTCGAGTTCGCGTCCGGCGGTCAGCTCGTGCAGCCATCGGGCGCCGCCGGCCTTGGGGGCGCACACCTCGGCCAGGCCGTCGACCGTGGTGTTCTCGACCGAGCCACCCTGGCCCACGCCCGCGGTGTGCATGACCGTCGAGAGGTTGTCGTAGCGGGGCAGCAGTCCGGCGACCTGGGCCCGGTCGGCCACGTCGCAGGCGACGACCTCGACCGTGGTGCCCGCGCCGGCCAGTTCCGAGACCTGCGCCGGTACGCCCTCCGCGGCCGGTCCGCGCCGCCCCGTCAGCACGACGTGGTCCGCGTCGCGGGTGGTGAGCCAGCGGGCGACGTGCCCGCCGATCGCCCCGGTGCCACCGGTGACAAGCACGGTGCCGCGCGGCTTCCAGGCCGGGCCGGTCGCCGGGACGGCCCGCACCAGCCGCCGCCCGTATGCCCCGGACGCGCGCAAGGCCACCTGGTCCTCCCCCGCGGGACCGGCGGTGTTTCCGGCGAGCACGGCCGGGACGTGGCCGAGGGCCGCGTCGTCGCCGTTCACGGGCAGGTCGATCAGGCCGCCCCACAGGTGGGGATGGCTCAGGGCGACCGTGCGGCCGAGGGCCCAGATCTGGGCCTGGGAGGGCTCGCCAACGGGCTCTCCGGGGGCGACGGCAACCGCCCCGCGGGTCAGCACCCACAGCGAGCTCTCCCGGCCCGGTGTTGCCGCGACCGCCTGCGCCAGGGCCAGCGTGGCGGCCAGACCGCGCGACACCCCGGGGTGCCTGACGAGAGGGGCTTCCGCCTCGTCGTCGAGGGCGAGCGCGGAGACGATTCCGGCAAGGTCGCCGATGCCGGAGGGCAGGGCCGCGGCCAGCGCGTCCCGGTCGGTGATGTCGATCCCGCCGACCTCTACGGTGTGGACGGTGGCTCCGGCCGCGGTCAGTGCTTCCGCCACGGCGGGCGCGGATCCCACCAGGACCCACGTTCCGGTCAGCGACGTGGACGCGCCGGTGAGGGGTGACCAGGTGATGCGGTAGCGCCAGTCGGTGATGGCCGCGTCGGCGCGCTGGCGGCGGCGCCAGTCGGTGAGCGCGCTCAGGGCCGCGTCGGCGGGGTCGACGCCGAGCAGGCCGGCCAGGGTGGTGGCGTCGCCGCTCTCGACGGCGTTCCAGAAGCCGGCCTCGGCGGGAGTGCCCGCGGTGACCACGGCGGGCGCGGGCTCGGGCCAGAACCGGTCGCGGCGGAACGCGTACGTGGGCAGGTCGATCCTGGCGCCGCCGCCGAGGACGGCTTTCCAGTCCACGTCGACACCGCACACGTACGCCTCGGCCAGCGAGGTGATCAGCCGGTCGGCGCCGCCGTCGTCGCGCCGCAGCGTGCCGACGACCGGTGCGTCGATCGCGGGCGTCAGCACGGGGTGCGGTGACACCTCGACGAAGATGCCCTCGCCGATGCTCCGGACGGCCCGGTCGAACTCGACCGTCTCGCGCAGGCTGGCGAACCAGTACTCCGGTGTCATCTCCGGGCCGGACAGCCACTCCCCGGTCAGCGAGGAGATCAGCGGAATGCGGGTCCGGCCGGGCTCGATGCCGTCGAGGACGGCCAGGATCTCGTCGCGCAGCTCGTCCACGTGGGCGCTGTGCGAGGCGTAGTCCACCGGAATCATCCGATGACGTACCTGCTCGCCCAGCGAGTCCGCGAACGCCTGCAGGGCATCGATGTCACCGGAGACAACGGTGGCGTTCGGGCCGTTGATCGCGGCGATCGAAAGCTCCGGGCTACGGCGTGCAAACTCGGCGCCGGCGGGATCGGTGGCCGGGAGGCTCACCGGGGCGGCGTCGACGGGGGCCGCGTTGGCGAGCCAAGCGTCGAGGCGCGCTCGCACGGCGTCGGCCCGCTCGGCGATCGACAACATCCCGCCCCGACCGGCCAACGCGCGCAGCGTCTTGCTGCGTAGCGCGACCACCTTTGCGGCATCGTCCAGCGACAGAATCCCAGCCACCGTCGCGGCGGCGATCTCACCCTGCGAGTGACCGACGACCGCGTCCGGCGTGACACCGGCCGCCTCCCACACCGCCGCGAGCGACACCATCACAGCCCACAGCGCGGGCTGCACCACGTCGGCGGCCTCGAACCCGTGACGGCCTTCCAGTACGTCGTTCAGCTGCCAGTCCACGTACGGGGAAAGGGCCTCCGCACACTCCTGCAGGCGCGCTTGGAACACCGGTGACATGAGATCGCGGCCCATGCCGATCCACTGGCTGCCCTGACCCGGGAAGACGAAGACCGTGCGGCCGGAAGCCGGGGAACCGGTGATGACACCGGTGGCCGGCCGACCGGCGCCGAGGGCGGAAAGGCCGTCCAGGTCACCGCCGAGAACCACCGCGCGGTGTTCGAAGCTGGTGCGCGTCGTCGCCAGGGACCACGCCACGTCGCCCACCGCGAGTGCGGGGTGGGCCAGCAAGTGCTCGTGCAGGCGGCGGGCCTGACCGGCCAGGGTCTCGGTGTCACGGCCGGAGAGCACCCACACCGGCCGGTCGACCAGCGCCGGAGACACCGGTGACACCGGGGCCGGCGGCGGCTCGGGCGCCTCTTCGACGATCACGTGGGCGTTGGTGCCGCTGATGCCGAAGGCCGAGACACCGGCCCGGCGGCGGCGGTCCCCCGCGGGCCACTCCACCGGCTCCTGCAGCAGCCGGACGTTACCGGAGGCCCAGTCCACATGGGTCGACGGTGTCTCGGCGTGCAGGGTCTGGGGCAGCAGCCCGTTCCGCAGGGCCATCACCATCTTGATGACACCGGCGACACCGGCCGCCTGCTGAGCGTGCCCGATGTTCGACTTGAGCGACCCCAGCCAGAGCGGGCGGTCGTCGTCCCGGCCCTGGCCGTAGGTGGCCAGCACCGCGCCGGCCTCGATCGGGTCGCCCAGCGCCGTACCGGTGCCGTGGGCCTCGACCGCGTCGACCTCGTCCGCCGTCACCTGGGCATTGGCCAGCGCCGAGCGGATGACCCGCTGCTGCGACGGCCCGTTGGGCGCGGTGAGCCCGTTGGAGGCGCCGTCCTGGTTGACCGCGCTGCCGCGTACGACCCCGAGCACCTCGTGGCCGTGGCGCTGGGCCTCGGACAGACGCTCGAGCACCACGATGCCGACGCCCTCGCCCATGCCCATGCCGTCGGCGCCGTCCGCGAACGCCTTGCACCGGCCGTCCGGGGACAACGCCCGCAGCCGGGCGAAGCCGACGAACTCGCTCGGGTCGGCCATGATCGTCACGCCGCCGGCCAGCGCGACCGTGCACTCCCCCGATCGCAGCGCCTGCACCGCCTGGTGCAGCGCGACCAGCGACGACGAGCAAGCCGTGTCGACCGTCATGGCCGGGCCGGTCAGCCCCAGCGCGTACGCGATCCGGCCCGAGAGAACGCTCATCGCGGTGCCGGTCATGCGGTGGCTCTCGGAGCCGGGCACGTCCGTCCCGGGGCCCGGGTAGGCCGACCGGGCCGCGCCGACGAACACCCCGGCCGGCGAGCCGTGCAGCGATCGCGGGTCGATCCCGGCCCGCTCGATCGCCTCCCACGAGGTTTCCAGGAGCAGCCGCTGCTGCGGGTCCATGGCCAGGGCCTCGCGCGGGCTGATCCCGAAGAACGCCGGGTCGAACTCGGCGGCCCCGGTCAGGAAGCCGCCCTCCATCACGTAGGTGGACCCCTCGGCGTCCGGGTCCGGGTCGAACAGGTCACCGGTGTCCCAACCGCGGTCGGCCGGGAAGCCGCCGATCGCGTCGCCGCGGCCGGCCACCAGATCCCACAACTGCTCGGGCGTACGCACTCCGCCCGGGTAGCGGCAGGCCATGCCCACGATGGCGATCGGCTCGGCCGGGGCCGCGGCCGCCACCACGGCCGGCACGGCCGCCTCCGTCGCTCCGAACAGGCGGAACAGGATCTCGTCGGCCAGCGCGGCCGGAGTGGGGTGGTCGAACACGATCGTGGCCGGCAGCCGGACGCCGACGGCCGCGTTCAGCCGGTTGCGCAGCTCGACGGCGGTCAGCGAGTCGAAGCCCAGCTCGCGGAAGGCTTGCGCGGGCGGCACCTCGGCGGCCGAGTTGTGGCCGAGCACGGCCGCCGCGTGGGCTCGCACCAACTCCACGGCGGCCCGCCGGCGGTCGGCGGCGGCCAGGCCGGCGAACGGGTTTCCGGTCGCCGCCGGGAGGCTCGGCATCTCGGCCGGGCCGTGGTCCTCGCGGGCCTCGGGGATGGCGTCCAGCAGCGGGCGCGAGCGCTTGGCCCGGAACACCGGGGCGAACTTCTCCCAGGTCACGTCGGCCAGCGCGATGAAGGTCTCGTCGTCGGTCAGCACCTGGTCGAGGGCGGTCAGCGCGCGCTGCGTCTCCAGGAAGTTCATGCCCTGGCGGCGCAGCTTGCGGGGTGTGACCCGGCCCGCGCTCTGGTCCATCACCTCGTCGACGGCGTCCCAGTCGCGCGAGGCCCAGACGCCCCAGGCGATCGACGTGCCGGGCAGGCCGCGGGCGCGGCGGTTCTCGGCGAAGCCGTCGAGGAAGGCATTGCCGGCCGCGTACGCGCCGTGGTCGTTGCTGCCCCAGGTGGCCGAGATCGAGGAGAACAGCACGAACTCGTCGAGCCCGAGGGCGGCGGTGGCTTCGTCGAGCCAGACCGCGCCGGCGGCCTTCGCGCCCAGCGCCTTGGCCAGGCCCTCGCGGGTGGTGTCCTCGACCCGGGCCAGATAGCCGGTGTTGGCCGAGTGCAGCACGGTGGACAAGCCGGGACCGGAGTCCTGGATCCACGAGACCAGGCCGGTCACGTCGGAGCGGGCGCCGGTCTCGCAGCTGACCACGTCGACCTGGGTTCCGGCGGTCGCCATCGAGGCCGCGAGCACGGCCGCCCCGTCGGCCGACGTGCCGGAGCGGCTGGTCAGCACGACGCGCGGGGCGGCCCGGTCGGCGAGCCACTGGGCGACGCAGGCCCCGATCGAGCCGGTGCCACCGGTGACAAGCACCGTGCCGCGCGGCTGCCACGGGCCACGATCGGCCGCTCGGGGCTCGGCGCGCACCAGGCGACGGACGAGGGGGCCGGTCTCGCGCAGGGCGACCTGGTCCTCCTGCCCGTCGGCCAGCACCGTGGCCAGCGCGGTCCAGGTGTCCGGGCCGGGAGTCGGTGGAAGGTCGACGAGCCCGCCCCAGCGGTCGGGCAGTTCCATGCCGGTGACGCGGCCGATGCCCCAGAGCTGCGTCTGCGCGGGGGCCGTGGTGTCCTCGCCGGGTCCGGTACGCACGGCGCCCTGGGTCAGCACCCACAGCGGAGCGGTGATCCCGGCGTGGCCGAGCGCCTGCACGAGGTCGACCATGGCCGCCGTGCCCCGCGGGATCTGCGGGTACGTCTCGTCGTGCCCCGGCTCGAGGGCTAGGAACGACAGCACACCGGACACGTCGACGCCGGTCGCGGCGCCGAGGTCGCGGATGACCCGCGTGCCCTGGGCGATCAGTGCACCGGCGCACGCCTCGGCCTCGTCGCCCCGGCCGACCAGCAGCCAGGTGCCGTCGAGAGCTGGAGCCGGAGTGGCGGGGGTGAAGGGCGGCCAGGCGATGCGGTAGCGCCAGTCGTCGACGCCGGCCGGCAGCGCGGGCCGGACCGGCTCGACCGGCCAGTAGCGCCGGCGTTGGAAGGCGTACGTGGGCAGTTCGACGGCCGTGCCGCCGCCGAGCACCGTCGTCCAGTCGACGGGCACACCGCCCACGTACGCTTCCGCGAGTGAAGTCAGCAGGCGGCCGGGGCCGCCGTCGTCGCGTCGCAGGGTGCCGACCACCGTCGCGTCGATGACGGGCGCCAGCACCGGATGCGGCGAGACCTCGATGAACACGCCGTCGCCGGCCGTTTGGACGGCCCGGTCGAACTCGACGGTCTCGCGCAGCGAGGAGAACCAGTACTCCGGTGTCATCTCCGGTCCGGCCAGCCACTCGCCCGACAGGGCCGACACCATCGGGACCTGGGCCGGGCGCGGCTCGATGCCGTGCAACGCCTGCAGGATCTCGTCGCGCAGCTCGTCCACATGCGCGCTGTGCGAGGCGTAGTCGACCGGGATCATCCGGTGGCGCACCTGCTCGCCCAGCGAATCGGCCAGCTCCTGCAACGCGCCGATGTCACCGGAGACAACGGTGGCGTTCGGGCCGTTGACGGCGGCAATCGAGAGATGCGTGCCGGCGGTCGCGGAGATGGCATGGATGCGGGCTCGCACGGCGTCGGCGGGCTCGGCGATCGACAGCATCCCGCCCCGGCCGGCCAGGGCACGCAGGGTCTTGCTGCGCAGCGCGATCACCTTGGCGGCGTCGTCCAGCGACAGGATCCCGGCCACCGTCGCCGCGGCGATCTCACCCTGCGAGTGGCCGACGACGGCGTCCGGCGTGACACCGGTGGCCTCCCACACGGCGGCCAGCGACACCATCACGGCCCACAGCGCAGGCTGCACCACATCGGCCGCCTCAAAACCGTGACGACCGGCCAGGACATCGTCGAGCTGCCAGTCCACGTACGGGGAAAGGGCCTCGGCGCACTCGGACAGCCGCGCCCGGAACACCGGTGACATCTCGGCCAGC
>NZ_JBVHFW010000029.1:0-92050 GCF_055562135.1 Actinoplanes sp. NPDC021490
ACGCCGAAGATCCACCAAGTTCTATCGCGGATGCCATGTGGATAACGAGTCAGACTCGCCGCCAAGGGCCACCCAGCATCTCAACGTGGATAACCGCCGCGCTGTGGAAAACCCTAGGCCGCCTTCTTGAGTGTGCTAGCGCTCCGCCGGCTGCGACGGGCCCGGCGGGCGGGGGCCGGGGTGGCTCGCTCGACGATGGCGGTCAGCGCGGCCGACACCTCGAGCGGCCGTTCCAGCGGCAGCATGTGCCCGGCCCCCGGCACCACCCGGAGCTCGGCGAAGGGCAGCGCCTCGGCGATCGACTCGGCGCAGGCGGGCGGGGTCAGCCGGTCCCGCTCGCCGACCAGCACCGCGGCCGGCATGTCGGCCAGGGCGCTCAGCGTGTCGAGGCGCTGCTGGGCGCCGATCGAGGGGCGGAAGGCGCCGATCGAGCGCAGCGGCGCCCGGCCGAACGAGCGCATGGCCAGGTCGAGCGCGGCCTCGTCGCAGTCGTCGCCGAACAGCAGCCAGCGCACGGCCGGGCGCAGGGCGGGCAGCAGGGCGCGGTGCGGACGCCACGCGCCGGAGCGGGCCAGCAGCCCGGCGCCGATCGTCTCGCCCGCTCGCAGCAGCGCGGCGATCCGGCCCGGCAACCCGTACTGCGTGTGGGTGTGGCCCTCGGCCGTGGTCGAGACGAACAGCAGGCCGGCCACGCGCTCGGCGAACAGCTCGGGGTGGGCGTGGGCGAACTCCATGATCGTCATGCCGCCCATGGAGTGGCCGGCGAGCACGACGGGGCCGGTGGGGGCGTAGTGGCGCAGCACCTCGGCCAAGTCGTCGCCCAGCTGGCCCAGCGTGGCCCCGCCGAGCCCGGTGGGGCTGGACCGGCCGTGGCCGCGGGTGTCGTAGGCGATCACACGGGGGCGGCGGGCGCCGAGCACGCGCAGGGCGGCGATCTGGTTTCTCCACGTACGCCTGTCCTGGCACCAGCCGTGCGCCAGCACCACTGTGAGCGGCGCGTCAGCCGGCCCGTACGCCTCGACGTGCAACCGCACGCCGTCGGGAAGAGTCAACTCCGATCGCTCCGACATGGGCACCTCCGTGATCCGCACGGCCCCGTAGTACCCACGGGTAATAAGCATCACTCGCGATCACCCGAAAAGCCACTTCTGATTCGGCGCACCAGGGCCGAAAGTCCTTCGCTGAACGTGAGTTGGCTCGCACTCGCTGTTCATGCGGCCGAACTGGGCCAGAATCACCTATATGACGACCGACCCGTCGGCGGGGCCCGCCGTACCGATCACCAATGCTGCCGAAGCCCTGGCCGAGCTGGTCGCGGGCAATAAACGGTTCGTCAGTGGCCGCCCCGAGCACGGGCATCGTGTCTCGGCCGCTGCCGCCTCGTCGGGCCGGCAGCAGCCGCATGCGGTGGTGCTGGGCTGCATCGACTCCCGGGTGCCGCTCGAGGCGATCTTCGACCAGACGTTCGGGTCGATCTGCGTGGTGCGTTCGGGGGCCCATGTGGTCGACCGCGCGGTGCTGGGCTCGGTCGGCTTCGCCGTGGCCGAGCTGGGCGTCCCGCTGATCATGGTGCTGGGTCACAAGCGGTGCGGCGCGGTGGCCGCGTCGGTCGCGGCCCTGCGGGCGGGCGAGGTCCCGGCGGGAGAGATCGGCTATCTGGTCGACGAGATCACCCCGGCCGTACGCGCGGTGGGCGTCGACGATCCCGACGCCGCCGAGAAGGCGATGCGGGCCCACGTCGGCCGTACGGTCCGCCGGATGAGCGTGGTCGACGTGGTGGCCGACGCCGTGGCGGCCGGGCGGGTCGACGTGGTCGGCGCCGTTTATGACCTGGATACCGGCGTGGTCGAGCTTTTGCCCTGATCTGTCAGTCACGCGATGGTCGTACCCCGGTGATCTCGGTGGGGTGATCATCAGAAGACGCAAAAAGGCGCCTGTCGGCCGTAAGCCGTCAGGCGCCTTCGTGATCTTGCGGGTGGGCTGTCAGCCCTCGAAAACGCCGGCCTCGGCCAGGCGCTTCTCGGTGGCGCTCCAGCCGTGCGACGGGTTCGCCTCGTCGAGGGCGCCCAGCTCGGCACGGATCTTGGCACCGTGACCGGCCGCGGACAGCAGCCGGATCTCCTCGACGAAAGCGTCGGAGTCGGTCTTGAGGTGCGCGGTCTTGCCGTTGGTCAGGTTCCGCACGTACGCGAAGCGACCGTTGGCCAGCGGGATGAGGTATTTGTACTCACCGAGCACGCTGAGGGCGCCACCGGCGCTCTGGCCGGCGCGGACTGATGCGCGGGCGGTCTTTGAGGTGTTGCTCGCCACGGCGGCACTCCTTGGAGGAAAGCAGAAAAGGCCTTGTCGAACTCTACACGATGTCGGCCGGACCGTGCCGTCCGAGCAGGTTGAAGCGTTGAGCAGGGTGTGCCACTACGGCCGATCCGATGTCGATGTTGCCGATTCCCTGGCGCACCATCCGTACCAACCGGCATCATGGGACACGATCAACCGCGGTCGAGGTCGTAGGGGAAGACGCACCTCGGTCTTCGGGAGGTCACCGTGCCAACGTGTGGCGTCGTATACGTCCACTCGAGCCCACTTGCCGTGTGCCAACACGTCGAGTGGGCGATCGCGCGCGTACTGACAGCGCCGGTCACGCTGCATTGGACGACGCAGCCGGTCGATCCCGGCATGCGGCGCGCCGAGTGCAGCTGGACCGGACGTTCCGGTACTGGCGCCGAGCTGGCTGCTGCCCTCCGGCAGTGGCCCATGATCCGTTTCGAGGTGACCGAGGAACCGAGCCCGGGTGTAGACGGCGAGCGTTTCATGCACGTCCCGGGTCGCGGCCTCTTTCACGGGATCATGGGCGCGTCGGGCGACATCCAGATCGGTGAGGACCGGTTGCGCTCGATCATGGCCTCCGCGCGGGCGCCGGAGGCACTTTCGCATGCCCTGGAAAAGGCGCTGGGCACGGCCTGGGACGCCGAGCTCGAGCCGTACCGGTACGCCGGTGACGGCGCCCCGGTGACGTTGCTCACCCGGGTGGGCTGACCCGCGCGTTACGCCCGGATGGCCCCCTGATTCGATGCTTGCATGAGGATCGTCCGAGCCGCCCTGGTTATCCCGCTCGTGCTGGCCGCCGCGGCGTGCGGCTCCGACGACGCCCCGGCGCCGCAGGCCAGCGCCCCGGCGCCACCGGCCGTGCCCTCGAATCCGCCCTCCGCCCCGGCTTCCGAGCCGGTCGGTGATCCCGCGGCGCGGGCGGCCGCCGCCGTGGCCACGATGAGCGACGCCGACCTGGCCGGTCAGGTGCTCATGCCGTACGCGTACGGAAGCGACGCGACGACGGTGGACAAGGGCTCGGCTGCCGGCAATCAGGGTCTGGCCGCGGTGAACACGCCCGCCGAGATGATCGCCAAGTTCCACCTGGGCGGGCTCATCCTGGTCAGTTTCACCGCCAAGGACCCGACCGGCGCCACCAACCCGACCACCAACGTCGAGAACCCGAAGCAGGTCCGCGCGCTGACCGACGGGCTGCAGGCCGCCGCGCGCCAGTTGCCCGGCGGCGCCCCGCTGATGATCGGCACCGACCAGGAGTACGGGGTCGTCACCCGGGTCACCGAGGGCGTCACCATGCTGCCCTCGGCCATGGGTGCGGGCGCGGCCGGTCAGCCCAAGCTCACCGAGGGGGCGTGGCGGGCGGCCGGTGAGGAGCTGGCGGCCATGGGCATCACCGTCGACTTCGCCCCGGTCGCCGACACCCTGGGCCCGCCGGCCAACACGGTGATCGGCTCGCGCGCGTTCGGCGCCGACGCCAAGGCCAACGCCGCCCAGGTCGCTGCGGCCGTACGGGGTCTGGAAGGTTCGGGGGTGGCAGCCGGTCTCAAGCACTTCCCGGGGCACGGGCACACCAGCGGGGACAGTCATGAGGGGTTGCCCGTGGTGGCGCAGAGCAAGGCCGCCTGGACCGCGCAGGACCTGCCGCCGTTCAAGTCGGGCGTGGACGCGGGCGCCGGCGTGGTGATGTCCGGCCACCTCGACCTGCAGGCGCTCGACAAGGGCGTGCCGGCCACCTTCTCCAAAAAGATCATGACGGACGTGCTGCGCGGGCAGCTCAAGTTCACCGGGGTCGCGGTGACCGACGCGATGAACATGCCGCCGGCGATGAAGTGGGCGCCGGGCGAGGCCGCCGTACGCGCCCTGAACGCCGGAAACGACATGCTGCTGATGCCGCCCAGCATCGGCGGGGCTCGCGACGGCATCCTGGCCGGGCTCAAGGACGGCTCGCTCAAGAAGGACCGCCTGGTCCAGGCGGTCACGCGCATTTTGACCCTCAAGTTCCGCACCGCCGCCAAGAAACAGCCGGACCTGTCGGTTGTCGCGTCGCCGGCCCACGAGCAGGCGGTCTCGGCCCTCGACGCCGCCTCCATCACTGTGCTGCGCGGACCCTGCTCGGGCGCGCTGCTCAGCGGGCCGGTCACGGTCACCGCGTCGGGGGGCCGCGAGGTGGCCCGGGTCACCCTCGTCAAGGCACTGCAGGCCCAGGGCTTCAACGTGCAGGCGGCGGGCGGCACGAAGATCCATCTCGTCGGGTACGGGGACCGGCCGGTCGACCTCGACCCGTCCGCCCGGGTGACGGTCGTGATGGACACGCCCCACCTGCTGTCCGCGGCCAAGTCACCGGTGCTCGTGGCCACGTACTCGTCGAGCAAGCTGTCCCTGGGCGCGCTGGCCGCGGTGGTCGCGGGCAAGGCGAAGGCGCCCGGCAAGTCGCCCGTGGCCGTCGCCGGGCTTCCGCGTACGGCCTGCTGAAAAAGGGCCCGGCCGCAGCGGCCGGGCCCTTCTCGGAAACGATCAGGCGCGGGTGAAGACCAGCGCGACGTTGTGCCCGCCGAAACCGAACGAGTTGTTCATGGCGGCGGGGATGTCGAGCTGGCGGGCCTTGTGCGCCGCCACGTCGAGGTCGAGCTTGTCGTCCGGGTCGTCCAGGTTGATCGTGGGGGGAACCACGCCGTCCCGGATGGCCAGGATGGTGGCGATCGACTCGAGCGCGCCGGCCGCGCCCAGCAGGTGGCCGGACATCGACTTGGTCGAGGTGATCACCGGGTGGGTGCCGATCGCGGCCTTGATGCCGAGGATCTCGCCCATGTCGCCGACCGGGGTCGAGGTGGCGTGGGCGTTGACGTGGACGATGTCGGCGCCGGTCAGGCCGGCGTCGCGGATCGCCCGGCTCATCGCCCGGGCGCCGCCCTTGCACTCCGGGTCGGGCTGGACGATGTCGTAGCCGTCCGACGTGATGCCGGCCCCGGCCAGCCGCGCGTAGATCCGCGCGCCGCGGGCCTTGGCGTGGTCGGCCCGCTCGAGCACCAGCACGCCCGAGCCCTCACCGAAGACGAACCCGTCGCGTCCCTTGTCCCAGGGGCGGGAGGCCTTCTCCGGCTCGTCGTTGCGGGTCGACATGGCCCGCATGTTGGCGAAACCGGCGTACGGCAGCGGGTGGATGACCGCCTCGGTGCCGCCGGCCATGACCACGTCGGCCCGGCCGGAGCGGATGATGTCCAGACCCAGCGCCATCGCCTCGGCGCCGGTCGCGCAGGCGCTGGCCATGGCGTGCACCCCGGCCTGCGCGCCGAGCTCGATGCCGACCCAGGCCGCCGGCCCGTTCGGCATCAGCATCGGCACGGTGTGCGGGCTGACCTTGCGCTGCCCCGACTCCTCCAGGATGTCGTCCTGGTTGAGCAGCGTGAGCGCACCCCCTATGCCGCTGCCGAGGCTGACGGCCAGGCGCTCCTTGTCCAGGTTGGCACCCTCGAGGCCGGCGTCGGCCCAGGCCTGCTTCGCGGCGATCAGGGCGATCGCCTCGGAACGGTCCAGGCGGCGCATGCGGACCCGCTCGATGACCTCGGACGGGTCGACCTTGAGCTGGGCCCCGATCTTGACTGTGAGCTGCTCGGCCCACTCCGTGGTGAGTCGACTCACCCCGGAGCGGCCGGCGAGCAAGGCGTCCCAGGTGGACGCGACGTCCCCGCCCAACGGGGTGGTCGCGCCGAGCCCGGTGACGACGACGTCGACGTTGCTCATGTCAGTGGTTCGCCTCGATGTAGCTGACGGCGTCACCGACGGTCTTGAGGTTCTGGACCTCGTTGTCGGGGATCTTGACGCCGAACTTCTCCTCGGCGGCCACCACGACCTCGACCATGGACAGCGAGTCGACGTCCAGGTCGTCGGTGAAGGACTTGCCCTCGGCGACGTCGTCCGGGTTCACGCCGGCGACCTCCTCGAGGATCTCGGCAAGGCCCGAGGTGATCTCTTCGCGAGTAGCCATTGTCAGGTGTTTCCTCTCAAATGGTGGGGACTGCTCCGGTTGATCAACGCTTACGGACAGCGAATGACCTGGCCGGCGTAGGTGAGGCCGCCGCCGAAGCCGAAGAGCAGCACCGGGGCGCCCGAGGCGACCTCGCCGCTCTCGATCAGCTTGGACAGGGCCAGCGGCACACTGGCCGCGGAGGTGTTGCCGGAGTGGACGATGTCCTTGGCGACGACCACGTTCGGGCCGAGGCCGAGGCGCTTGACGATTCCGTCGATGATCCGGGTGTTCGCCTGGTGCGGCACGAAGGCGGCCAGCTCGGACGGCTTGATGCCGGCCTTCTCGCAGGTCTCCAGCGCGAACGGCGCGAGCGCGGTGGTCGCCCAGCGGAACACCGTCTGACCGTCCTGCTCGATGTAGGGCTGCCAGCCCTCGATGCGCAGCGCGTCGCCCTTCTCGGGGGCCGAGCCCCACAGCACCGGGCCGATGCCGGACTGCTCGCCCTCGGCCACGCCGGTGACGATCGCGGCGCCCGCGCCGTCACCGAACAGCACGGCGGTCGTCCGGTTGGTCCAGTCGGTGACGTCCGACAGCTTCTCGGCCCCGATCACCAGGGCGTTGCGCGACGCGCCGGCCCGGATCGCGTGGTCGGCGGTGCCCAGGGCGTACGAGAAGCCGGAGCACGCGGTGTTGAGGTCGTACGCCGCCGGGGCGTTGATGCCCAGCCGCGCCGCGACCCGGGTCGCCACGTTGGGGCAGCGGTCGATCGAGGAGCAGGTGGCCACCGTGACCAGGTCGATGTCGGCCGCGGTCAGGCCCGAGGCGGCCAGCGCCTTCTCAGCCGCGAAGGTGGCCATGTCGGCGACCGACTCGCTGTCGGCGACCCGGCGCTCCGCGATGCCGACCCGGCTCTTGATCCACTCGTCGTTGGTGTCGATCGTCGCCGCGAGATCGTCGTTGGTGACGACGCGCGAGGGCTGGTAATGCCCCATCGCGAGAATGCGGGTGCCCGCGGTCATCGTGTTGCTCCTTCGATCGGGTGCCCGCTGTGCCGGGCGATGAGGTCGCGGGCGGCGGACAGGTCGTCCGGTGTGTTGAGAGTGACGATCTCCGGGGCCCCATCGCCCTTGAGCTCGCGCTTGACCAGCCCGGCCAGGGTGCCGGCGGGCGGCAGCTCGATCACGCCGGTGACGCCCAGATCGGCCAGCGCGCGCATCACGAGATCCCACCGGACCGGCGCGGTGACCTGGCGGACCAGGCGCCCGACCATCTCGCGGCCCTCGGACACGGCCGTGCCGTCCAGGTCGGAGAGCAGCGTGCGGGCCGGGTCGGCGACGGTCACTCCACCGGCCACCGCGGCCAGCGCGGCCTCGGCCGGAGCCATGTACGGCGTGTGGAACGCCCCGGCCACCTCGAGCGGACGGACGCGGGCCTTCTCCGGCGGCTCGGCGGCCAGCTGGGCCAGCCCGTCGAGCGAACCGGCCGCCACGACCTGACCGGTGGCGTTGCGGTTGGCCGGGTGCAGGCCATGCTTCTCGAGCGCGGCGAGCACCTCCTCGGGGTCGCCACCGAGCACGGCGCTCATGCCGGTCGGTTCGAGCGCACAGGCCGCGGCCATTTCCCTTCCCCGTACGCCGGCCAGCGCGATCGCGGCCTCGGCCGAGAGCACCCCGGCGATGGCCGTGGCGCCCAGCTCACCCACGCTGTGACCGGCGACCACGTCGACCCGCTCCAGCGGCAGCTCGCTCGCGGCGAGCAGGGAGGCGGCGACCAGCAGCGGCTGCGTACGGGCGGTGTCCTTGATCTCGTCGGCCTCGGCGGCGGTGCCGAGGTGCAACAGGTCGACGCCCGCGAGCGCCGACCACCAGCGCAGCTTGGTGTCGGCGCCGGGCAGATCGAGCCACGGGGTCAGGAAGCCGGGCTTCTGAGAGCCTTGGCCGGGGGAGAGTACGGCGAGCACCTCTTCGACTCTTCCGGATCGGTCGGGGTTGCGGGGCTGACGGCGTCTACTAAACCCTACGACTGACGTTGTAGGAATCCTACAAACGTGCCCGGAAATCACTCCCCTTTGTCCGGATTCCAGGAGCTGTGAATTGCTGAACCCGGAAGGTGAGCTACGTCGCAGGGTCCAAACGCCCGACCGCCAGCGCGATCCGCAGCGCGAATGCGTCCCGCCCGTCCAGCGGCGACAGTCCGGTGACCTCGGTGACCCGCTTGAGGCGATACCGGATGGTGTTCGGGTGCACGTACAGCTCCCGGGCGGTGCTCTCGAGTACCCCACCGGCGGCGAAGAAGGCGTCCAAAGTGTCGACGAGACCGCTGCCGGCACGAGCCAGGGCCCCGTACGCGTCACGGCGCAGCGTCCGCCGCGCCTCCATGTCGCCCGCCAGAGCCCGTTCGGGCAGCAGATCGTCCGCCGCCACCGGATTGGGCGCACCCGGCCAGGCCGGGGCCGCGCGATAACCGGCCAGGGCGGCCCGCGCCGACTCGGTGGCCTGATCGAGCGACGGCACCGCCGGACCGACCACGATCGGGCCCTCCCCGAAACTCGGCGCCAGCGCCTCCGCCGTCGCCAGCGGATCGGTCGCGCCGCCCATCACCACCACCAGCCGGTCGCCGTGCACCCCGCCGATCACTTCGATGCGGGCCCGGCGCGCGGCCCGGTAGACGGCGTGCAGCACGGCCGTGATGTCACCACCCGGGGACCGCCCCACCACCACGGCCACCGGCGGCGCGTCGGCCCACCCCAGCGCCGCGGCCCGGCTGGCCAGCACGTCGGACGAGTCACCGCGCAACAGGGCGTCCACCAGCAGCGCCTGCAGCCGGGCGTCCCAGGCCCCCCGCGACTCGGCGGCCCGGGCATAGACCCGCGCGGCCGAGAAGGCGATCTCACGTGAGAACTTGAGGATGGCCTGCAGCAGCGGCTCCTCCTCACCCTGCGCGGCCAGCGCGGCCACCTCGGACTCGGCGACGTCGATCGTGACCTTGATCAGCTGAACCGTCTGCGTCAGCGTGATCGACCGGGCCAGCGCGCGCGGCGCGGCCGCGAACACCTCGTCCGAGATCTCCTGCGTGGTCGCCGCGACCACGCCGCCCGAGCGCAGCCACTCCACCAGGGAACGGACGCCGGCCTGAGCCACGAGCATGACCTGGGACCGCTGATCGGGGGGCAGGGCCCGGAACCAGGGGAGCGTCTCGTCCATCCGCGCCACGGCCGAGGTGGCCAGGACGCCCGCGTGCCGCTCGATGCGCCGCAGGGTGGCGGCGGGAGGCGGCTTGGCTGGGCCCCGGGGTGGTGCGCTGTCAGACACGCCCCCAGCGTGCCACGCCGTCGCTGGGGTGCCGGGCTCGCCTCTTTTGGTTTGGGGCGCTTCTCGTTGTTGGGCACTCCTAGCCTTGGCCCACCTCCCCCGGCCACCCACCCGGGGGGCGTGGTTGGGAACTTAGCGGGCGGTCAAGTCGGGGCGGCTGGTTGTCCACAGGGGCGGTGGGCGGCGTTTCGCGTTGTCCACAGGGAGCGGCCGGAGCTGCGTACTGGGCGTGACCTCGGCAGTCGGGGACATGCGGCGACGGTGTGGGCTGAATGCTGCGGTTTCGGTGGGAGTGGCGCGAACGACTCCTGCGTGATTTGTCCGTTTTTAGGCCTATAGTCCGGAGTAGCGGTGCGCCCCTGCCGCGATTTCTGTCGGTGACCTGGCATGGTGTCGTCCTAGCGTCGGCAGACTCGCTGCCGCCGGGGGTAAAAGCAGGCCGCTAGCTGCCGATCAATGAGCGCGAACATGGTGAGGGGAGGCGAGATGACGGAACGGGAGAACGAACCCGCGCCGCCCGCGGAGACGATGGGCGCGGCCCTTCCGGTGATCGCCGGGCCGGCAGTGGAAGAGCCACCGGTCGATCAGGACGATCCCGATTCGGGTCCGAGCCGGGGCGCCTGCCGCACCGAACTGCGGGGCTGGGCGGGAGCCCACCTGCACGGCGCGGTCCGTCCGCGCCGCCGGGCCGCGGGCCGTGGCCGTCCGCCTGGCCGCTGGTGCTGAGCCGGCTACGACAGACGACGGCGACCGGCCTCTAGAACCGGCCGGCGCCGACCGCGCACGAGCCAAGAGCGCCGACCGCGCACGAGCCAAGAGCGCCGAGCGGCGACATGGCGTGCGAGCCGGTGAAGAGCGGGGCGGCTCACCCGACCGGGTGAGCCCAGCCGGCCACGGTGGGCGCGTCACGGTGGGTGCGGGGCCGAGGCCGGGAACGGTGAACCGGTGGACGACAAGAGACGGCTCATTCTCGACCAGGCGCTCGCTCTCGTTGACGAGCGTGGCCTCGCGGCGATGTCGATGCGGGCGGTGGCCGAGCGGGTCGGGCTCACGTCGATGGCGCTCTACCCGTACGTGGGTGGCAAGGACGCCATGCTCGACGGGCTGGTCGACCTGCTCGGCCTGGAACTGGGCAGCGAAGGCAGCGAAGGCGTCGAAAGCGACAAGCCCGGGGACTGGCGGCACCGCCTGCGGGCGCTCGGCCGGGCCGTACGGGGGCTGGCCAAGCGTCACCCGGGTGCCTTCCCGCTGCTGCTCAACCGGCCCGCGTCGGGGGCGTCGGCGTCCTGGCTCACCGCCGCCCTGCGCAGCGTGCTGCACGACGCGGGTGTGGCCGACGCCCAAGTGCCGCGGATGGCCCGCATGATCCTGGCGTTCCTGCTGGGCTACGCGACCGGCGAGGTCACCGGCGCGACCACCGTGGCCACCGACAGCGATGACGAGTTCGAGGACGACCTGACCGACCTCGTACGCCTCGTGGAGGTCGCCGTTCGAGTCGCGTGATCGGCGTTCCGCACCGGACAGGGCAGTTTTCCGCCTATAAAGGGCCTATGTCCGGCGACAACGAGACGGCCGAGGGCACCAAGAGCGACGACGCCGCCCTGCGCGAGTTCGTCACCAGCCGCCTGCCCCAGATGCGGCGCACGGCTTTCCTCATGTGCGGCGACTGGCAGATGGCTTCCGAGCTGACCCGGGCCACGCTGGCCCGCGTGGTGGCCGACAGCCGGCGCGGCGCGGTCGCCGACCCGGACGTCTTCGCGTACTCGGAGCTGATGGAGGCCTGCCGCCGCCGCAACCGCCGCCGGGAGCACGTCTTCGTGGCGTCGGCGGGCGCGGCGGGCGTCGAGGCGGAGTCGATCCTGCTGCTGGACGCCCTGCACAAGCTCACGCCGCGCTGCCGGGCCGTGCTGGTGCTGCGCTACTGGGACGGCTTCGACGTGGACGCCACGGGGGCGATGCTGGACCTGGAGGACGAGCAGGTTTCCGCGTACGAGCGGGCCGGGCTCGCGGCCCTGGAGAAGCTGCTCGGTGAGTCCGAGGCAGCGATGGCCGGATGAGCGCGCCGCTGAGCCGGCTGCTCGAGCATGTGCTCGAGGGCGAACCGCCGATCGGTGACGAGGTCGACGCCATCTTCCGGCGGGCCGACAAGTTGCGCCGGCGGCGTACGCAGGGCGTGCTGGCTCTGGGCGCGGCCACCGCGGG
The DNA here is from genome assembly GCF_055562135.1 of Actinoplanes sp. NPDC021490. NCBI lineage: Bacteria > Bacillati > Actinomycetota > Actinomycetes > Micromonosporales > Micromonosporaceae > Actinoplanes > Actinoplanes sp. NPDC021490. The sequence goes on from NZ_JBVHFW010000029.1 coordinate 11,806, forward strand.
GATCATCGTCGTGCTCGGCTACGTGCTGACCTCGACCCTGCTGGCGCCCCGCCCGGCCACAATGAAGGCGGCGCCGACCACGGCCGGCGTTGCCGCGGTCACGCCGCCGCCCGTGCCCAGCCGGGCCCCGGCGACCCGGCCGGCCTCCTCGGACGCGGTGCTCGAGGTGATCGAACCGCTGGTCCGGGGGCGTGAGCTGCGGGTGGTGCGGGGGTCGTCCGAGCGCGGCAACGGCTGGCGGCACTACGAGCTCGCCGACGAGGACGGGCAGGCTCGCGGCACGGTCGAGGTCGGAATCTTCGACGTACGCAAGAAGTGGTGTTTCCCGGTGGAGGCGGACGCGGACGCGTGCGCCCGCCCCGATCGCGCGGCCGGCCTGGAGTTCGTCCGCTACGACGACGTGAGCGACCCGGACCGGCAGGTGCGGCAGACCATCGCCCGGCGACTGGACGACGGCCGTACGGTGGCGGTCATGGCTGCGGGGGAGCGGGACGAGGGGGCACGTCGCGGGAAGCCGGGGCTCACCGGCGCCCAGGTCGAGCAGGTCGCCACCGACGAGCGGGTGTTCGACGCGTTCAGCCGCAAGGAAGACTGCGACCGGGGATGCCCCGACTTCAGCACCCCGGTCGAGCCGGAGGACTGAGGCACCCCGGTCGAGCCGGAGGACTGAAGGATCCCGGTCGAGCTGGAGAACTGAGCGGTCAGATCCGGCGGCGGATCAGATAGGCGATGCCGGCCAGCCCGATGAAGATGGTCGCGATGACCGCGCCGTTGAGCAGGTAGAGCCGGCGCATCTGGCCGAACACCTCGTCGACCCCGGCCGACGCCTCGGCGTCCGCGTCGAGATCCTGGCCGATGCCACCGCCGATGCCGCCGCCGACCACGTCGGGCTTGGCCTTGATCGGCACGCCGCTGACGCGCAGCGTCTCGGGCAGGGTGAGCCGGCCGTAGAACCAGCCGTCGGCCGCCTTCTTGCCGCCCGGCTGCTTGGCCAGGCGGTGCGCCCGCGGGCCACCGGCGGCCGCCGGGAACACGTCGTACGTCTGCAGGCCGGTCTTGCCGGACAGCACGGTGATCGTGTATTTCGCGCCGAGCTTGTCGGCGGCCAGCGCGGACGTCTGCGACCGCGCCGAGTACATCCAGTTGACCTCGCTCAGCAGGCTCGAGAAGAGCCGCTTGTTCTCGGCCTGGGTGATAACGATCTTGTCGTCGACGCCCTTGCCGGTGATCTGGATGATGTTGGCCTTCGGCGCCGGCTTGGGCGCGCCCTCCGCCTGCGCGGCGGCGGGCGTGAGCCCGATCGCCATGGCGGCCGTCGCCGCGAGCACGCCGGTCGCCGCAACGAACCGCGTGATCACCCCTCGAACCATCGTCCGGCCTCCCCGCCCCGTGGTGGACATGGCTTCGCGAGCCATCAGCCGATCCACCTGTCGTGGAACGACCGAGGCCTCAAGCCTTCCCGAGCTGAGGCTCGGGCGCATCTCGGGCCGCACGAATTGTTGTCATCCGGAGGATGACATCCGAGACGACGACGGCCGTTGATCAGTGGCGAGATAGTACCCAGTCCGCGCAACCGGGAAGGGGGCCGGTCACCCGCTCAGCGGATTTCACCACCGTTACGGCGGCGGGCGATTGGCCGACCGGACCCCTTATGCGATAAAGAACGGCAAACCGGGTCAGAGACGCGCGCGGGCCGCACGCAGGCGGGCGAGCGTGCGCTCCTTGCCCAGCACCTCGATCGACTCGAACAGGGGCAGCCCCACCGAGCGGCCGGTCACGGCGACGCGTACGGGAGCCTGGGTCTTGCCCAGCTTGAGCTCGCGAGCCAGGCCCACCGCCTCGAGCGCGCCCTTGAGCGGCTCGGCCGACCAGTCCTCGAGGGCCTCGAACGCGGTGACCGTGGCGTCCAGGATGTCGGCCGCGCCCTCCTTCATCGCCTTGGCCCACGACGCCTCGTCGATGGCGGGCTCGTCGAGGAAGAAGAAGTCGACGTACTCCACGATCTCGGACAGCACCGCGATGCGGGTCTGTGCGAGCGGCGCCACGGCCGTGAACACGTCGACGTCGAACGCGGCCGGCGACCACGGCGGGGCCGGGATGGTGTCGGTGCCGCTCAGCCAGGGCGTGCAGACCTGGATGAACTCCTCGACCGAGAGCGCCCGGATGTAGTCGCCGTTGAACGCGCGCAGCTTCTTGATGTCGAAGAACGCGGAGGCGTGGTTGACGTCCTCCAGGCGGTACTCCTCCTCGATGACCTGCCACGGCACGATCTCGCGGTCGCCCGAGGGGGCCCAGCCGAGCAGCATCAGGTAGTTCTTCATCGTGGCGGCCAGGTAGCCCTCGTCGCGGTAGCTCTCCAGAGCCACCTTGTCGCGGCGCTTGGACAGCTTCTGCCGCTTCTCGTTGACGATGACCGGCACGTGGGCCCAGACCGGCGGAGTGTGTCCCAGCGCCTCCCACAGCAGCTGCTGCTTGGGCGTGTTGGGCAGGTGCTCCTCGGCCCGGATGACCAGGTTGATCTCCATGGTCATGTCGTCGACCACGTTGGCCAGCAGGAACAGCGGGGAGCCGTCGCTGCGGGCGATGACGAAGTCCTCGATCAGCTTGTTCTCGAAGGTGGGCTTGCCGCGGACCAGGTCCACGACCACCGTCTCGCCCTCGTCGGGCGTGCGGAAGCGCAGCGCGCGGCCCTCGCCCGGCCCGAGAGCCCGGTCGCGGCAGAAGCCGTCGTAGCCGGTGTGCTGGTTGCCGCTGCGGGCGATCACGTCCTCGCGCTTGCAGTCGCAGTAGTAGGCCTTGCCCTCGCCGTAGAGACGGGTGGCCGCGGCGGTGTGGTCCTGCGCGTACGAGGACTGGTAATACGGCCCCTCGTACGAGCCGCGCTCGATGCCGATCCAGTCGAGGGCCGAGAGGATGCCCTCGGTCCACTCGGGACGGTTACGGGCGGCGTCGGTGTCCTCGATGCGGAGCACGAATACGCCGTCGTGCTGCTTGGCGTAGACCCAGTTCTGCAGCGCGGTGCGGGCGCCGCCGACGTGGAACATGCCGGTCGGGGAAGGGGCGAAGCGTACGCGAACAGTCACCCGCCCAGACTACCTAGGGGACCGAACGGATTTTCACCACGGCCACGGCCCCGACCAGACTGACCAGGGCGGTCAACGCGAACAGGGTGGGATAACCGCCCAGCGTGGTCACGATCGGGGCGGCCAGCAGCGGGCCGAGCGCCTGCGGGGCGGCGCTGGCGATGTTGATGACCCCGAGGTCGCGGGCCCGGTCGGCCTCGTTCGGCAGCACCTGGGTGATCAGCGCGGTGTCGACCGCCAGGTAGACCCCGAAGCCCATGCCGAACAGGAAAGCCGCGACCAGCGAGATCGGCCAGGTCGGCCAGATCGCCAGCAGGGTGGCGGCGATCGCGATGAGCACACCCGACCAGATCACGAAGATCTTGCGGCGGCCGAGGCGGTCGGAGAGCCAGCCGCCGATCATCGCCGTGCTGATCATGCCGACCGTGTAGAGCAGGATCATGTAGAGCAGGCCGGAGTCGGGGTCGTCCAGTCCGACCGCGTCGTCGAGGAAATAGAGCAGGTAGAGCGTGCCGAGGGCGTTGCCCAGCTGCACCAGGAAGCGGGTGCCCCAGGCCCACATGTAGTCGGGGTGGCCCCGCAGGTCGATCTTCCAGCGCACCCGCACCCGGTGGCCCGGCGGCAGCGGATCGTCCTTGGTCAGCAGTGCGAACGGCACGGCCAGCACGACCAGGCCGAGCCCGAGCGCGATGTAGCCCGGGCCGATGTCGGTGAACACGGCCGTGACCAGGATGGCCCCGATGACCAGGCCGAGTGCCTGCGGCATGCCGATCCAGCCGGACACCAGTCCGCGCTGGGACACCGGCACCCGGTCGGGGACGGCGGCGGTCAGCGAGGCCAGCATGATGTTGATGCCGACCGTGACGAAACACCAGGCCACGATCACGGTGAGCAGGTTGGACGCCTCGGCCAGCACGGCGATCGAGAGCACCGAGAGGGCGCAGCCGGCCAGGGTCCAGACATGCCTTCGCCCGTACGCGCGTCCGAAGAACTTGATCCTCGTACGGTCGGAGAGCGCACCGGCCAGCGGATTGACGACGATGGCCACGATCGCGCCGATGCCGGTGACGATGCCCAGCCACAGTTCCTTGCTGTCCGGAGTGATCTCGGCGACCTGCTCGGGCAGCAGCACCTGGATCGGCGTGAAGTACGCCATCCAGAGCCCCAGGTTCGCCGCGAACAGCAACCCGATCCATGACCGCCGGACGGGCTCGACCGGTGTGGCGAGGACAGGGACTCCGTGAGCGACGGCCATCCGGCCTCCTCGGGGCGTGTTTTCCTCGGAGATTAGAGGATCACCGATTCCTCGGGAAGGCCCCGTTGCCACCCACGAGGGCAGCTTACGGAAATCTCGCACCACCGGTCCATACTCCGGAACGCATCCGAACGGATACTTTCCGTGCGTCCCCGCATCGCCGGTCCCGGTCCGCTACGGTCGGCGTCGGCCGGTATCCCGGAGAAGGAGAATTCATGGGGAAGATCGTTGCCGTTGAATACGTGACGCTCGACGGAGTGTTCGAGGAGCCGTCCTGGAGCGGTCCGTACTTCAACGACGAACTGGGTGGCTGGCAGGACCGGAATCTGCAGGAGGCCGACGCGTTGCTGCTCGGCCGCAAGACGTACGAGGGGTTCAAGGCGGCCTGGCCGCAGATGGAGGCCGCGACCGGCCACTTCGGCGTGAAGATGAACTCGATGCCCAAGCACGTCGCCACCACGACGCTGACCGAGCCGGAGTGGAACGCGACGTTCCTGCGCGGCGAGGTCGCCGACGCGGTCCGCGAGCTCAAGTCCGGCCCGGCCCACCTGCTCATCAACGGCAGCGCCGACCTGGTCAACTATCTGACCCGGCACAACCTGATCGACGAGTACCGGATCATGGTCTACCCGGTCGTGCAGGGCGAGGGGCGCAAGCTCTGGGCCGAGGGCACGAAGGTCGCCCTGACCCTCACCGGCACCTGGCAGACCAAGACCGGCGTCGACGTCGTGACGTACGTGCCTACACCGTGAACCTGTCCACCAACCCGGTCAGCCGCCGGGCGGTGGCGTTCAGCTCGTCGGCGGCCTGGTGCGACACCGCCACCGAGGCCCGGGTGCCCTCGACCGCGCCGCTGACCACCCCGATGCCCTCGGCGATGTCGCGGCTGCCCGAGGCCACCTCGGAGATGTTGCGGGCCATCTCGGCCGTGGTCGCGGCCTGCTCCTCGACCGCCGCCGCGATCGCCGTCTGATAGTCGTTGACCTGAGCGATCCGGGCCGAGATGGCCTCGATCGCGTCGACCGCCCGGGTCGTGTCGTTCTCGATCGCGGCGACCCGTGCGGTCACGTCCTCGGTGGCCCGCGCGGTCTCCTGGGCCAGCTCCTTGACCTCGCCGGCCACCACCGCGAAGCCCTTGCCGGTCTCGCCGGCCCGGGCCGCCTCGATGGTCGCGTTCAGGGCCAGCAGGTTGGTCTGCTCGGCGATGCTGGCGATCAGGCGTACGACGTCGGCAATCTGGGTGGTCGAGTTGCGCAGCTCGCCGATCACGCCGGCCGCGGCCGCGGTCAGGCCCACGCCGTCGCGGCCCGCGTCGGCCGCGTCCTGAGCGTTGGTCGAGATCTCGCGGATCGAGGCGCCCATCTCCTCGGCGCCCGCCGCCACCGTCTGCACCACGGTCGAGACGCTCTCGGCGGCCACATTGACGTGACCGGCCCGCGCCGAGGCCGCCTCAGCCGACCCGGCCAGGTCACCACCGGTCGCCGCGACCTGGTGCGCGGTCGACGCCAGATCCCGCGAGGCGCCGGTCACCTCGACCATCACCGTGCGCAGCTCGCCGGCCGCGGTGTTCAGCGCGGTCGAAGCCGTCGCGATCTCGTCCCGGCCGTCCACCGGCACGGCCACCGTCAGATCCCGCTGCGACAGCCGGGACAGCGCGCCGGTCAGACCGGCCAGGCGGCGCGAGATGCGCCGGGCCAGCACGCCCGCGACGACGCCGCCGATCAGCGCCAGCAGCACGGCCGCCACGACCAGCGTCCACAGCATCTCCGTACGCCCGTCGCGGACCGTGTCGACCGGACCGGCCGCGTCGTGGTCGAAGCCGCCGACGACGATCGCCCAGGAGTACGGCGCGTAGAAGGCGAGCGTGGTGGTGGTCGGCCCGGCCGGGGCGCCGGCCGACCCGGGAAGCTGATACTTCGTCGTCCAGGTCTGCCCGTCGGTCAGGGTGGGCGCCCTGGTCACCAGCTCCTTGACCCAGGGGGCGCCGCCGGCGTCGGTCGACGAGAGATCCACGCTGTTCGCCGCACCCTCGATGTTCGACGCGACGACCCGGCCGGCGTCGGCCGCCGCCGTGCTCAGGATGGTGAGCCAGCCGTTCGCGCCGACCTCGCCCGCCTCGACCGCGGCGTTCAGATTGTCCAGCGCCTCCGCCTGCGGCACACCGGCGTAGAGCGCGCCGATGACCTCGCCCGCCGCGTTCTTGATCGGGTCGTAGGCCGAGACGTACGGGGTGCCGACCACCTGGGCCACACCCCGGTACGGCTTGCCCGCCTTGATGGCCGCGGCGACCGCGTTCGGCTTGCCGTCCGTCACCGCGGGGATGTACGTGCCGATCGCCCGGGTGCCGGCCTTGCTCCGGACGGTCGTGCCGACCCGCAGCAGGTCGCCGGCCGGGTTCATCCGCTGGAACACGGTGATGGTCGAACTGGACAGCGAGGCCGCGTCATCGACGAACGGGGTCCGGACGTCGAAGTCGGTGTTGCGGCCCAGCCAGGTGCCGTCGACCGTAAGCCGGGGCAGCCGCACCGTGGTCTCGGCCTGGCTCACCTGGTTGACGGCCGTCCATGTGGTGTCCTGGCCGGACAGGCGGGCGCCGCCGCGCTGGGCCAGCAGCGACGAGGCCGCGCGCATGCTGACGTTGACGCTGTTCTGCACCTCGTTGCCGACCGACCGCACCAGGGTGGCCACATCGGCCGTCGTGCGGTCGAGGGCGGCGGCGTTCTGCGCCACCACCTGGCGCTCGGTCCCGCCGGCAAATTCGCCGCTCTCCCAGGCGCCCACGATCACCAGGACGGCGGCGGTGCCGATCACCCCGCCGAGGCCCAGAGCGAGAAGCTTGTGACTGATTTGCATTCCACGGCTGTTCCGTCTCACCTAGGATTTTCGGCTCGGTTGGGAGCCGGCTGAGACGGGAAACGCCGGATTCGCCCCGGAAAGGGCGAATCCGGCTTGTGATCTAGCTATCGCCGCCCGTTTCGCCGACCGGCGCCGCGTTCACGTCGTCGATCGCGTACTTCTTGGCCGCCTCGGCCGGCACGTGCGACGGCACCTTGCCGCTCAGCGCGAGCTGCCGCAGCGTGGCCACGACGACCGACTCGGCGTCCACGTGGAAGTGGCGCCGCAGCGCGTGCCGGGTGTCGCTCATGCCGAAGCCGTCGGTGCCCAGCGAGGTGTAGGCGTTCGGCACCCAGCGGGCGATCAGGTCGGGCACGGCCCGCATGAAGTCGCTGACCGCGACGACCGGGCCCTCGGTGCCCTCCAGCTTCTGCTGGATGTACGGCTTGCGGGGCTGGTCGCCGACGTGCAGCAGGTTGTGCTCCTCGGCCTCGACCGCGTCGCGGCGCAGCTCGGTCCACGACGTGACCGACCACACATCGGCGCCGACGCCCCAGTCCTGGGCGAGCAGCGTCTGCGCCTTGAGCGCCCACGCCACGCCGGTGCCGGAGGCGAGCAGCTGCGCCTTCGGGCCGCTGGTCTCGGGCGCCGCCGCGTACCGGTAGATGCCCTTGAGCAGGCCCTCCCGGTCGACGTCGGCCGGCTCGGCGGGCTGCACGGCCGGCTCGTTGTAGACGGTGAGGTAGTAGAAGACGTTCTCCTGCTTCTCGCCGTACATGCGGTGCAGGCCGTCCTCGACGATGTGCGCGATCTCGAACGCGAACGCCGGGTCGTACGCCACCACGGCCGGGTTCGTCGCCGCGATGAGCAGCGAGTGGCCGTCCTCGTGCTGCAGGCCCTCGCCGTTGAGCGTGGTGCGCCCGGCGGTGGCCCCGAGCAGGAAGCCGCGGGTCATCTGGTCGGCCGCCGCCCACAGCTCGTCGGCCGTGCGCTGGAACCCGAACATCGAATAGAAGATGTAGAGCGGGATCATCGGCTCGTCGTGCGTGGCGTAAGACGTGCCGGCGGCGATGAAGCTCGCGGTCGACCCGGCCTCGTTGATCCCCTCGTGCAGGATCTGGCCGTTGGTCGCCTCCTTGTACGACAGGAAGAGCTCGCGGTCGACCGAGGTGTAGGTCTGGCCGTGCGGCGAGTAGATCTTCTTGGTCGGGAAGAGCGAGTCCATGCCGAACGTACGGGCCTCGTCGGGAATGATCGGGACCCACCGGGCGCCGAACTCCTTGTCCTTCATGAGGTCCTTGAGCAGGCGCACGAAGGCCATCGTGGTGGCGATCTTCTGCTTGCCGCTGCCCCGCTTGATGTCCCCGAACTGCTTGGTGTCGGGGATCTGGAGCACCTTGCCCTTGGTGCGCCGGCTCGGGATCGACCCGCCCAGCTCACGGCGGCGCTCGAGCATGTACTGCATCTCGTCGGACTTCTCACCGGGGTGGAAGTACGGCGGAAGGTACGGGTTGTCCTCGAGCTGCTTGTCGCTGATGTCGAGGTAGAGGCGGTCGCGGAAGCCCTTGAGGTCGTCCAGCGTCAGCTTCTTCATCTGGTGCGTCGCGTTGCGGGCCTCGAAGTGCGAGCCCAGCGTCCAGCCCTTGATCGTCTTGGCCAGGATCACGGTCGGCTGGCCGGTGTGCTCGGTGGCCGCCTTGTAGGCCGCGTAGAGCTTCTTGTAGTCGTGGCCGCCGCGCTTGAGGTTCCAGACCTCGTCGTCGCTCATGCCCTCGACCAGCTTGCGGGTCCGCGGGTCACGACCGAAGAAGTTCTCCCGTACGTACGCCCCGGACTCGCCCTTGTAGGTCTGATAGTCGCCGTCGGGCGTGACGTTCATGAGGTTGACCAGCGCGCCGTCGGTGTCGGCGGCGAGCAGCGGGTCCCACTCCCGGCCCCAGACGACCTTGATGACGTTCCAGCCGGCGCCCCGGAAGAACGCCTCCAGCTCCTGGATGACCTTGCCATTTCCCCGTACGGGGCCATCGAGGCGCTGCAGGTTGCAGTTGATGACGAAGGTGAGGTTGTCGAGCTCCTCACGGGCGGCCAGGCCGATCGCGCCCAGCGACTCGACCTCGTCCATCTCGCCGTCGCCCAGGAACGCCCAGACGTGCTGCTGGCTGGTGTCCTTGATGCCGCGGTTGTGCAGGTAGCGGTTGTACCGGGCCTGGTAGATCGCGTTCAGCGGGCCGAGACCCATGCTGACCGTCGGGAACTCCCAGAAGTTCGGCATCAGGCGGGGGTGCGGGTACGACGGGAGGCCGCCGCCCGGGTGCGACAGCTCCTGCCGGAAGCCGTCCAGGTCGTTCTCGCTGAGCCGGCCCTCCATGTACGCCCGCGCGTACATGCCGGGGGAGGCGTGACCCTGGAAGAAGATGTGGTCGCCGCCGCCGGGGTGGTCCTTGCCGCGGAAGAAGTGGTTCATGCCGACCTCGTAGAGGCTGGCGCTCGACGCGTACGTCGAGATGTGGCCGCCCACGCCGATCTCGGGGCGCTGCGCGCGGTGCACCAGCATCGCGGCGTTCCAGCGGATGTAGGCCCGGATCCGGCGCTCCACGAACTCGTCGCCCGGGAACCAGGGTTCCTGCTCGGGCGGGATCGTGTTGATGTAGTCCGTGGAGGTCAGGGGCGGGACGCCGACCTGTCGCTCCCGGGCCCGCTCGAGCAGGCGCAACATAACGTAACGGGCTCTCTTGGCGCCGCGTTCGTCGATGACTCCGTCGAGCGACTCGACCCACTCATTGGTTTCTTCGGGGTCGATGTCCGGAAGCTGGCTCGGCAGGCCGTCGCTGATCACCGGGCGCTTGCGCTCCGTGGCCACAGGCATTCCTCTAGGTCGGTGTCGGACCGGGCGCCCCATTGTGTGAGCCGCTCGGGTATAGCTCCATCCTGCCCCTTCGCCGTGCGCATCGTCACGCCTACCGTGCGGGTACGCGATTCGCGACACACGTACTGACCAGTAACTTCATTGGCCGGGCAGAAAACTGAACCTTACTTGGCGCTCCGGGTTGTCCCCGTTGGTGTCCACAAGACAGATCGACTGCCAGGTGCCGAGCGCTATCCGGCCCCCGATCACGGGCAGCGACGCGTACGGGGGAATCCAGGCCGGCAGCACATGGTCGCGCCCGTGCCCCGTCGAACCGTGTCGATGCCGCCACCTGTCCTCGGCCGGCAGCAGCTGGTCGATCGCGGCCAGCAGGTCGTCGTCCGAGCCGGCCCCGGTCTCGATGATGGCCAGACCGGCGGTCGCGTGCGGCACGAACACGTGCAGCAGCCCGTCCCCTTCGGACTCCACGAACCGCTCCGCCTCGCGCGTGATGTCCCGCACCACGGGACGCGAGCCGGTCCGGACCGTGATCACTTCGGTACGCATGAACCGAGTCTGCCAGCCCTTCCCTGGTCACGCCCCGACAGCCCGCCGATCGCCGGATTCCGACATGGCGGGGCTGGCCCGGGTGGGCAATGCTGGTCGGGTGACCACCCCGCAGAACCTCGACGAGCGCTTCCGGGAAGCGGTGTCGGGCCTCGCACCACCGGAGGCCCGCCGCGCACCCGGCGACGCCGTCCGCGACGGATCCACCCTCACCGGCGCCCGCGCCCTCGAGCTGTTCGACGCCCAGCTGGCCAGCCGCCACCTCGACCTCGCGGCCCGGTGGCTGCGCAGCTTCAACGAGGGCTTCTACACGATCGGATCCTCCGGCCACGAGGGCAACGCGGCGGTGGCCGCGGCGCTGCTGCCCACCGACCCGGCGCTGCTGCACTACCGGTCGGCCGCGTTCTTCGCCGCCCGCGCCAAGAGCCTGCCCGACGCCGCCCGGGACGTGCTGCGCGGCGTCGTCGCCTCGGCCCACGAGCCGATCGCCGGCGGCCGGCACAAGGTCTTCGGCAGCGCCGACCTCAACATCATCCCGACCACCTCGACCGTGGGGTCTCACCTGCCCCGGGCGGTCGGCCTCGCCTTCTCGCTCGCACGCCCGCGCCCCGACAGCCGGTGGCCGCGCGACTCGATCGCCGTGGCCTCGTTCGGCGACGCCTCGGCCAACCACGCGGCGGCCACGGCCGCGCTCAACTCGGCCGGCTGGTTCGAGCACACCGGCGTACCGATGCCGCTGCTGTTGATCTGTGAGGACAACGGGCTCGGCATCAGCGTGCCCACGCCCGGCGGCTGGCTGGCGGCCATGCTGCAGTCCCGGCCCGGCCTGCGATATTCGGCGGCCGACGGCTGCGACCTGACCGACACCTACGACGCCGCGATCGAGGCGGTGGGCTACGTGCGCCGCGAGCGTCGGCCCGCCGTGCTGCACCTGTCGACCGTGCGCCTGATGGGCCACGCCGGAGCGGACGCCGAAGTGGCCTACCGGACGGCCGACGAGATCAGCCGCGACCTGGAACGCGACCCGCTGATCGGCACCGCCCGGCTGCTCGTCGAGGCCGGACTCCTCGGGCCGGACGAGGTGATCAGCCGCTACGACGAGGTCGGCTGGCAGGTCCGCAAGGTGGCCGAGGAGGTGCTCGGCGAGCCCAAGCTGGCCAACGTGGCCGAGATTGTCGCGCCGCTGGCCCCGCGCCGCCCGCTGCGCGCATCCCACATGATCACCGAGGTCGCCACCCGGGCCCTCGGCCCCGGCGCCGCCGCCCGCTCCCGCGCGTTCGGCGGCAAGCTCCCCGAGCAGTCCGGGCCGCTCACGCTGGCCCAGACCATCAACGCCACCCTGACCGACGCGCTCGCGTACGACCCCGGCGTGCTGGTCTTCGGGGAGGACGTCGGGCGCAAGGGCGGCGTCTACGGCGTCACCAAGCACCTGCAGGAGCGCTTCGGCGACGAACGGGTCTTCGACACCCTGCTCGACGAGACGACGATCCTCGGGCTGGCCCTGGGCGCCGGGCTGGACGGGATGCTCCCGGTCCCCGAGATCCAATATCTGGCCTACCTGCACAACGCCGAGGACCAGCTGCGGGGCGAGGCGGCCACGATGTCGTTCTTCTCCTCCGGGGCCTATCGCAACCCCATGGTCGTACGGGTGGCCGGGCTCGCCTATCAACAGGCGTTCGGCGGCCACTTCCACAACGACAACTCGGTCGCCGTGCTGCGCGACATCCCCGGCCTGGTGCTGGCCGTGCCCAGCCGCCCCAGCGACGCCGCGCCCATGCTGCGGTCCTGCCTGGCCTCGGCGGCGTCCGACGGCAGCGTCTGCGTGTTCCTCGAGCCCATCGCGCTCTACCACACCCGCGACCTCTACCAGCAGGGCGACAACGAGTGGCTCGCCCCGTACAGCGGGCCCGGCGCCTGGACCACCGAGCACGTGCCGATCGGCCGCGCCCGCACCTACCCCTTCGGCAGCGCTGAAGACCTCACCATCATCACGTACGGCAACGGACTGCGCATGTCGCTGCGTGTGGCGGCCCGGCTGGCCGAGCAGGGCTACGGATCCCGAGTGGTGGACCTCCGCTGGTTGAATCCGCTTCCCGTCAACGATCTCGTACGCGAGGCCGCCGCCACCGGCCGGGTGCTGATCGTCGACGAGACCCGCCGCTCCGGCGGCGTCGGCGAGGGCGTTCTCGCAGCTCTGGTCGACGGCGGCTTCGTGGGCGCGGCCAGGCGAATCGCCTCCGCCGACTCGCTGATTCCCCTGGGTCCGGCAGCACAGCATGTGCTCGTGGGGGAAGATGCCATCACACAGGGTGCCCACGCCCTGCTGGCGCGGTAAATTGCCACACACCCGGTGCGCCACTTGCGCCGGGAGCCCGGAGTGTGTGGACTACCCCAAGGTTTTTCGTAATTTGACGGCTAGGAGGACTTAGACAGTGAGCGCGACCGCTGGTCAGGCCGACGGCGTACGCAGCCTGGCGGACCGGTTCGGCTTCGAGCCGAACATGGTGGTCATGGAGATGGGCTTCGACGACGACGTCGACGAGGACCTCCGTGACGCCCTGACCGAACGCGTCGGCGAGTTGGTCGACGAAGACACCGACGAAGTCGTCGATGCGGTGCTGTTGTGGTACCGCGACGGCGACGGTGACCTCTTCGAGATCCTCACCGATGCCCTGGGCCCCCTCGCCGACAACGGCGTGGTGTGGCTGCTGACCCCCAAAGCCGGCCGTGACAACCACGTCGAGCCGAGCGAGATCAGTGAATCGGCCCCGACCGCGGGCCTGCAGCAGACCTCGACGGTGAACGCGGGCAAGGACTGGACCGGTGCCCGGCTGGTATCCCCCAGGGGCAACAAGAAGAAGTAGCTCGCTGCGTTCCCAGCCCGACCGGCGTCCGTGGGTGCCGGTCCGGTTAGGGTTGTCCACATGACGGTTCCGGTCGGCGCCACCGCGCCCGAGTTCACCCTCAAAGACCAGAACAACCAGGTCGTACGCCTGGCCGACTTCCACGGCCGCAAGGCGGTCCTGCTGGTCTTCTACCCGTTCACCTTCACGGGCACCTGCCAGGGTGAGCTCGCCGAAATCCGCGACAACCTGCCCGCCTATCAAAACGACGACGTGCAGGTGCTCGCGGTCAGTGTCGACTCCGTCTACAGCCACAAGGTGTGGGCCATGCAGGAAGGCTTCGACTTCCCCCTGCTGGCCGACTTCTGGCCGCACGGAGCGGTCGCCCAGGCCTACGGCGTCTTCAACGACGGCGGCGGCATGGCCAACCGGGGCACGTTCCTCGTCGACCGCGACGGCACAATCCGTTTCGCCGAGATGACGGGCCCCGGCCAGTCCCGCGACCAGAAGGCCTGGCGGGCGGCTCTGGGCGACCTTTAGGTAGGATGACGTCTCCGGTTCACACCGGGCGCGTAGCTCAGTGGGAGAGCACCCGCCTTACAAGCGGGGGGTCGTAGGTTCGAAACCTACCGCGCCCACTCGCTGACCAGGGCCGGAGCGGACAGCGCCCGATCGGCTGACCGCCCCGGTCTCAGTTTCGGTCTCAATTGGTGCGCCAGAGCAGGCCGGCGACCTGCTCAGCGATGCCGCTGGCCAGTTCCGGCGCGAGATGCTGATACCGGGTCGTCATCGCCATCTGTGACCAACCCATTACCTCCATGACCGCCCGAGTCGGCACGCCGAGAACCAGCAGCATGGTCGCTGCGGTATGGCGCGCGTCGTGCAACCGGGCGTCACGGACTCCAGCCTCTTGCAGAAGTGCTTTCCAGGCGTCGTGATCGGCCCGGGGGTCGATCGGCCGGCCATTGGGCTGGGCGAACACCCAACCGCCTTCCTCCCACAGTTGGGCGGCTCTCTGGCGTTCGACCTCCTGAGCATCTTTGTGGCGCCTGAGCGCTTCGACCAGCGGGGCCGGAATGCCAACGGCACGCCGACCGGCCCGCGACTTCACATCAACCTCTTTCAGGCCGCCCCCGTGCCGCTGCGGACATTTGCTGGCGTGCCGGCGGCAATCCTTTGGGCACGGTGGAGGACAAGCGAGCTGGTGACGGGTGCAATTCGGCGGGCACGGCGCCGTCTTGTGTAGCCGCGCGCCGCATTCGTACGGATCGTCGCATCCGTGCTGCCAGCGATGACGCTGCAACTGGCGAGGCGTGCGCAAGAGTCCTTTCTCCAGGTCGACACGCCGCCATTTCAGCCCCAACGCCTCGCCCTTGCGTAAGCCGAGAGCCAGCGCAAGGGCAAAACGCACCCCGTTACGTTTCTCGGCGGCGACTTCGAGCAGGCGTTGCGCCTCAGCAACGGTGAACGGCTCGATCTCCTGCTCATCGAGGCGAGGCGCTTTCGCCAATCGGGCGACGTTGCGAGTGAGATGCCCCCGCCGCACGGCGACGTTGAGCGCGGTCTTGACGGTGCGATGCACCTGGTGAGCGGTGCCCGGCGCACTCCCGCGCCGGATCATGGTCATGTAGAGCTGCTCAAGGTGCTCCGGTTCCAGTTTCTCCAGGCGGTGCGCGCCGACGCCCGGAATTAGGTGTTTGTAGACGGCGGCGCGGTAGCCAACCATGGTGGTCTCCCGCACGGCCGGCGCGGCGATGTTCTCCACCCAATGCGTCAGCCACGTCGCGACCGTCCACCGTTGGCTGACCTTCCGGATGGTGCCGCTGTCGCGCTCCCGTTCCAGGTCGCGAACCTTGCGGATGACGATGGCCTCGGTCTTACCGCGCACGTGCCGCCGGTCGGGCCGACCGTCGGGCTTGATGCCGACGGTGACCCGACCGTGCCACGCGCCATCGACGCCGAGGTAAATGCTCGATGCGCCGTTGGGCTTGCGTCCCATCTGTGCGGTTCCTTTCAGGCGGCGGGCGGCAGCTGCGTGTTCTGCGCGCGGAGCCGGTTGACGTAGGTGGTCAGGCAGTCGGCGGGGATGCGGCGGAGCCGGCCGATGGTCACGGATTCGATCTCCCCACTGGTGACGAGCGCGTACATGAGGGTTCGGCCGATACCAAGGCGCTGGGCGGCCTGCTCGATGGTCAGGACGAGTGGTGTCGGGTCGGTTGCCATGGAGGTTCTCCCCGTGGTCGGTTCGGCAGGGCGTTGAGCGGCCTTGTACGGCCCGCTGGGATGTGGCACGGGTCGGATCGCAGGCTCATGCGAGGGCGGCGTGAGCTGCCGGAGAGCGGCACGCTGAGAGCCACGTACAGCCAAGATCCGGGGTGGGCGAGAGTGGTTGGATGCCCCGAAGCGGCAGCGCGGGTCTGAGCGGGTCGCTTTTCGATCTCATTGCGGCTCGGCGGCGCTTGGGAGGGGGTAAGCCGTACCAGCCGTACCAGCCGTACCAGTGCAGGTCAGGGGCGGTACGGATCTTGGAGTGGTACGGCTCAAGCCGTACCAGCGGGGTTCTCGTCCGGCGGCGGGGGCATCTCATCAAGGGCGGCTTGGTACGGCTTGAGCCGTACCACGTTGTCAAGCCGTACCGCCTCTGAGCTGGGTTGGTACGGCTGGTACGGCTGGTACGGCTCCCCCTCGGGCACTTGATCGGCGGATTCCGGGGCGTAGCGCTGCCAGGCGTCGCGGAAGTCAGCGCGTCGGTAGCCCTTGACTTGCCCGGTCGGTGGCGGGAAGCGGATCGTGTCGGGCCGGATGTCGTACTCGCGCAGCAACGCGCCAAGCTTGGCCCCGGTCAGCCCGGTACCGCCGTACTCGGCCCACGGCGCTTCGGGATCGGCTTTGAGCCGTTCCATCAGGGCGGCGGTCGGGATCGCGTCGAACGGGCCGAACGCCGCGCGGCAGTCGATCAGCAGCCGGAGCCGGTCGGAGAACTCGGTGTCGCCTTCACGCGCGGCGGTGAGGGCTTGTGCGGCTCGGCGCCCGCGGTCGGGCCAGTTGCCGCCGGCGAGGTCGGCTACGGCGATCAGCGGTTCCCAGGTGTCGGCGGCCCGGTCTTCCAGCGGCATCGCCGGTTCCGCCTTCTCGAGTTCGAGCAGGTTGGCGCGCAGCCAGGTGGTGAGGTCGGCGGCGAGCTTGCGCAACGCCGGGCCGTCGCGGCGCTGCCGGTAGGGCGACACCTTCTCGGTCGCGGTCCGGCGGCGCATCTTGACGACCACGGCACGGTCTTCGATGGTGTCCGGCATCTGCCCGATCCCGGCGAGCGCGGCCATGGCGAACGTGGCGATTTTCTCGACTTTGTTGGTGGCGTTGTTCCACCGGATCGTGGGCCGGTTGCGCTGGTGACCGGCGTTGAGCAGACCGCGGAGATCCTCGTTGGTCTCGCCCGCTTTGGCCCCGAAAATCGTGTCGGCCTCATCGAGCAGGATCGTGGGTGGCTCGCCCTCACCGATCGAGCGGTACACCGCGGCAGTGGAGGCGTTGACGGTGATCAGCGGGCTGTAGCAGGTGCCTTCCACCACGTCGAGCAGGCGGGACTTCCCGCACCGCTTTTCCGGCGCCCGGATGACCAGCCGGGCCGCGTGCGCCCATGCCGGCTGGGCGTGCGTCGCGGCGATCCACAACACCACCGCGTCGATGGCTTCAGGCGCGGGCAGGATTACGTATCGGGTGATGGTGGCGTGGAGACGATCCAGGATGGCCGCGCCTTCGTTGGCGCGGTCGGTTGGGTCGGTCATGCGGCAATCCCTTCTGTGGCAACGGATTCGGCGCGGAATCCGCCGGTGATGGCGGCGTTGACGTCGCGGTCGCTCTGCCCGGCAGCGCGGCCGGCGGTGTAGAGCGCGTTGTGCGCGTCGGCGGGGGTGAGCGCTCCGGCGGCGACCATGCGGGCCACGCCGCGGGCGGCGCCGTAGAGCGTGGTGCGTCGTCGGCCTTCGGGGGCGCGGGCTACGGCGTCGAGGTGCGCGGCGAGCAGGGCGGGCGCCGATGAGATGCCCCTCCCGTTGCTCGTCGGGGTCGGGCCGGGTGTCGGGAGCGCGGGCGCCTCGGTCGGCCGGCACGCGGCGAGCAGCGGCGGGGGCATCTCAATGACAGGCCGGTCACCCACCCACCGGTACGGCTGACGGGTGCTCGGATGGATCGAGGGCGGGGCGACTACATAGCCGCCCTCGGCCTTGACGTCGATGCCCGGATGCCCGTGAAGCTTGGCTGCCAGCGTGCCGCCGGGGTGGCGGTAGTACAGGTGCCAGCCGCCCGATCCGGTTCGCACGCAACGGGTTGCCGGCATCAATTCGGGCAGCACCCTGCCGTCGTTGCGCGGGTCGATGTCGATCACGGCCAGGTCGGACGTGACTCCGGTGCGGATCGCGAGCATGCCGCCGCGCACGATGCGGTGCATGGCGGTGATCCGGTCAGGGTTACAGGTGGCGGCGTAGAAGCCGTGGCAGGTCAGACATGCACACGCTTCGGGGTCGTGGCTCGGGTCGGCGTCGGCTTTGGGGCAGGCCGGGCAGTTGGCGACGGGGCGTTTCGTGCGGCCGAGCCAGAACACCGGCAGGCCCTCGGCAGCGAGAGCGAGCGCGGCGGCCAGCATGGGGCCGGTGTCGGGCATGCGCCCAGGTCCTTTCAGAGGATGAGGCGGCGGTACGCCGTCCGCTATGGCTTGCAGGCGCCCGGAGGGCGTACGTCGCGCGGTCAGCGCTGGAACCTCAGCCCGGTAGAGCCGGGCCAGTGGCGCGCGCCGGGCCAGCCGGCGGAGTAGCTCAGGGTCGCTGCCGGCGGTCATGGGACAGGCGAACAGGTCATGGATGCGCACCGCGGCGATGCCGTGGGCGGCGCCCAGGGCGGTTCCGGTCATCAGGCAACGCCAGCACTGCCACCGGTCCACCGGCGCGGCCGTGTGTGGCTCGCAACCGGGGTGCCGGTCGTGGCCACCGGCCGCCGCCGCGGGATGCAGCGGTACCCCGCAGCCGGCCGCGCATCGGAAAGGCGGTGCGGCGGAGCCGCTCATCAGGCTGCCCTTGACCCGAAACGGGCGAGGGTGCCGGTAGCGGCGCGGAGGAAGGCCCGGCCGATGTGCTCGGTGTAGACGGGCGGGATGGCCTCGGTGAGTTCCTCACGGACGTCGGTCCAGTCGATGCCGAGCGCGTGTTGCATCTCCGCGACGGTGGCCTTGCCGCCGCCGTTGCCGTACGCGGCGACGTACGGGCCGTCCCGGAAGAACCCGGGCCTTGCGCCGGCCCGGCCGCGGTAGCCGCGCACGTAGCCGCGGTGACCGCGGACCGGCCCGACCGGGTGGGCGGGTTGGGTGACGGTGAAGCCGTGGATCTCGAAGTCGCGGTGGCGTTGCACCCACGGCGGCGGGCCGACGTCGAACATGTCGGTGCACAGCATCAGATCGGCGCGGATCAGCCCGCCGTGGTTGCTGGGTTGCTCGATGTAGAACGGCACCCCGGCGGCCAGCAACAGCGCCCGGGTGGCCGGGACGAGTTGCGAATGCTCGCTGCCCCATCCGCGGGCCAGGTTGGTGCCCTGCCGCAGGGTGCACCGTTCCTGGCACGGCGCGGACGCCCCTACCAGTGCGTACCGGCGGATCTGCCCGGTGTCGATGATGTGTCGTAGGAAATCGAGCGCGTCGGCCTGCACGAAGTGCTCACCGCAGTAGTTCGGCCGCGGTCGCACGTCCACGCCGGTCACCCGAAATCCTGCGAGTTGCAGCCCTCGGGTCGCCCCGCCGGCACAGCAGTACAGATCGAGCGCCTCGGGCTGATCGGTGCTCACCGCAGCCACCACACGGCCGTGCCGAGTACGCCGGCCAGGGCGACCACTGCGGCGGCAACGGCGGTGTGCGGCAGTCCGGCGCGGAGTTCCCACCGATAGCGGTAGGCCAGCCGGATCAGGACGGTCAGGCCGCCGGCGATGGCGGCCAGGGCGATGATGCGCGGCATCCACCATGCCGCGGTGCGGACCGCGAACCAGGCAGCCGCGGCCACCGAGGCGATGATCAACAGGGTCGGCAGGACGATGCGGAAGAACCATCGGATGATCTCGAACGCGGCGAACCAGCGCCACATTCGACGGCCGATCTCGTAGGCCGCACCGCGCCGGATATCCCGGAAAAAGGACATAAGGGATTCCTTACTGTGTGTATAACTTCACGGACTTCACGGATTTCACGGTTCTGGCGCGCGCGGGCGCGCGCAGGCGCGCGCGTAGATGCGCTTTCAAGCGGGTGCGTGAAGTGCGTGAAGTGCGTGAAGACGCACCCGCGGGTGTGACGCTGCGTAGAGCGCGAGGGGGGCGCAGGGCCGCGCGGGACGGGTTAGCGTGTCCCGCGCGGCAGCTCGGTCATCAGGCAGCGCCCGCGTAGGCGGGCATAGGCTCGGGAAGGTTGATCTCGTAGAAGCCCTTGTCGTCGGCACGCCGCAGCAGCGGCTCGGGTCCGCCGCAGAACTCTTTGAGGATCTTGGAGATGGTGGGCGGCTTGAGTCCTTCCTCACCGACCTTGCCGACGATCGGGGCGAAGTTGCTCGGCCGCACCGATCGCACCCCGTTGGAGTGCGCCGTCACGATCGCGTGGCGGAACATCTCGCGGATCTCGGTCGGGCTGTACTGCCGGCCGTCTTCGGGGCCGAGATCGAGCGGCACCCGCCGGCGGGCCGGGACGGTGATCGGCTCGTGCGGGTCCTCATCCGGCGGGCAGTCCGGATCGACCGGCGGCGGCACCAAATCGGGGTCGTTGTCGAGGTCCGGATCGTCCCGGTCGTCGGCAGACTCCGAAGTGCCCGGCGCGTCCGGCGCCGCGGTTTGTGCCACCGGCCGGCCGGCCGGGTACTCGCCACGGGCCGCGAGCACAGCGAGCAGTTCGCCGACCACGGCGTCCCGGTCGATCTTGTAAGTGCGGCCGGGAAGTGACCAGTCGTCGGGGTCGGTGCCGGGCAGCTCGGCGTACAGGGCGCCGGGCTTGCGGTTCTTCCAGGACGGATCCGCGCCGGCCTCGATGGTCTCTTCCGACAGCACCCGGGCGGCTTCGGCGACGTCCTTGACGCCCATGCAGATCACTCCGCCGATGGTGCTGCGGACTGAGGTCGGCAACCGGTCGCCGGTCGCCCGCTGGATGCCGAGCAGGACGAACATGCCGACCGATCGGACTGATTCGGCCAGTTCAACGAGGGTGTCTTCGGCCTCGATGAACTTGGACGCCTCGTCCACGATCACGACGCGGAACTTCGGGCACTTGGCGCACCCGCGGGTCCACTGTTCGTGGCCGTGGCCGCCGATCTGCGCGGCGCGCTTGGCGACCTCGGGGATCATGCTGTCGAGGTAGCGCTCGCCCTCGGCAGCGTCGTGGATGAACACGTGCATGGCGTTGCGGAAGTCGGCCGGCAGTTGCAGGCCCTTGCGGCCGTCGATGTAGACGACCTCGGCATCGACACGCGAGCGGGACTCACACGCCAGTTCGAGCTGCAACGCCGTCTTGCCCGAGCCGGACGCACCGAGGGCGAGCAGCACACCGATCGCGTTGCGTTCCTGCTTGGCGTCACCGGGCAGGATCAGCGGCACGACCGATCCGGTCTGATAGACCGCCACCCGCAGCGGTTCGGCGATGGAGCCGCCCGGCGCGGACAGGCCGGGCCATGTCGGCGGGTTCTCGAGCATGTCCACCGGGGATACCTCCATGCGTCCCGTGCGGGGTGTGTTGCGGTCACGGATCATCCGCACCCCGCCCACCGGCACATCGAGCGCTGACGCGATCGCGGTGCGGACTTCCGGCTTGGCCAGGGAGCCGAAGTCGGCGCCGGGCTGCATCTCGGCGTGGGTGACGATCCGGCCCTCGATCTCCTTCGGTCGGCCGGTCGCCCCGACGTCCTGCAATTCGCGGACCCGCTCGCCCAACTCGCCGAACAGGTTCGCGCGGGCGTCGGTGCCGTCACCACGCAGCAGCTTGGTCACCGCGAGCAGGACCGAGGTGGTGACCATGACCAGCAGATAGACCATCACCGAGTCGAACGAGAACCCGCGGAAGGTCAGCACGAACAGGCCACCGCACGAGCAGGCGGACATCAGCAGCGATGCGGCTCGGAGCTCGATTTTGCGGGCGCGGCCGACACCCCAGGTGCCCCAGATGATGACCGCCGAACAGGCCAGGATCAGCCCGGCCCGCCAGGCGACCTGCCACACGGTGGGATCGGCGTAGGCGCCCCACATCCGCGAGAGCACCCCGGCCAGGATGAGGTTCGCCAGGCCGGCGATCGGGGGGACGAGGTAGGGAAGCGGGTTGCCGCGCACTTCGTAGGAGGCGCCGCGGGCCAGGTCGGCGCCGCGGGTGTTGCGGGTCTGTCGGCTCATGCGGCGTTCCGTTCCTTGCGGCCGCGGACGGTGAAGTCCGAGGCGCCGGGCTGTTCGTCATCGAGGGCGATCAGGAACGCCTCGAACCGGTTGCGGCACACCCGCGCGTACGCGGCGACCGCGAGCATCTCGTCAGCGGACTTGATCAGAGGGCGGGCGACCTGCCGGCCCCAGAACTTCGCTCGCATCCGGGACAGGCCGTTACGGCGGCCGTAGCGTTCGATCTTCATCCGGACCATGCCGGCCAGTTCGTCGATCTCGTCGTGACCGGCGATGCCGACCTGCCGGATGCCTTCGAGCAGGTTGAGCAAGTCTTCGTCGTCGCGGATATCCACATCGGGGATGAGGCGGTGCGCCATCACACGTCCTTCCAGGCAGAACAAGGCAGAGGGAGAGGCGCGGGGGGGGGGGGGGGGGGGGGGGGGGGGGGGGGGGGTGGGGGGGGGGGGGGGGGGGGCCCCGCGGGGGCCCCCGCGGGAGGTGTCAGCGGTCGCAGTACAGCCGGCCGGTCGTCGTGATCTTGACTTTCACGGCGTCGATCCAGACCTCGGCGCCGCCGGGCAGCACCAGCTTGGAACTGGTGGACCATCGCCGGTGGGCGTTGCCGAGATCCACGTTGTCGTCATCGATCAGGCCGTACAGCAGGCCCTGGCGGGCCAGCTCGGCCATGTCCTCGAACAGGACCATGCCGAGCAGGTAGCTCAGGCTTTGGCCGTATTTGGTCCGGCCGAGCGAGCGCAGTACACGCTGCGGGTGTTCCCAGTAGTAGTGCTCGCCGGCGGGCGACAACTTCAGGTACAGGCTCCGGCGATGGGTCTTGATCAGGCCCGGGGTGAGGTCGATGGGTTCGCCATCGAGCCGGGCGACGATCAGGCCGCGCTCGGTCATCTCCGACAGCGTTTCCGGGCTGACCTCTTGCGACTTCATCAGGTCACTCAGTCGTGCCCGGTCGCCGCAGAGGTAGATCAGGCGTCCCAGGACGCGCCACTGTTCCGGATCCAGCGTCTTCATCAGGGGTGTTCTCCGATCAGGCGATAGAGAGGGTGATCAGCGGCGTCGTGCGGCACCGTCAGTGACCGAGCGGCGGTAGTCCTCGGCGCGGGGGTACCGGGCGCGCGGGTCGGTGTAGGGCCGCGATTCGGAGTCGACCGCGGCGAGCAAACGAGCAGTTGCCGGGTCGGCCGGGCGGCGGCGCATCAGCTGGCCTGCTTAGCGGCCTGAGCGGCGCGGCGCGCATCGGCGAGGCGCTGGGCCTCGGCCAGGGTCGTGAGACGCTGCTGCTTGTTGCGGTCGACGACCTCGGCGTGCTGGGTGTCGAGCTGGCGTTGGGACATACTGAGCCTCTCTTCGAGGTCTTACGGGATCGATGGGGAGACCGGCGGCATGGCATCTGCTTGGCGGTAGGGGCCGTGCCGCCGGGCGGATCTAGTTGCGGTGCATCAGGTGTGCGAGTGCGGCGCCCATGCCGAGCACCGCGACCGGGATGCACGCGACAGTTGCGGTGATCAGCCACGGCGCCGACGTCCAGCCGGCCGCGGCCATCAGGTGATAGGCGATCTGGCCGAGCGCGCCGATGCCGAGCGACGCGATGGCCGACCACTTCGCGAACTGGCGGGCCTTGACCGGCGCACGGCCGGACAGCCACGCCCACAGCGCGTACGCGGCGTAGGTCTCGACCCCGATCGGCAGCGTGATCGCGGTGTCGAGCATGACCTGATCGGCGATGCCGGGCAGCAGCGCGACCTTGCCGAACCCGGTGAGCCTGCCCATCTCCACCCACCCGGCCCAGATGGCAACGAACGCCGGCAGGCACAGGATGAGTACCGGCCACACGATCGGCTTGCGGGACGGCTCGGCCTCCGCGGCGGGGGCGTCGGGAACGGCGGCCGGAACCGGGTCTACGACGGGGGTGTCCTGCGGCGATGTCGTCGGCGTCGGCGGGGTGTCGGAGACGTCGAGCGCGGCGAAGACCTCGGCGAGGTCGATCACCGGGACCGGGTCCGTGGTGGGCTTGTCGGCCGGGGTCGGCGGGTCTGGCTGGGAGTCGAGCAGCGTTTGCATTTCGTCGTGGACGGTGACGACCGGGGTCAGCTCAGGCGGCGCGGTGAGCGCGGCGAGCACGGCACGAGCTTTGGGCGTGCCCACCTTGAGGGCCTTCTTCAGCCGGTTCTGGGAGGGGATCTCGCCAAGCTCGGCGGCCAAGTCGCGGGCCTGTGGGATCAGGTGCTCGACGTCGGACGGGTAGGCGCTGGGCGCCAGGGTCGGTGCGGTCATGCGGCAGCCTCCAGGGGTGCGCAGGAAAGGCACTCGCCGAGCGAGCGCGGGATGACATAGGGCCGCACGCGGCGGCAGGTCGGGCAGGTGCACCGGGCGCGCATCGCCTTTGCGAGCGCCGCACGCACCGCCGGGGTGGCAGTGCGTTTGGGCCGGGCCAGATCGAGCCGGTAGAGGTGGGCGGCTCGGATGCCGCCCACGCCGGCCCACAGGAGTTGAGCGGCGACCGGCTGGCCGCCGGGGCAAAGACCGCGTTTCCGCAGTTGCCGGCGAGTGGCGTAACCAGCCGGGGCACCCTTCCACCAGAAGGTAGGGATGCCGTACCGGTCGCCGTCCGGGTCGTGGAACGCGGCCCGGATCCGAGCCATCAGGCCGCGCGAAGCGGGGTCGGGCTGCACGAACGAGCAGCGACGTACGCGAATGTCTCACGGATGACGCGAGCTTCGGCACGGCGCAACCGACGCCAGTCCAGAACACTCGCCCCGCCGTGCTCGTCGGCGGTCAGCATGCTGATCTCGGCGTCAAGCCATGCAATCTCGGCGTCGACCAGCGGCTGTTCGGTCTTGATCGCGGCCAGGTCGGCGGCGGTCGGCTCAACATCGAAGTGATCCCTCACGGGATGTCCTCCAAGAATGAAGTCAGCGCGGCAGCAGCACACGGCCGATGCCGCGCTGACCAGCGGGTATCAGGAAAGTGAAGTGCCGACCTGAGCGGCACGCGTTGACCTTTTCGGCCGTTCGATACGGCTACGGGGAGGTCACGACCCTCTATTCAGTTCTCAATGATCAAGCGCTCGGCGGGACGATCACGATCGGTGCAGCCCTTGAGCCGCGGGCCGCCGTGTCGGAGCCCGACCGGCTGAAGAGAATGCGGTGAAGCGAGCTTCTGTAGCGATTCTCTGTTGCGCATCACCGTAGCGATTCGCCAGCGAGTTGCGCAAGTAGGTGGCGGTAATCTGTTGGCTATGACCGATGCAAGAAGCGCACTAGCTGCGGCAACGCGTCGCTATGAACAGACGGAGGCAGCCCACGAGAGCGCTCGCCGGGACGCCATCGAGGCCGTGCTGATGGCTTTGAGAGCGGGCATCGGTCCCTCCGAGGTGGAGCGGCTCTCGCCTTTCACGGCCGCGTACGTCCGCAAGCTGGCCCGCGAGAACGGGATCCCGCCAGCTCCGCCGGGGCCGAAGCGAGCGGTCACCACCTGATGGCGTTCTGTCCTCTTGGGTCATGCATCGAGCTTTGCCCGAAAGGGCCCCAAGCGGCAGTTGACAGCTAAGACACAGGGGGACAGGGGACATGTCCACGGACAGAGCATCGTCGGGCCGGCGGCTCCAGCCGAACCTAGTGCTAACGGCGAAACGGGAGTCTCGCGGTTGGACCTCGCGTAAACGGGCTGCCCGAGAGTTGCACAGAATCTGGCGCGAGAACTGGCCCCAATGCCCGGACATCGAATCGCTTGAGAAGTCCCTGTATCGCCATGAAACTGGCCGCGTCCAGGTCCGCGATGAAAGCTATCGAAAGCTGTATTGCCTCGCATATGATGCAAGCCCTCACGAGCTATTTGGTTCTGTTGAGACAGAATCTACCAGCGCTCAAAGCCTGATTGTCCGTTCACACAAATTCATCACGGCTTTCGTTGGTGTCGAGGCAGCCGCTCAGTTACGCGCCAACCCTGCCGCCGTCGAGAGTGCCAAGCATTGGCTCGACTGTCGAGTCACCCCTATTGAAGTGATCAACGGAAAATGCGAACTCCACGTGTGGCCTTTTGGGATAGCGATTTTCCACCTAGTTGAAGACCTCGCGTTGCCAAATATCGCAGCACTCAGCACGTGGCGTATCCAGTCATACAAAGACAATATGGTCTGGGCGGCCAGAAAGTTGCGAGAACTAACCGGGCAGGAGGGCGCGGAGGCTGCCTATATTTTGAGCGCTTACTGGGTCGATGACGCGCCCTGGACAGGCGACACGCTTGATACCGCTCTGCGCGTTCTTTCGATACCGAAGGTTCTACTTGAGCGTGATGTCGAACCTGCCCGATCGTTGCACCAAGCTGAGTTGGTTGAGCGGACATTGCTTGCGGAGGGATTCGATCACGCTGGCATAGTTTCCTTCGGGCTTAAGGGGATCGCCATCGGATACGCCTCGTGGTCCGGCGTCGTATACTTTCCCGTAGCTGAGAAGAGAGCTTTAGCCGAAGAAGACCTGGTGCACTGCGAACTTGCCGTCCAGTCTCTATGGGCTTATTCGGACCATCTGAATAGGCTGATCGAGAGGGGAGTGGACCCCATTGTGCCCGATAATTATGGATGGCGGTTCATACGTGGGGCGCGTTCACGTATCACCAATGCGCGGCCACAGGAGAGCGAACAGCACCGCTCGATGCGGAACGCAATCCTGTCCACCTGTGAACTTGAAAGCAATCTCGCTCAAGCTATTGAAACGTTGCGCGATAGCGTCGGAGGATAAGTAAGTGATTCCGAAATCGTCAGTATTAGTGGTTGTTGACGTTCAGAACGGCTTCATTCGACCGGCTTCCGCCCCAGTAGTCCCGATCATCAAGGATTTGGTTGAGCAATGGCGGCAGGGTGGAGGGGACGTCGTTTTCACGCGTTACCTCAACTATCCGGGAAGTCCATTCGAGCGCATGATTCATTGGGAGAAGCTGCAAACCTCCCCGGAAACCGACATCGTTCCCGAACTCGCGCAGCTAGCCTCCAAATCAATCGTGCTTGATAAAACGATTTACAGCTTTTTCTCGGCGGACGGTGCTCGCCTTGTGCGTGATAAAGGTTGGAAAGACATCTACATCTGCGGAATCGCTACGGAAAGTTGTGTCCTGAAAACCGCCGTCGACGCCTTCGAGCTTGACCTGACCCCATGGGTAATTGCGGAAGGTTCCATAAGTCATGCCGGCCAAGAGGCTCACGACGCGGGCATGCTCGTTATCCGACGATTCATAGGGCAAGGTCAAATTATCAATATCTCGGATCTACCACTTTCCGCAGACAGCTATGCTCGAAGCGAAGCTATCCGAAGTGACAACTGAAACCCTATGACGGGGCCGTTCGCCAGTCATTCAGATGTGCGTTTCTTGAGTCCTTCGTATTGTTCCATTATCGCTGTGCGGCGCGCATCATTTTCGGCCAACGCTTGATTGCCGGATCCAATGTTGTGATCAACGAGCGTTAGCCTTTCTTGTGCGGCTTTTAATCTTAGTCGCGCTTGGTTGAGTCGGTTACGCGCCTGAGCAAATTCTTCGAGTTTGGCTGCTGGGTTATCGTCGTCCTGTGGTGATACGGTGGCTTCAACCCATCGAACTTCGGCGGCAGTGCACGCATTGGCGGCTTCCGCGATTTCCTTCTCAAGCATGGCGCGCTCGACTGTCAGTTGATTCAACCTTTCAGTATTTCGTATGTGGTCGATTTCGTAATCGTGAATCATGAACCGCATTTCTTCAAGAAGTTTGCGGTCATCCGCCATTTGAGACTGCTCGGCCTGACGAATGGTTTCGTCGCTTACATCGGCTTGGAGGAACTCTTTCGCATAAGTTAAGAATAGTTGGGTCGGCATCAATACCAACCGTGCACCGGTCCTTTGATGACACTCAAGAGCCAGCTCAGGCCGAGCCATGACTGCGTGTCCTTTAAGGCGCATGTACCAATCTTCTTTTGTATCGTTTGTGACAAATACCAGTACATCAACCTTCCTCGCCTCGGCCTCTTTTAAGGTTTGACACCATGCAAAGTAGTCTCCGTGCGGCTCGTCCTTGTCGGCGTCCTTATAGCCAGGAGGAATTCGAGCCTCGATTCTCCGAGAGGCTTCTGTCAGCTCCGCTGCCTGCTGCTCATCCCCAAAATTCCCGCCTACTTTGCCAATGAAGATGGCAATCAGGCGGTCGAATATCGGATCGCTCGCACCGGGTTTGCCAACCCCGTGATCGCGGCGAAGTTTCTCTAATGAAGCGCTCAATTTTTCGAGACTAGTCTCTAGCGATCGCAATAGGCTATCCCGCTCAGAATTGGGTAGAGCAACCCTGTTGCTGAGTTCTCGAATTTTTCGGTCGATCTCTGGCACCACCTCTTGTCGGCGTTGTGTCAGAAGTTGCAACGCATCTCTATACGCCGAATCGTAGTCCGAAATTACTTTAAGCCTATTTCGATGAAATTCCAACGCTACCTGATGGGGAATCCACAGGCGTTTTTCAAGTAGCTCTAGTGCATTGAGCAACTCTTGCCGAGACTTCGGTGCAAATCGATATGCGCTGAGCAGCACATTTGCGTCAAGGGCGATTAGGCCATTAACTAATCCGTTTTTAATTGTGGCGTCGTCCGGGGGTATAAAATG
Source organism: Actinoplanes sp. NPDC021490 (assembly GCF_055562135.1). Taxonomy (NCBI): domain Bacteria; kingdom Bacillati; phylum Actinomycetota; class Actinomycetes; order Micromonosporales; family Micromonosporaceae; genus Actinoplanes; species Actinoplanes sp. NPDC021490. Next base: position 40,248 of record NZ_JBVHFW010000029.1, read on the forward strand.
CATGAAGCTGTCGCTCAAATCCGGCATATATCGCCTTTCTCGAATCCCGCCTGCTGTGAAGCTGCACATCATTTCGCGACGAGTCCTAGCTCTGTCGAGGGGGCCTAGGAGCCGCCGTGGTGATGGCGAGTGTCTCATGAGGGCGGTCTCAGAGCCGGTCTCGTTCACGGCCGTTCAGTAGGGTCCGGCGAGGGTGCCTGCAATCGCGCTATCGCACGTCCCGAACGTCCCGGGTCAGTGCCGAACTGCTGCTCGCAGACCTTACAAGCGGGGGGTCGTAGGTTCGAAACCTACCGCGCCCACGAGTCGAGGCACCCTGTGTCCGCTGGGAAGCGCGGACCTGGTCGACTCGTCATGCCTGCTCCGGGGGCCGAGCCCCCGGAAGCCCCGCGGTGCGGTGGGCGCGGTGCGCCTCTCGCTTACGCATCGAAGTGCTGGCTCACGTGGGCGGACCATCGAGCGGCCGGACTGCCTGCGGCGCGGTGCGCCTCTCGCTTACGCGTCGAAGTGCTGGCTCACGTGGCACGACCATCGAGCGCCCGGACTGCGCGCGGCGCGGTGGGTCTCTCGCTTTGCGCGTCGAATTGCTGGCTCTCGTGGCCGAACCGCCGAATCCCGGACGACCCGGGTGCGCCTCTTGCTTACGCATCGTTTGCCGGCTCATGGCCGAACCCCGAACCTCGAACCCCGAACCCCGAACCCCGAACCTCGAACCCCGAACCTCGAACCTCGAACCTCGAACCTCGAACCTCGAACCTCGAACCTCGAACCCCGAACCCCGAACCGGCGAACCGGCGAACCGCGAACCGGCGAACCGCGAACCGGCGAACCGCGAACCGGCGAACCGGCGAACCGGCGAACCCTCCGCGGTGTGGTGGGTGGTTTGGCTGCGCGTCGAGCTTGGTTGGGGGCGCTGGGGGTTTGGCTTGGCTGGGCGACTGGGCGGACCGTTGGCGCAGGTGCGCGGGACGGTTGGTCAGGGGGTGGGGGCCGTTCGTTTTGAAGAGCGGGCTGGGGTTGTCGGATCGAGGACCCAAGGCGGCGGGGGGTGGGGGGACGCTGCCACTCTGCGGGGCACCACCACGAAAATCAGCATTCTGCGAGGCGGTTCGAAGCTTGATGGCCGAGATCTCTGCGGACCTTTTCCGGCGCTGGTATCGGTCCTTCGAGGAGGATTCCGACGACCAGGCGGTCTATCGGCCCGGCGACTACGCGTTTCCGCCCAGCCGGGCGCCTCGGCCCAGTCTGGAGTTCCGGCCGGGCGGCGGCTACGTCGAATATGCCGCGGGGGCGGCCGACCGGGCCGTGCCGGAGCGGGGCAGCTGGGAGGCCGCCGAAGGGGACGGCCTCCGGGTGCGGGCGGGGGCCGGAACGCGGGTGCTGCAGATCGTCGCGCATGACGCGCAGGTGCTGAGGATTCGTAAATAGCGCGAGGAAAAGAGGCACGATGGACAATGCCGACATCGTCGAGACCCCGGCCCGGCGCCGCTGCGGCACCGAGGACGTGCACCGCCGCATGCTGAACGAGAGCTTGAACTATCGGCTCAACCGGGCCGCCATCGAAAACCTCGCCTTCGCCTACGCCACCGGCGAGCAAAAGCCCACGCGCGACGGCGTGCTGACCATCGACGTGGTCGTCCACATCGTGCACGGCACCGACGAGCAGAACCTCTCCGAGGAACAGATCGACAGCCAGATCGCCGTGCTCAACGAGGACTTCCGCGCCACCAACAGCGACGCGAAGCAGGTGCCTCCGGTGTGGCAGGGCCTGGCCGCCGACGCGCGGATCGAGTTTCGCCGGGCGAGCACCGACCCGGACGGCAAACCGTCCACCGGCGTCACCCGGCGGCAGACCGACGCCCCCTCGTTCTCGGACGACGACGCCGTCAAGTTCACCGCGCGGGGCGGCGCCGACGCCTGGCCGGCCGATCGCTATCTGAACATCTGGGTCTGCCGGCTCTCCGGCGGGCTGCTGGGCTATGCCCAGTTCCCGGGCGGGCCCGCCGAGACCGACGGCGTGGTGATCACCTATACCGGTTTCGGCACCTCGGGCACGGCGGCGGCGCCGTTCGACCTCGGCCGCACCACCACCCACGAGATCGGGCACTGGCTCAACCTGTTCCACATCGGCGGCGACGACGGCACCGGCTGCAGCGGCACCGACTTCGTGGCGGACACCCCCAATCAGGCCGGCCAGAACTTCGGGACGCCGACCTTCCCGTCGATCACCTGCAACAACGCGCCGAACGGCGACATGTTCATGAACTACATGGACTACACCGACGACATGGCGATGTTCATGTTCACCCACGGGCAGATGCTCCGGGTCGAGGCCTGCCTGGCCGGCCCACGCCAGACGCTGGTCGCGGCACCGGCGTAGACGGCGCCGGGGGAGGACCGGTCGCGGGCAACCATGCCCCGCCCGCGACCGGGCCCGCCCGGCGGGTCACCACCGGGAACGACCGTCGGCCGGCGGCCGCTCCCGGGCGTGGTGGCGACGACGTGGGGCCGGGCGCACGGGACGCGCTCGGCCCCACTGCGTGTCAGCCGGCCGGCTCGGCGCCCGCCGGGGTGGTGGGATCGGCGCCCGGCTGGTCGCCGGGCGAGCGCCAGCGGCCGCCGGGGGTCAGCTCGCCCAGGTGTTCCAGGCGGGCGCGGATGCCGCCGCTGCTGCGCCCGAACTCGGTCACCAGGTCGCGCTGGCGGGCCCCGGCCCGATAACGCTCGACCAGGCGCTCGTCGTCGGCCGGCGTCCAGCGGGTGCCCTGGTTGGGGTGCCGGTCGCGCCGGTCGGGCGGGAGGCCGGCGACCGCCGGGGCGGGCCGGGCCCGGGTCATCGCGATCAGGCCGGCCAGGGTCGAGGTGAGCACGTCGGTGAGCCCGGGCAGGTCGGCCGGGGCGATGCCGCCGCTGATCTCGCTCACCACGTGCCCGTCGCCGTCGCTGCTCACGATGCAGAGATCGATGCGGTGATCGTCGGTGGGAAAGGCGGTGACCTGGTAATCGATCTCGCCGAGCAGCAGGCGGCGGTCGAGGGTGATCGGGGAGGACTGGAGGGCGGTGTCATTCATGGGGGCGAACATAGGGCGACCCTCTGACAGTTTCCGGCGCCGGCGGGCGAGCGCCTCAGCCGAGCCGTGCGGCCAGGATCCGTACGCCCGGGCCGTCGATCTCCCCGAGCACGGCCGCCCGGCCCGTCACCGCCATCATCAGCGCCTCGGCCGGCCCGCTGACCAGGGCACCCTCCCCGTACGCCCAATCCAGGTCGGTGGCCTCGAACCGCAGCCCGGCCAGCCGCTTGCGGGGGGTGAAACCGACCGCCCGGCCCCCGGTCAGGAAGTCGAGCGACATCCTCAGGTGGTCGAGCGCGAGCCCGTGCGGCAGTCCGAGCGGGCGGCGCATGTCCTGCCCGTGCACCTGCAGATCGGTCAGCTGCCCCGGATAGCCGACGATGGGCGGCCGGAACGGATCGGTGGCGTGGCGGCGCAGACCGTCGGCGAGCTCGGCCGCCGGCCGCTTGGCGATCTCGGCGGCGAGCATCGCGTTGGCCCGGTGGATCCGGAATCCGCTGCGCAGCATCACCGACATGGTCAGGCCGCGCGGCGCGTCGACGGCGGCCAGCAGATGCCCGGCGACCTGACGCACGGTCCAGACGCCGCAGAGGCTGGGTGAGTCGAGCCGGTCGGGGCTCAGCGAGTCGACCAGGTCGGCGATCCGGCGGCGCTCACCGGCGATCGCACTGCGTACGGCATCCACCAGCAGCACCCTACGGAACCGGGACCGATCCAAGGCACACCCGCCCTGCAACCGGACGTTCCTCAACCGGGCCCCGCGATCACCGATTCCTTCTGTTGCCGGCGGGATGTCCCACCGGCGGGCGGGCCCCGGTCGGCATCCCCCCGGCGATCGGGCCCGCCCTGCCGACGGCATCACGTTTCGAGAAACTCGGGAGGCGGGCGCATGCCGTCGGAGCTGCACATCGGCATGGACGACGAGAAGACCGTCCTTTCCCCGTACGCCCTCCAGCTGCGCGCCGGACGCGTGACCCGGCACCGCGCCGGCTCCGTGACCGAGGTCGTCCCGGTGACCCCGAGCGGCGTGTCCCGCGAGGCCCGGGCGGCGTTCGCGGCCCGCCTCAGTCTTCCGCTGATCTTCGCCTCGGCCCTGCTCTTCGCGACCGGGCTGCCCTGGTGGCTGCCGTTCGCCGCCTCGGTCGCGACCGTCGCCACTGTCTGGCGCCGGCAGGCCCGGGCCGCCCAGTTCGCCCGCTTCGAACTGCCGTCGGCCGAGGGCAGCCGTGTGCTGGTGAGCGGTGCGGAGCGCGATGTCCTCAAGCGGGCCGTGGGCGTCTCGCGCCGGATCCGGCGTACGTGGCCCGGCCTTCCCGGCATGATCGACCCCGAACTGGCCGACCAGTCGCTGACCAGTGCCCTCGACGACCTGGCCGCCCTGCTGGTGCGGCGGCAGGAGCTGCGCCGGCTCCGGGCGGAGCTCGAGGGCGTAGGCGACCGGGACGTTCCCGCCGACAGCCCGGCCGTGCTCGCTCTCTCGACTCAGCGCGACCGCGCCGAACTGCTGTGGCGCGAGACCGGTGACCAGGCCAACCACATCCTGCGCAGCCTCGACCGGGCGGCGCTGGCCGGTGAGGCGTTCCTGCGCGAGCGGGCGATGGGCGAGACCGCGCGGCAGGCCGAGCTGGTGCTGGCCGGGCTGGCCCACGAGCCGGGCACGCCGGTCGCCGAGGCCGGCCCGGAGCTGGCCGACCGGACCGCCGCCGTGATCACTGCTTATCGGGAACTGGCGGCAGCAGGTCAGCGTTGATCATCGCCCCGGCCGTCAGCCCCGCGGCCGCCGACGAGATCACCTGAGCCATCGGGTCGGTCACGTTGCCGGCCACCCAGACCCCCGCCACCTCCGTACGCCCGGACGGGTCGATCGCCGGCACATGGGTGCCGATGCCCATCGGGTGCTCGACCGCCTTGAGGCCGAGCGAGTCCAGGAACCCGGCCCGCGCCTCCATCCGCGTGCCGACGACCAGGTACTCCCGCTCGACCAGGGCGCCGTCCCGCATCCGTACGCCGTCCGCCTCGACCGCCGCGATCTCGTCCAGCGGCAGCAGGCGCACGTCGGGGCTCCACTGCCCCCACAGCCGCAACCGGTGCTCGGTCCACTCGTCGCCCGCGGTCCCGATCACGCCGATCGCCCGTCCGCGCACCTCGTAGCCGTGGCAGTAGGGGCAATGCAGCACGGTCGTGCCCCAGCGCTCGGCCAGCCCGGGCACGTCGGGCAGCACGTCGGTCAGCCCGGTGGTGATCAGCAGCCGCCGCGCCCGGTGCACGTCGCCGCCGGCCAGCGTCACCTCGAAACCGGGTGCGGCCGACACGACCTCGCCCTCGATCACCGTGCCGCCGTACCGCTCGACCTCGGCCCGCCCGGCCGCGCGGAACTCGGCCGGGGTCATCCCGTCGCGGGTCAGGAAGTTGTGGATGCCCTCGGCGGGCGCGTTCCGGCCACGGCCGGAGTCGATCACCAGCACCGAGCGCAACGCCCGTCCCAGGGCCACCGCGCCGCTGAGCCCGGCCGGTCCGCCCCCGATCACAATCACGTCGTAAGTCATGTGCCCATGGTGGCCACGCTTTACCGGAAGAGGGAAACTTCTTTGCCATGACAGCAAAAGACTTCCTGCAGGAGGTCGGCCCCCGCCTGCGTGCGCTGCGGAAGGACGCGGGCATCACGCTGACCGCGCTGGCCGACACGACCGGCATCTCGGTCAGCACCCTGTCGCGGCTCGAGTCCGGTCAGCGCAAGGCCACGCTCGAGCTGCTGATGCCGCTGGCCCAGGCCTACCGGGTGCCGCTCGACGAGCTGGTGGGGGCGCCGCAGACCGGAGACCCGCGGGTGTACGCCCGTCCGATCCAGCGGTTCGGCCAGACGATCCTGCCGCTGACCCGCAACCCGGGCGGCCCGCAGGCGTTCAAGCACGTGATCGGGGCCGGTGACCGTCAGACGCCCGACCCCAAGACGCACGAGGGCTACGAGTGGCTTTACGTGCTCAGCGGACGGCTGCGACTGGTGCTGGGCGAGCACGACCTCGTGCTGCCGGCGGGCGAGGCGGCCGAGTTCGACACCCGGGTGCCGCACTGGTTCGGCAGCGCCGAGGGCAACCCGGTGGAGTTCCTGTCCATCTTCGACGCGCAGGGCGCGCGGATCCACGTACGGGCTCGTCCGAAGAAGACATCAACCGTTTGAGTGACTCGACCGTCACGCTACGGGGCATTAGGTTTGTCACTCGACATGCTGATCGACAACGCGTCATCCACCCCGGCGGGCGGTCGACAACTGCCGGGGAACAGTGAGCCGGGGCTCTCGCACAGTGCCGAGCGCGTCGGTCATCAGCTGCTGCACCGTCTCGGCCGCGGGCAACCGCCAGGGGGCCGGCCCGGGAGGCACGGCCCAGCGCGTCGGCCCCTCGAGCATCCGGGTCGGTGGGGCCGGGATCCACGAGCCGAGCCCGTGCCGCACCACGTCCAGCCGATGATCCAATGCGGACCGCAGTGGCACCCCGGGCTCGACCAGGAACATCCAGCGGCCGGCGGCGGTGACGGCGACGGGCCCGCGGGCGTCGGCCCGCCGGTTGAGCCGCACCGTGCCGAGCACCCGCAGGCCGAGCGCGGCGGGCACCTCGATCGCGTCGAAGGTGCGGCCGGTGACCAGCAGCACGCTGTGCGGCTCGTGCCGCCACCACGCCCGCACCTGGGCCGGATCGGTGCTTGCCGTGTCCTCCCACGACTCGAGCGCGGGATGGCACGCCATGATCGGGCAGCCCGGCCGTCCACAGGCGAACCGATGGCCGGTCAGGCGCGCGCCCGGCGTGACCGCCCAGCCGTGCGCCGCATAGCGGAGCGCGGCCCCGCGCATGCGGAGCCGATCGAGAAGGCCCGCCGGGACGAACGGCCGAGGAACGGTCCACTGCATGGCTAGATAACCCCCGATCTAGGTGGTCCGGTGCTATATCAGCCTGGTACGCCGTATCCAAGCGCGACACACCTCGTTGGTTTCGGCAGATCCACCCTTTGCAAGTTGCAACAAAAACTACGAGCATCAGTTAGCAGGCGATCACACACGCTGTGCGACGTGCGCGGACGTGGAGGGTCCACACTGCAGAGGACACAAGGATTCGCCGGCGGGGGTCGCCGGTGAGTCGGGGGAGGCACCGTGGACGAGCTGCCGATCGGCCGCCGCGTCGCCTATTGGCGCGGTCGACGCAAGATGTCCCAGCAGGTCTTCGCTGACCGGCTGGGAAAATCCAAGAGCTGGGTCGACAAGGTGGAGCGGGGTGTCCGCCGGCTCGACAAGTTCTCCGTGGTCTACGAGATCGCCGACGTTCTCCAGGTCGACGTCCAGCTGCTGCTGGGCAAGGACGTGGAGCGCCGGCCGGAAACGCAGAACTGCATCGACCAGGTCGAGGTTGAGGAGATTCGCGCCGCTCTGGAGCGTTATGACCAGATGAGTGCGTTTTTCCAAGCAGCGCCGCATTCGCCGGCGCTGGCCGAGATGCGCAAGGCGGTCAGTCACGCCTGGCTGACCTATCAGCACGCCAAGTACGGCGTGCTGGCCCGGATGCTGCCCAAGCTGCTGCGCGACGCCCAGGCGGCGGACAGCGCGTACGCGACCGGCGCCGAGGCCAAGGACGCGGCGCACCTGCTGGGCCAGGTCTATCAGATCGCGTCGTCCGCGCTGCGCAAGGTCGGCGAGCACGAGCTGTCCTGGCTGGCCGCCGACCGCTCGATCGCCGTCTCGCAACGGGCCGGCGACCAGCTCCTGGCCGGGCTGGCCAGTTACCGGGTGGGCAGCGCGCTGCTGGCCCTCGGCCGCGTGCGGCCCTCGCTCGAGGTCAACGTCAACATCGCCAACCGGCTGGCGCCCAGTCACGTCACCGAGCCCGAGACCCGGGGTCAGCGCCTGTCGGTCTACGGCATGCTGCTGCTGAACGGGGCCATGGCGGCGGCCCGCATCGGCGACAGCGCGACCGTCCGCGACCTGCTCTGCGGCGCCGAACAAGCCTCGCTCGAGCTGGGCGGTGACTACAACCACTACTGGACCAGCTTCGGCCCGACCAACGTGCAGCTGCACCGCTGTGCCACGGCGGTCGAACTGGGCGACGGCCGCACCGCGGTCGAGACGCACGAGAAGATCGACGTGATCGGCTTCAACGCGATGCTGCCGGAACGCCGGGCGCACCACTTCCTGGACATCGCCCGCGGTTACACGCAGATCGGCAACGTCGACAAGGCCAGCGAGATGCTGCTCGAGGGCGACCGGCTCGCCCCGTCCGAGATCCGCTGCCGCCCGCTCGCGCACGAGGTTCTTTCCGACGTGCTCCGCCGGACGCGGGGCACTCCGCCGGCTCCCATAGCGGAGCTGGCCGAGCAGATGGGAGTCGGCGTATGAGGTGGGTCAGCACGTGACGACTGGTAACCCCGCGCCCGGTGTGCTGTACGTCCTGGTCTGCGGTTCTCCGATGGCCCGCGACGTCGGCATCCTGGTCGGCCTGGCCCAGCAGGAAGGCTGGAAGGTCTGCGTGATCACCACCCCCGACGGACGCAAGTTCGTCGACGTGGCGGCGCTACAGACCCAGACCGGCCACCCGGTACGCACCTATTACAAGAGCCCCGGCGACCCCGACGTGCTGCCCGAGGCGGACGCGATGATCGTCGCGCCCGCCACGGTCAACACCGTGAACAAATGGGCCGCCGGGATCACCGACACCCTCGTCCTGGGCCTGCTGGTCGAGGGCTACGGCTACGGCGTGCCCACGGCCGTCGTCCCGTACACGAACAAGGTCATGGCTCTGCACCCCGCGCTGCACGAGAGCCTGGCCAAGCTCCGCGACTGGGGCGTGCACGTGCTCTACGGCGAGGACGTCTGCCGGCTGGGCGGGCCGGGGCAGACCGACCGCTTCCGGGGCCAGTTCCCCTGGCGGCGCGCTCTGCAGGCGGTCAGCAACCCGGTGTCGATGAGCAGCAGCGGTCCGGTGGAACGGGCGTAGGCCGGTACCGCCGATTCCCCGGCGGAAGCCCGATAGAGTTGGCGGCCGTGACCGACACTGCCGCTGCCACCGTCCTCGACGTGGTGAACGCCCTCGACCGGCGTTACCCGCGCACCTGGGCGGAATCGTGGGATCGCGTCGGCACGGTGCTCGGCGATTTCGAGCGCCCCGTCCGGCGCGTCCTCTGCGTCGTCGACTGCGTGCCCGAGACGGTGGAACAGGCGCTCGACGAGCGGGCCGACCTGATCGTGGCCCACCACCCGCTGCTGCTCAAGCCGGTCTCGTCGATCGCCCCCGACACGTACAAGGGCCGCATCATCCACCGGCTGATCCGCAACGACGTCGCGCTGTACTGCGCCCACACGAACGCGGACGTCGCCAATCCCGGCGTTTCGGACGCCCTCGCCGCCCGTCTGGGGCTGCGCGACCTGCGTCCGCTCGTGCCGGCCACCGGCGCCGCCGAGGGTTCGGGCCGGGGCATCGGCCGCATCGGCGAGCTGGCCGAGCCCCTCGACCTGGCCGCGTTCACGGCCTTCGCCGCGAGCCGCCTGCCGGCCACGGCGGCCGGTGTCCGCGCGGCCGGTGATCCCGCGCGCGTCCTGCGTACGGTGGCGGTCTGCGGCGGGGCCGGCGACTCGTTCCTGGCCGACGCGACCCGGGCCGGCGTCGACGCGTACCTTTGCGCCGACCTCCGCCACCACCCGGCCAGCGAGCACCTGGCCGAGAACGGTCCCGCGCTGCTCGACGTCGCACACTGGGCCACCGAGCGTCCCTGGCTCGACGACGTCGCGGCGTGGCTGCGCGAGGAGTTCGGCACCGAGACCATCGTGTCCGATCTGGACACCGACCCCTGGACCGTGCACGCCAGGGAAGACCCCGACAAGAAGGAGCCCCTGCCGTGAAGGCCTCGCCGGACGCCCAGCGCCGATTGCTCGACCTGCAAGCCGTCGACACCGCCCTGGCCCAGCTCGCACACCGGCGTAAGTCGCTGCCCGAGCTGGCCGAGATCGCCGCCGTCGGGCGCGAGATCTCCACGCTCGAGGACGAGCGTGCCCGGGCCCAGGTCGCCGTGGACGACCTCGAGCGCGACATCAGCCGCTTCGAGAAGGACATCGAGCAGGTACGCCTCCGCAAGGACCGTGACCAGGCCCGGCTCGCGGCGGGTGGGGCGCTGCGCGAGATCGAGGGCCTGCAGCACGAGCTGGCCACGCTCAACCGCCGGCAGTCCGAGCTCGAGGACGCCGAGCTCGAGCTGATGGAGCAGAAGGAGTCCGCGGACGCGGCCCTGGCCGAGGTGCAGCGGCGGATCGACGGGGCCGTCGGGCGGCGCGACCAGGCCGAGCGGCGGCGCGACGAGGCGTACGCGGAAATCACCAAGGAGCAGGAGTTCAAGAACTCCTCCCGGGGCCCGCTGGCCGCCGATCTGCCGGCCGACCTGGTCTCGCTGTACGACAAGATCCGGCTCGACTCGGGTCTGGGCGCCGCGCTGTTCCAGTCCGGCCGGTGCGGGGGCTGCCGCATCGAGCTCTACGGCGCCGACCTGGCCCGGGTCAAGGCGGCCGACCCCGACGAGGTGGTGCGCTGCGAGGAGTGCCGCCGCATCATGGTCCGTACGAAGGAATCCGGTCTGTGAGGGTCGTTGTCGAGGCCGACGGCGGCTCCCGGGGCAATCCGGGCCCGGCCGGCTACGGCTCGGTGGTGCTCGACACCGACGGTCAGGTGCTGCTGGAACGCCAGGGCTCGCTCGGCACCACGACGAACAACGTGGCCGAGTACACGGGCCTGATCGAGGGGCTGAAGGCCGCCCACGAGCTGGGCGCCACCGAGGTCGACGTGCGGATGGACTCCAAGCTCGTGGTCGAGCAGATGTCCGGCCGCTGGCAGATCAAGAACGCCGGTCTGCGGCCGCTCGCCGCCGAGGCCGCCCAGTGGGTCGCGCGGATCGGCCGGGTGACCTTCGAGTGGATCCCGCGCGAGCGCAACAAGGCGGCGGACGCCCTGGCCAACCGGGCCATGGACGAGGCCGCGGGCAAGCCCGTCCGGGACCGCGCCGAGCCCGAGATCGTCACGCCGGCGGCCCCGCGGTCGTGGGCGCCGCCGTCGCTCGAGAACGCCACCCGGCTGATCCTCGTGCGGCACGGCGAGACGGCGTACACGCAACAGGGTCGTTACTCCGGGCGCGGCGACGTGCCGCTGTCGGAGCAGGGTGAGGCTCAGGCGATGGCGGCCGGTGGCCGGGTGGCCGGCCTCGCGCGCGACGTCACGGCCGTGGTCAGCTCGCCGCTGGGCCGCTGTGTGCGCACCGCCGAGCACATCTCGTCCGAGGTCGGCGGGGTGCCGGTGACGATCGTCGACGACCTGATCGAGGTCGACTTCGGGTTGTGGGAGGGCCTGACCTTCGCCGAGGTGCAGGAGGGCTGGCCGGGCGAGATGAACGCGTGGCTCGGCTCGACGAGCGTGGCGCCTCCCGGCGGCGAGTCGTTCCAGGCGGCCGCCAAACGGGTGCGCGGGGCGATGGCGACGATCCTTTCCTCGTACGGGGGAGGGGTCGTGGTGGTGGTCTCGCACGTGTCGCCGATCAAGCTGATCCTGCGCGATGCGCTGGCCGCCTCCGACGCGTTCCTGCACCGGCTGTTCCTCGACGCCGCCGGCATCTCCACGATGGACGTGTGGCCGGATGGGAACATAGCGGTGCGTTCCGTCAACGAGACGGCCCATCTGCGCTGACCTTCTTGCCTCCGGGGTTCGAGACGTTTAGCTTCCTCGATTAGGAAACTTTCTTCAACGTTTCGGCCCGGGAGGGCTCATGCGCGTTCTCACCCGACGTCTCGTCGCCGTGGCGGCCCTCGCCGCGGTGGCGTCGACGGTCGCGGCAACACCCGCACAGGCAAGCGTCAAGCCGTACGTCAAGGTCGGCTACTTCACCCAGTGGGGCATCTACGGCCGCGACTTCCAGCTGGCCAAGGTGCAGAAGTCCGGCGCCGCGGCCCGGCTGACCCACATCAACTACGCGTTCGGCCCGGTCACCGCGGACGGCCTCTGCGCCTCGGCCGACGCGTGGGCCGACTGGCAGACCCCGTTCTCGGCCGAGAACAGCGTCGACGGTGTCGCCGACGTCGAGGGCCAGCCGATCGCCGGCAACCTCAACCAGATCAAGGAACTGAAGGCCAAGAACCCGAAGCTGCGCGTGCTGATCTCGCTCGGCGGCTGGTCCGGCTCGAAATACTTCTCGGACGCGGCCCTGACCGACGCGTCCCGCAAGAAGCTCGTCTCGTCCTGCGTCGACCTGTGGATCAAGGGCAACCTGCCCGGTCTGCCGGCCGGGGTGGCCGCCGGCATCCTCGACGGCATCGACCTCGACTGGGAGTGGCCCGGATCCGCGGGCGAGGTCGGCAACATCATCCGGCCCGAGGACAAGCAGAACTTCACGCTGCTGACCGAGGAGTTCCGTTCGCAGCTGGACGCTCTCTCGCGCTCCACCCGCAAGCACTACGACCTCACGGCCTTCCTGCCCGCCGCGCCGGTCAAGGTCGACGCCGGCTTCGAAGGCAAGATCTTCAAGTACCTCGACTTCGCGACCGTGCAGGGCTACGACTTCCACGGCTCGTGGGAGGCCCGCACCAACCAGCAGTCCGCGCTCTTCGTCCCCAAGGGCGCACCCGACAACCCGGACTTCTCGTCCGAGGTCGCGATCAACAAGTGGCTCTCGGTGGGCGCCCCGCGCAAGAAGCTGGTGCTCGGCCTGCCCTACTACAGCCAGGGCTGGACCGGCGTCACCGCGGGCGGCAACGGTCTGTTCGCCCCGGCCACCGGCGCGGCGCCGGGCAAGTTCGCGGCCGGCACCGAGGACTACAAGACGGTCAAGACCCTGCCCGGCTTCAAGGTCTACCGCGACCTCAAGGCCGGCCACTCCTGGCTGTTCGACGGCACCACGTTCTGGACCTACGACGACCCGGCCATGATGCTGCAGAAGACCCTGTACATCCGGGCCAAGGGCCTGGGCGGCGCCATGATGTGGTCGCTCGACGGCGACGACGCCAACGCGTCGCTGACCAAGGCCGTCCACACCGGTCTCTGGACCCCCTGACCGGTTGCTCCGCTGTCTGCGCCCATCCCCGTCCGGGGGTGGGCGCATTTTTTCGGCCCGGCATGCTTCAATGTCTCAGCCGCATCGAGACTGATCACTTGACGCAGGCGTCTTTGCAGTAAGTACACGGGGGAAATTGAATATGCGAATGCGACGACGGCTGCACACCTTTGTGACGGCCGTACTGGCAGCGGCTGTCCTCGTCCCGGTGGTGCACGCGCCGCCCGCGGCGGCGGCGCCCTTCTCCGCCCGCCTGCTGGCCGAAGGCGATCCGCTGCCCATTCCGCCGCTCGTGACGGAGTCGTGGGACGGCAAGACCGGCATCGACACCTCGAACGAGCGGTGGCGCAAGGCGGTCGCCGACGTGGCCAAGTTCACCGAAGAGCCGGAGATCCGCGACGCCGCCCTGGCCGCCCTGGCCGCCGCCGACCCGGCCGCCATCCAGAAGTTCGCCATGGTGGACATGCCGGCCCTGACCAAGCAGGTCGCCGCCCGCAAGAAGCAGGAGGCGGCGGACAACCTGACCCGGATCCGGGCCATGGCCGGCACCGGCGGTCCCTACTTCAACGCCGAGGTGCAGCGGGTACTGGGCGGCACCGACGGCGACCGGTCGGCGTTTCTCGCCTACGGCGCGGACGTGGCCCGCGCCCGTGACGAAAAGGTCGCCGCCGCCGGCCGGGAGCGCGCCACCCAGCTGCGCGACCGGTTGCGGGTGTTCGCCGCCGCCGCGCCGGCCGGGTCCCAGGTCAAGCTCACGGCCGACCAGGCCCTGGCCGGCGATGACGCCGCGGTGGCGGCGTTCTGGGCGACCGGATATCTGGTCGCGGCCAAGGCCGATGCCGCCGAGCGCGAGCAGTATCTGAAGGACCTGGAGGCGCGGAACAAGGCCGCCGAGGAGCTGTCCGACCTGGCCCAGCGGGCCAAGCGGGCCTCCGAGGCGCGGACCCGGCTGCTGGCCGCGCACGGTGATGCGGTCCGGGCGCTCCAGCGCGCGGCCAACGCCATGGGTGGCGCCGCGAACGCGGCCCGGCACGCCGAGCGTGTGCTGACCGCCGGGGCCGGCACGTCGGCGTCCAAGGTGCCCGAGCTGAACGCCGCGAAGACGCAGTCCGCCAACGAGCTGCGCGCCGCGCAGCAGGCCGCCGGCCAGGCCGCCTCGGCGGCGGCGATCGCCACCACGGCCGCCGACGATCTGGTCGACACCGGCCTCGTCTACGGGGCCGAGTGGTCGCTGATCGTCAACGGCATGTCGGAGGCGTCCACCGCCGCGGTCGGGGCGACCGAGACCGCGCTGAACGCCATCGACGCCACCATCGCCACCAACAACGCGCAGGACGCCCAGGCCAAGGCGGAGGCACACGCCCGGCAGGCGGAGAAATGGCGCAAGCTGGCCGCGGACCACGCGGCCGCCGCCAAGAAGCTCGCCGCGGCCGCCGCCAAGCAGGCCGCCGCGGCCAAGACAGCCGCCGCGCGCACCAAGGCCGCCCGGGCCAAGGCTGAGCAGGCCGAAGCCACCGCCGTGGCCGCCGCGGCCCGCGCCCACCAGCACCGGTTGACCGCCGAGGCCGAGGCCGAGACCGCGCGGCAGCAGCGCGTCATCGCCGAGCGGGAGCGGGCCAACGCGGCCGCGGCGCGGGCCCGGGCCGAGGAGCAGGCGGCCATCGCCCGGTCGGCTCGCGGCAACGCGGACGCCCAGGCGGCGATCGCCCGCGGCGCCCGCGACAAGTCGGTCTCCGCCAACCAGGCGGCCGAGCAGGCCGACGTCCGAGCCTGGAAACAGGAGGACGCGTCCCGGCAGGCCCGCGACGCCGCGCTCGAGGCCGAACGGGCCGAGCAGACCGCCAAGGCCAAGGCCAAGGCGCTCGAGGCGCAGGCCAAGGCCTACGCGAGCGACTCCGCCGGCGCCGAGGCGCAGCGTCAGGCCGACGAGGCGAACGCGCAGGCCGGCGTGGCCGGCACCGCCGCCCGCTCGGCCCGGGGCTCGGCCAACGTCGCCACCGGCGCCGCCGCCAACTCCCGGGCGGCCGCCACCCAGGCCCAGCAAGCCGCCTCTCGTGCCCTCGCCGCCGCGCAGGCCGCCGAGGCCGCCGCGGCCCGCGCGGACGCGGCCGCCGACGCCGCCGAGGCCGACGCGCGGGCGACTCACGCCGCGCGTCTGCGGGCCGACGCCCAGGCCGCCGAGGCCACCCGGCAGCAGGTCAAGGCGGCCGAGGCCGCCGCGGCCGCGGTGCGGTTCGCACAGCAGGCCGCGGAGGAAGCGGTGCAGGCGCTCTGGGCGGCCAACCGCACCCGCGACGAGGCGCAGGCAGCCACCACCGAGGCGGTGGCGGCCGCTCACCAGGCCGACCTGGCGGTGACCGCCGCCGCGGCGGCCCGGCAGTCGGCCGCCGGCATCGCCGAACCGGCCAACGCCGCGATCGGACTGGTCACGCCGTTCACCGGCGCCGACATCGACGCCGACTTCGTGGCCGTGGTGGCCGAGCAGGCCCGCACCATCGGCGCCGAACAGGCCGAGGCCGCCGCGCGGCGCGCCGCCGAGGCGCTGACCGCGGCCGACCTCGCCCAGCAGGCCGCCGAGCGGGCCACCGAGCAGGTGCGACCGGCCTACCAGTCGGCGGCGGACGCGGCCAAGGCGGCCTCGGACGCGGCCAAGTCGGCCGCCGAGGCGAAGAAGGCGGCGGCCGAGGCCGCGGTCGACGGCGCCGCGGCGCGGGCCGCCGCGGCGAATGCGGCGGCCGCCGACGCCCGGGCCCGTGCCGATGCCGCGGCCGCCCGCGCGGCGGCGAACCAGGCGGCCAACGACGCGGCCATCGCCGGCCGGAGCGCCCAGGCGGCCCAGTCCGACGCCAACGCCGCGGCCGCCGCGGCCAGCGCGGCCGAGGCCGACGCGGCCGCCGCGCGGAAGTCGGCCACCGACGCCGAGGGCTATGCCGCCGAGGCGCGCACCAATGCCGACGAGGCCCAGAAGTGGGCCGACGACGCCGACAAGGCCGTCGATCTCGCCTTCTCGCACGCCGTGGAGGCACAGCAGGCGGCCGACCGGGCCGAGGCGGCCGAGCGGCAGCGGGAGCAGGACGCGCGCGGCGCCGCCCTCGAAGGCGACAACGGCGTGCCCGACCCCAACCGCGAGCAGGAGATCCTCGACCAGCTCAGCCCCGAGGACCGCGAGCGCTACCTGCAGTACAAGAACCTGGCCGGTCAGGACATCCTCGACTTCATCGAGGACAACCTCGGTGACCTGATCGCCGACCTGTCCGGCTGGACCGACGTCAAGAAGTGCTTCACCGAGGGCAACGTCGAGGCGTGCCTGTGGACGCTGGCCAGCATCATCCCGGCCAGCAAGATCTTCAGCACCGGCGGCAAGGCGATCAAGCAGGTCCTGCGTCTGGCGCCGAAGCTGCGGAAGTTCCTGGACGAGGTCAAGGCGGGTAAGAAGGGTCTCAAGGAGCTCGAGGAGTTCGCCCAGCAGATGGGTGAGGCCTGCAAGGTCGTTCCGCAGGCCCGCGCGGCGGCTGCGCAGCGGGCGGCGGCGGCCAACTGCGGCAGCGCCGCGGCCGGATGGGCCAAGAAGGCCAACTTCAGCAAGCGGTCGACCATGCAGAAGAAGTGGGACGCCCACAAGACAGACTGGAACCTGAGCGGCAGCGCGACCAACAAGAGCCTGGCCGAGTGGGAACAGATCATGCGTAACCACATGACGGCGCCCAACACGAAGATCTACCGGTTCAACTACCGTGGGCAGGGCCCGGCAGTCGGGTTCATCGACCCGGCGAGCAAGAAGATGGTCATGCTGAACCCCAAGGACGGCTCGTTCTGGACCGGCTACAAGCTGGGTGACAACCAGTTCACCGACATCATCGACAAGGGCTGGCTCTGGTGACCCCACCGGAACGGCCGCGGGCCTGGGCGCGGCCGGCCGAAGCCCCGCCCGGCTCCGGGACGGCAACCCAGGTGGACCTGATGCGCCGCCTGGTGGCCGGAGAGATCAGCGGGCCGCGGTTCGCCGTCGACTGGTTCGATGCTCGTCGTCAGGTGCTGAACGACGGCGAGCGTACGCGGGCGCCGTTCGAAAGGGTGCTGCTCGACGTCTTCTATCTGCTTGAAGACGACTACGTGATCCCGGTGGGGCTGCGTGGGCCCGGCGACCTCACCGACGAGCAGCTCACGGCGAAGATCCGTGAGGCCCTGGCCAGGCTCGACGCGCTGTAGGAAGCGGTGGAACGGCCGGCTCGTCATGGGCGGGCCGGCCGTTCCCCGAGATCGCCGGACGCCGCTCGGCGCAGTTTGTCAGCCGTTGGGCGCACGATGATCGCTTGTAACGGGCGTGTGTCGTTAGCGTGACTGTGACCGTCTCCACAGTTACGAGGAGGTACGGCTGATGGCGGAGCCCGAAGCGCCGAAAGCAGTGCCCACCGCCCGCAGCGATCGCAGCCCCTGGAACTGGCTGCTCGTGATCCCCATCGTGCTGCCGGTGCTGACCCCGTTGTTCAATCACGACTCGCCCCGGTTGTGGGGTTTCCCGGCCTTCTACTGGCTGCAGTTCGCGTTCATCATCGTCGGCGTGGTCACCACCTCGATCGTCTACCAGATGACCAAGAAGCGGTGACGGCATGAGCGACCACATCACCGAGATCATCGTCTTCTCCTTCTTGTTCCTGCTGGTCAGTGGCATGGGCTTCGTGGCCGCACGGTGGCGGGCGCCGAAGAACATGGAACACCTCGACGAGTGGGGCCTGGGCGGCCGCAGCTTCGGCGGCTGGATCACCTGGTTCCTGGTCGGCGGCGACCTCTACACGGCGTACACGTTCGTCGCCGTGCCCGCGCTGATCTTCGGCGCCGGCGCGGCCGGGTTCTTCGCGGTCCCGTACACGATCGTCATCTATCCGCTGTTCTTCCTGATCCTGATCCGGCTCTGGTCGGTGTCGCACCGGCACGGCTTCGTCACCCCGGCCGACTTCGTCCGCACCCGGTTCGACTCGCCGACGCTGGCCCTGCTGATCGCCATCACCGGCATCGTCGCCACCATGCCGTACATCGCCCTGCAGCTGATCGGCATCGAGGCCGTGCTCAAGACGATGGGCGTGACCGGCGACAGCATGCTGGCCCGGCACGCGCCGATCATCATCGCGTTCGCGATCCTGGCCGCGTACACCTATCAGTCGGGTCTGCGCGCCCCGGCGCTGATCGCCTTCGTCAAGGACACGCTGATCTACATCGTGATCCTGGTGGCCGTCATCTATCTGCCCTACAAGCTGGGCGGCTGGGGCAGCATCTTCGACGCCGCGCAGGCCAAGTTCGACGCCTCACCGGCGCCCAACGACGGCATCACGCTGAACGCCAACAACCAGCTCCAGTACATCACCCTGGCCCTCGGCTCGGCGCTGGCGCTGTTCCTCTATCCGCACAGCATCACTGGGGTGCTGGCCAGCAAGAACCGCAACGTGATCAAGCGGAACATGTCGGCCCTGCCGGCGTACAGCTTCCTGCTCGGCCTTCTCGCCCTGCTCGGCTACGCGGCCATCGCGTCCGGCGTCAAGCCGATCACCGACCCGGCGACCGGCAAAGTGGACAGCAACACGGTCGTGCCGTTGCTGTTCGACATGCAGTTCCCGGCGTGGTTCGCGGGCGTCGCGTTCGCCGCCATCGGCATCGGCGCGCTGGTGCCGGCCGCGATCATGTCGATCGCCGCGGCCAACCTGTTCACCCGCAACATCTACAAGGAATACCTGCGCAAGGACGCCAGCCACGCCCAGGAGGCGCGCGTCTCCAAGATCACGTCGCTGGTGGTGAAGGTCGGGGCGGTCGCCTGCATCGTCTTCCTCGACCCGCAGTTCTCCATCGACCTGCAGCTGATCGGCGGCATCATCATCCTGCAGACCGCGCCCGCGGTGGCGATCGGCCTGTTCACCCGCTGGCTGCACCGTGGCGGGCTGATCGCGGGCTGGGTCGCCGGCATGGGCCTGTCGATGTGGATGCTGTGGCAGATCCCGAACGCGGCGACCGGCCGGGCCCACTTCGGCGGCTCGGCGTTCCCGCTGTCCGACTTCGGGTTCGACACCTCGCGCACCATCTACGTCGGCTTCGTCACCGTGCTGGTCAACCTGCTGGTGGCCGGGATCGTGACGCTGATCCTGCGGGCCATGAAGACGCCGGACGGCGTGGACGGCACCACCCGGGACGACTACTTCGCCGACGAGGGCGACCCGCGGATCGACAAGGACGTCGTGCAGACCGTGGATCACCAGTCATCGACGTAAGCCTGGCCCGCTCCTGAAGGCGCCGCGTCCCTCGTCCGGGCGCGGCGTCTTCGTCTTTGCTCTTTAATGATCCGATGGCCAAGGACTGGGTGCGCTGGCACGACGACTACGACGTTCCGGGTTCCTCGCTGGCCCGCCGGCTCGAGGTGGTGCGGGACCATCTGCGCCCCCTGCTCGACCGCCCGCGCCGCGTGATCAGCATGTGTGCCGGCGACGGCCGTGACGTGCTGCCGCTGCTGCCCGCCGGTTCGCAGGCCGTCCTGGTCGAGTGGGATCCGGAACTGGCCGCCCGCGCCCGCGAGTCGGCGCCCGCGGGCGTCACGGTGGTGACCGGCGACGCGGGCCTCACCGACCCCTACGCGCCGGTGGCGCCGGCCGAGGTCCTGCTCGCTTGCGGCGTTTTCGGCAACATCCCGTACGCCGACACCCTCCGCACGATCGAGGCCCTGCCCACGCTGCTGACCCCCGGCGCCACGGTGATCTGGACCCGCGGCGGCCCCGGCGCCACCGCCGTGCGCGAGGCCTTCGCCGCAAACGGTTTCGACGAGTTGGCCTACACCGATCCGCCGGACGCGCCTTTCCGGGTCGGGATGAACCGCTTGCGGCGCCCGCCCGCGCCCTTTGTCCCCGGCCTCCGGCTATTTACCTTCGTCTAGTTCGCTCTCATCCAGATACAGGCAGAACGGATGCCCGGCCGGATCCAGCATCACGCGCACTGTGGCCTGCGGCTGATATCCGGCCACGGTCGCCCCCGCACTCACGGCATGGGCCACGGCCTCCTCCAGATCGTCGACCTCGATCTCGAGATGCATGCTCATCTGCGGTGCGCCCACCTGGGCCGGCCACACCGGCCGCACATATTTCTCCTCGGTCTGGAACCCCAGATTGAATCCGGCCTGTTCGGACGGCGCGACGGCCCCGCCGAGCCCGTTCTCGGCCGGATAGAACTTCCAGTCGAGCAGCCGCGAATAGAACCGCCCCAGCGCGACCCCGTCCGGCGCATCCAGCGTCACGCCCCACCATTGCTTACGCCTCCGAAGCGGCACAACGCCCCCATTCCCATCACTAACCGGCCTCCAGTCATTCAACCGACATTCCCACCCGTACGCGACCCCACCGGCCGTATTTCTCCAACCCGTCGGCCACCCTCCGAAGCCCCCATGTGACCCGACCCGGAAAAGCGCAGCCAACAGCTTGTCGTGAGTGGACAGTTGCCGAATTTCATCGCCGGCGCCGGTGGTCAGCCGACGCTGGTGTTGAGCGTCGCTTACTGTCAGGAACGTGATCAGTACTGAGGTTGTGGGGCTGCGCCGGGCCCGCGTGGCCACGTCGGCGGTGTTCGCGGCTCACGGGGCCGTGACCGGGACCTTTGCGGCGCGGGTGCCGTGGATTGCCGACCATGTGGGGGTCGGGCCCGGCGGGCTGGGGATCGCGCTTCTCATGCCCGGGGTGGGGGCGCTGCTCGCGATGCCGCTGTCCGGGCGGCTCGTGCACCGGTTCGACCTTCGTTCCCTCGTACGCGTCCTGATGCTCGCCTGGGTCGCCGCGCTGATGCTGCCGTCGCTGCCCACCTCGTTGTGGCTGCTCTGCGCCTCGCTGGTGATCTACGGGGCGACCGCCGGACTGGCCGACGTGGCCATGAACGCGCACGCCGTCCTGGTCGAGGAGCGGTACGGACGGTCCGTCATGTCCGGGTTCCACGGCTGGTGGAGCGTCGGCGGTCTGGGCGGCTCGGCCATCGCGGTTTTCGCCGCCCGTGCGGGCCTGGGTGCGCCGGTCCACTTCGCGATCACGGTCGCTGTGCTGGCCGTCGTGGTGCTGGTTGCGTCGCTGTGGATCGTGCCGCACCGGCCCGCCCCCAGCCTCGAGGAGCCCCCGGCGTTCGCCCTGCCCAGCAAGGCCGTGCTGCCGATCGGCCTGATCGGGCTGTGCGCCGTCTTCGCCGAGGGCGCCAGCCTCGACTGGGCCGCCGTCTACGTCCGTGACCTGCTGCATCACCCCGCCGCGACCGCCGCCGCCACCGTATCGATCTTCTCGGTGTGCATGGCGGTCGCGCGGTTCGGCGGGGATCGGGTCGTGCAGAAACTCGGGCCGGTCACGACGGTCCGGATCAGCGGCGCGTTCGCCACGGCGGGCGCGCTCATGGTCGTGCTGCTCGACCACGTCGTGCTGGTCATCGCCGGGTTCGGCCTGCTCGGCATCGGGATCGCGGTGGTGGTGCCGCTGGTTTTCGCCGCGGCCGGGCGCAGCAGCGAACATCCGGGGCGCAGCATTGCTGGGGTGGCCGGAATTGCGTACGGGAGCGGTCTGATCGCCCCCGGAATCATCGGCGGAATCGCGCACGTGTCGTCGCTGACCGTATCGTTCGGCGTCATTGTCGGGCTGATGGTCGTCATGACGCTGGGCGCGTCCGTTCTGCGACGCTAATCGAGCATCGGCTCCAGCCGGCGCGCCACGTCGAGCGCCCGGCTGCGGACCTGGCCCGACGCCTCCACCGTCCACAATTCGGCGAGTACGCCCATGACATAACCCCAGGCGATGACCCTTTCCTTTTTCTCGTACGCGGTGAGCATCTCGATCCGCCGCGGAACGAGCTCGAGAAGTTCCGGGTCGCGCCGTTCCGGATCCGGGTTGTAGAGCATCGCGCCGCCGTCGTACCCCGGATCCCCGAACCATCCGTGCGGGTCGATGGCCAGCCATTCCCCGTCGCGGCCGCGCAGCACATTGCCGTGGTGCAGGTCGCCGTGCAGAACCGTTTCCCGCGGCGCACTGGCGCACAGGTCGTCGAACAGTTCGGCCGCCCGATCCACCATGCGCCGCGGAACAGGCCCTTCGCGATACCGTTCGAAACTCCCGCGGAGCTCGCGCAGATGCGGCAGATTCCGTCCCGCCCGTACGCGGTGAAGCCGGTGACCGACCTCGACCAGGGCGGCCTCGTCCGCGACCGTCAACGGCGTCCCCGGATCGGCGCGCTCGACCAGAAGGGCGCCCTTCGCGGCATTCTCGGCCAGCAGCCGTACGGCACCCTCGCCATCGAAAACCCGCAGCGCTTCGGCCTCGGAGCCGAGATGCCCATCCGGTACGCCGAGTTTCAGAACCGCTTCGGTGCCGTCCTCACACACGGCGGCGGCGACCCAGTGGAAAGTCATCGGATAGGTCTTCAGAACCCGTACGCCCCAAGCGGTCGCGACCTCGTCGACCAGCGCGGGCAGTTCGGAAAGCCAGCGCTCGCCGTCCGCGCCCCAGTTCTCGATGACGTTACGCGTCAATGTCTCCGTGCTGCGCTGAGCGTCGTCCACCCGCTGATCATCTCCCGGCCGGCCACCGAGCTCAACGCTGCCGCAGCGAGATCGCCGTCGCCAGATAACCGGCCGCGAGCAGGGCCGCCCCCGACCCGAAAACGATGCTGAGCCGCCCGCCGTCGCCGGCCACGAGCACCACCGCTTGAACGACGGCGAGGAAGCCCCAGAAGCCGCCGAGAATGAACCCCTGCTTGGCCGTGCCGGCCATGTGCCACCAGGGCCGCCGGGATTCCGTCATACGTCAAGTCTGACCAGCCGGGCCGCGCTCGTCAGCGTCCGGCCGTCCACAATGACCGGGCCGTCCGCCCTACCACATGATCGACGGACGTGACGCTCTGTCCACAGCCCGCCGGGTTGTCCACAGGCTGCGATTTGGGCACTGCCGGCGAGCGCCGGGACGAGCAGAATTCGCTCGAACCTCATCCCGGCGAGGAGCTCACATGATCTACCAAGGACCCCCGTTGCGTGACGACATCGCGCCGACCACGGTCGAGGCCTCGCGCACGCGGCGGGGCGGCTGGACGCGCGAGACCCTGTTCGAGTGGGGCGTGCCGTGGCCCCCACCGGCCGGTTGGAAGCACGAGTTGCGGCGCCTGTGGGAGAAACGCATGGTTCGCCTGGCCGTCGCGGCGGGCGAACGGGCCGAGAGGGGTGACGAGCGGGCCGCGTAGGAGCGGTCCGGGGCGCTGGTCGGTCCCGGCGCTGGTCGGTTCGGACGCCGGTGGGTTCGGACGCTGCTCGACCCGGGCGCTGGTCGGTTCGGGCGCTGTTCGACCCGGGCGCTGATCGGTCGCGCGCTGGTCGGTCCGGCGTTGGTCGCTTCGCTCAGGAGCGGGATCGGCGGCGGTCGGAGAGCTGCAGTGCGAACTGGGCCGCGAATTCCACGGCCGCCATCCGTACGGCGAGGCCGCGGGTCGGATGGGGGTGGCCGTCGCGGGTGAGGCGGGCCAGCCACCGCTTCTCCAGTCGGCGACGCCCGACGATCGCCGCGGTCGACAGCGCGACGAGGGCCACGCCCGCGATGGCCTTGCGCTTGTCGAACGACACCTCGAGCTCGTCCCCGGCCGAGGGCTGACCGGACGCGTCAGGCGAATCGGGCGCTGCGCTTTCGGCGGTGCCCGCATGGCCGGCCGGATCTGCCGCGGCACTGGTCGCGCTCGCGTCGCCGGTCACGGCGGCCCCGCCGCCAGCCCGGCCCGCGTCGTTGGCCGTGCCCGCGTCGTTGGCCGCGCTCGCGTCGCTGGTCGCGCCCGCGTCGCTGGTCGCGCCCGCGTCGCTGGTCGTGCCCGCGGCGTTGCCCGACGTGTCCGCGGCCGCCCGGTGATTGGTGCCCGGCGAGCCCGCGAGGTCCGGGGCCGCGGAGCCCAGCGCGTTCGCGGAGCCCGGGGCGACCAGCCGCAGCGTGACCGGCGAGTCCGAGGAGTCGGACGACGACGGCGGCGAGACCACGTACCCGATTCCGCTCACCACCGCCACCGCGCCGAGGCGGGTCAGCCGCCGACGGGCCGGGGACAGCTCGCCGGCGGCGATCCAGCTTCCGCTCAGGACTGCTTGCAGGGCGGCCATCGTGAGGGCGCGCGGGTACGAAACGGGAGCCATGGGCCCGACGGTAGCGCCGCCGGGCAATGCGGTCAGGCGGCGCGGGCGATGCAGATGCGGGCGTTCAGGCGCGGCCCGGCCTCGTAGAACATGTACTGCGACCCGCCGTCGGTGCCGAACGACGGTGCTGCCGCGCGGCCGTTGTCCGAGGCCGCGGGGGTGTAGAACACGCCCAGGTGGTTCTCCCGGTCGAGGCCCGGCCCCACCTCGGTGATCCGCATCCGGCCGTCGTTGCCGTGGTAGGCGACGTAGACCGTGCCGTTGCGGAACACCAGCGACGGTCCCGAGATGTCGGTCAGCCCGTCCGGCTCGGGGTTGACCAGGGCCGTCTGCGCGAACTGCCAGCCGTCCCAGCCGTTCGGCGACCAGCCGTGATAGATGCGCCGCCGGCCGCCGAGCACGCCCATGTAGACCATCGTGTATCTGTTGCCCCGCCCCGGCAGCGTGTGCTCGAAGACCCGGGCGTACGAGGTCTCGGTCAGGCCGGGCACGAGACGCGTACTCAAGATCGGGGTCTCGTCGCGGAAGGTGAGCCCGTCGGCCGATCGGGCCACCCGGGTCGTGGTGTTCTCGCCGTGGAAGTAGAGGAAGAACTGCCGGGTGGCCGCGTCCCAGGTCACGTGGGGCGACGACACGTGCGAGACGGTGGTGCTGGGCAGCACGTTGTCGATCACCGGGTTGTTCGAGTATTCGGAGAACGGCCCGTCGAGCGAGTCGGCCCCGGCGACGCAGATGCCGCCCGGCTTCTCGTGCGGCGCGTAGTACAGGTAGTAGCGGCTGCGGGCGCCGCTGATCTTGTCGTAGACGCCGCGGATGCACGGGAAGATGAACTCGCCGGTCGGGTTGTAGCGCAGCGGCGTCTTGAGCGCGTCGCGCAGATACGTGTAAGTCGGCATGCCCGCCGGTCCGGCCGCCCGGGCCGCGCCCGGCGCGGCGCCGAGCCCGGCCACTCCGGCCACGCCGGCGAAACCTCGAAGCAGTGAGCGTCTGTCCATGGGGCGGCCTCCAGAGCCGGGGGAGCGGGGATGCCTCGAAGTTTCACGCTCGTTAACAACCCCGGTCAAGGTGCTAATACCTATTAGTCCAGGCATTTCCTTGACGGCCGGCGATCTCGTGCCCGACGATCGGTCCACGTTTGTTAATGCGTATTAGCGGCGTAACAGAGGAGACTCCGACGTGCCATCCAGCAACGGTCGGGTGACGCAGCAGGACATCGCGCGGATGACCGGCGTCAGCCAGACGACCGTCTCGATCGTGCTCAACGAGCGCGACGACGCCGCCGTCCGGATCGCGCCCGAGACCCGGGAGCGGGTGCTCGCGGCCATCCGGCGTACGGGCTATGTCGCCGACCCGATCGCCCGCCGCCTGGCCGCCCAGCGCAACCGCTTCCTCGGCGTCTTCACCTACGAGCCGGTGTTCCCGGCCGGGCTGGGCGACTTCTACCACCCGTTCCTGGTCGGCATCGAGGAGTGCGCCGAGAGCATCGGTTGCGACCTGCTGCTGTTCACCAGCGCCCCCGTCATCGACGGCCGGCGGCGGATATTTTCGCAGGACAACCGGCTACGGCTGGCCGACGGCTGCATACTGCTCGGCCGCTGGCTCGACCCCGCCGAGCTGTCCCGGCTGATCGCCGAGGGGCAGCCGTTCGTCAGCGTGGGCCGTCGCGACGACGCCGGCGGCCCGGTTCCCTACGTCGGCGCCGACTATCCGACGGCCACCGCGGCTCAGGTCCGCCGGGCCGCCGGGCTCGGTCATCGCCGGATCGCGTACGTGGGAGAGGGCGGCGGCCCCGAGTCGCACGCCGACCGCTTCCGCGGCTTCACGACAGCAACCCAGGAGGCAGGCATCACCGGCGTGCATATCAAAAACGGCAAATCCACTCTTGATCAGGTTCTCGAGGCGCGGTGCACGGCGGTCTTCGCCGAGGAGTTCGCGGACGGCGCCCTGCTCGCCGACGAGGCCGCCCGGCGGGGTCTCCGCGTACCGGATGACCTGTCCTTTGTGGCTCTGGGTGACCCCACCCGGCCGGCCAGCACGGATCTCGACTTCAGTGGTTACCGCATCCCGCGGCGCGCGATGGGCTGGCAGGCCGTCGAGGTGCTGTCGGCGATCCTGGAGGGCACGGAGGGTAACCGGCAGCGGCTGCTGCCCTGCGAGCCCGTCTCCGGCGCGACCCTGGCGGTGGCCCATGCGTGAGATGCATGCGGATGTGCTGGTCATCGGCGGCGGTCTGGGCGGAGTGGCGGCGGCCCTGGCCGCGCTCCGGGCCGGGCGGAAGGTGCTGCTGACCGAGGAGTACGCGTGGCTCGGCGGCCAGCTGACCAGCCAGGCCGTGCCCCCCGACGAGCACAGCTGGGTGGAACGGTTCGGTGTCACCGCCAGCTACCGGGCGCTGCGCGACGGCATTCGTGACTACTACCGCGCCCACTATCCGCTCACCGACCGGGCCCGCCGCACCCGCGACCTCAACCCCGGCGCCGGGCACGTAAGCCGGCTCTGCCACGAGCCGCGGGTCGCCGTGGCCGTGATCGACGCGATGCTCGCCCCCTACCGTGGGTCGGGCCGGCTGACCGTGCTGCAACCCGCTGTGCCGGTGGCCGCCGAAACCGACGGTGACCGGGTCACGGCCGTCACGGTCCGCCACTACGGCGACGAACTCGTGCTGTCCGCGCCATACATCCTGGACGCGACCGAGACCGGCGACCTGCTGCCGCTGACCGGCACCGAATACGTGACCGGCGCCGAGTCGCAGGCCGAGACCGGCGAGCCCAGCGCCCCGGAGACCGCCGACCCGGCCAACATGCAGGCGCTGTCGGTGTGTTTCGCGGTGGAGCACGTCGACGGCGATCACACCATCGACAAGCCTTCCGCGTACGGGTTCTGGCGCGATTATCAGCCGCCGTTCTGGGGCGCGCGGATGCTGTCGTGGCAGACGCCCAACCCCCGCACGCTGCAGCTCTCGACGCGGTCGTTCACCCCGAACCCGGACGACGACCCGTGGCTCGTCGACGCCGACCAGCGCGTCAACCCGGGCGACGGCAACCTGTGGACGTTCCGGCGGATCGCCGCGCGCCGCAACTTCACCGACGGCTTTTATCCGAGCGACATCTGCCTGGTGAACTGGCCGATGATCGACTACTTCGAGCAGCCGTACGTCGATGTGCCCGACCCCGCGCAGGTCGAGAGGAACGCCCGCGAGCTGTCGTACTCGGTGCTCTTCTGGCTGCAGACCGAGGCGCCGCGTCCGGACGGGGGCACGGGGTGGCCGGGGCTCCGCCTGCGCGGCGACGTCACCGGCAGTGCCGACGGCCTCGCGATGGCCCCGTACGTGCGGGAGGGCCGTCGCATCCGGGCCGAGCGCACGGTCCTCGAACAGGATCTGTCGTTGCAGGTCAGAGGCGACAAGGGCGCTGTCTCGTACGGGGATTCGATCGGTGTCGGCATGTATCGCATCGACCTGCACCCGTCGACCGGCGGCGACAACTACATCGACGTCGCCAGTTGCCCGTTCGAGATCCCGCTCGGGGCCCTGATCCCGCAGCGCATGGAGAACCTGCTGCCCGCCGGCAAGAACATCGGCACCACGCACATCACCAACGGCTCGTACCGGCTGCATCCGGTCGAGTGGAACGCGGGCGAGGTGGCCGGCGCGCTGGCCGCGTTCTGCCTCGACCGCGCCGTCTCGCCGCGGGCCGTCCGCAACACCCCGGAACTGCTCGCCGAATTCCAGAACCACCTGAGCGCCGACGGCGTCGAGCTGCGCTGGCCCGACATCAGCGGTTATTGATAGAGAAAGGAGCACCTTCGTCGTGAGAAGTCTTCTCTCCGGAATAGCTACGGTCGCCCTGCTCGGCTCGCTCACCGCCTGCGGTGGGGGCGGCGACGCGGGATCGGACGGCCCGATCACCTTGCGCATGACCACCTGGTCGTCCAACCCGGCCCACGTGCAGCTGTTCGACTCGATCGCGGCCGAATACAAGACGACCCACCCCGACGTCACGGTCAAGTTCGACGCCCTGCCGCTCGACAACTACACGACCACGGTCACCACCCAGATCGCCGGCGGCAACGCGCCCGACATCGCGTGGATCCTCGAGGGGTCGGCGCCCGACTTTGTGGCGTCCGGCGCGCTGAACCCGCTGGACGACAGCATCGAGAACGCGGCCGACCTGGCCCCCGCGGCGACCGCGCTGTGGAAGCAGGACGGCAAGCTCATGGCGTACCCGTTCTCGACCTCGCCGTTCGGGGTTTTCGTCAACACCGACCTGCTCAAGCAGGCCGGCGTCGCGCTGCCGAAGGAATGGACCTGGGAGAACGCGGCCGCCGCCGCCTCGTCGGTGGCCCGCAAAACCGGCAAACAGGGCCTGGTGATCCGCGACTTCGACTACAAGGACTGGACGAACCTGGCCACCGTGTTCCGCGGCTGGGGCGCCGAGGCCTGGACCGCCGACGGCAAGACCTGCGGCTTCGACCAGCCGCCGATGACCGGCGCGATGACGTTCCTGCACAAGGCGATCTTCACCGACAAGGCGCTGCCCGCTCCCGGCGTGGCCGCCGACTTCTTCGCGGGCGAGTCGGCGATGACGATCGCGCAGATCTCCCGGGCGTCGCTGCTCAAGGAGGACGGCTTCGGCTGGACGATCGTTCCGCTGCCGGCCGGTCCGTCGGGGGAGTATTCGGTGATCGGCCAGGGCGGTCTCGGCGTCATGAAGAAGGGCAAGAACGCCGCCGCGGCCGCCGAGTTCGTCAAGTTCTTCACCAGCCCCGCCAACAGCGAGAAGCTGGCCCAGTTCTTCCCGCCGCCGCGGCA
This sequence comes from Actinoplanes sp. NPDC021490, assembly GCF_055562135.1. Lineage (NCBI taxonomy): Bacteria > Bacillati > Actinomycetota > Actinomycetes > Micromonosporales > Micromonosporaceae > Actinoplanes > Actinoplanes sp. NPDC021490. The sequence continues at coordinate 69,352 of NZ_JBVHFW010000029.1, forward strand.
GTCCCAGCTCAACGCCGAGACCCTGGCCACGGCCAACCCGCTGCTCAAGCCCGACCAGCTGCAGAACGTGGTCATCGACGGGATCGCGGACGGCGTCGTCAAGCCCAGCCACACCGGAAGCGCGGAGATCAACCAGGCCGTACGGGCGGCTCTGGATCCTCTGTGGAAGCCCGGCGCGGACGTTCCGGGCGTGCTGAAGGGTGTGTGCACGGCCATCAACCCGCTGCTCGCCAAATGACCGTCACGATGGACCGGGCCGCGCAGGCCCGGTCCGCCCCACCGCGACGCCGCTCCTTCTGGACCACCCGGCGGCGTGACCAACTGACCGCGTACGTGTTCATCACGCCCGCCCTGCTCGGCTCGCTGGCGTTCGTGTTCCTGCCGCTGGTGCTGGTGGTCTGGTACAGCCTGCACGAGTGGAACGTTCTCGCCGACACCTTCACCTTCGTCGGCGCCGAGAACTATCGGAAGCTGGCCGACGACCCCAACGTGCCGGCCGTGCTGCGCGCGACGGCGTTCTTCTCCATCGGCCTGGTCGTGTTCAACCTGGCCCTGGCCCTGCTGCTGGCCGTCCTGCTCAACCAGAAACTGCGCGGCACCACCGTCTTCCGGGTGCTGTTCTTCTCGCCGGTCGTCGTGTCGCTGCTCGCCTGGACGATCGTGTGGGGCTTCCTGCTGCAGGACAACGGCGGCATCAACGGCCTGCTCGACGCGGCCGGCATCGACGGCCCCAACTGGCTGCGCTCCGGCGGCACCGCCATGGCCGCGGTCGTCATCGTCCAGGTCTTCAAGAACGTGGGCCTCAACATGGTCCTGTTCCTGGCCGCCCTGCAGGGCGTGCCCCAGGAGCTCTACGAGGCCGCCCGCACCGACGGCGCCGGCCCGTGGCGCATCTTCCGCAGCATCACGCTGCCCCTGATCAGCCCCACTATCCTGCTCACATCGATCATCACCGTGGTCGGCTCCCTGCAGGTCTTCGCCCAGATCAGCGTCCTCACCCAGGGCGGCCCCGGCACCTCGACCACGGTCCTCGTCTATTACCTGTACCAGCAGGCATTCCAGTTCCACGCCTTCGGCTACGGCGCCACGCTTTCCGTCCTGCTGTTCCTGATCGTGCTGGCCCTGACCGTTCTGCAGTGGCAAATGCGCAAGAGGTGGGTGTTCCATGAGCACTAGAACAAAGCTTTTCCTGTACGGGACCCTGCTCGTCCTCTGCGTACCCTTCGTGTTCCCCACCTGGTGGATGATCACGAGCTCGTTCAAGCCGAACGCCGAGATCTTCTCCCCGTCACTGCTCCCGACCAACTGGACCCTGGAACCGTGGCGCCAGGTCTTCACCCTGCAGCCGTTCGCCCAGCAGTATTGGAACAGCGCCTACATAGCGGTCGTAGTAACGGTGGGAACCCTGATCGTGGCGTCCATGGCCGGATACGCCTTCGCCCGAATCCGTTTCCGCGGCCAGAACGCCCTATTCCTGCTGGTCCTGGTCGGCCTGCTGATCCCCAGCGAAGTCACCATCGTCCCGCTGTTCCGCATCTTCAACAGCCTGGGCCTGGTCGACACCCACTGGCCCCTGATCCTGGTCCCCATGCTCGGCCCGCCCAGCGTCCTGGCCACTTTCATCATGCGCCAGTTCTTCATTACTTTGCCGGTCGAACTGGAGGAGGCCGCCCGAATGGACGGCCTGGGCCGCCCCGCAATCTTCCGCCGAATAGCCTTACCCCTGGCCCGCCCCGCTTTGGGCGCGGTAGCCATCTTCACGTTCCTGCACAGCTGGAACCTCTACCTGGAGCCGGTCGTCTACATTTCGACCCAGACGAAATACACCTTGCCCCAGGCCTTGACCCAGTTCACCGACGCCTACCAGGGCCAGCTCTGGAACGTCCAACTGTCGGCCGCTTCGATGACAGCCATCCCAGTGCTGATCGTCTTCGTCATAGCCCAGCGTCAGTTCATCGAGGGCCTGGCCCACACCGGCCTCAAGGGCTGAGCCCGAGTCCGCGAAAGCGCTTTCCGAAGTCGCGCTCAGGATTGCCGTCCCTCAACCGAAAGGACTCGTGGCAGAGGGCGGTAAGAGGGGAGTGGTCATGGTGACTTGGGCAGATGCGGTCGAGCCCCTCGTTGCCGGCTTGGCCGCAGCGCTGGGCGTGTACGCCACTCAGGAGATCATGGCGTTCCTTCGCCCGCGCGGCCTCCAGCCGAAGCGGTGGACCAGATCTCGTACGTTCTTGCTGCCGCGCGTGCCGAACAACCCCGACCCCGACTCCTGACTACGCCAAACGGCTCTGACCGGACCTGTGTCTCACTCTCCAACAGGTGGGCGACGGACGAGTCAGCCTGTACGCCGGATTCTGTCCCGGCGACTTGCGTCGCCGTGGGCGGTCATCCATCTCGGCCGGCCGTTGCCGGCTCGGCTCTTGCGGCCTACCCGCAGGCTCGGGCGAGCAGCCCTCGAACGCCTGCGCCGGCCGCTCGCCTTGCGGTGAGCGGCCTTACTTGGCCTTGCTCCGGGTGGGGTTTACCTAGCCACCCCGGTCGCCCGGGGTGCTGGTGAGCTCTTACCTCACCGTTTCACCCTTACCAGCCCGTACGGGCCGGCGGTCTGTTCTCTGTGGCACTGTCCCGCGGGTCACCCCGGGTTGCCGTTAACAACCACCCTGCTCTGCGGAGTCCGGACGTTCCTCGGCGGCACCCCGAAGGGAACCGACGCGACCGCCTGGCCGACTCGTCCGTCGCCCGTCCATTCTACGAGGCCGTAGATTCGACCTCACCATGGATCTCGCGCATATCCTCCTGCTGGTCGTGGCCGGTCTCGCGGCCGGGGCCGTCAACGCCGTCGCCGGCGGCGGGTCACTGATCACTTTTCCCAGCTTGATCGCTACCGGGCTGCCCTCGGTGGCGGCCAACGTCACCAATTCCATTTCCGTCTTTCCCGGGTACGTCTCCAGCGTCGCCGGCAGCCGAGCGGACCTCGCGGGCCAGCGCGCCCGGGTGACCGCGATCCTGCCCGCATGTGTGCTGGGCGCGATCGGCGGATGCGCGCTGCTGCTGTTCACGCCCGCCCGCGCGTTCGAGCTGATCGTGCCGTTCCTCGTCCTCGGGGCGGCCGCGACGCTGGCCTTCCAGCAGCGGCTGCGCGGACTGGTCGGGCATCCGCGCGCCATGTCCCCACGCCGCGCGGCCGTCTCGCTGCAGGTCGTCGTCTTCGTCGGCGCGATCTACGGCGGTTACTTCGGGGCCGCCCTGGGCGTCATGTACGTCGCGGCGCTGGCCCTGATCCTCGACGAGCCGCTGAACCGCATCAACGCCCTCAAGAACGTCTTGTCGGCGGTCGTCGGCCTGGTCACGCTGCTGGTCTTCGCATTTTTCGCCCCCGTCAACTGGACCGCCGTCGCGATCCTGGCCCCCGCCACGGTGATCGGCGGATATGTCGGCGCCAAGCTCGCCCGGCGCCTGCCGTCCCACGTGCTTCGCATCATCATCGTCACCTTCGGCACCGCGATCGGCCTCCTTCTTCTGTATCGCGCGCTGAGCTGACGCGTGGCGTGACCGTACGCGATCCGGGGCCGGCCTCCTCGGCTATCCACAATGCAGAGTTATCCACAGGGCCCGGAAAATCGGGAGCACGGCCCGAGCCGATCCCGCTACGCTCCGCGCATGACTCGCACCGCGCCGACCCTGCTGTTCGTCATCGGGCCCCCAGCCGTGGGCAAGATGACGGTGGGCAACGCGATCGCGGCGCGCACCGGGTTCCGCGTGTTTCACAACCACTTGTCGATCGAGCCGGTGCTGCGGTTCTTCGACTTCGGCACGCCGCCGTTCCAACGCCTGGTCGAGAGCTTCCGCGGGGCCGTCCTCGAGGAAGTGGCGGCCAGTGACCTGCCGGGGCTCGTGTTCACGTACGTCTGGGCCTTTGATCATCCCAGTGACGCGGCGGCCGTGTCGGGCTATGCCGAGCCCTTCGTCAAGCGGGGCGGGCGGGTGCTGTTCCTGGAGCTCGAGGCCTCGCAGGAGGCCCGGCTGAAACGCAACGCGGGCGAGGACAGGCTGGCCGAGAAGGCTTCGAAGCGTGACCTCGACCGCTCGCGGTTGCACCTGATCGAGGTCGACGAGACGTACAAGCTGAACTCGACGACGGAGTTCGAGGGCCGCGACGACTATCTGCGCGTCGACAACACGGATCTGTCGCCCGACGAGGTGGCCGAGATCGCGATCGAGCGTCTCAGCCTGGCTGGAAGGAGCGCTCCTCGAAGCTGACCCCGCCGCGTTCGTCCGAGGTCAAGACCTTCCGGTGTACGAGCCGGGGCGCGCTCCGCAGATGCTGACGGAAGCCCCGGGCGCGCAGGTGGAAGCCGAAGTTGTGCCCCTCGACGTGCCACGACGGCTCGGGGTGCTCGTCCGACGGGTCGAGCCGGTGGATGTCGGCGATCTCCAACTGCTCGTACAGCGGGCCGAACTCGCCGCAGATGCCCCACGCGCCCTCGAACACGAGGGTGGCCGGGGAGATCCAGAAGGTGAGGTGCCGGTCGGGTTCGACCGGCTCGGCCCAGCGCACGATGTAGTCGAGGTCGATCAACAGCCGCACCTGCGGGAGCGAGCCGTCGCTGTGCTCGGCCAGGCTGACGCCGTGGATCCGGCAGTCGTGCCAGCCCATCGCGGCGTAGTCCGCGTCGGTCCAGGTCGCCTTGGCCAGTGCGGGCGACACATCACCGGCGGCCGTCGACGGATGCACGGCGGCAGTACCCGGCGGGTGCACGGCGGCAGTGTTCGGCGGGTGCACGGCAGCGGTCATCGGGCCAGTATTACCGGACGCAATCCCCTAATCCGACATTTAAACCGTGTCGTATTAGTCCGAAATCTTCCGTAGGAAGCGCGAGAAGTGCGGGTCGAACCGCCCCGGATCAGCCGCCGCAAGATCGTCCCGCGACCACCAGCGCACGCCCCGGAACTCGACCGCATCCACAGCGAGCGCCTGGTCGCGGTCGCACGGCAACACGTACCAGAGGCTGACATCGGTGTGCCCCGAGTCGATCCCCACGGTGCGGGTGACCGTGAGGAACGCCGGCTCCTTCGACACCCCCGCGCCGTCGAGCCCCAGCTCCTCATCGATCTCCCGTACGGCCGTCAGCCACGGATCCTCATCCGGTTCGACATGCCCACCCGGCGGCAGCCAGAGCCCGGCGTTCACATGGTCAACCAGCAGAATCGCGCCGTCCCGAGGATCAACCGGCACCACGTACGAGACCAGGTGTTGATCGGGGATGGCCGGCTTGACCCGCCGAAAGACGTCGTCGGTGCCGCTCAGCCATTCGAGCACGAGCGACCGATGCTGGGCCTCCGTGTCGTCCCCCGCCCGAAGAGCAGTAACCACCGAGTGCACGAGTTCAACCGAAGCCAGCATCCGGGCATGCTCCCAGACTCCGGCCGTCCGAACACGAAGCAAGTAGGTCGGCACGACGGCGACAGCCGGACCCGGAGCAATCGGCTCTACGTCAGGTCGGCCGGGTTTGTGTTCGCTCCGCACAGCAGCACCACGACCCGCTCGCCGGCGGCGGGAACGTAAGCGCCCGACGTCAGGGCCGCATAGGCCGCCGCCGTGCCGTGTTCGACGGCCTGGCGGTAGTCGTCCCAGAGGCGGCGGCGGGCGTCCACGATGGCCTGGTCGTCGACCAGCAGCGCGGGGGTCGAGGCGGCCGCGGCCAGCTCGAAAGCGATCGACCCCACCCGGCGGGCGCCCAGTGAGTCGGCGGCCACGCCCGAGACGGGGACGTCGACCGGGTGGCCGGCGCGCAACGCGGAGTGCAGCGCCGTGGCCGATGTGGGTTCGACCGCGACCACGCGGGCCGCCGGGTGCAGGGCCGCGATCATGCCCGCGATGAGGCCGCCGCCGCCCACGGCGACGAGCACGGTGTCGAAGCCGGACGGCATCTGGTCGAGCAGTTCCAGGCCGAGGGTTCCGTTGCCGGCCACCATGTTGGCGTCGTCGTAGGCGTGGCAGAACAGCGCGCCGGTGGAGGCCGCGTGGATCACGGCGGCTTCGTAGGCCTCCGCGTACTCGTTGCCCACCTGCGTCACGTGCGCGCCCAGCTTGCCGAGCTTGGCCACCTTCACGGCGGGTGCGGTTGTGGGCACGAACACCTCGGCCCGCAGGCCCAGTTCGCCCGCCGCGTATGCCGCCGCCAGGCCCGCGTTTCCGCCGGACGCGGCCACGATGCCCGCGGCCGGTGGCGGACCCGCGGCCAGGATCTGGTTGAACATGCCCCGCGTCTTGAACGAGCCGGCGTGCTGCGTGTGCTCGAGCTTGAACCAGACCTCGTCGCCGGCCCGCATCACGGGCGTGCGCCGGATCCGTGCGCCGAGCCGGGAGGCGGCCGCCCGTACGTCGTCGATCTCAACAGTCATCGGAGCAAACTCTAGGCGATGCTCCAGGACACCTGCCGCGACGTCACGGGCGTACGTTCACCCACCAGACGCGCGATGTCGAGTAATCGGTTCGAGAAGCCCCATTCGTTGTCGAACCACCCGCGCACCTTGACCCCGCCGTCCGCGGTCGTCTGCGTGCCGGACGGGTCGAACAGGCAGGACGCCGGGTTGTTCTTCACGTCGATCGACACGGTCGGGTCGGGGTCGTACGCCAGCACCCGCCGCAGCGTCCCGGCCGCGGCCTCGGCCATGGCCCGGTTGACCTCCTCGACGCTGACCGGCCGGTCGGTCTGCCCGGACAGCTCGGCCAGCGACCCGATCGGGGTGGGCACGCAGTAGTAGCTGTAGCGCATCTCGCCGATCTCGGGCAGCGCCACCCGGACGAGGTCGCCGACCACGTAGTTGTGCGGGATGATGCTCTCCCCGGTGGCCCGGCCCAGGCGCGGGTCGTCGCGCGAGGTGCCGCTGAAGGTGTCCTGCGGCTTCTGCCAGCCCTGGGTGGCCAGCACGACCGACGTGTTCACGCCCCTCAGCCCGAAACGGTCGAGCAGCACCTTGGCCATCACGGTGAGAGCGTTCACGCCGCACGAGCCGGGGGAGACCACGTCGTGGCGGGCCGGGTCGTACGTGGTGTGGTTGGCCCCGTACATGAGGAACGCGTCCGGCTCGTCGGCCGAGGCGCTGATCACGACCTTGCGGGCGCCGCCGTGGGTGATGTGGGTGCGGGCCAGCGTGCCGGCCCGGAACCGGCCGGTGGCCTCGATGACGACGTCGACCCCGGCGTCGGCCCACGGAATGCGTTCGGGCCGTTCATGGTGGAACGCGCGGATCGCGTGGTCGTTGACGACAAGGTGGTCGGCGCGGGCGGTCACGGTGCCGGGAAATGCGCCGCGAATGCTGTCGCGGCGCAGCCCGTAGGCCATTTTCTCGGTCGAGGCAAGGTCGTTTACGGCGGCAATGGTGATTCCGGGATCGTGGCTCGCGGCGACTATCCGCGCGAGGCTGCGGCCGATCCGCCCGAATCCGTTGATGCCGATCGTGACACTCATGGGATGGCTCTCCTCGACCGATGAAGAAGGTGCTGTCGTAAGACCGGACCGTGAACACCCGGTGTTACAACCTCGACACTATGAGTCGTGCAACTTGCACGTCAACGCACGGCGTGTCACACGATATCGATGATCCACACCGGACTCCGGCGTCCGTGGCCGCCGCCATAGCCACCGACCTGCTCATCCGTGGCGAATGGCTCTTCCGGCGCTCTGCGCCTTTCGGATGAGCGCTGCGCATTCCGGCCAGTCGATGTTCTGGCACGACAATTGGGCTGCCGAGAATTTCAACCCGGACAGCCTCCCTACGGTATTCCGGAATCGATCAGTGAGTGGCCGCAATCACCCGAGTGAGTGCCGCGTGCAACGACTCCAGTTCCGCGATAGGCATGCCCAATCGGGCCACGATGGCGGGCGGGATCTTCTCGGCCTCCGCCCGCAGGGCCCGGCCCTTGCCGGTGAGGGTCACGGCGAGGCTGCGCTCGTCGGCGGGGTCGCGCTGGCGGTCCACGTACCCGATGGTCTCGAGCCTCTTGAGCAGCGGCGAGAGCGTGCCCGGGTCGAGCTGGAGCAGGCGGCTGATGTCGCGCACCGAGAGCGGGGCGTGCTGCCAGAGCGCGAGCATCACCAGGTATTGCGGGTGGGTCAGGCCCATCGGCTCGAGCAGCGGGCGGTAGAGCGCCACCACGCTGCGCGAGGCCACCGACAGGGCGAAGCACACCTGTCGTTGAAGTTCGAGGGGATCGTCGGACACAGGGCCAGCCTAACGACGGCGCAGCACCGCGAGGCCGCCCAGCAGGACCAGCAGGATTCCGCTGAACCAGAGGATCGAGGTCGTGGAGGCCACGTACCGGCTGGCCACGCCCAGACCGAGCACCGGCCCGACCAGGCCCGAGTAGGCGATCAGGAACAGCCCGGCCAGGCTCTCCCCACGCTTCTCGGCGGGGGCGCCGGCCGCGATCGTGCCGACCGCCGACTTGAACAGGATGCCCGCCCCGGCGCCGGCGATCGCTCCGCCGGCCAGGAAACTCGCGAGCGACGCGGTCTCCATGCCGGCCGTGAGCACCAGCAGCCCGGCGGCCTCCGCCGCCAGCCCGCCGGCGAACCGGGCCCGCGGGGTGAGCCGGCCACTGACGGCCTGGGTCGCGGCGCCCGCGCCGAAGACCACGAAGACGGTCAGCCCGGCCAGCAGGCGGCTCGGGTGGTGCAGCGCGCCGGCCACGAAACTCGGGGCCAGCGAGGTGAACAGCCCGAACACGGCGAACGCGGCGAACGACGAGAGGGCGGCGACGACCACGGCGACCCGGTCCCGCCCGGCGATGCGCACGCCCTGGGGCCGGTATCGCGGCCGGGAGACCGGCGCCTCCACCGTCTCGGGGGCGGCGGCGACGGCGGCCACGCTCAGTGCCAGCAAGATCAGGAAGACCACGTACGGCGTACGCAGGGGAGAGGTCACGAACTGCGCGAGAGCACCGGCGACCAGGGTGCCCGCGCCGAGCCCGCCCAGGTTGGCGGCCGACGAGACGACCTCGAAGCGCGTGCCGTTCGCCTCCGGGCGGTGCGCCTTGTGCAGTTCCAGCAGATAGGCGGTGGCGGTCGCGGTCAGCATGCCGACGCCCAGGCCGGTCAGGAACCGGGCCACGATCAGGCCGGGCAGCGCCGTCCAGGTGAGGAACAGCACGCCGGCCACGATCTCCAGGCCGAGCGAGGCGTACAGGATCCGCCGCCGGCCCATCCAGTCCGAGACGTGCCCGGCGAGCACCAGGCTGGTGATCACGCCGAGGGCGTACATCGCGAAGACGACCGTCACCGTGAACGCGGAGAAGCCGTCCGCGCGCTGGTAGAGCGGGTAGAGCGGGGTGGGCACGGTGGAGAAGGCGAGCGCGACGAGATAGACGGCGGCGATCAGCCAGAAACCACGCCCGTGACGCGTCGAGGCCTTCGTGGGGGCCGGCCTCTCCAGAAGAACAGTCATGCCATGAGAGTGCGCCGCCACAAGCATCATCACCAACGATGATTACTGCTGACTACAATCACGTATCGTGCTGGAACTGCGTCATTTCGAATACTTCATCGCGGTCGCCGAGGAACGGAACTTCACCCGGGCTGCGGCCCGCCTGCACGTCGTGCAATCCGGGGTCTCGGCCGTGATCAAGTCGCTGGAGCATGAAGTGGGCGCGCGCCTACTCGAACGCACCTCGAAACGGGTCGAGCTGACCGACGCGGGCGAGGCGCTGCTGCCGCGGGCCCGGGCGGCCATCGACGCCGTACGGGAGGCCCGCGACGCCGTCGACGAGGTGCGCGGCGGCCTGCGCGGCACGGTCCGGGTCGGCACCCTGACCTCGGTGCCGCTGATCGACGTGCCCGCCCTGCTGGGCGCGTTCCACCGGGAGCATCCGCACGTCGGACTGCGGCTCATCGTCTCGCCTCGCGGCTCGGACGGGCTGCTCGACGGGCTGGCCGACGGGTCACTCGACGTGGCGATCGTCTCGGTTCCCGGCCGTCCGCCCGCCGGCCTGCGCGTACGCCAGATCGAGTCGCGCCGCCTCGAACTGGTGCTGCCCGCGGGGCACCGGCTGGCCGCGGCGCCCGAGGTGCGCGTGGCCGACCTCGCCGGGGAGCCGTTCGTCGACTTCCCGCTCGGCTACGGCAACCGGACGATCGTCGACCGGGCGTTCGCCGCGGCCGGGGTTCAGCGGCACGTGGCGATCGAGGTCACCGACATCGGCATCGGCGCCAGCTTCGTACGGGAAGGTCTCGGGGTGGCCATTCTGCCGCCGTTCGTGGTGCCCGACGACCGTACGGGACTGGTGCTCAAGGACGTGGCCGGCGCCGACCTGGACTGGCCGCTCGGCGTGGCCGTCCCGGCGCTTCGGCGGCCCAGCGCGGCGGCCCGGGCGCTTCTGGCGCTGATCGACGAGAAGGTCGGTTAGCCCGAAACGCTCTCACGATTGCCCTTCGTCCGTAAAACTTTCACATATCGGACCGAACGGGGGAGCCGCGGTGGCAGACGTACAACCGGCCGAATCAGTGCTGCAGTTCCGGCGATTCGCGCTGGCGGTCTGCGTGATCGGCGTGCTCGTCCAGCTCGGGCTGACCGCCTACTACCTCGGCATGGGCCACAAGGCGCAGCCGCATCACGTGCCGGTCGGCCTGGTGTCGCCGGCCGCCGAGCGCACCCAGGTCGCCGGGCTGCTCACCGAGCGCGGCCAGTTCCGGGTCACCGACTACGCCACCGCCGACGACCTCGAGATCGCGATCAAGCGGCGCGACGTGTACGGCGGCGTCGACATCACCGGCACCCGGCCCCACCTGTACGTGGCCTCGGCCGCCGGCCCCGCCGCCGCGGCCCTGCTGCGCACCACGTTCACCTCGGTCGTGCAGCAGCAGACCGCGGCCGAGCTGACCCGGCTGGCCGAGACGGATGACCGGATTGCCGTCTCGCGGGCTCAGCAGCTCAACTCCCCGCCGCCGATCACCGACGTGGTGCCGCTGCCCGACGACGACGTCAACGGCGTCTCGCTGGGCTTTCTCACCCAGGCCCTCGCGCTCGGCGGCACGATCGCCTCGATGGGCCTGGGCCGCCTGATTCCCCGTACGCGCCGATCGTGGCGCCGCGGCATCGCGCACGTCAGCATCCTGGCCCTGTACGCCCTCGGGTCGTCGGCCGCGGTGCTGTGGTCGATGGGCTGGTTCGGCGTGGGCACGACCGCCGACCGCGGGGAGATGCTCGGGATCTTCTCGTTGATCTCGCTGGCCATCACCGCCTCCACGGCCGGCGCGGTGGCGATCTTCGGACCGGCCGGCGCCCTGATCGGCGCCATGTACTTCACGCTGGGCACGGTGATCTCGGGCGCCAGCATCCTGCCCGAGTTCCTGCCCGCGTTCGGCCGCCACCTCGGGGCCCACCTGCCGACCGGCGCCGGTGTGCAGGCCGTCCGCGACAACCTGTACTTCCCGGCGGCCGACATCCAGGGTCCCTTGATCGTGCTCGTCCTCTACGCGGGCATCGGCGCGCTCGTCGTCCTCGTCACCAACATGCTGCCCAACCGCCGGAACCAGACCTCCGAGGTCGACCTCGACCTGGGCCACCGGCTCGAAGGTTCGGAACGACGGGAACCGGTGAAACTCTGAGATCGCGGGCTCGCCCTGCCGATCACCAGGGGCATGCCCGTACGCACCCGAGTCACCGTCCCGCTGCGCTTCGCCGACGGCTACGAGACGACCGCCGGCATGGTCACCTTCGACGGCCTGTCCGATGGCAAGGAACATCTGGCCCTCGCCCTCGGCACGCCCGGTGAGTTCCCCCTCGTACGCATGCACTCGGAATGCCTGACCGGCGACGTCTTCGGATCGCAGCGCTGCGACTGCGGCCCCCAGCTGCGCGAATCGGTCGAGCGGATCGCCGGGCGCGGCGGCTACCTGCTCTATCTGCGGCAGGAGGGACGTGGCATCGGGCTCTACAACAAGCTCGACACGTACACGCTGCAGGATGCCGGGCTCGACACCTATCAGGCCAATCGGGCGCTCGGCCACGGCGACGACCAGCGCGACTACTCCGCGGCGGCGCAGATGCTGGACGCGCTCGGCGCCACCACCGTCGACCTGCTCACCAACAATCCGGACAAGGTCGCCCAGCTCCGCAAGAACCACATTTCCGTACGCGAGGTCGTGCCCACCGCCGTGCACGCGTCCCCGGCCAACCGGCGCTACCTGGAAGCCAAGGTCGCCCACACCGGCCACACGATCGACCTGCCGCTGGCGAGCTGAATCACGCCCGAGCGGCTCAGGTTTCGGCGCGGGTGCCGAACAGGAGTGCGTGGGGATTGAGAGGATCAACTCGCGAATCGCCGACATCCAGAGCCGGATGATCGCGCTGCAGACGCAACAGGCGGGCCGCAACGTGCAGGCCCAGTCGGCCAAGACGGCCTCGGGCGCCGAGGGCGGAAGCTTCGCCAGCGCCCTCGAGAGCGCCGTCGCGCAGACGTCCACCAGCGGCAAGTCCTACACGCTCAACAGCAAGGGCATCCCGACCGAGCTGGCCGCGTACGGCAACGGCAAGATCCCGGCCAACGCGCTCGAACAGGTCGGCAGCACCCGGCACAAACTGTGGGCGCCGGCCGCGCAGAACCTGAACCAGATGATCAACGACGCCAAGCGCGACGGCGTCACCATCGGCATCACCGACTCCTACCGCCCGTACGAGGAGCAGGTCGATCTGGCCCGGCGCAAGGGGCTCTATTCCCAGGGCGGGCTGGCGGCCAAGCCCGGCACCAGCGAGCACGGCTGGGGCATGGCCACCGACCTCGACCTGAACTCCAAGGCGCAGGCCTGGATGCGCGAGAACGCGGAAAAGTACGGCTTCTCGGAGAACGTGCCGCGCGAGCCGTGGCACTGGGAGTTCAAGCCGCCCGCCGCTTAGCCGGCACCCGGGCCGCCCGCCGCTTAGCCGGGCACCCGGGCGATCAGCTCGCCGTGCAGCAGCGACATCCAGCCGTCGGGGTCGTCGGCCCAGCGGCGCCACGCCCCGGACAGCCGGGTCAGGTCGTCGCGGGTCGCGGCGCCGGTGCGCTCGGCGGTGGCGGCCATGTCCGACTTCAGGATGCGCTCGGCCCACATGCCGCCCCACCACTCGCGATCGGCCGGCGTCGCGAAGCACCACGTGCTCGACGTGGCCTCGACGTCGCTCAGCCCGGCCGCGTGCGCCCAGGCCAGCAGGTGCCGCGCCGCGTCCGGCTCGCCGCCGTTGCCCCGGGCCACCTTGTCGTAGAGCGCCAGCCACTCGTCCAGCTCGGGCAACCGCGGATACCACGCAAAGGCCGCATAATCACTGTCCCGTACGGCGATCAGACCGCCCGGCTTGGTGACCCGGCGCATCTCGCGCAGCGCCGCCACCGGGTCGCCGAGATGCTGCAGCACCTGGTGGGCGTGCACGACGTCGAAGGTGTCGTCGGGAAAGTCGAGCCGGTGGACGTCGCCGACCGCGAAGTCGACGTTGGTCAGACCGCGCCGGGTGATCTCGGCGCGGGCCAGGTCGAGCGCGGGCCCGGTCACCTCGAGGGCGGTGACCCTCGCCGGTGTGACCAGGCTCGCGAAGTCGGCCGTGATCGTGCCGGGTCCGCAACCGACGTCGAGCACCGTCACGCCGGAGGAAAGATGCGGCAGGAGGTACGCCGCCGAATTCTCTGCGGTGCGCCAGCGGTGGGAGCGCAAGACCGATTCATGATGACCATGCGTGTACGTCGCCATGCCCAGCAACGTACGCCCGCCGTCCTCAAATGTGGGACAAGAATCCCGCGATGTGAAACATGGTCGGTTAACTGATTTCTCCGTACGCAGTTCAGGACGTACTTTTGTCGCCATGAGGATCGGCATTGTGGGCGCAACGGGACAGGTGGGCAGCGTCATGCGGCGCATCCTGGCCGAGCGCGAATTCCCGGTAGGACAGCTCCGTCTCTTCGCCTCCGCCCGCAGCGCGGGCCGCACCCTTTCGTGGGGTCCGGGCGAGGTGACCGTCGAGGACGCGTCGACCGCCGACTACAGCGGTCTCGACATCGTCCTGTTCTCGGCCGGCAAGGGCAGCTCCAAAGAGCTCGCGCCGCGCGTGGCCGAGGCCGGCGCCGTGGTCATCGACAACTCGTCGGCCTGGCGCATGGACCCCGAGGTCCCGCTGGTCGTCAGCGAGGTCAACCCGGACGCGGCCCGCAACCGCCCCAAGGGCATCATCGCCAACCCGAACTGCACGACCATGGCCGCGATGCCGGTGCTGCGCCCGCTGCACGACGAGGCCGGACTGGTCGCGATGGTCGCCACCACCTATCAGGCCGTCTCCGGCGCCGGGCTGGCCGGAGTCAGCGAGCTCGACGAGCAGGTGAAGAAGGTCGCCGATCGCGCCACCGAGCTGGTCCACGACGGCTCGGCCGTCGAGTTCCCGGCCCCCCGCTCGTTCGCCAAGCCGATCGCCTTCAACGTGCTGCCGCTGGCCGGCTCGATCGTGGACGACGGCCGCGACGAGACCGACGAGGAGCAGAAGCTCCGCAACGAGAGCCGCAAAATCCTCGATCTCCCGTCGCTGCTGGTCTCCGGCACCTGCGTCCGCGTCCCGGTCTTCACCGGCCACTCCCTGCAGATCAACGCCCGCTTCGCCCGGCCCCTTTCGCCCGCGCGGGTCCGCGAGCTGCTCGCGTCCGCGCCCGGCGTCGAGCTGTCCGACGTGCCCACGCCGCTCGAGGCGGCCGGCCGCGACGCCTCGTACGTGGGCCGCATCCGCGCCGACGAGACGGTGGAGAACGGCATCGCCCTGTTCGTCTCGAACGACAATCTGCGCAAGGGCGCCGCGCTCAACGCCGTGCAGGTCGCCGAGCTGGTGGCCGCCTCGCTGTAGCTCGCGCGCGTAACCCAGAACCGCCCCGGCTGTCCGGCCGGGGCGGTTTTTGTTGCCCTCGCCTCACCCTCCAATGTGGAAAATCAGGACTTTTTGCCCGAATCGGTGGCGGATGGTCGGTTTGAGGTGCAGAGTGATTGCATGAGCGACAGTGGGCCCGGCGGAGGCGGCTACTTCTGGTGCCTTCGCCACCATCGGGTCGAGACCGGCGACGACGTGTGTCCCGCCCAGTATCGCCTCGGCCCCTACGCCACGGCCGACGAAGCCGCGCGAGCTCTCGAGACTGTCGAGAAGCGCAACGCCGAGTGGGATGCCGAGGACGCTCGTTGGACCGGGGAGGCCCGCTGACGCCGGCGCCGGCCCCCTGAGTCCGCGCACCACCACCGATCGTTGCAGTCTCCGGGCGGAGACGAGCCCGCAGTAATTCGCGCAGTCATTCGCAAGGAGGAACACCCCAGATGGCCGCTGCCAAAAAGGCCCCGAGTCTTGCCTCTAGAGCGGACAAAAACCGCATTTCGCGTACGCCGGTGCGCGAGCCCACGAAGCCCGCCGCCGCGCGCGCCGGCCGTGGTTCCTCGACGGCGACCGCTCCCGCCCGCGCCGTCGCCGCCGCCGCCCGAACCGCGACCCAGACCCGGACGGTGACCGCCAAGACCGGCGTTGCGGCCAAGACCGGCGTTGCGGCCAAGACCGGCGTTGCGGCCAAGACCGGCGTTGCGGCCAAGACCGGTGCTGCGGCCAAGACCGGTGCTGCGGCCAAGACCGCGGCGAAGGCGGGCACGGCGACGAAGGCCGGCACGAAGGCGAGCGCCTCGAAGACGGCTGCTGCCAGGGGTTCCGCCGTCAAGGCGATCGGCACGGGGACGGCCACCGCGGCGAAGCGGGCGGGTGCGACCAAGACCGCCGCCACGAAGACGGTGACGCGGGCGGGCGCGACCAAGGTGGCCGGTGGTAAGGCCGGGGCGCCTCGGCAGCGGGCCGGGGCTTCGGCGGCGGGCGCCAAGAGTGGGACTCAGTCCATGATGGCCGGGCGCGCGGCCAAGGCTGGGGTCAAAGGGACCACCGCGACTGCTGCGGCGGCGGTGAAGGCGGCTCCGGCTGCCAAGAAGGCTACGACGGCCACCGCTCGGAAGACGGCGGCCGGCAGTGCGGGCAAGGCGACCGGGGTGGCCAGGGTTCCGGCCAGCCGCACCGGTTCCACCAAAACGGCGGCTACCAAGGCTGGGGCGATGACGACAGCGACCAGGACGACTGCGGCCAAGGCCGCTACAAAGACTACGGCGGCGAAGAGCGCGACCGCGGCGGGCAAGCCCGCGGCGAAGCGGACAGCGGCGGCGGCCTCGACGCCGGCCAAGCGGACAACGAGCGCAACCGTGGCCCGGGCGGACGCGGCGGCGAGCACTGCCGCGGGCAAGAAGGCGACGGCGGCCAAGAAGACGGCCGCCGCGACGAGCACGACCGCCAAGAAGGCGGCGGCTAGCGCGACTGTGGCCAAGAAGACCGCGGCGGCGGCCAAGAAGGCGACGGCCAAGGCGACCGCCACGAAGAAGGCGCCAGCCAAGGGTACCGCGACGGGACCGGCCAGGACGGCGGCCAAGAAGGCGCCCGCGACCAAGGCGGCCAAGGCGACGACCGCGGCGACGGCGGCCACGGCGGCGCGCAACTCGACCGCCTCCGCGAACAAGGCGGCGGCGGGCAGTGCGGCGGCGCGCAACGCGACGGCGACGGCGTCGGCGAACAAAGCCGCGGCGGGCAGCGCGCGGGCCGGCTACAACCGCAACACGACGGCCTCGGCCAACCGGGCCGCGGCGGGCAGCGCCAAGACGGGCACCGACCGCGCGACCGCGGCGGCCAACCGGGCGACGGCCGGCGCGGCCAACCGGGCCGCGGCCACCGCGGCCAAGAGCGCCCAGTCGACGGCGGCCGCGAAGAAGGCGGCCTCGAAGGCGACGGCCTCCAAGGCAACGGCTTCCAAGGCGACCGCTTCCAAGGCAACCTCCAAGGCAACGGCCTCGAAGGCGACCGGGGCCAAGGCGACCGGAACCAAGGCGACGGCGACCAAGGCCACGGCCACGGCCGCGAAGAAGACCGCGGCCAAGAGCACGGCGACCAAGAGCACGGCCGCGAAGAAGACGGCCACGGCCAAGAAGGCCGCTCCGGCCAAGGCGGCCGCCACCAAGACGGCGGCCAAGAAGGCGCCCGCGAGCCGGACCGCCGCCAAGAAGGCCCCGGCGACCAAGGCGGCGGCGAAGAGCGCGGCCAAGACGGCCCCGGCCCCGGCCAAGAAGGCGGCGGCGCCGCGCTCGGCCGGGCGTACGGCGATGGAAGGGTCCGCTCCCAAGACCACGCCGCGCTCGCCGGTGGCCAAGGTGGCCGGCCTGAGCCCGGTGGTGGCCCGGGGCGGCAACAAGCCCACGGCCACGCCGACGGCCAAGAGCAGCAGCACCAACGAGGCCGGCGCGACCCGCAGCCGGGCCACCCGCTCGGCCAACACGCCGCGGGCGGCCTCGACCGCCAAGAACTCGTCGACCAACCGGTCCCGGATCTCCAAGGCGGCCACCGCGGCCGCCGCCCGTCAGGCCGCGCTCGGGAACACCCCGGCCGCCGACATGATGGACGCGCCCGCCTCGACGGCCCGCAAGGCCGCCGCGCGCCGGCGCTGACCCGGCCGCACGAAAAGAAGGGCCGCGCCGCCGGGCGCGGCCCTTCGTCGTACGGGGAACTGGTAGGAATGACCCGTGCCGATCAGACGGGTGTGGGCGCCGCGCATCGACTTCGACGCCCTGCGGCGGGAATTGAAACTGCCGGGTGACTTCCCGGCCGACGCGCTGGCCGAGGCCGAAGCGGCCGCCGCGGCGCCTCCGCCACCGGCCGCCGACCGCACCGACGTGCCGTTCGTGACCATCGACCCGGCCACGTCGAAGGACCTCGACCAGGCCATGCACCTGAGCCGGCGGCCCGGCGGCGGCTATCGGGTGCTCTACGCGATCGCCGACGTCGCCTCCTACGTACGGCCGGGTGGTGCTCTCGAGGCCGAGACCTGGGTTCGCGGTCAGACGATCTATCTGCCCGACGGGCGGATCCCGCTGCACCCGCCGGTGCTCAGCGAGGACGCGGTGAGCCTGTTCCCCGACGTCGACCGGTCGGCCGTGGTGTGGACGATCGACGTCGACGCGGACGGCACGATCGCCGCGATCGCCCTCGAACGGGCGCGGGTGCGCAGCCGGGCCAAACTCAACTACGAGGCCGTGCAGCAGCAGGTGGACGCGGGCACCGCCCCCGAGATGCTGATGCTGCTGGTCGAACTGGGCACGCTGCTGGCCGAGCGGGCCGCCGACCGGGGCGCGGTCAACCTGCCGCTGCCCGAGCAGGAGGTCGAGCCGCACGACGGCGGCTGGCGGCTGGTGCTGCGGGCGCCGCTGGCGGTCGAGGAACACAACGCGCAGATCTCGCTGCTCACCGGCATGGCGGCGGCCGAGCTGATGCTGCGTGGCGGGGTCGGCCTGCTCCGCACCATGCCCGCCCCCAAGCCCGAGGCCGTCATCAAGTTGCAGGCCGCCGCGAAGTCGCTGGGCGTGCTGTGGCCGTCCGGCGCCCAGGTCGGCACGGTCGTCGCCGCCGTCGACCCGGCCAGCCCGCGCGGCGCGGCCTTCCTCGATCAGGCCGCCGACCTGCTGCGCGGCGCGGGCTACACGCCGTTCGACGGGACGCCGCCCGAGCAGACCGGCCACGGCGGGGTCGGAGCGCCGTATGCGCACGTCACCGCCCCGCTGCGCCGTCTGGCCGACCGCTATGCGACCGAGGTCTGCCTGGCCGTGGCCACCGGCGCGACGATCCCGGAGTGGGCGCGGGCGGCGCTGCCCCGGCTGCCCAAGGCGATGTCCGAGTCCGACCGGCTCGCCGGCGCGGCCAACCGGGGCGCCATCGACCTGACCGAGGCCGTGCTGCTCCAGCACCGGGTGGGCGAGCTGTTCGAGGCGGGCGTGGTCGACCTCGACAACCCGTCGAAGGGCCGTCCCCCGGGCGGCACGGTCGCGATCGACGAGCCGGCCGTCCGAGCCCGCTGCCTGGGCTCGATGTCGCTGGGCGTCCGCGTGCAGGCCCGCCTGATCACCGCCGACCCGGCCACCCGCAAGGTGCAGTTCGAGGTCTAGAAGGTGTGCTCGGCCGCCGGGAACTCGCCGCCCCGCACCTCGGCCGCGAACTGCTGCGTGGCCTGGGAAAGTGCGCCGGCGAGATCGGCGTACTGCTTGACGAAACGGGGCGTGCGGCCCGTGCGCAGGCCGGCCATGTCTTGCCAGACCAGCACCTGGGCGTCGGTGTCGGGGCCGGCGCCGATGCCCACGGTCGGGATCTCGAGTTCCTTGGTGATGGTCTTGGCCACCTCGCCCGGCACCATCTCGAGCACCACGGCGAACGCGCCGGCGTCAGCGACCGCGCGGGCGTCGGACAGCACCAGGGCGCCCTCGTTGTCGCGGCCCTGCACGCGGTAGCCGCCGAGGGTGTGCTCGCTCTGCGGTGTGAAGCCGACGTGGCCCATGACCGGGATGCCGGCGCCGGTGAGGGCCTCGATCTGGGCGGCGACACGGCGGCCGCCCTCGAGCTTGACGGCGTGGGCGCCGCCTTCCTTCATGAACCGGACGGCCGTGCGCAGCGCCTGGGTCGGGCCTTCCTCGTAGCTGCCGAAGGGCAGGTCGGCCACGATGAGGGCGGTCTTGGTGGCCCGGACGACGGCGCGGACCAGCGGGATCAGCTCGTCGACGGTGATCGGCAGGGTGGTCTCGTGGCCGAAGACGTTGTTGGCGGCCGAGTCGCCGACAAGCAGCACGGGAACGCCGTTCTGGTCGAAGATCGACGCCGTGTACTGATCGTAGGAGGTCAGCATCGGCCAGCGGTCGCCGCGGCTCTTGGCGGCGATGAGGTCGCGCGTGCGCACCCGTCGAGTGGGCGGTCCACCGTACAGGGTCGGGATCTCAGTCATCGTCCTGCTCCTTCCCTCGAGGCCGTGCGGTCCCCGGGTATGGACGAATCGTCCCACCCGGCACGGCATCATGGTCAGGGGTGAGTGGAGGTCGTCACACCCCTGACTATCGTGACCCAGGGCATCGAAGCGGGGGCGGGCCAGCGTAATGTCGGCGTAACCGCACCAGGGAAGACTGGCTTGTCAAGGCATCACTACTAGGGGTGAACGTGGACCGACAGCAGGAGTTCGTGCTTCGTACTCTGGAGGAGCGCGACATCCGTTTTGTCCGGCTCTGGTTCACCGATGTGCTGGGCACGCTCAAGAGCGTGTCGGTCGCCCCGGCCGAGCTAGAGTCCGCCTTCGAAGAGGGCATCGGCATCGACGGCTCGGCGATCGAGGGCTTCGCCCGGGTCTTCGAGTCCGACATGGTGGCCATGCCCGACCCGACGACGTTCCAGGTGTTCCCGTTCGAGGGTGGCGCCAGCGGCGAGAGCGCCCGCATGTTCTGCGACATCCTGCTGCCCGACGGCAGCGCCGCGTGGGCCGACCCGCGTCACGTGCTGCGCCGCATGCTGGCCAAGGCGGCCGAAAAGGGCTTCACTTTCTACACCCACCCCGAGGTCGAGTTCTTCCTGGTGCAGGACGGGCCGCTCGACGGCTCGGTGCCGATCCCGGTCGACAACGGCGGCTACTTCGACCACACCACCCACGCGATCGCCCGCGACTTCCGCCGTCAGGCCGTGCTCGCCCTCGAGCGGATCGGCATCTCGGTCGAGTTCAGCCACCACGAGGTCGCCCCGGGCCAGCAGGAGATCGACCTGCGCTACGCGGACGCGCTGACCACGGCCGACAACATCATGACGTTCCGGCACGTGGTCAAGGAGGTCGCGCTGACCCAGAGCGTGCGGGCCACCTTCATGCCGAAGCCGTACACCGACCAGCCCGGCAGCGGCATGCACACGCACCTCTCGCTGATGGAGGGCGAGCGGAACGCGTTCTACGACGCCGACGACCCGCAGAAGCTGTCCAAGACCGCGCGCTCGTTCATCGCCGGCCTGCTGGTGCACGCCCGCGAATACACGGCGGTCACGAACCAGTACGTGAACTCGTACAAGCGGCTCTTCCCGCTGCAGCTGCCCAACGTGGTGACCGAGTCGCCCGCGTTCGTCAGCTGGGGTCACCTCAACCGGTCGGCGCTGGTGCGCGTGCCCGCGTTCGGCAAGCCCAGCTCGGCCCGCGTCGAGGTCCGCTCGATCGACTCGGCCACCAACCCCTACCTGGCCTTCGCCGTGCTGCTCGGCGCCGGCCTCAAGGGCATCGAGGAGGGCTACGAGCTGCCCCCGGGCGCCGAGGACGACGTCTGGTCGCTGTCCCCGGCCGAGCGCAAGGCCGCCGGCTACGAGGCGCTCCCGGAAAACCTGTCCGAGGCGATCGACGTCATGAGCAAGTCGGAACTGGTCGCCGAGGTGCTCGGCGAGCACGTTTTCGACTTCTTCCTGCGCAACAAGACGGCCGAATGGGAGCAGTACCGGCGCGAGGTGACGCCCTACGAAAGGCAGCGTTACCTGGGCGCGCTGTAAAGACGTAGGCCCTGTCTTGTACGGTCTCACCTGACGTCGCGCGACAAGGGAGAGGCCGCCGTGCTTGAAGATCTGCTCGAGGGTGCTGGTCGCAGCATCGTGTTCGGACTCGTCGGCATCGGGTTGATGGCGGTGGGCTACGTGCTCATCGACGTGCTCACGCCGGGCAAGCTGCGCGACCTCATCTTCGTGGAGCGCAACCCCAACGCCTCGCTGCTGCTGGCGGCCAACCAGCTCGGCATCGCCGCCATCGTGTTCACCGCGATCTTCACGTCCTACGACTCGTTCGGCCAGGGCCTGGCGTCGACGCTGCTGTTCGGCCTCCTCGGCATCGGCATCATGGGCCTGGCGTTCCTGGTCCTCGACTGGATGACCCCCGGCAAGCTCGGAGAGGTCATCTGCACCCCGGAACGCCACGGAGGCGCCCTGGTCAGCGCGGCCTCGCACTTCGGCGCGGCCCTGATCGTGTGCGCCTGCATCTCCTGAAACGTCAAAGGCCGTCCTGAAACAGCAAAGGCGGATGTCGTAGCGGGGTGGGTGCTGACGGGCCGTCGCTCCCGCCGAGGGCCCGGGCGGGCTGAGCAGGGCGCTGGCGCGCCCGGAACGCTCACCCCACCCGGGCGACCTGCGTGAGCGGTTGCGCTCGAAACCCGCGCGCCCGCGTCAGGCTCCTCGAAGCGTGTGGCGCTTTGCCCGCTTTGCGGCTTCACGGCGTCCTGCTAGTCGATCAAGTTTGTAGATCCCGCGACATACAGTCCTCGAAACATTCGACGTGGCCAGGGGTACGGGCGTCTCCGGCCGCTGTCGTCAGGAGGTCTGACGTTGCAAACAGAACCGAGAGACTCGACGGTCGACCGGCGGAGCGACGATCCACGGCCGCAGGTCGCGCGGGCCGCCCTCGTCGCCGGTGGCACTTTTGCGACCGCGATCAGCGCCATTCTGGGCGCCGCCGGCGTCTGGGGACTCGGGGGCCGGACGATCCTCTATGCCCTCGTCGCGCTGTGTGTGGTGGCCGCGCTGACCATGTTCACCGCGGCTCGAATGCTGCGTCCGTGATCCCCGCGGCCTGCTGACCGCCCGGTGCGGCGCCGCTCTTCAGGATTTGCCCAGCCGGCAGAACACAGGGGCCCGCCCTACCTTGGGGGACCCCCGCCCACCGCCATTGTCGCTGATTTGGCCGATCTTGGGGTGCTGGCAGCGGGGCTCCTGAAGCTCCTGTGAGTCAAGTTGTGGATAACTGTGGTGTGGTGAGTAGTCCGTGTTGTCGTAGTGCGGTGTGGATGTGGGTGAAGATTTCGCG
>NZ_JBVHFW010000030.1:0-57062 GCF_055562135.1 Actinoplanes sp. NPDC021490
ACCAAACGGGGCCAGCAACGGTGGGCGGTGACCCGACGGCCCAGATGCCACCCAGCCCTGACGGGCCGGGCAACAACAAGGGTCCACCAATGAGCAGCGATTCGCACCACCCACCCCGCTACGACATCTGCTTCTGACTTCGGCTCCAGACTTTCTCTGAAGTCGGCCCGGCTGTGAATACGGCGAAGCGCCGGACCAAATGGTCCGGCGCTTCGGGTGATTCCAGCGATCCGACGATCGCGTCGCGTCAGCGGTGGACGCGACGACGGCCGCCGTAACCGGCCACCAGGGCCACACCGATCGCAGCGAGCACGACCTGGAACAGGAGCTCGATCCAGTCGAAGCCCTTGGTGTCGGCGACACCGGTCGCCCGGGCCAGCACCGTGCCCAGAAGCGCGGCAACGACACCGATGACCAGGGTCAGCCAGATCGGGATGTTCTGCTTGCCGGGTACGACCAGGCGGCCCAAAGCGCCGATGATGAGACCGACGATGAGGGCGGTGATGATGCCGGTGACAGTCATTGGGGTTTTCCTCTCGGGGGTCAAGCTGTTGTTGCGTCCGTCGAGCCCCAGAGTTCCCGACTGGTCGAAAACCCAAACCGACTTATTTTTTGTTTGCTCCCTTGGAGTCTGAGCCGTCAGATGTCGACAGGGCGGCGATGAAGGCTTCCTGCGGCACTTCGACGCGGCCGACCATCTTCATCCGCTTCTTGCCCTCCTTCTGCTTCTCGAGCAGCTTGCGCTTACGGCTGATGTCACCGCCGTAGCACTTGGCGAGCACGTCCTTGCGGATGGCGCGAATGGTCTCGCGCGCGATGATGCGGCTGCCGATGGCGGCCTGGATCGGCACCTCGAACTGCTGCCTGGGGATGAGTTTCTGCAGCTTCGAGGCGATGTTGACCCCGTACGCGTACGCCTTGTCCTTGTGCACGATCGCGCTGAACGCGTCGACCGGCTCCCCGTGCAGCAGGATGTCGACCTTGACGAGGTCGGCCACCTGTTCGCCGGAGGGCTCGTAGTCGAGCGAGGCGTAGCCCTTCGTCTTGCTCTTCAGCTGGTCGAAGAAGTCGAAGATGATCTCGGCGAGGGGCAGCGTGTAGCGCAGTTCGACCCGCTCGGCCGAGAGGTATTCCATGCCGAGCAGGCTGCCGCGACGGCTCTGGCACAGCTCCATGACCGCGCCGACGTACTCGTTGGGCACCAGCACCGTGGCCCGCACGACCGGCTCGTGGATCTCGGAGATCTTGCCGTCGGGAAACTCGCTCGGGTTGGTGACGACCCGCTCCTCGGCGTCCTCGGTGTAGACGCGGTAGACCACGTTGGGCGCCGTCGAGATGAGGTCGAGGTTGAACTCGCGTTCCAGCCGCTCACCGATGATCTCGAGGTGGAGCAGGCCGAGATAACCGACGCGGAAGCCGAAGCCGAGGGCCGCCGACGTCTCGGGCTCGTAGGTGAGCGCGGCGTCGTTGAGTTTCAGCTTGTCGAGCGCGTCCCGCAGGGCCGGGTAGTCGGAGCCGTCGATCGGGTAGAGACCCGAGTAGACCATCGGCTTGGGGTCCTTGTAGCCGCCCAGGGCCTCCTTGGCCGGGCGGTTGTTCCCGGTCACGGTGTCGCCGACCCGGGACTGCCGGACGTCCTTCACGCCGGTGATCAGATAGCCGACCTCGCCCACGCCGAGCGCGCCGGCCTTTTCCATCTCGGGCGAGACGACGCCGATCTCGAGCAGCTCGTGCACGGCGCCGGTCGACATCATCTTGATCCGGTCGCGCGCCTCGATGCGGCCGTCGATGACCCGGACGTACGTGACGACGCCGCGGTAGACGTCGTACACCGAGTCGAAGATCATCGCGCGGGCCGGGGCGTCCGCGGCGCCGACCGGCGGCTGGAACTGGCGGACGATCTCGTCGAGCAGGTGTTCGACGCCGATGCCGGTCTTGCCGGAGACCCGCAGCACGTCGGTGGGTTCGACGCCGATCAGCTTGGCCAGCTCTTCGGCGTACTTCTCGGGCTGCGCGGCCGGCAGGTCGATCTTGTTGAGCACCGGGATGATGTGCAGGTCGTTCTCCATCGCCAGGTACAGGTTGGCGAGGGTCTGCGCCTCGATGCCCTGCGCGGCGTCGACCAGCAGGACGGCGCCTTCACAGGCGGCGAGGGATCGGGAGACCTCGTACGTGAAGTCGACGTGGCCCGGGGTGTCGATCATGTTGAGGACCGCGGTGTCGCCCTGCTGTCCCCCCGCCCGCACGGTCCACGGCATGCGGACGGCCTGCGACTTGATAGTGATGCCGCGTTCCCGCTCGATGTCCATGCGGTCGAGATATTGCGCACGCATCTGACGCGGGTCGACCACCCCGGTGATCTGCAGCATGCGGTCGGCCAGCGTCGACTTGCCGTGGTCGATGTGGGCGATGATGCAGAAGTTGCGGATGCGACCGGGGTTGGTGGCACCGATCACGTTCACGCCGGGGTCGAGCGGTCCAGGCACGGTCTTCCGTTCTTGTCAGGATCGTCGCTTGTCAGGATCGTCGGACGCCGGCAATCTCACCGGCGTCATCTATCGTCCCACGCCCGCGGCAAAGC
The DNA here is from genome assembly GCF_055562135.1 of Actinoplanes sp. NPDC021490. Taxonomy (NCBI): domain Bacteria; kingdom Bacillati; phylum Actinomycetota; class Actinomycetes; order Micromonosporales; family Micromonosporaceae; genus Actinoplanes; species Actinoplanes sp. NPDC021490. The sequence continues at coordinate 2,582 of NZ_JBVHFW010000030.1, forward strand.
CCGTTTGACACCCGCACGAGCGGGCCACACACCGGCCCGCCCCGATGCCGGTCGCCACCGGCCGGACGGCAGCGGCACCGCGCCGTTGGCCACCCGCCGGGCCGCGTCGCGCGGCCGGTGCCGCAGCACTTGCTCAAACCCGGTCGAGAGGCGCGTGCGGCAGCGGCGGCCTCTCGACCGTGATCGGGTCACCCGGCCGCACCGGGCCACCTCGCAGGACAACCGTCATGATGCCACCCTTGCGAACCGGATTGCCGCGCTCGTCCCGGTCGACCAGCTCCTTCAGAAGCCCCGGCCGAAGCTTGTTGATTTGCGCACACGGGTTCCGAAGCCCGGCCACGACCAACGCCGGCCGCGGATCCGCCTCGCGCGCTTCCCCGGCTCGCGCCTCACGCGCCACCGCCTCCCGAACCGCCGAGGCCGCCCGGGCAGTCGCCTCATCCAGCGTCGCCGCCCCAGCCGCCGCAAGCACTTCGTCCAGAGCCCCACCGTCCCCGCCGCCACGCGGGCCGTCCCCGCCGCCACGCGGGCCGTCCCCGCCGCCACGGAAGCCGTCCCCGCCACCGCCCGGGCCATCCGCGCCCTCGCGGGAGCCGTCACTGCCGCCGCGCGAGCTGTCCCCGCCGCCGGCCGCGCCGTTCGCGGCACCGCCGGTTGGCGGCGGCGGCCCGAAGCGCAGGATCGTGCCCACCGGCAGCCCGAGCAGGTCGATTCCCCGGGTCGTCACGTTCTCGCCCAGGTTGCCCGGCTCGACCTCGTACCCCTTGGCTGCGACCTCGGCGAACAACTCCTCGTGGATCAGGTGCACCTGGCGCAAGTTTGGCTGCGTCGGGTCGGCCCGCACCCGGCTCCGGTGCCGCACATGCACCCCAGCGTGCGAATCGCCCTGCACACCCAGCCCCGCCACCAGCACGATCTCCTCGTGCACGGGCTTGGTGAACGAGTAGACCTCGTTCCGGCTGACCGACGTCACCGATCCCTCAGAGTTCTCCATGCCCCGAAGTCTCGCGAACCCCCTCCCGTCGGATCGACCCCTTTTCCCGCTGAGCCGGCCAGCTCACTCGGGCGGAGCCAGGAAGAGAGCCGACAACTTGGGCAGCCGGCGCTGCATCTCCTCCTCGTCGTCGAAATCCCACAAGTCGGCCGCCTCGGGCCGGGTCACCGGGCGATCCCCGGCCGGCAGTGGCGACCCGGTGGCCTGGGCGTAGGCGTCGGCCGCGATCGACAGCACCTCCTCGGCCTCGAACACGGCGCCGGTGTCGGCCGCGGCCTGCACGACGGCCACGTCGGCCAGCGAATCGGGCGACTTCACCGATCGGGCCACCGCGTCCCGCCCGTGCGCGATCAGCCACCCGCGGAAGCTGTCGAAGCCCTCCTCACCGCAGCCGCCGTTGATCAGATAGGCCGCCGCCCACAGATCCTGCGTGCCCGAGGCGACCATGACCTTGTCGAGATGCCGCCCCCAGGCCACGATCTCTTCGGGATCGCGGGTGGCCAGATCAGCCGCGGCGCGTTTCGCCACGTCGGCGGGCGAGGCAGGCCGATCGGCGGTCGCGCGGCTGATGACCGCCCAGAAGTCCTCGGTTCTCATGGCGAGGATCCTGCCAGTGGGGTACGACAAAACTTGGGAAGGCAGGATGGGACGGTGCGGTCGATTTCACTTCCTGACGTGCCCTATGACGCCACCGCCGTACGCCCGGGCTGGTCCGATCTGCCGGAAAGCCTTCGCCGGGCCGTTTCGTCACGTCTGGGCGCGCCGGTCGTGGACGCCCGCAGCGCCGGCGGCGGCTTCACCAAGGCCTTCGCGGCCGTCCTCACGACGTCCTCGGGCTTGACCGGTTTCGTCAAGGCCGCGCCACTGAGCGATCCCGTCTCCGACTGGTACGTCCGTGAGGCGTACATCACGTCCCACCTGCCCACCGAGGTGGCCGCTCCCCGGCCGCTCTGGACCATGGTCGAGTCGGACTACTTCGTCCTCTGCCTCGAGCCCGTCAACGGCCACGTCCCCGCGCTGCCGTGGTCGCCACCGGAGCTGGAGGCGGCCCTGTCCGCCTGGTCGGAAGCGGCGGCGGCCCTGGCCACCCCGAGCCGCGAACTGCTCGAGGCCGGCGTGCCCCCGCTGCCCGACATCCTGCGCCGCGAATACTCCTGGTGGACCGAGATCGCCGAGGGCCGTGAGGCGATGCCGCGCACGGCCCACAACACGGTCGCGCCGACCCGGCTGGCCCATCTCGTACGCCTCGAGCAGGAGCTGCCCGACCTGGTCGCCGGGGACGCGCTGATGCACGGTGACCTGCGGGTGGACAACGTTCTGATCGACAAGTCCGGTCGCGCCCGCATCTGCGACTGGACCTGGCCGACCCGGGGCGCCGCCTGGTTCGATACGGTCACGCTGCTGGTCACGGCGTTTGCGAGCGGGCTGGACGCCGACGCTTACCTCGCGGACTGGAACGCCCCGGCCGAGGGAGTGGACGGGGCGCTGGCCGCGCTGGCCGGGTATTGGCTGGTGCGGGCGGACGGCGGCCCGAGCAGCGCGTCCCCGCACAGCCGGCAGCATCAGCGGTTCAGCGGGACGCAGGCGCTGGCCTGGCTGGCCGAGCGCCGAGGATGGTGACGCGGGCTCGTTTTGGCGGCTCGCAGGGCTGCTGGTAGTCTGGCTCATCGCGTGTGGTGAGGAGTCCGTTGGTGCAAGCCGACGAGGTGACCATCCTCGCTGAGACCATTTCCGAACACCTAGTCAGGACAAGGCTGTCGCGTGGCGAACATCAAGTCCCAGATCAAGCGCAACCGGCAGAACGAGAAGGCCCGGCTGCGCAACAAGTCGGTCAAGTCGTCGCTGAAGACCGTGATCCGCAAGCTTCACGAGGCCACCGAGGCCGGCGACACGCAGACCGCGACGACGCTGCTGCGTGACGCCTCTCGTCAGCTGGACAAGGCCGCGAGCAAGGGCGTCATCCACAAGAACCAGGCGGCGAACCGCAAGTCGGCCATCGCCAAGCGGATCTCCGCGCTGTCTGCCTGATCGTTCCGCACTCACATCCCGGGCATCGCCGGGCCCTTCGGGGTCCGCTGCGGTGCCCGGTGCTGTTTGCCTGAGGCGTGAGCCGGGCCTCAGCTCGCGGGATGCACGGCATTCCCCGGCGAGTCCGTTGCACGACATGGGAGCCGCGCCTGCAGGCATGGCAGGTCGTCCGGAGTCAAGGCAGCGGCCGGAAGCCGCCGGAGGGCATCACCCTGCGCACCTCCCACGGCAAGACGCCGTTCAAGCCGGAGACTCGGCCGCGAGCGGTCAGCTCAGGGACATCTGCAGGGCCGCAGCCATAGCCCAGGGCGATCTCCGAAATCGTGGCCGCACAGTAGCTCAGAGATCGGCCACCGCGACGCCCAGCCGGCGGGAGCGGCGGCCCTTCGAGGGCGTCACCGCGTACGACGCCGGTCTGCCCTGCCGAAATTCACCCGGCCGCAGCCAGCGCGAATCGGCCGTTCCGCCGTCGCCGCGGGGAGGCCCCAGGACGACGTGGAGCCCTATTCGTAGCGCCGAGTCGCCGACTGCCGCAGCCACTGCTGCTGGGCCTCGGCCTTTTCCACCCACGGCCGCTTGATCGGGGCGCCCCGCTCGCGACTGATCATGCCGGGCAGCCGGGTGGTGGCCTCGTCGGACGGGCGGGGGCGCCGCTCCTCCCGAGGCATCGACACGTGCTCCACCAGCGGGCGCATCCCCGCCGGGGCCGGCACCGGGGTGACCGCACCGGCGATCAGATCGTTGAGCTTCACCATCACCGCGACGGTGAACGGCAGAACGATCACGCCCCACCAGCTCACCAGCTCGGCCAGGGCCAGCAGGATGCCGAGCGCCACCGCGCCCTCGAGGAACACGAAGCAGAGGAACCCGTTGGGCGTGAGGAACCTCAGGCGCAGCATGCGGGCATACAACGGCCGGTGCGCCATGGGCGGCTCGGGTCGGCGGGCCGGGCTCATCGCGCCCCGCCCGAGTGACGCGCGGCCGCCACCGCGAAGACGGCCTGCTCGAGCGCATAGCCACGGTCTTCGGCCCCGCCCTTGACCGCGGCGTTGCAGACGGCCGCGGCGCGCATGGCGTCGACCAGCCCCTCGGGCGTCCAGCCGCGGCTGCGCTCCTGGGCCCGCTGGATCTTCCACGCGGGCATGCCGAGCGAGCTGGCCATCTGATACGGGTTTCCGCGTCCGGCCGAGGCGACCCGGGCCACCGTACGCACCCCGTCCGCGATCGCGTCGGCGATCGGCACCGGGTCGACGCCGACGTGCAGCGCCCACCGCAGTGCCTCGAGCGCTCCCGGCACGTCGCCGATCATGGCCGCGTCGGCCACCGTGAACCCGCTCACCTCGGCCCGGCCCTTGTAGTAGCGCGCGACGACGGCCTCGGTGATCTTGCCGTCGGTGTCGGCCAGCAGCTGCGAACAGGCGGCGGCGATCTCGCGCAGGTCGTTGCCCACCGAGGCGAGCAGCGCGGCCGCGGTCGCCTCGTCACATCGGCCGCCGTTGCGGCGGAACTCGTCGCGCACGAACGCGATGCGCTCGCGGTCGCCCTTGAGCTTCGCGGCGGGCACGACGGTGGCGCCGGCCGAGCGCAGCCCGTCGGCCAGCGCCTTGCCCTTGGCGCCGCCCGGGTGGGTGACGATCAGCGAGACGTCCGGATCGGGGTTTTTGGCGTAGGCCACCAGCGCCGTGGTGAGGTCTTTCTTCGCATCCTGTCCATTGCGGAGCACCAGAACGCGCCGCCCGCCGAAAAGTGACGGGCTCAGCATCTCGGCGATTTCACCTGGCAGCAGCGTGCCCGCTTCGTACTCCCGGACGTCGGCGCCCGGCTCCGCGGCCCGGGCATCGTCGACCGCGGCCGTGACCGCGCGCGCGACGAGCAGCTCCTCATCGCCTTGGACGAGCATCAACGGGACGGGAGGCGCGGTGTTCACGCCCAACATCGTTGCACGAAGGGCTGACGTTTCCGCGAGCCTCACTCCTTAGCGCCGACTCGTGGATCAGGTAATGCGAAAGCCGACATATCGTCGCACGGCCATGCCGCCCACCTGTCGATCATGGCTCGGTCAGGGTGAATGTCTTATCGGCCGAACATCTCCGACCGATCGGCCATCGACTGCCGCCTTTCGCCACAAGTGCCGCCTGAACGGGCTAACCCGGGCGTGTCGGCCACTCCGACGGGAGCGTCGACCCGACCCACACGTCGACCCGGACGCCCCGATGAACCAGCCGTTGCCGCAGGATCGCCTCGTATCGGAACCCGGCCTTCTCGGCGACCCTCCGTGACGCGTGGTTGCCGACCTCGGCCCGCCATTCGATCAGCCCGAGCCCGAGCGCCGCGAAGCCCCACCCGCACAACGCCCGGACCGCCGCCGTGGCCACGCCCCGCCCGCGCGCCGCCGGGTCCATCCAGTAGCCGATCTGCGCCCCGCCCGACCCGTCGAGCCCGAACCCGACCCGGCCGAGCCGCACATCGCCGTCGACCACCACGAACTCCGCCCGCGTCCCCGCGTCCCACCCCGCGACCGCCATCTCCCGTACGAAGAATTCGGCGTCGGACCGGTGATAAGGCACCGGGATCTGCAGGTACTTCTGCACGAGCGGGTCCAGTGAGACCTCGTACACCCAAGGAATGTCGGTCTCCTCGAACGGCCGCAGCCGGAGATCACCGGCGGTGATCGTCTCGCGTCTCATCCCGGCATTGTCCGTCAGGGCGCCGGCGGGTCACCGCGCGCGACGACGGCCAGCCCCCGACCGGTGGCCACGGCGGCCAGATCACCCATTTGGTCCGTACGCAGAACTCGCGCCCCACCCCGGGCCAGGCGCGCGAGCAGCGGCTCGTTCGGATGCCCGTAGTCGTTGCCCGCGCCGACCGACACCAGCGCCACCGACGGCTGGATCTCGTCGAGAAACCCCGGCGACTGATAACTGCTCCCGTGGTGAGCGACCTTGAGCACGTCCGCGCGCACGGCCTCGGCGCCCAGGTGAGCGAGCATGTCCTCCTGCTCCTCGGTCTCGGCGTCCCCGGGCAGGAGCACCGTCCGGCCGTCCACTTCGGCCCGCAGCACCAGCGAGTTGTTGTTGGGGTCCGAGTTCGTGCCGCGCATCGGGTCCACGGGTCCGAGAACCTTCAGACGAACCTTCCCCACCTCGTACGCCCACCCGGGCCCCACCCCGTGCACGGCGACCCGTCCGGCGGCGGCGCGTACGGCCGCGCGGCCCGCGGGCGGGTCCGGCCAGTCGGGCCCGATCACCCCGCGTACGTCCCGGCCCCGGAAGACGCCGGTGACGCCGCCGATGTGGTCGACGTGGAAGTGGCTGACCACGAACAGGACCACCTGACGAATCCCGAGCCGCCGCAGGCAGTGATCGACGGCGTTCGGCTCGGGCCCGGCGTCGACGACAACCGCGCGACCGGCCCCCGCGGGCAGGACGATCGCGTCGCCCTGACCCACGGCGCACGCGACGACCAGCCAGCCCGGCGGAGGCCATCCCGAGGCGAGAAGCCGTACGGGCAAAGCACCCAGCACACCCCCGAGCGCCACCACCGTGACCAGCTTGCGGATGAGCGGCCGGCGGGTGGCCACCAGCAGACCCCCGGTGATCACAGCCAGCAGCAGGGCGCCGGTCACCCCGCCCGGCCACGGCAGCGCCCCCGCGGGCACCCGGGCGCCGTAGGTCGCGACCAGCACCAGCCACTGCGCCGGCCAGTGCCCGAGCCACGCCGCGAACTCCGCCCCCGCCGGCCACACCGGCGAGATCACCGCCGCCGTGACCCCGCACAGGGTCGCCGGCGCGATCGCGGGCACGGCCAGCAAGTTCGCCGGAACGGCGACGATGCTGATCGCCCCCGACAGCCCGGCCACGACCGGCCCGCACACCACCTGCGCCGCCGCCGGAACCGCGAGCGCCTCCGCGGCGCCCGGCGGCCACCCGCGGGCCCGCAGCCCGTCCCGCCACACCGGGGCGAGCAGCAGCAGACCGGAGGTGGCCAGCACCGACAGCGCGAAGCCCACGTCCGAGGCCAGCTCCGGGTCGTACAGGATCAGCCCGGCCACGCCCGCCGCCAGCGCCGGCAGCGCCGCCCGGCGACGTCCCGACGCCAGCCCCATCAGCCCGATCGCCCCCATGGCCGCGGCCCGCACCACGCTGGGCGAGGGCCGGGCCAGCACGACGAACCCCGCCAGCGCCACCGCACACACCAGCGCCGTGATCACCGGCCCGGCCCGGGTCAGCCGCACGGCGAACAGCACGACCCCCAGCACGATCGCCACGTTCGCGCCGGAAACCGCGTTCAAATGCGTCATGCCGGTCGCCCGGAAGTCCTCCTCCAGCGCCGGATCGAGCCGGCTCGTATCGCCCACGATCAGCCCCGGAAGCAACCCGCCCGGCCGATCGGGCAGCGGCTCGCAGGCACGCTGAAGCCCCGCCCGCAACACTCCCGCCGCCCGCTGCGCCCACGACGGCCGCCCCACCACCTCGGGCGCCTTCCGCACCGACGCCACCACCGCGCGCAGATCCCCGCCCCGGGGCGGCATCAACTTGCCCTCGGCCCTGACCCGCTGCCCCGGCAGCAACCCCCGCCACGCCGGATCGCTCCCCAGCACCAGGGCCCGCGCCGACAACCGCAACGTCGCCGCGTCCTTCCCCCGCACCGCCCGAAGTTCGACATCCACGATGTACGTGGGTGGCATCACCCCGGACTTCTTCAACGCACGCGGGTCATCCCTGACCACAAGCTCCATCCACACCGGATCACCCGTCCGTACGAGCTCGACCAGCGGCCCCGCCTCCCGCACACTCACCCGGGCCCCGGTCGCCAACGCCCCACAGGCCACCCCGAGCAGCACAGCCAGCCCCAGCCACCGCCCCGCCCCCAGCCACCCGGCTCCAGCCCCGGCCTGCGCCACTCGCGCGGACACGTCGGCGTCCGGCCGCGTGCGAGTCGTGCTCGGCCCGCCCGGCTTCTTGCCGCCGCCGGGCCCGGCACGCCAGTTCAGCCCGGCCAGCGAACCGGCCAGAACGGCGGCTGCCGCCCCGAGCAGGATGCCCAGACGGGCGGAGAGGTAGAGCGAAGCCAGCGCCGACATCCACACCGCGAGGGCGAACCCGGCCAGCCGGAGATCGGGAACGCTCCGACCGGCCCGTGAGCGCCCCGCCGATCGGTCCGCGGCCGGCCCGGCGCGGCCGGATGCCCGGCGGTTCGCGCCCGGAGCCGTGCGGCCGGTGCTCATACCGTGACCAGGTCTTTCAGCTGCTCGTAACGAGCGTCGCCGATCCCGTCGACCTTGCGCAGGTCGGTGACCGCCTTGAAGCCGCCCTGCGCCTCCCGGGCGTCGAGGATGCGCTGGGCCAGCACCGGGCCCACGCCCGGCAGCCCGTCGAGGTCGGCGAGGGTGGCGATGTTGAGGTTGACCAGACTGCCGGCGCCCGGGGCTCCGCCGACCGGACCGGTCGGCAGCGTGATGCCCGGAGGCGGGGTCACGCCGACCATGATGAGTTCGCCGTCCACGACCTTGCGGGCGAGGTTGAGGACGGCGACGTCCACCCCCGGTTCGGCGCCGCCGGCCGCGGTCAGCGCGTCGGCCACACGGGCACCGGCCGCGAGGCGGACCAGCCCGGGCTTGCGAACCTTGCCACCCACCGCGACCACCACCTCGGCGGCCGCCGAGCCCTTGGCGGACACCGGCAAGTCGCCGCCGGCCTCCGACTCGGCCACGTTGACCGGAGGCGGCGCGACCGGATCGACCTGGGGCCGCGCCCGCCAGGCCAGCACGGCCGCGATCACCACCACCACGGCGGCGACCACGGCCAGCACCCGAACCCCCCGCCGTCCCGGGTCGAACGCCCCCAGCCCGAACCGTCGCCCACCCTCACCCGTGCCGCCGCCGAAGGCCCCGGCCGCGCTCAGCCCGTGCTGCTCCTCGGCTTCCGGCAGGCTCGACGACGTGAACGCGAAACGATCCCGGTCCGGGTCGAACACGTAGTTCTCCGAAGGCGGCTCATCAGACTGCTCGAACGGACGCTCGCCGCCGTCCTCGTGCAGCACCCACGCGGGCGGCGGCAGAGGACGTCCCCGTACGCCGGGGTCCGCCGCGATGTACGGCTCAGCCCCCGGCACCACATCGGCCAGATGGGAAGCCCGGAGATCCCCGTCCCCCACCACCCGGTAGGCCCCGGTCCCGCCCCGCAGGGCCACAACCACCGGCGGCGGCGATACCACCACCTCGGGCCGGTCGGCACTGTTCGTCGCTCGCGGTTCAGAAAGCGGCGCGGCCAGGGGCCGACCACCCGCCGATTGACGCAGGGACCCGCCCACCACCGAGGCGGCCGGACCAGGCGGGTTGACCGGCACAGCCGAGGCGCCGGGCCCAGCCGAAACGGACGGTGCGGCCGCAGCCAAGGCCGACACTGCCGCCACCGGGGTGGACGCCGCCGTCATTTCCGCCTCGGGGCTCGCGGCTGATGCAGCGCGCGCAGGCGGCGGCGTGGACCACGGAGTGCCTGCCCGGTAGCTGTTCGGCTGCGCCGGAACAGACGGCTGACTGCCCGGCTCAGTCGCGATCGGCCCGGGTGGGTGAAATACGGCGCTGGGCGCCGCCTCCAGGTCCACATCGTCGGGCCACGCCGGGATGATGTCGGACCACTCGAGCGGGTCGCCGACCTCGGCCAGCTCGGCCAGTCCCCCGGCATAGGAGGAGGACGCCTGTGCAGCCCCGGGAGGCTCATGGCCCAGCCCTGCTACCCGGCCGTTGTGCAGTCGACCGGGGAAGGCCCCGGCCGGGTGGGTGGGGGAGGAAGCGTCCGGCTGGGTGGGGAAGGATGGGCCGGGGCGTCGTGGAAGGGCGGGGGCTGGTGAGGTGGCTGCCGAAGCCGGCAGCACTGACCGCAGCCTCTGCGCTGTGGCTTCGTCTGTGGGGGTCCGCTCTCGCACGTTCAGGAAGCTAGGAGAAACCCAGCGATCTTGCCCCGGAGCCTGTGGACAGAGGTGCATTGTGGATAACTCGGCGATCATGGCCACGCGTGATATGGCTGATCGGCTCCGGGCGGCCGGGTGCGTGTTCGCCGAGGAGGAAGCGGCGATCATCGCGGGGGCCGGTGGCGACCCTGTGACCAGGGCGGCCATGGTCGAGCGCCGCGTGCGGGGGGAGCCGCTCGAGCAGGTGGTCGGCTATGCGGACTTCGCCGGCATCCGCGTACGGCTGCGGCCTGGTGTCTTCGTCCCCCGGATCCGCAGCGAGCTTCTCGTCCGGCTCGCCGCCCAGGAAAGCAGGCCCGGCACCCGTACGCCCCGGATCGTCGTGGATCTCTGCTGTGGCTCCGGCGCCCTGGGCCGGGCCGTCCACCGGCTCAACCCCGGCATCGAGCTGCACGCGGCCGACCTCGACCCGAACGCCGTCCTCTGCGCCCGCGACAACGGCATCAGGAACGTCCACGAGGGTGACCTCTTCGACGCTCTCCCCCACACCCTGCGGGGCCGCATCGACGTGCTCATCGCCAACGTTCCCTATGTCGCCACCGGCCACCTTCCGCTTCTGCCGGCCGAGGCCCGCGACCACGAGCCCGCGATGGCCCTCGATGGCGGCGACGACGGCCTTGATATCTTTCGCCGAGTAACCGGGAGCGCTCCCATATGGCTCGCGCCGAACGGTGTTCTGCTCTCGGAAATCACGGAAGCGCAGCAGAAGGCGGCGATGGAGGCTATCCGGCAGTCGGGTCTGGACGGCGACGCCATCTACGACGAAGATCTCGAAGCGCGAGTGGTCCGGGCCAGGAAGAACTGAGCCCGGGGAGCCGAGGAAAGAGGCACCGGAGTGGGAAGGTACGCCCGAGCCAGGCTGGCCTCCCAGGTCATCCGGCGACTGCGCCGCGCCGGCTTCACGGCCGTCCGCTATGACGCCCGCGCGTTCCAGGTCCGCTATACGGCAAATGTCCAAAGCGAACCGGCCATCCTCGACCTCCAGCCCCTCCTGAATCCCAGGAAAGGCCGAAAAAAGCGGATTCAGGCGTACGTCTCCGGCCTGAGCCCCGATCCCATCCCGACCGACTGGCCGACGGCCCGGCCCCTGCTGCGCCCGGTCCTCCGAGGCGCGACCCCGGGGAGCCCCATCAGCCGGCCGGCCCTCCCCTATCTGTCGGAGTACGTGGTCATCGATCATCCCGAGGCGATGACCTACGTGACCGAGAACCAGCTCGAGACCTGGCACGTACGCCCGCACGAGGTCTTCAAGGCCGCCCGCGCCAACCTGGAAGCGGCCACCCTTCAGGGCGCGCCCACCGAGCTGGTCCGCTTCGTCGACGACGGCGACGCGTACTGGACCTCGCATCTTCTGCTCGAACACTGGCTGCAACGCCTGGAACCCCAGGTCGGCGGCCCTCCGGTGGCGTTCGCCCCCGAGCGCGGCACCCTTCTGATCACCGCGGCCGGAAACCCGCACCTGCGGGCGGTGTTCGCCCAGGTCGAGGAGGTCTACGCCCGGTCGGCCAGACCGATCACCCCGATGGCGTACGTCAGTGACCCCCAGGGCTGCACTGTCCCCTACACCGTGGACGAGGATCACCCGCTGCACCACACGGTCCAACGGGCCGAACGCATCCTGGCCGTTCAGGAATACACCCGTCAGGCCACCCATTTGAGCGACCCCGCGGCCGAGCTGACCCTGGTCGGCGACGACGGCGCCGGCTGGCGCACCCGGGCCGTCTGGGACGAGAAATCGCTGCTTCCCACGGCGGACGAGGTGCAGATCGGCGACCGTACGATCCCGTGGCCCGACCTCGACCTCACGCCCGTCCCGGGCCTGGACCCGATCCGGTGGCGCAAGACTGCCTAAGACCGCCGGTGCACCACGATGCCGGCCACGCCCGGGCCCACGTGCGCCGCGACCACCGCGCCGATCTCGGTGATGTAGCAGTCCCGCAGCCGGTCCCCCAGCCGCATCACCACCTGGTCGGCCAGCGCGGCCGCCCGATCGGGTGACTGCAGATGGTGTACGGCGATGTCGACCGCCCCGTCCCCCGAGGCGTCCACCGCCAGGTCCACCAGCTTGGCCAGCGCCCGTCCGGCCGTACGCACCCGGTCCTTGACGACGATCGCACCGTCGGACACGTGCAGGATCGGCTTGACCGACAAGGCCGTGCCGACCAGGGCCGAGGCCGCGTTGATGCGTCCGCCCCGCCGCAGGAACTCGAGCGTGTCGACGTAGAACAGCGTGCTCACCCGTCCGGCGTGCTCGACGGCCTCCCGGCGTACGGCGGCAAGCTCTTGACCTTGACGGGCGACGGTGGCCGCGGCCAGGGCGGCGAACCCGAGCCCCATCCCGGTCGTGCCGCTGTCGACCACCTCGACACGGGACCCGAACTCGCCCGCGGCCAGCACGGCGGCCTCGTAGGTGCCGGACAGCCGGGCCGACAGGTGGATCGAGACGATGCCGTCGGCGCCGGCGTCCAGCAGCTGGCGGTAGGCCGTCACGAACTGGGCGGGGGCGGGCCGGGACGTGCTCACCGAGGCCCGCCGCTCGCCCAGGGCCCGCGCGACCTCGGCCGGCTGGATCTCGATGCCCTCGAGCCCGTCGGTGCCGTTGATGACGACCGTGAGGGGCACGACGGTCAGCTCATACGAGCCGCCCAGTTCGACCGGCAGGTACGCGGTGGAGTCGGTGACGACCGCGACGGGCATGCGGGCACGGTAGCCGATCGAAACATGCCCAGGTGAGCGCGGGGGTCACCCCTTCTCGACCGACGTCACGACGAACGGCACGCCCTGCTGGCAGGTCGACATCATGCCGGGCTCGGAACGACCGGAAACCTTGACCTTGCTGCCCACGGCGGCGTCGGTGCGCATCGCCGGGTCGTCGAAGATCAACAGATGCGAGCCGCCGCTGTCGTTGAGGAGCAGGCAGTTCGGCTCGACCCCGGCGGTCACCGTGCCGGTGATGGTCTGCGCGCCGGCGTTGGGACGGCCGGACGGCTCACCGGCGGGACCGCTGGTCTTGGCGGTGGGGACGGGCAGGTCGACCACGTCCGACGCCGAGGGAGAGGGCGCCGGGGCGGCGGCGCCGGTCTCGCTCGCGTTGTTGGCGCAGCCGGCCGTCACGAGCAGGGCCAGCAGAACGGCGGGAACGGTACGAGTCACCATGATGCTTGGACGCTACCGGATCATCGGCGGTTCCCCCGGCGGGAGGATTCAGACGGGCGGCGGCACCGGCCGGTCGCTGAACGGGCCCACGTTGTATGCCGCGAGCTGCCAGCCGCGCTTGCTGTCGAGGGTGAGCTCGACCCAGTGGCAGTTCTGCAGGGCGCGCAGGGTGCGCAGCTGCTCGGTCGGCCAGCCGAGCAGGTGCCCGACGCCTTGACGGGCGGCGGCGCCGTGCGTCGCGACCACGACCGTGCTCCCGGCGGGCGCCTGGGTGACCGCGTCCCGAAGCGCGTCGGCGACCCGCCGGCCCAGCTCCTCGAGGGTCTCGACGTCGCCTCCGACCTCTTGACCGGCCGTCCAGCGGGCGTGCTGCTCGGGGTGCGCCTCGGCCACCTCGGGCATGGTGAGGCCCTGCCAGGCGCCGAAGTAGCGCTCGCGGAGGCGTTTGTCGTAGCCGATCGAGAGCCCGGTGAGCGCGCCGAGCGCCGCGGCGGTGTCGGAGGCCCGCTTGAGGTCGCTGGAGACCAGCGCGCCGGGTTTCAGCTTGACCAGGATCTCGGCCGCGTCAACGGCCTGCTGGCGGCCGAGCGCGTTGAGCGCCACGTCGGTCTGCCCCTGGACGCGGTTGGACGCGTTCCAGTCGGTGTTCCCGTGACGCCAGACGATCAGGCGGGTCATGTCATCGCCCCGCATGGCTCACCGGGGCCCGACCCGGAACGCTGAGCTCGCCGGCGCCGCTCACGACGCGTCGGCCTCGACCATGTCGCGGTCGACGAACGGGATCATCGGGCAGTCCTTCCACAGCTTGTCGAGCGCGTAGAACTCGCGCTCCTCGACATGCTGGATGTGGACGACGATGTCGACGTAGTCGAGAAGCACCCACCGCCCCTGGCGTTCGCCCTCACGGCGGACGGGCTTGGCCTTCTCCTCGAGGTTGAGCAGGGCTTCCTCGATGGCGTCGACAATCGCGACGACCTGGCGCTCGTTGGACGCCGACGCGATCACGAAGGCATCGGTGATGTAGAGCTGGTCTCCGACATCGATCACGACGATGTCCTGCGCCTTCTTGTCGGCGGCGGCCTGGGCGGCCGTCATCGCCAGTTCAAGAGCGCGTTCACTGACGGGCAAGAGTGTCCCCTCGGTCGGCTTTCTGGTCCTTCAAGCCTCTCACACCGGTGTGACATTTCCCGAGCCCCGATAGAGGCCCCGCTTGTTGATGTATTGCACGACACCGTCGGGCACCAGATACCACACCGGCTCGCCCGCAGCCACGCGGTCGCGGCAGGCGGTCGACGAGATGGCCATGGCCGGCACCTCGACCAGCGTGACGCTGTCCTCCGGCAGGTGATCGTCGGTCAGCTCGAAACCGGGCCGGGTCACGCCCACGAAGTGCGCGGCGGCGAACATCTCGAGCGCGTCCTTCCAGCTCAGGATGCGATTGAGCGCGTCCGCGCCGGTAATGAAGAAGAGCGACGCCTCGGCGCCGTAGATCGCCCGCATGTCGCGCAGGGTGTCGATGGTGTAGGTGGGGCCGTCACGGTCGATGTCGGCCCGGCTGACGTGGAAACGCGGGTTCGACGCGGTGGCGATGACCGTCATCAGGTAGCGGTCCTCGGCCGGCGAGACCCGGCCCTTCTCGTACGGCTGACCGGTGGGCACGAAGACGACCTCGTCCAGATCGAAGCGCGCCTGCACCTCGCTCGCGGCGACCAGGTGACCGTGGTGGATGGGATCGAACGTCCCGCCCATGATCCCTATCCGCCGCCTGGACATTGAAAAAGCATAGATCTTGTTCCGGTCAGGGGTGGTGGGCGGGGCGGAGGACGTAGATCAACCGTCGAGGCGCCTGCGGACGGCTGTGAGCAGGTCGTCCGCGGTGAACGGCTTCTCCAGCAGCGCCACCCCCGGCTCCAGGGTGCCCTCGGAATGCAGGACAGGCTGGGCGTAACCGGACATGTAGAGCACCCGCGTGTCGGGCCGGGCGATCACCAGCCGCTCGGCCAGATCTTTGCCCAGCATCCCGGGCATGACCACGTCGCTGAGCAGCAGATCGATCGCGCCCTCGTGCCGGGCGGCCAGGGCCAGCGCCTGCGGGCCGCCCTCGGCCGCGATCACGCGATAGCCGGCCCCGGAGAGAATGCGCCCGGCCACGTCGCGCAGCCCGGCCTCGTCATCCACGACCAGCAGGGTCTCCCCGTGCCCGTCGGTGCCGACCGGGCCGGCCGGGACAGTCACGAAATCGGCGTCGGCCGGCGGCAGCAGCACGGTGACCGTGGTGCCCAGCCCGGGCTCGGACGAGATGCTCACCTCGCCCCCGGCCTGGGTGACGATGCCGTAGACCATGGCCAGGCCGAGACCGGTGCCCTCGCCGTCGGGCTTGGTGGTGAAGAACGGCTCGAAGGCCCGGTCGGCGACCTCGGTGGTCATCCCCCGGCCGGAGTCGCTGACGCGCAGCCGCACCCAGTCGTCCTGGCCGCCGGTGTCGATCACCACGTTGCCGCCCGAGGGCATCGCGTCCCGGGCGTTGCGAACCAGGCTGACCAGCAACTGCTCGATCCGGGCGGGATCGCAGTGGACCGGCGGCAGGCCCGCGCCGGGCCGGACGATCAGGGCGGCGCGCTCCCCGATCGCGCGGCGCAGCGTGTCCTCGAGACCGGCGACGAACCCGTTGAGGTCGAACACCTCGGGGCGGACGACCTCACGACGGGCGAAGGCCAGCAGCTGGTGCGTGAGGTGGGTGGCGCGTTCCCCGGCCCGGATCACCTGCCGGGCGTCGGCGGCGATCATCTGCACGTCGGGCTGCTCGGACTCCGCCTCCTCGACGACGAAGCCCGCGTAGTTGACGATCACACCGAGGATGTTGTTGAAGTCGTGGGCGACCCCGCCGGCCAGCTGGCCCAGGCTCTCCAGCCGCTGGTTGCGTACATCCTCGGACCACTCCACGCCGCACCCCCGTAGAGGGAGAGTAACGGGGGAAACTCGGTCAAAAGGTCAGAAGCGCGCAGCCAGGGCCCTCCGCAGGTCGTCGTCGGCGTCGAGCACCACGCGCCGCAGGATCGGGTCGAGGTCGTCGGCCGTGAGCAGCCGGGCCGCCAGTTCCCGGGTCTCCGGCTCGACCACCACGCTCGGATAGGCCGCCGTGGCCGTCCGTTCCGCGCTCATGCCGTTGCGGATCCGCATCATCTCCGGCATCTCGGCGAAGTAGCGGGACACGTACGGGCGGACCAGGTCGATCTGCTCGGCCTGCCAGAACCCGGAGGCGGTCATCTCGACGAGCCGGTTCGACAGCTTGGCGTCGGAGATGATCGCGGCCCACGCGGCCGCCTTGGCCTCGGCGTCGGGGCGGGCGGCCCGGCAGCGGGCGGCCCACTGCTCGCCGGTCGAGCTGCGGTCCCGTTCGAACTCGGCGTCGATCGCGCCGGGGCCGGCCGCGCCCAGCACGGCCAGGCGATAGACGATCAGCCAGCGCAGGTCGGCGTCGACGGCCAGGCCCTCGGGCACGTTCGCGTCGTCCAGCCAGGCCTGCAGGCGTGCGGTGTCGACGGTGGCGCCGATCAGGCCGCGGACGGCGGCGAGCTGACGTGATCCGCCCGGCTCGGAGGCGGCGAGTAGCCGGTCGGCGGCCTGCGCGAGGAGTTCGAGGGCGGCCGGACGGGTCTCCGGGGTGGAGTAGCGGTCGACCAGGCCGCGGGTGGCCCGCAGCACGTCCTCGACGATCATGACCTCGGACTCGACCGGCAGCGCGGCCAGCACCAGGGTGACCAGCTCGGCCACCGGGCGCTCGCCGTCGACGACCGCGTCCAGCGTGGCCGCCCAGAGCACGGCCCGGGCCAGCGAGTCGCCGAGCAGCGGCAGCATCACCGGCACGGCTGCGGTCGACTCCTCGTCGAGCCGGACCTTCGCGTACGTCAGGTCGCCGTCGTTGAGCAGCAGCAGGTCGGCCACGGGCTCGCCGGCCAGCTCGGGCACCTCCGTACGGGCGCTGGCGTCGATCTCGGCCTCGACCAGCTTGCGGCGCTTGACCGTGCCGTCGGCCTGCTTGTCCCACAGGCCGATCCCCAGCCGGTGCGGCCGCAGGGTCGGGAACGCCTCGGGGGCGCTCTGCTCGACGGCCACCGACTCGTAGGTCGAACCGTCGTGCCGCACCGACGTCCGCAACGTGTTGGCCTGGGCCCGGCGCAGCCACACGTCGGCCCATCCGGTCAGGTCGCGCCCGCTCGACTTGGACAGCGCGCCGAGCAGGTCGGCCAGCGTCGCGTTGCCGTACGCGTGCGTTGCGAAGTGCGCGTTCACCCCGGCCCGGAACGCCTCGTCGCCCACCCAGGCGACCAGCTGCTTGAGCACGGCCGCGCCCTTGGCGTACGAGATGCCGTCGAAGTTGAGCAGCGCCTGGTCGGTGTCGGCGACCTCGGCCGGCGCCACCGGGTGGGTGGAGGGGCGCTGATCGGCCCGTACGCCCCACGCCTTGCGCTGCATGGCGAAGGTCGTCCACGCGCCCGGGAAGCGGGTGGCCTCGGACGTGATGCGGGTGCCCATGTATTCGGCGAACGACTCGTTCAGCCACAGGTCGTCCCACCAGGCCATGGTCACCAGGTCGCCGAACCACATGTGGGCCATCTCGTGGGCGATCACGTTGGCCCGGTGCTCGCGCTCGCTCTCGGTGACCGCCGAGCGATAGATGAACTCGTCGCGGAACACCACCAGCCCGGGGTACTCCATCGCGCCGAAGTTGAACTCGGGGGCGAACGCCTGCTGGTAGTGGCCGAACGGGTACCGGATCTCGAAGATCTCGTGATACCGGTCGAGGCACTGCTTGGTGATCTGGAAGATCTCGGCCGCGTCGGCCTCGAGCGCGCCGGCCAGCGCGGCCCGGGCGTACAGGGCCAGCGGGATGCCGTCGTGCGAGTCGGTCACCTCGTGATAGGGCCCGGCAATCAGCGAGCACAGATACGTCGAGATCGGCTTGGTCGCCTCGAACTCCCAGCGCCCGTCCCGGCCCGACCGCAGCGGCCCGTTCGCCGCCACCCGCCAGCCCGCCGGCGCGGTGACGCTGATCCGGAACGACGCCTTGAGGTCGGGCTGGTCGAAGGCGGGCAGGATCCGGCCCGCGTTGTTGATGAACATGTGCTGGTAGAGGTAGACCGAGCCGTCGGCCGGATCGACGTACTTGTGCAGGCCCTCACCGGTGTTCGAGTAGCGCATGACGGCCTCGACGGCGAGCTCGTTGGCCTCGGCCAGGCCGGTCAGCTCGATCCGCCCCTCGGTGAGCGCCGACTCGGGCAGCGGCGAGCCGTTCAGCGTCATCTTGGCCACCGAGACGGGCTCGAACTCCAGGAACGTCGAGGAACCGGCCCGGGCGGCGAAGCGCACCACCGTTCGCGAACCGAAGGTGTCCCCCTCGCCGGTCAGGTCGAGATCGACCTCGTACTCGTGGACATCGACGGTGGCGGCCCGGGCGGTAGCCTCGGCGCGGGTCAGGCTCGGCATGCGACCATCATCCGATATGCGTCACATCGCTGCTATCGTGGGTTCCATGCGCATGGCGAATCTGGCTTGGTGGCTGCCCTGACGGGCGGCTCCCCCACACGCGCATCCATCGCGGCCGCCCCTTCCGGGCGGCCGTTGTCATGTCCCGGGAGAAGGCGGTCCTGAACCCCGGAGGACAGCACCATGACTCGTCGGCTCACCGGCTTCCAGCCCACCGGCCACCTGCACCTGGGCAACCTGATCGGCGCCATGCGGCCCCTGGTGGCCGCGCAGGACAGACCCTCGATCGCGATGATCGCCGATCTGCACGCGCTCACGATGGAACATGATCCCGCGCAACTCCGCGCGAACACCCTGACCGT
Organism: Actinoplanes sp. NPDC021490; assembly: GCF_055562135.1. Classification (NCBI taxonomy): domain Bacteria; kingdom Bacillati; phylum Actinomycetota; class Actinomycetes; order Micromonosporales; family Micromonosporaceae; genus Actinoplanes; species Actinoplanes sp. NPDC021490. Next base: position 21,581 of record NZ_JBVHFW010000030.1, read on the forward strand.
GGCCACCGTGCTGCTCGCCGCGGGCGTCGATCCGCAGCGCACCGCGATCATCGCCAACTCCCAGGTCCCCGAGCACACCGAGCTGCATTACCTGCTCGAATGCGTGACCGGCTACGGCGAGGCCGCCCGCATGATCCAGTTCAAGGAGAAATCGGCCGCGGGTGGCGTCCGGCTGAGCCTGCTCACCTATCCCGTGCTCATGGCGGCCGACATTCTCCTGCACGACATCGACCAGGTGCCGGTGGGCGAGGACCAGAATCAACATCTCGAGCTGGCCCGTACGATCGCCACCCGGTTCAACGCACGCTACGGCGCGACCTTCGTCGTGCCCGAGGGCATCCGCCCGGAGTCGGCTTCGCGGATCATGGATCTGGCCGACCCGGCGCGCAAGATGAGCAAGAGCTCGCCCTCGGCGGCCGGCCGCATCGGGCTGCTCGACCCGCCCGAGACGATCCGCAAGGTCATCGCGAGGGCGGTCACCGACACGGCCGGCGTCGTGCGCCACGACCGTGAGGGCCAGCCCGGCGTCACCAACCTGCTGGAGATCCTGCGGGCCTGCTCGGATCGGGAGCCGGGCGAGTTCACGTCCTACGGCGCGCTCAAGCGGGAGGTCACCGACGCGGTCGAGGCGGTGCTCGCCCCGATCCGGGCGCGTTACGCCGAGCTGTCGGAAGACCCTTCCCACGTACGCAAGATCCTGGCCGAGGGCCGGGCGTGGGTGCGGCCGAGGGCGGCCGAGACCGTACGCCGGACCCGCGCGGCCATCGGCCTACTGGACTAACGCCGCCAGGCGCTTCTCGAACACGCCGGCCCCCGGGACGCGGTGATATCCGGACGACTGGAACAGGGCGATCGCCGCGGGCGAGAGGCCGGCCGTCAGACGCATGACGGGCCGGCCGGCGGCCAGCGCGTCCTCCTCGATCGTGACGATCATCTGGCGGGCCAGCCCGCGTCCCCGGAAGGACGGGCGCACGTAGAGGCGGTTGATCTCGGCGACGCCCGGTTCCGGTCGCGGCCACCAGGCCCCGCAGGCCACGGCCCGTCCGTCGACGACGCCCACGAAATAGGCGGCGCGCTCGTCGGGCCGGAACGCCGGGCCACCCTCGTGCTGCTGGGCCGCGACGAGGGAGGCCAGCTCGGGGTCCAGGGCGGGCCTGGCTTCGATCAACACGCCCGTGACCCTAGGCAACCTCCCTTTCCGGAGGGTTGCGCGAAGCTGGCCTACGCCCTATTCGTCGGTGTCGTCCTCATCGGGGACCAGAATCGGACGCTGCGCGTTCGACACGGTCGTGACCGTGCCGTCGGGCGCCATGTGCAGCAGCTCGTCGTCCGAGCGGACCCGCCGGGCCTTGCGGGCGGCGAGACGCTGGGCGGCGGAGGCGCGGTGGTTCTCCTCCTCGAGCCGGATGTCGGTGCCGCGCGGGCCCGTCACGTACTCGCCGGCGTTGGGCTGCCAGTCGAACTCGCGATCGCCGATGCGCACCGGATCGCCGGCCTGGGCGCCCTTCTTGCCCAGCGCCTCCTCGACGCCGAGCCGGTCGAGCCGGTCGGCCAGGAAGCCCACGGCCTCGTCGTTGTCGAAGTTGGTCTGCCGGACCCAGCGCTCGACCTTGCCGCCCCGCACGACGAAGACCCCGTCCTCGTCCTGCTCGATGGTGAAGCCCGACTCGTCGACCGCCCGGGGCCGCACGATGACCCGGCTGGGCTCGGGCGCGGGCTGGTCCAGGCGGTGCTGGGCGACCGTCTCGGCCAGTGCGAAGACCAGCTCCTTGAGGCCCTCGCGGGTGACCGCGCTGACCTCGAAGACACGGTAGCCCCGGGCCTCGAGGTCGGGCTTGACCATGTCGGCCAGGTCGCGGCCGTCCGGAATGTCGATCTTGTTGAGCACCACGAGCCGGGGGCGGTCCTCCAGGCCCCCGTACGCCGACAGCTCCGCCTCGATCGCATCAAGGTCGGCCAGCGGGTCGCGCTCGATCTCGGGCGCCGCCGCGTCGAGCACGTGCAGCAGCACCGAGGTGCGCTCGATGTGCCGCAGGAACTGCATGCCCAGGCCCTTGCCGGTGGCCGCGCCCGGGATCAGGCCCGGGACGTCGGCGACGGTGAAGGTCTGGTCGCCCGCCTGCACCACGCCCAGGTTGGGCACCAGCGTCGTGAACGGGTAGTCGGCGATCTTGGGCTTGGCCGCGGAGATGACCGAGATCAGCGACGACTTGCCGGCCGACGGGAAGCCGACCAGGCCGACGTCGGCCACGCTCTTGAGCTCGAGCACGACGTCGAGGCTGTCGCCCGGCTCACCCAGCTCGGCGAAGCCCGGCACCTTGCGGCGGGTGTTGGCCAGCGAGGCGTTGCCCCGCCCGCCGCGGCCGCCCCGGGCCACCTCGAAGGTGGTGCCGACGCCGATCAGGTCGGCCAGCACCTCGCCGTCGGCGGTCTGCACGACCGTGCCGTCCGGCACCTTGAGCACCAGGTCCTTGCCGTTGGCGCCGTCGCGGTTGGCTCCCGCGCCACCTACGCCGTTGGACGCCTTGACGTGCGGGTGGAAGTGGAAGTCCAGCAGCGTGTGCTGCTGCGGGTCGACCACGAGGGTGATGCCACCGCCGTGCCCGCCGTTGCCGCCGTCGGGCCCGCCGAGCGGCTTGAACTTCTCGCGGCGCACCGAGACGCAGCCATGCCCGCCGTCACCGGCCTGCAGGTGCAGCACGACGCGATCGACGAACGTGGCCACTACTCAACTCCTCAGAAAGAAAAAACAAAGCGGGCCGCGGACCCGGAGGTCCGCGGCCCGCTCAGAGCAAACTTACTCCGCAGCCGGAACGATGCTGACGGTCTTGCGACCGCGCTTCGTGCCGAACAGTACGTTGCCGGTCGCAAGCGCGAACAGCGTGTCGTCGCCGCCCCGGCCGACCAGGTCGCCCGGGTGGAACTTCGTGCCGCGCTGGCGGATCAGGATCTCGCCGGCGCTGACCAGCTGGCCGCCGAACCGCTTGACACCGAGCCGCTGAGCGGCGGAGTCACGGCCGTTGCGCGAGCTGGATGCACCCTTTTTGTGAGCCATGAGTGATCCGCCCCTTACTTCCCGCTCTTGATGCCGGTGACCTTGATCTTGGTCAGCGGCTGACGGTGCCCCTGACGCTTGTGGTAACCGGTCTTGTTCTTGAACTTGTGGATCCGGATCTTCGGACCCTTGGTGTGCTCGGCGATCTCGCCGGACACCGTCACCTTGGCAAGCTTGGCCGCGTCGGTCACCAGGTTGTCACCGTCGACGAGGAGGACTGCGGCGAGCGTCAGCGAGTCGCCGGGCACACCCGCGAGCTTCTCGACCTCGATCACGTCGCCCTCGGCAACCTTGTACTGCTTGCCGCCGGTCTTGACGATCGCGTACATCGGACGCGGACTCCCTGAGACTTACGCAGCAGATCGCTGCTTGGCGGATGGAGCTAAAAATCTCGGCCCTGGCCAGGATCTTGCATGGCTGGCACGAGAACATGGCGCCTAGAAAAGCGCCGTCAGAAAGCGTACTTCATGTGCAGGCCCGATCCCAAACCGGGGGCCACGCCGCAGCAGCTCAGCCCTTGCCGCAGGCCTTGTCCAGCTTAGCGGTCAGCTTGGCCATCCTGTCATGGTTGATCTTGGAGACGTCGCCCTTCAACGCCTTGACCTGCGAACTCATGTCGGTGAGTGCCGCCTTGAGCTTCGTATCGGTGGTGATGGCGGCCATGTTCGTGAGCGCGAAAGAGTAGTTCTCCACGTCACGGGCGATCTTTTCGGCGGCCTGCTGCTTGGCCACCGCGCCCTTGCTCGCCGCCTCGATCTTGAGCTTGTGGTCGGCGACGAACAGCTCGCCGAAGCTGGTGCTCGTGCGGCCGGCCTGGGCGCAGATCTGCTTGGTGTCGCCGGTGAGCGCGGCGTCGGCCGCCGCCGCAGCCGACGGGTCGGCCGGGGCCGGCGCGACCGGCGGGGTGTCACCGGCCGCCGGGGCGGCGCCGCCGGTCGGAGCGGCGTCGCCGGAGCAGGCGGCCGTGAAGGTCAGCGCGCCCAGGGCGACGCACACGGCGAGGCCCTGACGCGGGGAGATGCGGTGCATGGGGCTGGGTCTCCTCGGGGGGAAGGGGGAAGAGATCCCGCGAGGGTAACCGACATCACGACGGAAGCGGCCCGGTCAGTTAACTTTCTTTACCGAACCGCTCCCGGTCGATCAGTTTTCGCTCAGGGACGCGTACGCCGCCGGGCGCCACCCCGCCGCGAGCGGCGTCGCCCACCGGCGCCCGCGCCCACGGGCTCGTCGTCGTCCTCGTCATCCTCGTCGTCGTCGGCCGCGTCCGGGTCGTCCGTGCCGGCCAGCCGCAGCGGCTCGGGCTCGGCCGCCGGCGGGGCCGCCGACTCGTAACGGGACAGGTCGTAGCCGCTGATGTCGTATTCGTCGGCCGAGTCGTCCTTGGTCAGCGACGGGCGTCCGGCCGTGACGATGCCCGAACCGGCCACCGGGGGCAGCCCCGCGGTCTCGGCCGCCGGGTCGTCACCCTCGTGGCGCGCGGGCTCGGCCACGACCTCCACCGGCGCCTCGACGACCGGCGCCGTCTCCTCGACGACCTCGGCCACCTCGACGACCGGGGTCTCGCTGCCGCCACCGCCACGCCGCCGCCGGGACTTGCCCGCGGCCGGCTGCTGCTGCTGTGGCGGCGCCGGGGGCTGTTCCGTCCGGGCCGCCGCGGCGACCGCCTTGACCTGGTTCGCCGCGCCGCCGTTGGTCCGCTTCTCGGGCACCGGCTCGGTGTGGATCAGTACACCCCGGCCCTTGCAGTGGTCGCAGGTCTCGCTGAACGCCTCGAGCAGCCCCGAACCGATCCGCTTGCGGGTCATCTGCACCAGGCCGAGCGAGGTGATCTCGGTGACCTGGTGCTTGGTCCGGTCGCGGCCCAGGCACTCGGTCAGCCGCCGCAGCACCAGCTCGCGGTTGCTCTCCAGCACCATGTCGATGAAGTCGATGACCACGATGCCGCCGAGGTCGCGCAGCCGCAGCTGCCGGACAATCTCCTCCGCCGCCTCGAGGTTGTTGCGGGTCACCGTCTCCTCGAGGTTGCCGCCCGCGCCGGTGTACTTACCGGTGTTGACGTCGACCACGGTCATCGCCTCGGTGCGGTCGAAGACCAGGTGGCCGCCCGAGGGCAGGAACACCTTGCGGTCCAGGCCCTTGAGGATCTGCTCGTCGATGCGCTGGTCGGCGAAGACGTCCCCGCCACCGACGTAGCGGTGCATGCGCTCCAGCAGGTCGGGCGAGACCGAGTTGAGGTAGTTCTCCAACTCGCCGTACGCCTGCTCGCCCTGCACGATCAGCTCGCGGAAGTCCTCGTTGAAGAGGTCCCGCACGACCCGGATGACCAGGTCGGGCTCCTCGGAGAGGGCGACCGGGGCGTGACCCTCGGCCGACTTGCGCTGGATGTCCTCCCACTGCGCCTGCAGCCGCTTGACGTCGCGCGCCAGGTCGTCCTCGCTGGCGCCCTCGGCCGCGGTCCGCACGATCACGCCGGCGCCGTCGGGCACGAGCTTCTTGAGCACGTCCCGCAGGCGCTTGCGCTCGGTGTCGGGCAGCTTGCGGCTGATCCCGGACGCGTTGCCGTTGGGCACGTAGACCAGGTGCCGGCCGGAGAGCGCGATGTGGCTGCTCAGCCGGGCGCCCTTGTGCCCGATCGGGTCCTTGGTCACCTGCACCAGCACCGAGTCGCCGGAGCGCAGCGCCTGCTCGATCGAGCGGGCCCGCCCCTCGAGCCCGGTGGCGTCCCAGTTGACCTCGCCCGCGTAGAGCACGGCGTTCCGGCCCCGGCCGATGTCGACGAACGCCGCCTCCATGCTGGGCAGCACGTTCTGCACCTTGCCGAGGTAGACGTTGCCGACCATGGTGCCGGAGGTGGTGCGCGACACGTAGTGCTCGACCAGGACGCCGTCCTCGAGCACGGCGATCTGGGTGCGGTCCGGCTTCTGCCGCACGACCATCACCCGGTCGACCGCCTCGCGGCGGGCCAGGAACTCCGACTCGCTCAGGATCGGCGGGCGGGTCCGGCGCTGCTCACGGCCGTCGCGGCGGCGCTGGCGCTTGGCCTCGAGCCGGGTCGAGCCCGAGACACCCTGCACCTCGTCCGTACGCCGGGGCTCGCGCACCCGCACGACGGTGTGCACGCCGTCCTCGATGCCCCCGGTCTCGCCGTCCCCGGTCGAGCCCTTACGGCGGCGGCGACGCCGGCGGCGGGTCACGCCCTCGCCGTCGTCGGACTCCTCGTCGTCCTCGGACTCCTCGTCCGCGGAGGCTTCGGCGCCCTCGTCGGTCTCGTCGGTCTCGCCGTCCTCGGCGGGACCCTTGCCCCGGCCGCGGCCACGGCGGCCACGGCGGCGGCGACGACGACCCGCGGCGCTGTCGTCGTCATCGTCGTTCTCGTCCTCGACGCCGTCCTCGACGTCGTCGGCGCTCTCGTCGGTCTCGTCGACCGGCTCCTCGACGGGCGGCGCGATCACCTCGGCCACCTCGGCCTCGGGGGGCTCGTCGGCCGCGCCCCGGCGGCGACGCCGGCTGCGGCGGGGCGCCTCGGCCGGCTCCTCGGTCACCACGACCGGGATCTCGGCCACCTCGGCCTCGGCCTCGGAGACCTCGGGGATGAGCGGGGTCTCGACGACCGCGGGCGGCTGGGTGGCGCCACGGCGGGAACGCCGGGCCGGAGCCGGAGCGGTCTCGGTGGCCTCGGGCGGCATGAACAGCACGGCGGGCGGAAGGGCGGCGGCGCGCCGGCCACGGCGCGGCGCGGGCTTCTCCTCGACGAAGTCGGCGTCCAGCGGGATGACCCCGATGATCGGCGTGCCCTCGGCCGCCGGCTCGGTCTCGTCCGGCTCGGCCTCGGCGACCGGCTCCTCGCCCTGGACGAGGGCTTCGACGGGCACCGGCTCGGCGGGGGTCTCGACTGCGGGCGGCGCCTCGACCGGGGCGACCGGCTCCTCCGCCACGGCGGGGGCGGCGGCCTTCTTGCGGCGGGCCCGGGTGGCCTTCACCGGCGGCACGGGCTCGGCTGCGGCCTCCTCCTCCGGCGGCGCGGCCGGGGCGGCCGCGGGGGCAGCGGCCTTCTTACGGCTGCGGGTGGCCTTCTTCACCGGTGCGGGCGGCGCCTCTTCGGCCGCGGGCGCGGGAAGATCCGAGGCGGCCGGGGCCTCGTGGACGTTCGCCACCGGGTCGGACGGGCTCGCGGCCGCGTCCTGGGCGCTCGCGGCCTCGATGGCCGCACCCGGCTCGGCAGCCGGCGCCTCCGCAGAAGCGGCGGGGGCCGCCGCTTTGCGACGCGGCGCACGCGTCCGGCGCGCGGGGGTGGTGGTGGCGGCGGTCTCGGGCGGATTGGCTCCGGCCCCTTCACCGCCCTGCTCTCCCAAGTTGTCTTGGGGCTCGTTATCGAGCATGGGGCGCTCTCCAGTTCTGGCGGCCCCGGGCGCGTTTGAGCGCTGCCACGCAGGGTCGCCGCAAGTGTTTCGGTCCCGCCGGGTGAGCGGAGGGCTGCCGAAGTCTGTCAACGGACGCCGGCTGCAACCAGCGCCCGGCCGATGGAGCGTTCCTTACCCCGGAAGGGCCGGTTCGCGATCCGCGTCCAACGGATCGACGATCTCCCCCTGTGCGGTGAGCGTGCCCTGGGCCAGCCGGGTCACCCGTGGGGGCACCGGCGGCTCCAGGCCCGCCGCTACGCGCAGGCCGGAAAGGACGTCATCGGGTCGTACGGCGGGCGTCACCTGTCGTACGACAAGGTCGATTATCGCACACGGCGCGCCGTCCGCCTCGGAAGGTCCGCCGGACTGCTCCGTCACAGCGATGTGCGTCACTGCCTCGCGGGCGTCGAACGAGCGCCGGCCCTGCTTGGTCATGCGCTCGACCAGCACTTCGTCGAGATCGGCGAACGCCTTGACCGCCGCCGCGGCGACCGCCGGGTCGACCGACGGAAGCTCCAGGAGCCACCGCGAGGCGTCGATCCGGTCGGCCAGGCTGCCGGACCCGGCCACCACCGCGTCGAGGATGTCGAGCCCCGGCGAGAGCGCCGCGTCGAGGGCCAGGCGCAGCTGCTCGGGGTCGACCTCGCGCTGCAGCCCGATCTCGAGGTATTCGGCCTCGCTGCCGACGCCGGTGGGCGCCGCGCTCGCGTACGAGATCTTGGGGTGGGGGGTGAAGCCCTGCGAGAAGGCGATGGGCACGGCGGCCCGCCGCAACGCCCGCTCGAACGCGCGGGCGAAGTCGCGGTGCGAGGTGAAGCGCAGCGGGCCGCGCTTGGCGTAGCGGAGGCGGATCCGCTGGACGATCGGGGCCTGCCCGCCGACGGGCTGATTCTTGGCCATGTCAGACCGGCTGACGCAGCGGGTTGACCGGCGTCAGAGGCAGCAGCTTCTTGCCGGTGGGGCCGATCTGGATCTCGGTGTCCATCGACGGGCAGACGCCGCAGTCGAAGCACGGGGTCCACCGGCAGTCGTCCTGCTCGAACTCCGACATCGAGTCCTGCCAGTCCTGCCAGAGCCAGTCCTTGTCGAGGCCCGAGTCGAGGTGGTCCCAGGGCAGCACCTCGGAGTGCTGACGCTCGCGGGTGGTGTACCAGTCGAGGTCGACGCCGAAGCCGGGCAGCACCTCGGCGCAGGCCTCGACCCACCGGGAGTACGAGAAGTGCTCGCTCCAGCCGTCGAAACGGCCGCCCTTCTCCCAGACCCGGCGGATGACCGCGCCCACCCGGCGGTCGCCCCGCGAGAGCAGGCCCTCGATCAGCGACGGCTCACCGTCGTGATAGCGGTAGCCGATCGCACGGCCCAGCGAACGGTCGGAGTTGATCTCCTGCTTGAGCATGCGGAGCCGGGCGTCGATCACCTCGGGACGCACCATCGGCGCCCACTGGAACGGGGTGTGCGGCTTGGGCACGAACCCGCCGATCGACACCGTGCAGCGGATGTCCTTGGTGCCCGCGGCGACCCGACCGGCCTTGATCACCTCGTGCGCCATGCGGCCGATCTGCAGCACGTCGTCGTCGGTCTCGGTGGGCAGGCCACACATGAAGTAGAGCTTGACCTGACGCCAGCCGTTCGAATACGCGGTGACGACCGTGCGGATCAGGTCTTCCTCGGTCACCATCTTGTTGATGACCTTGCGGATGCGCTCGGAGCCGCCCTCGGGCGCGAAGGTCAGGCCCGTACGGCGGCCGTTCTTCGACAGCTCCTGGGCCAGGTCGATGTTGAAGGCGTCGACCCGGGTGGACGGCAGCGACAGCGAGACGTTGGTGCCCTCGTACTGCTCGGCCAGCCCGGAGCACATGTCGCCGATCTCGGAGTGGTCGGCGCTCGAGAGCGAGAGCAGACCGACCTCGTTGAAGCCGGAGAACTCGAGGCCCTCCTTGACCATCTGGCCGACCGTGGTGATCGAGCGCTCCCGCACCGGGCGGGTGATCATGCCGGCCTGGCAGAACCGGCAGCCACGCGTGCAGCCGCGGAAGATCTCCACCGCATAGCGCTCGTGGACCGTCTCGGCCAGCGGGACCAGCGGTTTCTTGGGGTAGGGCCAGGCGTCGAGATCCATGGTCGTGCGCTTGGCGACACGGAACGGCACGTCGGGGCGGTTGGGCACCACACGCTGGATGCGGCCGTCGGCGAGGTAGTCGACGTCGTAGAAGCGGGGGACGTAGATGCTCTCGGTGCGGGCGAGACGCAGCAGCAGCTCGTCGCGGCCACCCGGGCGGCCCTCGGCCTTCCACTCCCGGATGATGCCGGTGATCTCGAGGACGGCTTCCTCGCCGTCGCCGAGCACGGCGGCGTCGATGAAGTCGGCGATCGGCTCCGGGTTGAAGCTGGCGTGGCCGCCGGCGAGGACGATCGGGTCGTCGTCGCCGCGGTCGGCGCTGTTCAGCGGGATGCCGGCGAGGTCGAGGGCGGAAAGCATGTTGGTGTAGCCCAGCTCGGTCGCGAACGACAGACCCAGCACGTCGAACGCCTTGACCGGGCGGTGCGCGTCGACGGTGAACTGCGGGACGCCGTGCTCCTTCATCAGAGCCTCGAGGTCGGGCCACACCGCGTAGGTGCGCTCGGCCAGCACGTCGTCCTGCTCGTTGAGCACCTCGTAGAGGATCTGAACGCCCTGGTTGGGCAGACCCACCTCGTACGCGTCGGGATACATCAGCGCCCACCGGACCGAGGTGGCGTCCCAGTCCTTGACGACGGCGCCGAGCTCGCCGCCCACGTACTGGATCGGCTTGCTGACCCGGGGCAGCAGCTGCTCGAGCTGCGGGAAGACGGAACGTACGCTCATGGGCCTCTAGGGTACGCGGGCTAACCAGTAAGATCCGCCGCGGCCCTGTCGAGGTTGGTGGCCAGCAGGTCCTCCCGGAAGGCGCACAGCTGGAGAGTCATCCGGGCCGCGCCGGTCTCGCCCACCACGAGCCGGGCCGGTATGGCGTGCTCGTCGAGATCACCGAGCAGGGCGTCGAGCAGTCGGACCCCGGCGCTGTCGAGGAACGAGACGGTGGTGAGGTCGATCAGCACCTTCCCGGCCTTCTCGATCCGCTCGACGATCGCCTTGCCGATCTCCGGCGCGTTGGACAGGTCGATCTCTCCGGTCAGCGACACCAGCTCGGCGTCGCCCAGCGTCGAGAACGTGACCCAGCGCTCCAGCTGGCCGACCGGCACCGGACGCCCACCCCGTGTGAATTCCATTACGACGCCTCCCGGCGGCCCCGGCGCATGGTGACCGTGGTGCCGTCGCCGCGGTCGAACAGCACCTGATCCATCGACTCCCGGATCAGCTGCAGGCCGCGGCCGCGGGACACGTCGGTGACCGGGCCACGCCAGGTGCCCCGATCGGTGACCCGGACCTCGACCGCGTCGTCCGTCACCGTCGCCACGACATCGATCATCCCGAACGGGTCGTCACGATAGCCGTGCTCGATCGCGTTGGCCACCGCCTCGGAACAGGCCAGCAGAACGGCGTCGCGGCACTCCGGTTCGACCCCGTGGGCCACCAGCCAGGCCCGCAGGTCGGCGCGGAGCAGGGCGATCTGCATGCGGTCGGCGCCGATGGTGCGCTCGATGCGTTCCTCGGTGCCCAGCGTCAGGCAGAGCATGCAGACGTCGTCGGTGTGATCTCGGCCGACCAGGGTGTCGGCCAGCCCGGCGGCCAGGCCCTGCAGCGGCGCGTCGCGGCGTCTCGCGTACTCCCGGGCGAGCAGCTCGAAGCCCTTCTCGATGGACCGGCTGCGGCGCTCGATCAGACCGTCGGTGTAGAGCAGCAGGCGACTGCCGGCGGGCAGCCGGCGGCGGTGCTCGGTGCGCGTGCGGTTGCCGGCCCGCGAGCCGAGCGCGGCCGAGCGGGCCTGCAGCAGGTATTCCGGCGATCCGGCCGGCTCCTGCAGCAGCGGGGGCAGATGACCGGCGCACGAGTACGCCATCTCACCGGCGGCCAGGTCGACCTCGACGTACGCCACGGTGGCCATGCGGGCCGACTCGACCCGCTCGACGAACCGGTCCAGACCTTCGATCAGCCGGGCCGGACCGGCCTCGTTCGAGGCCAGCGCGCGTACGGCGCTGCGCAGCTGGCCCATCGTGGTGGCCGCCTCGATGCCCCGCCCGACCACGTCGCCGACCACGACGGCCAGCTTGTCCTTGGTGATCTGGAAGGCGTCGAACCAGTCGCCGCCGACCTCCAGGTCTTGAGCGGCGGCCTGATAGTGAGTCTCGACGGCGAACCGGGTGTCGCCGCCGGGCAGGTCACCGGCGAGCAGACTGCGCTGCAGGGTGCGGGCGATCTGCCGCTCCTGCTCGTAGAGCCGGGCGTTCTCGAGCGCGAGCCCGGCCCGGTCGGCCAGCTCGACCAGGAACGCCCGCTCGGCCGCGGCGCCACGCCGGTCGGGCGCCATCCGCAGGGCCAGCGTGCCCAGCACGAGCCCGCGCGCGGTCAGCGGCAGCACCGAGCAGTCCAGCTGGTCGCCGTCGGCCGGGAACCTCGGCTCGCCGCCGGCCGCCACCTTGCCCAGGCGCTGGCTGAGCAGTTCCTCGTCGGGGCGCGGGCCGCCGGCCGTCTCGACGACCGGGGTCGCGCCCACGTGCAGCCGCACCTCGGCCCAGTCGGCGATCTCGGGCACCACCCGGTCGACCAGGCGCCGGGTGCGCGGCAGCAGCCGGTGCAGCTCGTCGAGCGAGCGGGTGGTCGCGGCCAGGAAGATCGAGCGTTCCTCGCGGCGGCGGACGTCGTCGTAGAGCCGCGCCCGGTCGAGCGCCTGGCCCGCCTGCTGGCCCAGGAGGCGGACGACCCGCAGCTCACCGTCGGTCAGGGTGCGCTCGCCCTTGAAGCTGAAGGCCAGCACGCCCAGCGTCTCGGACCCGGTGCTGTCGTCGGCCGTTCCGGTGGTCAGGGGCAGCAGGACCACGGTGTTGCGGCCCGAGCGGCGCATGCTGTCGACCAGGTCGGGGAAGTGCTCGCGGGCCTCGGTGAGCGAGCCGACCACGTGCAGGTCGCCGCGGTCGGCCACCCGCGCCACGGCGCGCGGGGACGAACGGGCCATGTCGTCCCAGTTGCCGGTGGTGGGGTCGGTCGAGGCGACCGCGTAGATCGTGTCGCGCTCGGGGTCGACCAGGTAGATGCTGCTGCTGGCCGCGCCGAAGGCGGCCTCGGGCGCCCGCACCACCGCCTCGGCCACCTCGGCCTCGGTCGGCGCGGCGGCCAGGTCGGCCACGATCTGCTGCAGCACCCGGACCCGCCGCTCGGAGGCCTCGGCGATCTGCCGGGCCAGGAGCAGCTCTTTTTCGTACTGGCGGCGCTCGGTCGCGTTGAAGACCGTCGTGCGGATCGCCTTGGGCTGCCCCGCCTCGTCGCGGCCCAGCATCGAGTTGACCAGGGTGGGCAGCCGGCGGCCGTCCGAGCAGACCACGTCGAACGCCAGCTCGTGCACCTCGTCCTGCATGCGCAGCAACGGGGCGTAATGGGTCTCGTGATAGATCTGCCCGCCCGAGGTGAGCAGGTCACGGAAGCGCCGGTGGCCGACCAGCTCGCCTCGGGTGTAGCCCGTCCAGCTCAGGAACGTCTGGTTGACCCGGACGATCGTGCCGTCGGGGAGCGTGGTCAGATACCCGCACGGCGCGTGCTCGTACAGGTCATCGGGGTCTTCGTCCCAGGGCGCGCGCAACTCCTGCGTCACGTCTGGCCCACCAGAGTCACTCACGGTCCGCCGCTTCTAAAGCCAAGCCTTCATGGCGTTGATCGTCTCTTCCGGCGCGCTCAGGTTGGGACAGTGTCCCGTGGCGTTCAACTGCACGAACGTGCTCCCGGCGGTGTGCTTGTAAACGTAGTCGCCGACGAAGGTGGGCGCGATGACGTCGTCGGCGCACTGCAGGATCAGCGTCGGCGTACGCAGTTTGAGCAGGTCGTCGCGGTTGTCGGAGAGGAACGTGACCCGGGCGAACTTCTTCGCGATCTCGGGGTCCGTCCGGCAGAAGCTGTTGGTCAGCTCCTGGCCGAGCTCGGGCCGGTCGGGGTTGCCCATGATGACCGGCGCCATCGTGCTCGACCAGCCGAGGTAGTTGCTGTCGAGCGAGTCGAGCAGCGAGTCGATGTCGGCCCGGTCGAAGCCGCCCACGTAGTCCTCGGCGGGCTCGTTGATGTAGCGGGGCGACGGGCCGACCAGCACCAGGCGGGCGAACCGCTCGGGTTCCTTGATCGCGGCCAGGACGCCGATCATGGCGCTCACCGAGTGCCCGACGAAGACGACGTCCCACAGATCGTGCTCGTGCAGGATCTCGAGGATGTCGTCGGCGTAACCGTCGAGCGAGGAGTAGCGGTCGTCGTCGTAGGCCGACAAGTCGGACTTGCCGCTGCCGACGTGGTCGAAGAGGACGAGCCGATGCGAGTCCGCGAAGGCCGGAGCGACGAGTCGCCACATGTTCTGGTCGCAGCCGTACCCGTGAGCGAACACCATCGGCTGACCGGCGGCATTTCCGGTCAAAGTGATGGCGTTTCTCTGTGTCGTTCTCATGTCCCGGTAACCATACGGCTCCAAAGCGTCTTGCACATCGCCCCGGTTGTCCGGCATTTGTATCGCGGATCCGGCCCCCGAGTCGAGGCCCCGGGTGGCACACCGCCTCTAACCTGGGACTCGACCGCCTCGCCGGGATCTTGCCCGGCAGTGAAGGAGATCGACGGATGGCCGACCCGCAGCCGGAGGAAACCAGGCCGGCGGACGGAGTGCCCGACCCGACCCGGGTCGACACTGGTTCGGAACCCTCCACGGTGGACGCGCCGGTTCGCTGGAGCGGCTCGGCGGCCGTGACCGCGCCGGCGCCCAAGCGACCGTGGTGGCGCCGCGACCAGCCGCCGCAGCCGGTCGAGCAGCACGAGCACTGGGCCACCACCCCGGCCGTCGACCCCTGGGCCGACCAGGACACGCCGTGGGACTCGTTCGCGCTGGAGTTCGAGGGCACCGAGGCCGAGGCGGCCACCCCGAAGCCGGCCCCGCCACTGCCGCCGACCCGGATCGAGGCGCCGCCCCCCACCCGCGTCGAGCCGCCCGCGCCCGCTCCGGCCGCGCCCGCGCCGCCTCCGCCTCCGCCTCCGGTGAGCGAGCAGATCAAGCAGCCACCGGCCCGGGCGCCCAAACCGTCGAGGAAGGAGAGGAAGGAACGGAAGCGGCTCAAGAACACCCCGCCGCCCGCGGTCAACCGCCTGCCGATCCAGACCCGGCCGCCGGGCCCGCCGTCCGGCCCCATCGTGCACGGCCGCCCGCTGCCGGCCCCGCCGCCGTGGGCCCCGCGCCCGGCCGCCCGTCCGATGCCGCCGCCGCGCCGCAAGCGCCGCTGGGGCCGCCGCCTCGTGTTGCTCAGCCTGATCGGCGTGGTCTGCTGCTGCGGCCTCCCGTTCGCCTGGACGCAGTCGCCGGCCGCCGAGCAGTACCCGGTGTCCGCCGCGCTGCCGGACTCGTTCGCCGACCTGCGGCTGCGCGACACCGAGGAGACCGGCCCGAGCGGGTTCGCCGGTGTCTATCGCGACGGCCGCGGCAAGCGGGTCACGGTGTTCGGCGAGACCGGCTTCCGGCTCACCCCGGGCTCCGACGTGCAGGCGCGCATCGACCAGGCCGTCGCCGACTACGGCCTGACCGGCGTGCAGTCGTTCGACCTGGGCGAGTTCGGCGCGCACGAACGCTGCGGCACCGGCCGCGAGAAGGGCACGCCGGTGGTCGTCTGCGCCTGGGCCGACCACGGCAGCCTGGCCACCGTGCTGCTGACCCGGCGCTCGGTCAGCGACAGCGCCGACCTGGTCGCCCGCCTGCGCGACGAGGTGCTGATCCCCGGCTGACCCGCGCCCGTCGCCCGCCCGCGCGAAGATCTCCGGACGGCCCGGTTGACCGGCCGGGGCGCGGGCACGATGACGGGATGACCCCACGCTGGCTGTTCGCCGACCAGCTCGGCCCGCACTTCCTCGACTCGCCGCGGCAGGAGGCCCTGCTCGTGGAGTCCAAGGCGGTGTTCCGGCGGCGGGCCTTCCATCGGCAGAAGGCCCACCTGATCCTGTCCGCGCTGCGGCACCGGGCCCGCGACGACGGCGTACGGCTGATCCGGGCCGAGACGTACGCCGAGGCGATCACCGAAAAGGTGACCGTCTGCCATCCCACCTCGCGCGCCGCCCGCGGCCTGGTGCACCGGCTGCCCCAGGTCGCCGAGGTGCTGCCGCCACGGGGTTTCGTCACCGCGCCCGCCGACTTCACGGCCTGGGCTCACGGCCGCCACCACCTGCGCCTGGAGGACTTCTATCGGGACGCCCGGCAGCGGCACGGCATCCTGATGGACGGCGACGAGCCGGCCGGGGGCAAGTGGAACTTCGACGCCGACAACCGCGAGCCGCCGCCGCGTGGCGCCCGGACCCTGGACGTCCCGGCCCCGCCCGCGATCACCGAGGACGAGATCGACCAGGAGGTCCGGGCCGATCTCGACCGGTGGCAGCGCGACGACGGCATCGAGTTCGTCGGTCGCGACGGCCCGCGCCTGTTCCCGGCGACCCGGCGTGAGGCGCTGGCCCGGCTCCGGCATTTCGTCACCCACCGGCTGCCGCACTTCGGCCCGTACGAGGACGCGATGCTCGCCGGTGACCCGTGGATGAGCCACAGCCTGCTCAGCTCGTCGATGAACCTGGGCCTGCTGGACCCGCTGGAGGTGGTGGAGCGGGCCGAACAGGCGTACCGGGAAGGTGCTGTTCCGCCGGCCGGCGCCGAGGGGTTCATCCGGCAGATCATCGGCTGGCGCGACTTCATCTGGCACCTGTACTGGTATTTCGAGCCGGACTACCGCGCCTCGAACGAGCTGGGCGCCCGGCGGGAGCTGCCGCGCTGGTTCGCCGGCCTGGACGCCGACGCGGTCGAGGCGCGCTGCCTGTCCGACGTGCTGGCCGGGGTCCGCGACCGCGGCTGGGTGCATCACATCCCGCGGCTGATGGTGCTCGGCAACTACGCCATGCAGCGCGGCTGGCGGCCCGGCGCGATGGCCGACTGGTTCCACCGCAGCTTCGTCGACGGCTACGAGTGGGTGATGACGGCCAACGTGATCGGCATGAGCCAGTTCGCCGACGCCGGGCGGATGAGCACCAAGCCGTACGCGAGCGGAGGCGCCTACATCAACCGCATGAGCGATTACTGCGGCGGCTGCCGCTACGACCCCCGGGTCCGGGTGGGCGACGACGCCTGCCCGTACACCGCCGGTTACTGGGCCTTTCTGGCACGCAACGAGAAGGCCCTCACCGGCAACCACCGCATGCGGCAGCCGCTGAACGGCCTGCGCCGGCTGGCCGACGTCGAGGCGCTCGTCGAGCAGGAGCAGGCCCGCGGCTCCCGAGCTCCCTAGCCCTGGTCCTTGGGCTGCTTGGCCGGGGCGTAGCGCGGGACGTATTCCTGGCCGGTCAGCTTCTGGATCTCGGCCATGATCTCGTCGGTGAGCTCGCGCAGCGACGTGCGGTCGTCGGCCCGGCCCTCGGGGTCGATCGGCTTGCCGAACTTGACCGTGACGACGCCGCGGGCCGGCTTGGGCAGGAGCTGGCCGATGGGCTGCACCTTCTCGGTGCCGATCATGCCGACCGGGATGATCGGCACGTGGGCGGCCACGGCGAGGCGGGCGGCGCCGGTGCGGCCGCGGTAGAGCCGGCCGTCGGGCGACCGCGTGCCCTCGGGATAGATGGCGACCGCGTCACCGGCCTTGAGCACCGGGATCGCCCCGTCGAAAGCGGTCAGCGCGGCCCGGCCGCCACCGCGCTCGACCCGGATCGCGCCGAGCCCGTGCATCAGATTGCGGTTGAACCAGCCCTTGACGCCGCTGCCGTCGAAGTAGTCCGACTTCGCCCAGAAGGCGAGGTGACGGGGCTGCGCCGAACCGAGGAACAGTTCGTCGGCGACGGACAGGTGATTGCCGGCGAAGATCACACCGCCGGTCCTGGGGATGTACTCGAGGCCCTCGACGCGCGGGCGCCATCCGAGCATCATCGCGTTGCCGACGGTGAGCTTGCCGATCGAGTAGAGCAGCGGCAACTGAGGTTCCTCCGGGGACAAAGGACGTGCGCAGACGTGGGGGGAGCGCGGTCAGGTTACCGGAGGGAAACCCGGAAGTCCCTGCCGCTCCGGCCGACCGGCCCGGACATTCACCGCAGAGACGGCAAATGCCCGGGCCGAGTAGCTTGATTCACACGGCCTTCGCGACCCGGACGGTCACCTGATCTGCCTCGCCGACCTCGCCGGCGAAGCCGCTCTCCCCAGCTTCCGCCGTCGTGAGCAAGGTCGCCAGGGTTTCCCCGGCCACGAAGTCGCGATGCGTCTCGACGGCCGCCCGGACGGGCCCGGCGGCCGAGACGACCAGCGAGATCCGGTCCGACACGTCCAGGCCGGCGTCCCGCCGGGCCTGCTGCACGACGCGGATGACGTCGCGGGCCAGACCCTCGGCCGCCAGCTCGGGAGTGACCGCCGTGTCGAGCACCACGACGCCCGCCCCGCCGGGCAGCGGGGCCGAGTTCTCGGCGTCCGCGGCGACCAGCTTCAGCTCGTACTCACCCTCGGCCAGGGTGACCCCGGCCGCGACCGGAGCACCGTCGACGAGCTGCCAGTCGCCCGCCTTGACCGCCTTGATGACCTGCTGCACCTGCTTGCCGACGCGCGGGCCGAGCGCCCGGGGCACGACGGTCAGAACCTGCTCGCAGTACGCCGCCACGTCGTCGGTGAACACCACGTCCTTGACGTTGACCTCGTCGGCCACCAGGTCACCCAGCGAGGCCAGGGCGGCCGCGTCGGGCGTGGCCACGGTCAGCCGGGCCAGCGGCAGCCGGACGCGCAGGGCCCGCGCCTTGCGCAGCGAGAGCGCGGCCGAGGCCACGTCCCGGATGGCGTCCATCGAGGCCACCAGCTGGTGGTCGGCCGGGAAATCGGCGGCCGAGGGCCAGTCGGTCAGGTGCACCGAGCGGCCGCCGGTCAGACCGCGCCAGATCTCCTCGGCGGTCAGCGGGGCAAGCGGGGCCACCACCCGGCACACGGTCTCGAGCACCGTGGCCAGGGTGTCGAACGCGTCCCGGTCGCCCGCCCAGAAACGGTCCCGCGAACGCCGTACGTACCAGTTGGTCAGCGCGTCGAGATATGACCGGACCGAGGCGGCCGCACCCGAGATGTCGTACTCGTCCATCTGGCGCTGGACGTCGGTGACGAGCTCGTTGGTCTTGGCCAGCACGTACCGGTCCAGCAGGTGCGGCGAGTCCGCCCGGAAGGTCGCGGCATGGGACGACGCGTTGGCGTAGAGCGAGAAGAAGTACCAGACGTTCCACAGCGGCAACAGCACCTGGCGCACCGAGTCGCGGATGGCCACCTCGGTGACCGGCATGTCCCCGCCCCGCAGCACCGGCGACGACATGAGCATCCAGCGCATCGCGTCCGACCCGTACGAGTCGAAGATCTTGTAGACGTCCGGGTAGTTGCGCAGCGACTTGGACATCTTGCGCCCGTCCTCGCCGAGCAGGATGCCGTGGCTGAGGCAGTTGCGGAACGCCGGACGGTCGAACAGCGCGGTGGCCAGCACGTGCATGGTGTAGAACCAGCCGCGGGTCTGGCCGATGTATTCGACGATGAAGTCGCCCGGGTAGTGGTGCTCGAACCAGTCCTTGTTCTCGAACGGATAGTGCACCTGGGCGAACGGCATCGACCCGGACTCGAACCAGCAGTCCAGCACCTCGGGCACGCGGCGCATGGTGGACCGGCCGGTCGGGTCGTCCGGGTTGGGGCGGGTCAGCTCGTCCACGTACGGGCGATGAAGGTCTTCGATCTTGACGCCGAAGTCGCGTTCCATCTCCTCGAACGAGCCGTAGACGTCCACCCGGGGATAGGTGGGGTCGTCCGACTTCCACACCGGGATGGGCGAGCCCCAGAACCGGTTACGCGAGATCGACCAGTCGCGCGCGTTGGCCAGCCACTTGCCGAACGAGCCGTCCTTGATGTGCGCCGGCGTCCAGGTGATCTCCTGGTTGAGCTCGACCATCCGGTCACGGAACTTGGTGACGGCCACGAACCACGAGGACACCGCCTTGTAGACCAGCGGGGTGTCGCAGCGCCAGCAGTGCGGGTACGAGTGCGTGTAGCCCTCGTGCCGCAGCACCCGGCCCTGCTCCTTGAGCAGCGCGATGATCGGCTTGTTGGCCTCGAACACCTGCACGCCCTGCCAGTCGGGCACGAGCGCGGTGAAGCGGGTGTGGTCGTCCACGGTCACGACGGTCGGGATGCCGGCCGCGTTGCAGACGTTCTGGTCGTCCTCACCGAATGCGGGCGCCTGGTGGACGACGCCGGTGCCGTCCTCGTCGCTCACGTAGTCGGCCGCCAGCACCTGGAACGCGTTCGGCCCGCCCGCCTCGACCAGGAAGTCGAAGAGCGGGGTGTACCGGCGGCCGGCCAGGTCACGACCCTTGACCGCGCCGACCTTCTCGAAGCCTTCCAGTTCCTTCCCGTACGCGGCCACCCGCCCCGCGCCCAGGATGACCTTGCGGCCGTCCTTCTCCATCACCGCATACTCGATGTCCGGTCCGACGGCCAGGGCGAGGTTGGACGGCAGGGTCCACGGCGTCGTGGTCCACACCGCGATGTCCTCGCCTGTCTCCAACCGGAACGTCACCGTCAGCGCCGGATCAGTGCGGTCCCGATAGACGTCGTCCATGCGCGTCTCGGTGTTCGACAGCGGGGTCTCGCACCGGAAGCAGTAGGCCAGAACCCGGAAGCCCTCGTAGACCAGGCCCTTGTCGTGCAGCGTCTTGAAGGCCCACATGACCGACTCCATGTAACTGGGGTCGAGGGTCTTGTAGTCGTTGCCGAAGTCGACCCACCGGGCCTGGCGGGTGACGTAGCGCTCCCAGTCCTTGGTGTAGGCGAGCACGGAGTTGCGGCAGGCGTCGTTGAACTTGTCGATGCCGAGCTCGACGATCTGCGCCTTGGTCGTGATGCCGAGCTGCTTCTCGGCCTCGACCTCGGCGGGCAGGCCGTGGGTGTCCCAGCCGAACCGGCGCTCCACGTGCTTGCCGCGCATCGCCTGATAGCGCGGCACCAGGTCCTTCACGTAGCCGGTGAACAGGTGCCCGTAGTGCGGCAGCCCGTTGGCGAACGGCGGGCCGTCGTAGAAGACGTACTCGTTGCTGCCGTCCGCCCCGGCCGGCCGCTGCTCGACGGACGCCTCGAACGTCTTGTCGGCCGCCCAGTGCTCGAGGACCGCGCGCTCGACGGCGGGCAGGTCGGGGCTGGCCGGCACGCCCGTGGCGTCGGTGTGCTTGGGATAGGCCATGATCGGTGGGTCTCCTCGTGGCAGTCGTCGTCAGACTGCGAGGACGAGCCGTCGGGCCCGCGGTACCACCTCGCTTGACGGATCTCTCCGCCCGCTCATTCTCTGCGGCCGCCGCCACCCGGTTTTACTGAGACCCGCGGGTCCGTTCTTCCGGAAGCTCCCCGGTGATGGCCGGATCGTCGCCTGCGCACAGACAACGATACCGGCCGTCGCCGTATTTCAGCGCCGCGGGGCGGGCAGGGTCGTGCTCCAGAGGGACACACCCTCCCGGTCCCGCAGGTTCACCGTGAACGCCCTGGTCTCGGCATCGATCTCGACCTCGCCGAAGTGCTGGAAGCCGTCGGCCGGGGAGGTGTTGGCCGCAGGCGGGGCGTTCACGAACGCGGTCCGCGGGCCGAACGTGCCGTCGAGCGCGTTCGGGCCGAACGCGCCGGCGTGGGCCGGGCCGCTCACGAACTCCCAGAACGGCGTGAAGTCCTGGACCGCCGCGCGGGCCGGGTCGTAGTGGACCGCCTGGGTGTAGTGCACGTCGGCGGTGAGCAGCACGATGCCCGAGACGCCGTGCCGGTGCGCCGACTGCAGCACCCGGGCGAACTCCAGCTCACGGCCCTGGGGCGCACCCGGATCGCCCTGGGCCACGCCCTCCTGAGCGGCCGCGCCGTCCGGCACGACCAGGCCCAGCGGCAGGTCGTTGGCGATCACCTTCCAGGTCGCGCGGGACTCGCGCAGACCCCGGATCAGCCACTCCCGCTGTTCGCGCCCGAGCAGGCCGCGGTCCGGGTCGGCGTACGTGTTGCCGTCGTTGACGTCCTTGAAGGTGCGCATGTCGAGCACGAAGATGTCGAGCAGCGGCCCGTACGAGATCTTGCGGTGGACCGGGCCGGACCGCATCGGCGTCGGCACCCACTCGTGGTAGGCCTGCCGCGCCCGCCCGGCCAGCACGTCCACCCGCTTCTCGGTGTAGCGGGCGTCGTCCAGGATCTCGCCCGGGTACCAGTTGTTGGTCACCTCGTGGTCGTCCCACTGGTTGATCTGCGGCACCTCGGCCGCGAACGCGCGGTAGGCCGGGTCGAGCAGGTTGTACGCGTACTGGCCGCGGTATTCCTTGAGGGTCTCGGCGACCTTGAGCTTCTCCTCGGTGAGCACGTTGCGCCAGATCCGGCCGTCGGGCAGCGTGACCGTCTCGGCGAGCGGCCCGTCGGCGTACACGGTGTCCCCGCTGTGCAGCAGGAAGTCCGGCCGGCGCCGCCGCATCGACTCGAAGAGCTTCATTCCCCCGTACGCCGGGTCGATGCCCCACCCCTGCCCGGCCACATCGCCGGTCCACACGAAGCGGATGTCCTCGCGCCGCGTGGGCGCCGTGCGCAGCGACCCGCCGACCGGCGCGCCGAACAGCCCCGGCCGTTCCAGGCTCTCGGCCCGCACCCGATAGTGCAGCCGCTCCCCCGAGGGCAGGCCGCGCAGCGTCAGCTTGCCGGTGAAGTCGGTCTCCGGGGTGACCACCGGCCCCCGCAGCACCCGCGCGCCCCGGAAGTCGGGCCGCCGGCTGACCTGCACCCACAGCCGGCCGGGCCGATCCGCGCGGCTCCACACCACGGCCGAGCCGGCCACGGCGTCACCACTCTGAACACCATGCGTGAGAACGGGCCGGGACCCGGCCGAGGAGAAGGCCGGCGCCCCGCCGGCCAGGCCGGCCACGCCGCCGGCCACCCCGGCGCGCAGCAGATTCCGTCGTGAGATCGAGGTCATGACTGATGCCTATCGATCCCGCATGTCCGCCGGGTGGCCATCCCCTGAACTCCACCCGGTCATCTGCGAAGCCTCCGGACTTAGGATGCCGGTGTGATCCGGATCGAGATCGATGAGCCGACGCTGTCGCGTACCCGGATCGCCATCAGCCCGCTGGCCGAGGTCTTCTGCAGTCTCAGCCTGCTGCAACGCCACCCCGGGGCGGTGCCGTGGCCGTACGAGGGATGGGCCCGGCGGGCGCGCGCGATGACCGAGCCGGTCTCGCTCTATCTGACGCTGCCGTCGGTCACGCCCGACTTCCTATGCCCTCCGCCCGTGACGCCGATGCCGACGATCGCCGAGCAGCTCGACCAGCTGCGGGCCACGCCGGCCGAGGTGATCGAGGCCGAACTGGCCAAGCACTATCCGGACGGGAACGTGCTGCCGGCGCTGCGGCCGTTCCGCGACGACCGGGAAGCCGCCCTCGACCGGCTGGCCCGCGGGATACGGGCGTACTGGGACGCCGCGATCGCGCCCTACTGGCCGGCCATGCGGGCCGCGCTGGACGAGGAAGTGCTGTTGCGGGCGCGCGCTCTGGCCGCCGACGGGCCCGACGCGCTGCTCTCCCGGCTGCACGACCGCATCCGCTGGGAACGGCCCGTGCTCACCCTGATCAAACCGCTCGAGCAGTCGTTCGAGGCGGTCAACCAGCGGCTGCTGCTGGTGCCGCTGATCTTCTCGCGGGGCGCGCTGATGTGCTCCGGCGACCAGCCCGACCTGATCATGGTCACCTATCAGTCGCGCGGGGCGGCGGTGCTGGCCGAGACCCCGGCGCTCCCGCCCGACGACGACCGGCTGGCCATCCTGGTCGGACGGGGCCGGGCCGCCGTGCTGCGCGCGCTCGTCGTGCCGGCCACCACCACCGCGCTGGCCCCCACGCTCGGCCTGGCCCCGAGCACCATCTCGGAACACCTGGGCGGCCTGCTTGCGGCCGGGGTCGTGCACCGCCGCCGGGCCGGGCGCCGCGTGCTCTACGGCCTGGAGCCCGCCGGCGTCGCCCTCGTGCGGCTGCTCGGTGAGGATTCGGCCCGCGCCGAATTCGTTTCCTAGACCGGGGTCGATCTCCTAGCGTTCCGCGCATGGGGAGCAACAGTGCCGATCACGGCTATGCCATCGAGGCCGAGAACTTACGCCGGACCTACCGGGCGCGGACGGGCTGGCTCAAGCCCAAGCGCACCGAGGTCGAGGCGGTCCGCGGGGTGACCTTCACGGTCGGCCGCGGCGAGCTGTTCGGCCTGCTCGGACCGAACGGCGCCGGCAAGACGACCACCATCAAACTGCTCAACACCCTGCTCATCCCCACCTCGGGGACGGCCCGGATCTGCGGCCACGACGTCGAGAAGGAGACCCGGGAGGTACGCCGGCGGATCGGTTACGTCTTCGGCGGCGACCGCGGCCTCTACGACCGGCTGTCCGGGCTGGACAACCTGCGCTACTTCGCCGAGCTGTACGGGGTGGCGCCGCGCGAGCAGAAGCGGCGCATCGGCGATCTGCTCGAGCTGGTCGGTCTGACCGGGCGCGAACGGGAACGGGTCGAGGGTTATTCGCGCGGCATGCGGCAGCGCCTGCACATCGCCCGCGGGCTGCTGCACTCACCCGACGTGCTCTTCCTCGACGAGCCGTCGATCGGGGTCGACCCGGTGGCCGCGCGCGAGCTGCGGCGCACGGTGGCCGACCTGGCCGCGACGGGCACGACCGTGCTGCTCACCACCCACTACATGGCCGAGGCCGACGAACTGTGCGACCGGATCGCGGTGATCGCCGACGGGCAGATCCAGGCCATGGGCACGCCCGCCGAGCTGCGCCACCGCGCGGACGGGCGCCGGGTCGTCGAGGTCGAGGCGTATGGGGTTCCGGAGAGCGCGGTCGAATCGTTGCGCGGGCTTCCCGGCGTACGGGAAACGGCGGTTGAGGCTCGTGGCGCCCTGCAGCTGCTGACCGTCCACTCCGACGCGCACGTGGACGTTCAGAGTGACGTGCTGCGGGAGCTGGCCGGGATCCGGCTCGGCCGCGTGAACAGCCGCGAACCGACCCTCGAGGACGCGTACGTCGCGATCGTGAGCGCCGCATGAGCGTCCTCCGCTTGCTCACGGTCGGCACGCTGCTGCACGCCAAGCAGATCAGCCGCTCCCCCTTCGAGGTGGCGATCGCCCTGGTCGTGCCGGTCGTGCAGGCCACCCTGGCCGTCTATCTGTTCCGCGCCGGCGGCGAACAGCACCGTCTGCTCGAAGCGGCGGTGGGCGCCGGCGTGATGGGCGTCTGGTCCTCCGTGCTGTTCGGTTCGGGCGGCGCGATCCAGAGCCAGCGCTGGCTGGGCACCCTCGAAATGATCATGCTGGCGCCGCGGCGACCCGTGCTGGTGATCCTGCCCATCACGATCGCCACCGGCCTGACCGGCATCTACGCGTTGCTCGCCACGCTGATCTGGGGCCGGCTCCTGTACGGGATCAGGCTCGACTTCGCCCACCCGGTGGCGTTCGTCGTCGCCGCCGTCGTCTGCGTCGTCGCGCTCGGCATGTTCGGTCTGCTGCTGGCGGCCACGTTCGTGCTCATGCGCAACGCGAACGCGCTGGCCAACACCCTCGAGTATCCGGTCTGGCTGGTCTCCGGGATGCTCGTGCCGATCACCGTGCTGCCGTCGTGGACCGGACCGATCGCCGCCGTCCTGCCCACCACCTGGGGCGCGCGGGCGCTGCGCGAGGCGACCAGCGGCGGCCCGGTCTGGCCGTCGGTCGGGATCTGCCTCGGCATCAGCCTGCTCTGCCTGGTCGTCGGCGGACTGGCCCTCACCCGGGTCGAACGCCGCGCCCGCGCCGCCGCCACCCTGGCCCTCGCATGATCGCCCGCCCGCAGATGAGGGCCTGCCCAGGAGGCACATCGTGAAGACACTTCGGTTGATGACCGTCGGCGGCGTGATCGCCTATCGGGCGCTGTTCAACTGGACGACGCCGGGCATGTTCGTCGGCACCCTGCTGGTCGGGCCGCTCTTCCAGCTGCTCTTCTTCGCCTACCTCGGCCGCCAGCTCCAGGTGGCCGACGACCGGTTCTACATTGTCGGCAACGCCGTGCTCACGGCCTCGCTGGCCTGCGTGTTCGGCGGCACGATGGCGGTCGCCAACGAGCGCCGCTACGGCACGCTCGGGCACGTGCTGCTCTCCCCACGCAGCCGCACCGCGATCTTCTGGGGACGCGTTCTCCCATACGCGGGAAACGGTCTTCTGATCGCCGTGGTGACGCTGAGCGTGGGCGCGCTGCTGCTCGGGCTGAGGATTCCCCTCAGTGCCCTGCCGGGGCTGTTCCTGGTCATGGCCGCGGGCTCGCTGGCCTGCGGATTCTTCGGCCTCACCCTGGGCGCGCTCGGGCTGCGGTTCCGCGACGTGTGGGTGATCTCGAACGTCTCGGTCGCACTGTTGCTGCTGCTGACGGGCGTGAACGTGCCCGCGGCGAACCTGCCCGGCTGGATGGTCACGGTCGGTCATTTCCTGCCGATCACGCACGCGGCCGAGGCGGCCCGGCGGCTCGCGGCCGGAGACGGAATGGCCGCGGCCGCGCCCGCACTCGGCCAGGAACTGCTGGTCGGGGCGGGCTATGCGGTCGCGGCCGTCATCCTGCTCAAGGTCTTCGAGGTCGAGTCGCGCCGGCGGGCGTCGCTCGACGCCCTCTAGAGCGCCAGGTTGGGGAACCAGAGGGCGAGCTCGCGCTTCGCGCTCTCCGGCGAGTCGGAGGCGTGCACCAGGTTTTCCCGGTTCGACAGCGCGAAGTCGCCCCGGATCGTGCCGGCGGCCGCCTTGCGGCCGTCGGTCGAACCGATCATCGCGCGCACCACCTCGATCACCTCGTCGCCCGCGAGCACCAGGGCGAGCAGCGGGCCCGAGGTCATGAACTCCTTGAGCGGCGGGTAGAACGGCTTTTCCACGTGGTCGGCGTAGTGCTGATCGGCCAGAGCCGCATCCATCGTGCGCAGCTCCAGCGCCTCGATCACCAGCCCCTTGCGCTCGAACCGGGCCAGAATCTCGCCGAGCAGTCCGCGACGAACCGCGTCAGGCTTGAGGAGCACGAGCGAACGCTCGGTGGGGCTGGACAACGAGTCCTCCATGGGTGCTAAGGGGCTACGTTCAGCCTATCGGTACCGCGAATGCGGCGAGCGCCAACGCCGGTACTACCGCACTTTCGCTCACACTGAGCCGGGCAATAACCTGACGGGGACGAGCGGGAGGTCCACATTGGCAAACCAGACCGGACGTCCGATCGCGCCGGCACGGAAGCTGGTCGCGGCGGTCGCGGGCACGATCGCGGTCTTCGTGGTCGCGCTGGGTTTCGGCATGTCCAGCCTGGGGGTGGTCATCTTCGGGGTCGCCCTGCTGGGTCTGGCGGTCGCGCTCGGCGTGGTCAATGTGGTGCGCCGGGGCGCCCGGGCCTGGGTCGCGGGCACCGCCGAGGTCCGGTCGATCTCGCCACCACCGGCGACGACGTCCGTCTACGGCCGCGCCCGCATCCAGGCGGTGATCGTCGCCCCCGGCCTGCCGACGAGCGAGGTCGAGATCAACGAGTCCCGCATCCCCGTCGTGAAGTGGCCCGAGCCCGGCGACACCCTGCCCATCACGGTCGACGTCGACGACATGCGCCGGGTCCGCATCAACTGGGACGAGGCCCCGCCGCGGGAACGTGGTGAGGATCCGCCGCCCCCGCCCACCGACTTCGACGACGAGCCCGACGCCGACCTGGACGCCGACCTGCTGGGCGACCTCGAGCCGCCCCCGTGGACGGCCCGGGACCGGTCCTGGTCGCGCGACGACGGCGACCCGCCGCCCCCGCCGCCCGGCAGCTCCCCACCGCCGCCCGGACCCCCACCGGCGCCCGCCCGTCCGGATTCCAGCCTGGATTCCGAGGAGTATTCGGAAAGCCCCGTCGTGGTCCGGGACACTCCGGCCGGCCCGATCGTCGAGGGCGAGTTCTTCAACCACGACGACAAGCCGTCACCGCTTCCCCGCCGGGCCGCCGCTTCCGGGCCGGATTCCTTCGCGCCCGACGCACATGACAGTCCCGACTATTCAACCGTGGGCGCCGCCGCGGCCGGGGCCGGCGCTGCCGCTTCCCGCCCCGCCGGCGCGCGGCCCAGCCCGCGTCCCCGGGGCGGCGGCACCGCCACGGCCGAGCACCACTCCGCTTCCACCCCGCCGTCACCGCGCGAGCCGCACCCCGACGACGCCCTGGCCGACCTCCCCCTCGACGAGCCGCCGGCTGCCCCGTCCCGACCGGCGCCCTACCAGCGCCCCGAGCCCACCGCGACCTCGTCCCCGCCCAGCCCGTCACCGGTCGGCTCGTTCCCGACTGCCCCGCCGCCGACCACCTCACCACCGACCGCGCCGCCCCCGTCCTCCGCACCCCCGGCGGCCCCCGCCCCGGTCCCGGACGACGAGATCGACCTCCCGCTGGACGGCGACCCGGACCCGGCCCCGGAATCCACGCCCCGAGCGGCCCAGGCCGTGGCCGACGACCTGATCGCCCCACCCGTCGACGACACGGCCCACATCCACCCTTCCACCCGTTTCATCACGAACGCGGCCCACGACGCCACCACCCCGCCACCCGACCGCCCCGCGCCCCGCCCGCGCCCCCACGCCGAGCCGGCCCCCACGGAGTACGGCGCCCGCTCCGCGCCGTTCGAGCCGTCCGACCGCGACCCCGGTTTCGAACCCGAACCCGACCTTGCCGAAGCTCACGACCAGCCCGAAACCGGTCCGGCCATGACTCCGCCCGCATTCCAGCGCGAACCGAACCCGGCCGACGACGCGCCCCTCACGTTCCAGCCCGAAACCGGACCGGCCGCCGGCACTCCGCTTCCACGCCAGCCGGAAAACCGACCGGTCGGCAGCACTCCGCCCGCGTTCCAGCCCGAAACCGGACCGGCTGATGGCACTCAGCCTCCGCGCCCGCATGAAACCCGACCGGACGCGGGCACTCAGCCCACGTTCGCGCCCGGAACCGGATCCGCCGGGACTGCCGCACCTGCGGTTCAGCCAGACACAGAACCGGCCACAGCGGAACCCCCTCAGTTCCGGCCCGAACCAAAACCGGGCGCAGTCGGAGTGACCGACTCCGGCCAGTCCGAAAAGCACACCGGCCTTTTCGCCACCGCGGTCGGAGCGGTTGCCGCCGCCGCGGCCGCCGCCGTCCGCAAGGTCAGTAAGCCCGACCACGACGACACCCCGGCCGAACAGCGGCGACCGGCGGCTCACCAGAGCCCGGCCGACGAGGAAGAGGCCGGCCCCGGCATCTCCCCGACCGCAAGCGGGCCGCCCTCCTCCACCGAGAGCGCGCCGGCGACACCTGCCACGTCCGACGTTGCGCCGCCAACCGCAAGCGCCGCAGGCTCACCGGCATCCACGCCACCTGACACAAGGTCCGAAGAGGTAGATGACGTAGACGCTCGCCTGCCTCACGGCGTGGGACCGACCGCCACCACCGCTTCTGCGCCGCCGGTCGCAAGCGCCGGAGCCGCGAGCGTCCCAGCCTCACCCACCGCCGAGGCGAGCGACGTCGAAGCTCCCCTGCCTCACGGCTCGGCACCGACCGCCGAGGCGAGCGATGTGGAAGCTCCCCTGCCTTACGGTTCGGCACCGACCGCCGAGGCGGCGCCGTTCTTCGAGTCCTCCCTGCTCGACGAGGAAGACTCCACACGCCTGCCCACCGCGAGCTCGGCGCCGTCGAGCACCGAGGCAGCCTCCGCGGCCGGGGCCGCAGCCAGCGCCGCAGCGGGGGCGGGCTTCGCCGCCGGGGCAGGACAGGCCGGATCGGAACAAGCCACAACCGCCCACACCCAAGACACCCCGCCCGAGGCCACTCAAACAGGGCCCGCCCCGACCGCACACGCTCAGACGGCACCCGGCCAAACTGGAGCCGCCCAAACTGGAGCCGGTCAGACCGGAGCCGCCCAGACCGGAGCCGCCCAGACCGGAGCCGCTGGCTGGGGCGGAGCTGGACAACCCGTCGCGGGGCACGCTCCGGGCGTCAGCCACCCGAAGCCGTCGCCCGCTGCGGCCGCCCTCGCGGCAGCGGCAGCCGCCGCGGCGGCGCAGGACCAGAACAGGGACCGCGGGCCGTGGGCCGACCTGGCCGGCACCCCCGAGCCGGACGAAGGCGCCGCCGAGGTGATCACCGCGTATCCGAGCGCCCGGCCCGGCCCGGCGGGCGCCATCTACGGCGTCGGCATCACCGTGCTCGTCACCGATCTTGCCCGGTCGATCGCGTTCTACCGCGACATCCTGGGCTTCTTCGAGATCGACGGCGGCGACGGCAGCGCCGTGCTGGCCTCCGGGGACACCCGGCTGGTGCTGCGTACGGTGCATGACCTGGCCACTGAGGCGGGTCGCCTGATCTATCTGAATCTCGAGGTCGGCGACGTCGAGGCCGTCTATCAGGAGCTGGTCGGCAAGGGCGTCGAGTTCGTCCACCCGCCGCAGCCGGTCAACCGCGGCGAACGCCTCGAACTCTGGTCGGCCTCGTTCCCCGACCCCGACGGCCACAACATCGCCATCACCCAGTGGCGGGCCATCCACTGACCCGCACCCGGCGGCCGGCCCGAACCCGGGCCGGCCTAGCCGAGGATCGTCCTCCGGACGTACAGGGCATAGACCCAGGCCGCGCCGAAGATCAGGCCCAGGGCGGTCAGCGACCAGTGGAAGAAACCGCCGGCCAGCAGCAGCACCTGCAAAACGGTGCCCGCGTGCCAGGCCCATGGGCGGCGCATCATGCCCGCCAGCAGGGCCGCCAGCACGGCCAGGGCGATCACCCACCCGATGCCCCAGCCGTTCAGGTCGCCGCCCATGATCCGGATCGGCTGGATGCCGAGCAGCAGAACGATGGCCTCCAGCACGAGCGTTCCCGCGCCCAACCCGCGTACGGCGGCCTGGGGGTTGCGAAGCCCTGATCGTGGAGTTTGACCGGATTCGGGAGGCGGCGAGGTCATCGCTTCAGCAGTTTCCGGGCGTCGGCCACCGTGACCACCGAACCCGTGATGATCACTCCGACGCCGCTGAGCTCGCCCGACGTGTCCTCCTCGGCGATCACCACGGCCTCTTCGATGGCGTCCGGCATGTTCTGCGCGACCGTCACCCGGTCCTCGCCGAAGATGTCGGTGGCCAGCTGGGCCAGCTCGTCGACCGGCATCGACCGCGGCGAGCTGTTCTGCGTCACCACGATCCGCGCGGCCACCGGCTCGAGCAGGTCGAGCAGCCCGGAGACGTCCTTGTCGCTCAGCACGGCCACGACCGCGACCAGGTGCCGGAACGAGAACTCGTCCTCGAGCGCGCTGACCGTCGCCGCCATGCCGTGCGGGTTGTGTGCGCCGTCGAGCAGAATCGTCGGCGCGCTACGCACCCTTTCCAGCCGCCCCGGCGAGTCGACCTGCGCAAACCCTTCCCGTACGAGCTCCGGCTCCAACTGCTTGGCCGGCCCGGCACCGAGGAAGGCCTCCACGGCCGCGAGCGCGAGTGCCGCATTTTGCGCCTGGTGCGCCCCGAAGAGCGGCAGGAAGATCTCGTCGTACACGCCGCCGAGCCCCTGCAGCGTGAGCACCTGCCCGCCCACGGCCTGGTTCCGTTCGATCA
Source organism: Actinoplanes sp. NPDC021490 (assembly GCF_055562135.1). NCBI lineage: Bacteria > Bacillati > Actinomycetota > Actinomycetes > Micromonosporales > Micromonosporaceae > Actinoplanes > Actinoplanes sp. NPDC021490. Next base: position 52,795 of record NZ_JBVHFW010000030.1, read on the forward strand.
CGCCGAACTCGCTGCCCTCGCGGGCCACGGTCGCGCCCATCTCGGCGCTGCGTTCGAGGATGGGCCGCATGGCCTCCTCGGTCTGCAGCGCCGTGATCACGGTGGCGCCCTTGTGGATGATGCCGGCCTTGGCCCAGGCGATGTCCTCGATCGTGTCGCCCAGCCACTCGGTGTGGTCGAGCCCGATCGGGGTCATCACGCACACCCCGGCGTCGATGACGTTCGTCGCGTCCTCCTCGCCGCCCAGACCGACCTCGACGACGGCGATGTCCACGGGGGCGTCGGCGAAGGCCGCGTACGCCAGCGCGGTTGTCATGTCGAAGTAGGTCAGCGACTCGGTGTTGCGCGCGTCGATCAGCTCGGCCAGCGGCCCGACCTCGTCGTAGATGGCCGCCAGCCGCTCCTCGGTGACCGGCTCGCCGTCGAGGCTGATGCGCTCGCGGACCGTCTCGAGGTGCGGGCTGGTGTACCGGCCGGTGTGCAGGCCGTGCGCCCGCAGCACCGCGTCGATCATCCGGGCCGTGCTGGTCTTGCCGTTCGTGCCGGTCAGATGGATCGCCGGGTAGGCCCGCTGCGGGCTGCCGAGCACGTCCATCAGGTCGCGGATCTTCTGCATGTCGAAAGCCATGCGGGTGAAGCCGCGCCCGTTGAGCGCGGCCTCCACCTCTGCGTACGTGCTCATGCTGAGCCTCCCTGGGCATGCCCTCGTGGCCCTGCGACCGCTTCGCTCACTCCGGTGCAGTCATTCATACCGAAGGCAACGCTTCCAGGGCCGCGGCAATTCGCGTGAGATCGGCCTCGGCCGTGGTCAGCCGGTCCTTGATCTTGGCAACCACCTGTTCGGGCGCCTTATCGACGAACGACTCGTTGCCGAGCTTGGCCCGGCACTGGGCCGCTTCCTTCTCGGCGGCGGCACGGTCCTTTTCGAGGCGGGCGCGTTCGGCCGCCACGTCGATCGTGCCGCGGGTGTCGAGGTCGACCGTGATCGCCCCGGACACCGCGAGCGTCGCCGTGGCCGTGAAGCCGGCCGCCGGCGGGTCGAGCCGGGCCAGCGAGCGGATCAGCGGCTCGTGCGTGTCGATGCCGACGTTGCCCAGGCCGGTGAGCGCGGCCGAAACCCGCTGGCTCGGCTTGAGCCCCTGGTCGGAACGGAACCGCCGGACCTCGGTCACCACCTTTTGCAGGGCGGCCAGCTCCTCCTCGGCGGCGTCGTCGATCAGCTCCTTCTCGGCCGCCGGCCACTGCGCCTTCACGATCGTCTCGCCGCCGGTGAGCGCGATCCACAGCTCCTCGGTGACGAACGGGATGACCGGGTGCAGCAGGCGCAGCAGCTGGTCGAGCACGTGCCCGAGCACCCGCTTGGAGGCGTCGCTGCCGTCCGAGGCCAGAACCGGCTTGCTGAGCTCGAGATACCAGTCGCAGACGTCGTCCCACGCAAAGTGATAGAGCGTGTCGCAGACCTTCGCATACTCGTACGCCTTGAACTGCTCGTCGACCTCGCCGATCACGTGCTGCAGGCGCGAGAGGATCCACTTGTCGATCGACGACAGGTCTTCCGGCGCCGGCAGCGGCCCCTCGACCGTCGCGCCGTTCATCAGCGCGAAGCGGGTCGCGTTCCACAGCTTGTTGCAGAAGTTGCGCGAGCCCTGGCACCACTCCTCGCTGATCGGCACGTCGGAGCCGGGGTTGGCCCCGCGGGCCAGCGTGAAGCGGGTGGCGTCGGCGCCGTAGCGCTCGATCCAGTCGAGCGGGTCGACGACGTTGCCGAACGACTTCGACATCTTCTTGCCGTGCCCGTCGCGGACCATGCCGTGCAGGTTGACCACGTTGAACGGCTGAACGTCGTCCATCGCGTACAGCCCGAACATCATCATCCGGGCGACCCAGAAGAAGAGGATGTCGTAGCCGGTGACGAGCACGCTGGTCGGATAGAACTTGGCCAGCTCGGCGGTCTGCTCGGGCCAGCCCATGGTCGAGAACGGCCACAGCGCCGACGAGAACCACGTGTCGAGCACGTCCTCGTCCTGGGTGTAGCCGGCGGGCGGTTCGTCGTCGGGACCGACGCAGACGACCTCGCCGTCGGGGCCGTACCACACCGGAATGCGGTGACCCCACCACAGCTGACGCGAGATGCACCAGTCATGCATGTTGTCGACCCAGGCGAAGTACCGCTTGGACAGCTCGGCCGGCTCGATCGTGACGCGACCGTCCCGTACGGCGTCTCCGGCCTTTTTCGCCAGAGGCCCGGTGTTGACGAACCACTGCAGCGAGAGCCGGGGCTCGACGGTGGTCTTGCAGCGCGAGCAGTGCCCCACCGAGTGCACGTACGGCCGCTTTTCGGCGACGATCCGGCCCTCTTCGCGCAGCGCGGCGACGATCGCGGGCCGCGCCTCGTAACGGTCGAGGCCCTCGAACGGACCGTGCACGGTGACGACCGCGCGCTCGTCCATCATGGTGATGCTGGGCAGGTCGTGCCGCTGCCCGATCTCGAAGTCGTTCGGGTCGTGGGCCGGGGTCACCTTGACCGCGCCGGTGCCGAACGCCGGGTCGACGTGCTCGTCGGCGACGATCGGGATGCGCCGGCCGGTCAGCGGCAGCTCGATCTCGGTGCCGATCAGGTGCTGGTAGCGCTCGTCGTCGGGGTGGACGGCCACGGCGGTGTCACCGAGCATCGTCTCGGCGCGGGTGGTCGCCACGACGATCGAGTTGTCCCCGTCGCCGTAGCGGATCGAGACCAGCTCGCCCTCGTCGTCGGTGTGCTCGACCTCGATGTCGCTGAGCGCGGTGAGACAGCGCGGGCACCAGTTGATGATCCGGTTGGCGCGGTAGATCAGCTCATCGTCGTACAACCGCTTGAAGATCGTCTGGACGGCCCGGGACAGGCCCTCGTCCATCGTGAACCGCTCACGCGACCAGTCCACGGAGTCACCGAGCCGGCGCATCTGCCCGAGAATGGCGCCACCGGACTCGGCCTTCCACTCCCAGACCTTCGCGACGAAGTCCTCACGGCCCAGGTCGTGCCGGGACAGCTGCTGCGCGGCGAGCTGACGCTCCACCACGTTCTGCGTCGCGATGCCTGCGTGGTCCATGCCCGGCAGCCACAGCACCTCGTAACCCTGCATCCGCTTGAGACGCGACAGGGTGTCCTGGATGGTGTGGTCGAGCGCGTGCCCGACGTGCAGCGAGCCGGTCACGTTGGGCGGCGGAATGACGATCGAGAACGCGGGCTTGTCGCTCGCCGGATCGGCGGTGAAGTAACCCTCGGTTACCCACGTCTCGTACCGCCGCTGCTCTACCTCGCCCGGCTGGTACTGGGCGGAGAGGCCGCCGGTGGGCCGGCTGTCGGGGGTGCGGTTCTGGGTCGTCTCGGTCACCCGACAAGTCTACGGATGCCGCGCCGGAACCCCGAATTCGCATCGCCTCTGCTTGCTACGCTCCTGCAATGCCCGAGCCCGGCCCCAAACAGATCGATATCGGCACTCCGCCGCCCCCCGATGACCCCTCATTCGACGACGTCGCCGACGGCCAGGCAAAGACCAAGAGCCGTTTCCCCGTACGCCGTGTGCTGATCGCCGGCGTGCTGGCGATCGCGACGGCCGGCGCGGTCACGCTGGGCGTAACCAGTTGGCGCATCATCGCGCAAAAGGATGCGACGCTGACCGCCCCGCAGCAGATCGGCAATCTCCGCATCGACGGCTCGGAGAACGGCGTCAGCACGGCCGACTACTTGCAGACGGCCCTGGCCGCAGAGATCGAGCTCGACCACACCGTGGGCGCCGTCTATCAGGAGAGCGGCGAAAAGGACGTCCTGTTCCTGGGCGGCACCGGCCTGATCTGGACGCCGTCCCGCGATCTCGATTCCGCCATGTCCCTGATCTCCGACAAGGAGGGCTCGGTTACCAACCTCAGCGAGGTCGACCCCGGGCCGCTCGAGGGCATCATGAAATGCGGACTCACCAAGACTCCGGATGGCGACCTGACCGTGTGCGGATGGGCCGACCACGGAAGCCTGGCCCTGGCGATGTTCAACAACCGCACCGAGGCCGAAGCTGCTCCCCTGATGCGTCAGATCCGCGAGGCAACCGAGACCCGTTAGCAAATACAAAAAGGCCGCGCCCCATTGCGGGGACGCGGCCTTAGTTTTACCCGCAAACGACAGTAGGCCCACCCCGTTATGGGGTGGGCCTGCTGTTCACGTTGAGTCCGGCGGCGTCCTACTCTCCCACACCCTCCCGAGTGCAGTACCATCGGCGCTGGAGGGCTTAGCT
>NZ_JBVHFW010000031.1:0-28762 GCF_055562135.1 Actinoplanes sp. NPDC021490
CCCGCCCGCCCCCCCCGGCGCGTTCGGCGGGCCGGTGGGCCCCCCCCGCGGCGGGGGCCGGCCCCGCCCTGGGGTTGGCATCTCTCGGGCGGGGCCCCCCCGGCCCCCCCCCCCCCGGGGGGGGCCGCCCCCGCCCGGTGATCAGGAGAGGATCGGCCTCTCGCAACCGACCAGGATGTCGTCGGCGTCGTGCCCGCACTGGTCGCCGTCCGCGGTGGCGTTCGCACCGCCGTCGATGGTGTCCGTGGTGTGGGTGTCGATGCCGTCCCAGCCCCGGACGAAGTCGTCGCCGGCCTCGCCGTACAGCTTGTCGCGGCCGTCGTCGCCGCTGAGGTCGTCGGAGCCGGCGCCGCCGCGGATGACGTCGTTGCCGGCGCCGCCCCAGATCACGTTGGCCGCCGCGCTGCCGACGATCAGGTCGTTGCCCCGGCCGCCCTCGATGTCCTCGATGTCCGCGCCGACCAGGTCGCGTTCGCCGCTCTGGCCGTCGTCGGCCGACCCGTCCAGGTCGACGGTCACCGGCTTGGTGTGGCTCGAGTAGTCGACGGAATCGCGACCGGGACCGCCGCGCAGCACGTCGGTGTCGACCTCGGCCGCCGTGAACTCGCCGCTCAGCCCGTCGTTGCCGCTGCCCCCGTCGAGCAGGTCGCGGCCGCGTTCGCCGTAGAGGCCGTCGTTGCCCGGCCCGCCGTACAGGTGGTCGCCGCTGGGTCCGCCGCGCAGCGAGTCGTTGCCGTTGCCGCCGTAGAGCCGGTCGGCGCCGATGGCCGGATCCCCGCCGACGCCGGCCTCGCCGAACATCGCGTCGTCGCCGTCGCCGCCGGACAGCGCGTCGTTGCCGCCCCCGCCCAGCATCCGGTCGTTGCCGCCGAGCCCCCAGAGGGCGTCGTTGCCGGGGCCGTTGCCGGCGATCGGGTCGCCCTCCAGGATGTCGGCGCGGGGCCCGCGGGTGATCTTGTCGCTGCCGTAGCCGCCGTACGCGGTCATCGACAGGTCGCTCCGGTTGACGATGACGTCGTTGCCCTCGTAGGTGTAGATCGCGACCCGCGTGGCCGTCGACTTCGTGGTGCAGCGGGCCTTGGTCTTGTCGCCGCTGACCAGCACGCAGCCGGTGCCCGCCTTGATCGCGACCACGTCGTCGATGGTGACGGTGAGCCCCGACCGGGTGACGACCACATTGTTGTTGACCTTGGTCGCCTGCATCTCGGCCGCCTTGTACTGCACCAGCGTGCCCGCGATCGAGGCGATCCCCGGCACCACCGCCGCGTCGGCGGGCATCACGACGATGCCGACCCCGACCGCGGCCACCGCGGCCACGCCGGCGCCCGTCCACCAGACCTTGCGCATTGTTCCTCCCCCATGTGCCAGCCCTCAGGCGCGAGATCATAAGCCTTGACTTCGAGAGCACTCGAGGGACCAGCATCGATCGGCTCGGCACCAGGAATTAATCGGAGAATTCACCCGATTCGGGTCGGTGCGGAACCGTGGAGGTGTCCCCATCCGTTACCCTGCGAGACTGCACCGCCAATTCCGGGAGTTGCCTGCATGAAGAAGTCCATCGTGTCGTTGATCGTCGTCGGCGTCGCCGGCGCGGTGGCCGCCGTCGCCGGGACAGCCGCTGCTCAGGAACGTCCCGCGGTGGCCGCGCCGGCCCCGGTGATCGCCGCGCCCGCGCCGAAGCCGTCGCTTCCGGCCGTCAAGGCGGCCGACAAGGGTCTCTCCTACTCGCAGTCCGGCCGGGTCGTCACCGTCAAGAAGGGCGCGGCCAAGGTCGCCACGGTCACGCTGACCTCCGCCGACTACGCCGCCACCTCGGCCAAGGTCGCGTTCTCGGTCAAGGCCGAGCGTCCCTTCACGATCGACCCGGCGATGTTCACGCTCTACGATCTCGAGGGCTGGGAGAACGACCCCAAGCAGACCCAGCCCGTACGCTTCGAGCCCGGCACCGGCTCCCTCAAGCTGACCTTCCCCAAGACCGCCGCCCGCCCGATGGCCCTGGGCTGGGTGCCCCAGCTCGACAAGGAATCCGCGGCGGTCTGGGAGCGCTGATCCACCAGCGCTCCCCCGGCGGTCAGACGTCCTCGGCCGTACGCCGGAACGCGCCGAGGCCGGCGAAGCGGGTGGGGTCCAGCCAGTCCCCACCGGTGCGGTCGACCGGGCAGCCGGCGTCCGCCAACCGCTGCGCCACCTTGTTGCGCCACAGCATCGTGCCGTCGACCCGGATGTAGTTGAGCCCGGCCAGGTCGGCGGTCTCGCGCATCAGGCCCGCCTGCAGGATGATCGTGCGCTTGGGCTGAAGCGCGAGGGCCATGCCAAGCTCCAGGAAGACGTTGGGCCGCGGCTGACAGCCGGCCAGCCGGTCGGCCGCGGTGTCGCCGTCCCCGCGCAGCGCCGGATGCAGGCGGACGACGTCGTCCGGGGTCAGCAACGCCACCACGGCCTGCGCCTGTCGGGGCGCGCTGGCCACGACCTCCCCCAGAGTCGGCGCGGCCGACCTCATCGACGAGACCAGCTGCTCCCAGTCGAGCGGGTTCAGGCGCAGCGCCAGCAGGAACCCGAAGATGGCCTTGCGAGCCTCGTCGTCCCGCCCGTGAATGACGAACACGTTGCGCGCAAGCTCGTTCGACGGCGTGGTCCGGCCCGCTTTCTCCTCCCCCACGTGATCACCGATATTGGAGTAGTCCCCGAAGCCGACGCTCTTGGCGTCGACCCTTCCGATGTGGAACTCCCGGTTCCCGGTCACGACTTCTCACCTCCGCTCTGCTTCTGGGTGTCGCCCGCGTGGCTGTGGTCGCCGAAGGTGACGTTCTTGGCGTGCAACTCTTCGATCTTGGTCTGCTGGTTGTTGATCACTTTCTTGATGTCGTCCTCCAGCGCCGAGGTGTCGATGTCCCGGCTGTCCAGGTATTCCCGCAGGCCGTTGCGCAGGAGCAGCATGAGGAAGGCAATCGCGCCGTTGATGTCCTGCACGGCGTCGGGGTGGACGATGACCGCGCCCTCGGCGAGCTTCTCGCGGATGGAGTAGACGGCGCCGTGAACGGGCTTGCGCTGGTGCCGGATCTGCTCGCGCAGGACCAGATGGCGCCACAGGTCCCGTACGAGCACGCCGGCATCCCTCAGGAGTCGTGCGGGGCTCCGGGCCGCGGCGTCCCAGATCCGGGTCGTGCCCAGACGCAGCGCGACGGCGCAGTGGGTCCAGACGTCGGTCGGCAGGCGCGGCCACTCGCGACCGTCGACCAACGGGCCGGGCAGGACCAGGATGTCGTTGTGCACGATGAGGTGCTCGCCCTTGAGGCCGGCCCGGACGAACAGCGTCAGGACGATGCGGTGGTTCCAGTGTTCCAGGGGCAGCTGGACGCACAGGTAGGTCCGCTCGCCCGGGATCGGCCGGCGCAGGCGTTGCATGAGAACGCCCATCTCCTGCTTGACGACGGGCGGTCCCGACTCCTTGGGGAGGAGCTTGCTGGAGAGCTTCGAGTCGTCGACGTACATCCGGAAGCCGCACCACAGGTCGGCGGCGCCCTGACGTCTCGCGGCGGCCGCGACGGCATGGTGCAGTTTCTCGACGTCGACCGGCCGGGGGGCGCGGCGCTCGCCGTCGAGGCCACACTTGCCCTGGGACACGTCAACATTGATCTCGAACAGGCCGAGGGACTCGCCGCTGCCAACGAACGTGTTGTTGACGAACGTCCGGCGCCGGGTCGTCAGGTCGTAGACGAGAACCCGGCCCAGATCTTCGTCCGGCCCGGGCCGGTTGTCGTGGTCCTCGAGGGTGCTCAGGCGCCGCTCGAGGCGGGCGGGCAGGGGAGGCGCCTCGTCCCGGAGCGCCGTCCACTTGGGCGGCGCCTCGCGCTCGCGCTCGGGCGGCAGGTAACGTCGCGCCCGCCCGACCGCCACGAAGCCGTCCAAGGTGCCGATCAGGATCGTCAGCAGCGCGGCGGCCCCCACCACGACACCGTCTCCGGACTCGGCCCCGCGCACGATCCCGTATCCGGACAGCACCGCCGCGGCCACCAGTGCGAGTCCGGTCAGCGTTGCGAGCCGGCGAGCCGATCGGCCGCGCTTGCGCAACCATTGGAAGGCCGTCCGGAGCGCGACTTTGCGCCATCGCAGGATCCGCTGGACCAGGACCATCAGGATGATCACGGCGACGAGCCCGGCCACCGGCAGCAGGGCGCCACGGCTCACCCAGCGCGCCACGAGAACCGCGACGGCACTGAGCAAGGTCAGGCAGAGCACCACGTCCCGCCACCGGGTCCAGCGCCGGGCCCGCCAGGCGTGCCGCACCACGGCCGTCGTGTCGAGGCCGTAGTTCGGCGGCCACGCGCGGAGCCGGGCACCGAGGAACATGCCCAGGACGAAGCGACGCAGGTCGGCATCGACGTAGACGGCACCACAAAGCCACTGCGTCGGATCCGTGTCGACCACCGGCCGGGGCCCGTGATCCGCGGGCTCGTAGGTCATCGGCTCGTGATCCACCGGCTCGAACCCGATGGGTTCCGGCTCCGCGGCTACAGGCTTGTCCAGAGTCATCGCCACCCCTTCACCCGGAGCGGCACGAGGACGACTTGCGGCCGGACGCGACCATCGGGGACGCTGCCGCGTCATTGAGGCATTCGCATCTGTCGTCACTGATTCGCACTGCTCTCCATTGGTTCCTGACGGACAGGACCACGCCGGTATCGTCACCACCAGGTCCGGTCACTCGACCGCCTCACAGGAAAGCCCGCCGATGCTTCCCGATAAAGGCCCCGACCGCTTCCCGGACGCTTCCGATCCGCTTCCCCGGCTGGCCGCGCTCGGGCCGGCCACCCTGACGGCCGGCGGGGTGCCGCGGGCCTTGCGGCCGCTGGCCATGGCCGTGCTGCTGCGGCTGGCCACGGCCGGCGGCGAGCCGGTGCCGGTGGAGACGTTGTTCGTGGACGTGTGGGATGCGCCGGGCCGGGTGGTGCGCCGCGAGGAGCGGACGGCTGTGCAGAAGGCGATTCTGGAGATCCGGCGGGCTCTCGATCCGCCCGGCACCAAACCGGCCCACTCCGAGGTCGAGCAGCTCAGGGACGGGCGGACGGCGTATCGGCTCCGCCTCGCGCCGGACCGGATCGACTTCGTGCGTTTCCGGGGGCTGATCGCGCGAGCCGGGCGGGCCGATGCGGTCACCGCGGCCGCGCTGCTGCGGGAGGCGTTGTCGCTCTGGCGTGGCCGGCCGTTCGCCGCGGCCGAGCATCTGCCGTTCGCGCGGCCGGTGATCGAGGGCCTGTCCGAGCTGCGCCGGAGCTCGGTTCTCGAGCTGATCGACTGCTATCGGGAACTGGGCCGGCTGGACGAGGCGCTCGAGGTCGCGGAGACGTTCGACCGGCCGGGCGACGCCGAACTGGGCCGCCGGGTCGCGGCCGTCCGCGCCGGTTACCGGCAGCAGCGCGGTCTGCTGCGGCTCACGACCGGCGGCACCGTGCCCGCCACGATTGTCGTCGTGGCCGGGGATCTGTTCGCCGAGCGGGACGCGCACCTGGTGGTCGGGTTCAGCGACACCTTCGACACGGACACCACCGACGACCTGGTGATCAACGACCGGTCCCTGCAGGCGGCGGCCATGCGGGAACTGTTCGGCGGCGACCGGGCCGCGCTCGACCGCCGGTTGCGGGCGGCGTTGCGTGACGTCGCGCCGGAGTCGCGGGAGACCCGGGCGGGCAAACGCCGGGGCAAACTCGTGCGCTACCCGCTGGGCACCGTGGTCGTCCTGCGCCCGGACGACCGGTGCCTGTTCGCGGTGGCGTACAGCCGGATGGGCAACGACCTGGTGGCCCGCTCGACGCTGCCCAATCTGGCCCACGGCCTGGACCGGCTGTGGGAGGCGGTGCGGCGGCACGGCCAGCTCCGGCCGGTCGCCGTGCCGCTGGTCGGCTCCGGACTGTCACGGATAGACGGAGCCGGCACGGAGGAACTGCTGCGGCTGCTGATCACTTCGTTCGCCGGCCGGAGCCGGTCGGCGCGGATCTGCCCGGAGCTGCGCATCGTGCTGCGCCCGGCCGAGCTGGAACGGGTGGATCTCCGCAGGCTCGATCTCTAGATCGGCTCGGCGTAGACGACCACGTTGTGGCTGTAGGCGCCGTCGTGGAACGTTCCGCCGCAGGTCACCAGGGCCAGCCGGGGGCCGGTGGCTGGGTCGAACAGGTCGGCGGGCAGCTTCTGCTTGTCGTAGCTGCGACGGGCCACGGCCCGGTAGGTCGTCGTCCGCCCGGCCGCCTGCACCCGGATGTGGTTTCCCATCGCCATCTCTTCCAGCCGGAACAGCGCACCCGGGCCCTGACGGGCGGTGTCGACGTGGCCGGCCAGCAGCACGGTGCCGCGCGCCGATCCGGGCGTGGCCGAGCCGATCCACCAGCCCAGGCGCCGCGGGTCGTCGGGGATGGCGAGTTCCCGGCCGGGCCGTACGCCGACCGGGTCGACGGGGGCCTGCACGCGCAGCGACCCGATCGCCAGCCGGGTCGGCGCGGCCCAGTTCAGAGCGGGGGCGGAAGTGGACGCGGCCGGGGACGGCGACGGCGAGGCCGGAGGGACGGCGGCGACGGGGACCGTGCCCGCATCGGCCGGGGGCTGAGCCGACTGGACCGCGAGGACCACGCCGAGCGCCGACGTGCCGAGGCCGGCGGCGAAAGCCGTCCAGCCCGCGACGCGCCGGCCGCCCGAGGGGGTCATCAGCGCACGGTCCGGCGCCGCCGGAGCAGCCCGGCCGCCGCGAGCAGCAGCAGGAAACCGGCCGCGAGCAGCCCGATCACCGGTGTGGTGAACGCCGAGTGGGCCGCTTGTCCGCCCGTACCGCTGCTGATCGAGTCGGGCACGCCGAGCGAACGGCCGGCGTCCTCCAGGGCGCTGTGGTGCGACGCGATGACCGGGGCGGCGTTCTGCGCCACCTTCTTGGCCTGGGCGTCGCTGCCCTGGGAGATCTCGGTCCGGCCCAGGTTCATGGCCTTCATATGGGCGTCCATCTGCGTCGACACGAACAGCGCGTCGAAGTCGTCACCGGAGGACGCCCGGTAGCGCGCCGCGATCGACTGCTGCTCCGCGTTGGGCGCCGAGGGCAGGTCGACATCGAGGGCCGAGGCGGTCTGCCGGAGGGCGGCGTCGAGCTTGGTGTGGTCGGCCACGAATCGGGCGCCCAGGTCCTTGACCTGCTGACTCTGCCCCTTCTGCTGGGCGATCCGGCCGCCGGCGATCTCGGCCAGGTTGGACTGGTGGGCCGCCTTCAGGTAGGCGGCGTCCTGGTCCGAGGGTGCGGCCTGGGCGGCGGTGGCCGGGACCAGCAGCAGGCTCGCGACTCCGAGCACGAGGACGGCTCGCTTGATCGACATTTTGTCGTCCTTCCGTTGTGGAGAACGGCCGCATACCCGGCGACTTCTCGGCCACGCGTTGGATCGACGCAGAAACCGACGCAACTCTCTAAGTTGGCCCCGCGGGGCCATGGGCCAGCTCGATGACCCGGCCGGCGACCCGTCGCACGGCCCGGGCGTCGAACAGGATCGTGTAGTGGTTGGCCTCCGGCACGTGCTCGACGGTGATCCGGGCCGGGTCCAGCCCGGCCGCGGCGAGGCGGTCCTTGTCGTACAGGCCGGGGGTCTCGTTCTGCAGGCCGCGCTCGGCCCACATCAGCCGGGCCGGGCCGCTCAGGCGGTGGACAGCGTCGACGGTGACCCGGTCGATCAACGTGTCGGCGGCATCGGCGCGGACCGCCTCGATCGAGCAGGAGGAACGCGTGCCGGCCAGATCGCGCCGGACGTAGGCGGCCACGGCGGGCGACCAGTCGTCGCGGAGCGCGGGATGAGCGCGGAAGAAGTCCAGGTACGCCTGTTCGCCGGCGAACGTCATCTCGAGCCGCCGCATGGCCGGGCCGATCACGGCGGTCAGCACCTCGTCGACGTCGGCGCCGGGCGGGACGGGAATCGCGACGCCCCCGTCGATCAGGAGCACGCCGCTGACCCGGCCGGGATGGGCGGCGGCCGTCGCGGCCACCACGAACCCGCCCATCGAATGGCCGGCCAGGGGCACCCGGTCCAGCCCGAGGTGGTCGGCCACGGCGATCAGGTCGGCCACGTGCGCGGCCATGCCGTACGGGCCGGGCAGGTGGTTGCTGCGGGCCCGTCCGCGCAGGTCGGGGGCGACCAGCTGGACCCGCCCGGCGAGCTCGGCGGCCAGCGGGGCGAAGGCGAGGGCGTTGGCGGTGATGCCGTGCGCGGCCAGCACGACCGGGCCATCGCCGGGCCAGCGGCAGACGCGCAGCGTGCCCCCGCGTACGGGAACCTCGAACTCCTCGGGAACCAGCGAGGAGGTCATCAGTGCGCCGTCCATCCGCCGTCGAGCGCGATCGACGCGCCGGTGATCAGGTCGGCCATCGGGGTGCAGAGGTACGCCACCAGCTCGGCCACCTCCTCGGGCGTGATCAGCCGTTTGATCGCCGTCCGCTCGAGCATGATCTTTTCGATCACCTCGGACTCCTCGATGCCGTGGGCCGCGGCCTGGTCGGCGATCTGCTTGTCGACCAGCGGGGTGCGTACGAAGGCCGGGTTGACGCAGTTGGAGGTGACGCCGTGGGCGGCCCCCTCGAGCGCGATGGTCTTGGAGAGGCCCTCGAGTCCGTGCTTGGCCGTCACGTAGGCCGATTTGTAGGGCGAGGCGATCAGCCCGTGCACCGACGAGATGTTGACGATCCGGCCCCAGCCGCGCTCGTACATGTGCGGCAGCACCCGCCGGGCCAGACGGAACGGCGCCTCGACCATGACCCGCTGGAGGTGCGCGAAGCGCTCGGGCGGGAACTCGGGCAGCGGCGCCACGAACTGCAGGCCGGCGTTGTTGACCAGCACGTCGACGTTCGCGGGGAGGGAGTCGGCCGCGTCGGGGTCGGAGAGGTCGGCCCGGAACGCGGCCGCCTCGTCGATGTCCACGGCCAGCACCTCGGCCCCGGCCTCGGCCAGCCGCTCGGCGCAGGCCCGCCCGATCCCGCTCGCGGCTCCGGTCACCATCGCTGTCCGTCCGGACAGGTCGAGCGCGACCACTCGTCTCGTCGTCATGATCCGAACCTATGACGGCGGGTCCGTCCCCGGCCAGTTTGTGTCACGATCAGCCGATGGAGACCCGTGATCTTCGCGTTCAGGCCCGTGGCATCACCCAGAACGTGCTGGTGGGAGGCCCCGAGGACGGGACACCGGTGCTGCTGGTGCACGGCAACTGCTCGTCCGCCGGGTTCTGGCTGCCGCTGGTCCGGCGCCTTCCCGGGGGCATCCGGGTCGTCGCCCCGGACCTGCGCGGGTACGGGCGCACCGACACCGCCCCGGTCGACGCGACCCGCGGCCTGCGCGACTTCGCCGACGACGTGGCCGCCCTGCTCGACGACCGCAGCCTGTTTCCGCAGGAGGGCCCGGTCGTGCTGGTCGCCCACTCGATGGGCTGCGGCGTGGCGATGCACCTGCTCATCGAGCACCCGGGCCGGTTCTCCTCGGTGCTGCTGGAGGCCCCGGTCAGCCCGTACGGCTTCGGCGGCACCCGCGACCTCGACGGCACGCCGACCACCGGCGACTTCGCGGGCACCGGCGGCGGGGCGGCCAACCCGGACTTCGTGGCCCGCATCCAGGCCGGTGACCGCAGCGCCGACGCCCCGACCAGCCCGTTGTCGGTGCTGCGGGGCGCGTACGTGGCCGACCCGGCGTCGCTCGGCGAGGACGAGCAACTGCTGCTGGACACGGTGCTGAGCACGGCGATCGGCGAGGACAACTACCCGGGTGACGCCATCGCGGTGGAGAGCTGGCCGGGAATCGGGCCGGGCAGCCGCGGCGTGCTCAACACCATGGCGCCCAACTACTTCAACGTGGCCGAGGCCCTGGCCGGCGCCGCCTCCAAGCCGCCGATCGTCTGGGTCCGCGGCGACCGCGACGCCATCGTCTCCGACACCTCGCTGTTCGACCTGGCCTACCTGGGCTCGCTCGACGTCGTGCCCGGCTGGCCGGGCACCGACGCCTGCCCGCCCCAGCCGATGGTCGGGCAGACCCGCGCGGTGTTCCAGCGGTACGCCGCCAACGGGGGCAGCTTCCGCGAGGTCGTCTACGACAACTGCGGCCACTCGCCGCACGTCGAGCGTCCGGCCGAGGTCACCGCCGAGCTGCTCGAACTCCTCAAGGTATAGCGGGCTGTACCCCGCTTCGTAGCGACAGCGGGATCGATCTCGACCACTCCCTGACGGCAGGCTTGGCGGTGTCCGGCTCACACCGCAGCACAGGGAGAAACCGATGCTCAAGACCCTCACCTCGCTGGTCGCCCTCGGCAGTATCGCGGCCGGGGGCACCGCGGCGTCGGCCTCTTCGGGGGACGCCGTGCAGCGAAGCTTGAACAGCCTGGTCAACGTGGACGGGTTCCCCGGCGCCAGCGCCTCGGTCCGGCAGGCCGACGGGCGGGTACGCAACTACGCGGCCGGCCTCGGCGACCTGCGGACCGGGGCGAAGATGCCGGCCGACGCCCGGGTCCGGATCGCCAGCAACACCAAGATGTTCACCGCCACGGTGGTCCTCCAGCTCGTCGGCGAGGGCAAGATCGGGCTGGACGAGCCGGTCGAGACGTACCTGCCGGGTCTGGTCCGCGGCGCCGGGGGCATCGACGGCCGGCAGATCACCGTGCGGCAGCTGCTGCAGCAGACCAGCGGCCTGCTCGACTACGACGACGAGCTGTTCGCCGACTTCCTCAACTCGCTGCACACCTACTACGAGCCGCACGACCTGCTGAAGGTGGCGCTGGCCCGGGCGCCGGAATCCCGGCCCGGGGAAAAGTTCGAGTACGCCAACACCAACTACATCCTGGCCGGGCTGATCGTGCAGAAGGTCACCGGCCGCCCGGTCGGCGAGCAGATCACCCGGCGCATCATCGAGCCGCTTGGGCTGCGGCGCACGTACTGGCCGGCCGACGGCGAGACGACGATCCGGGGCGCCCACCCGCGCGGCTACTTCCCCGCGGCCGAGGGCGAGCCCGTCGACATCACCGAGTCGGAGCCGTCGGCCGGCTGGGCGGCGGGCGCCCTGATCGGCACGCCCGGCGACATCAACAAATTCCTGGTCGGGCTGCTCGGCGGCAAGCTGCTGAAGCCGGCCGAGCTGGCCGAGATGAAGAAGACGGTGGACGCGCCCGGCTTCGACACGGTCGGCGGCTCCCGGTACGGCCTCGGCCTCGCCACCTTCAACCTGAGCTGCGGCGGGTTCGCCTGGACCCACGGCGGCATCGCACCCGGCTACGTCACCTACGTCGGCGTGGCGTCTTCGGGCAAGGCGGCGTCGATCGCGGTCAACTCGATGGTCGCCCGGGCCTCGGCGGCCGAGCACCTGGACCAGTCGCTGGACACCGCGCTCTGCCGCTAGACCGAGGCCGGCTATACGGCGGCCGGCTCGCTGGTCAGCAGTTCCGAGACGGTCACGAAGCGGTAGCCGCGGTCCTGCAGGCCGGTGATCAGCGCGGGCAGGGCCGCCAGGGCGACCAGGCGGCGCTTGTCCCCCGCATCGTGGGCCAGCACGATCGATCCCGGGCGTACGGTGTCGATCAGGTCCTTGGCCTGCGCCGCGGGGTCGTCGGCGAACTTGCGCTCGCGCATCTGGTGCGACCACAGCGCGATGTCGTAGCCCATGGCGTCGGCGGCCAGCACGGTCGAACCACCGAGATGCCCGTACGGGGGTCGCATCAGCGTCGCCTCCCGGCCGGTGTGCCGCTTGATGGCCTCATGGGTGCGTTCCAGCTCGCGGCGGGCGCCGGCCAGGTCGAGGGTGGCCAGGTCGTCGTGCGACCAGGAATGGTTGCCGACGTCGTGCCGGTCGAGGCGGTCGCGGACCAGGTCGGCGTGCTGCTCGAGGTGCCGGCCGACCAGGAAGAACGTGGCCGGCACCCGGGCCTCGTCGAGCACGTCGAGAAACCGCGGTGTGTAGTCCGGCAGCGGCCCGTCGTCGAAGGTCAGCGCGACCAGTTTCTCGGTGGTCGGCCGGAAGTAGTGGATGTGCACGCCGCCGTGCGCGACCACACCGAGGTCGTCGGCCGCCGAGGCGTACCCACCCCCGAGCGGCGGCCGGTCCCAGCCGAGCCAGTGTTTCACCTGGTCGCCGCCGGCGAAGGCGGTCGCCGCACCGCCCGCCGCGAGCAGGGTTCCGCGCAGTATTGCCCGTCGAGTCAGCATCTATCCCCCATGAAAGTCACCGGCTCGCAGCCTGATTGATCATGGGAGGGGCGCGCCTCGGCCGCGGGACAGGTTTCCGCTGTCCCGCGGCTCGGCCGTAAGTAGGAGAGCCGGCGTCAGGCGACGACGGCTTCGACCCGGACCACCGCCCCGGCCGGCGCGAGCGGCGCCATCGTGCCGTCGACCCGCTCGCCGTCCACAAGCAGGTACGCGACCCGGCCGGTCACGCCCGGCTCCTTGCGTACGGTGATCTCGTAGGTCGCTCCCCGGAAGGCGCGCGTGGCCGTGAAGCCGGACCAGTCCGCCGGCAGCACCGGGTCCACGCGCAGACCGTCCAGTTCGGGGCGGAGGCCGAGGATCCACTGGGTGATCGCGACGTAGTTCCACGCCGCCGTGCCGGTGAGCCACGAGTTCTTGGCCTCGCCGTGCGTCGGCGCGTCCCGGCCCGCGATCATCTGCGCGTAGACGTACGGCTCGCAGCGGTGCACCTCGCTGATTCCCTCGCGGGCCGACGGGTTGATCCGGCGGTAGTAGTCGAAGGCGCGGTCCCCGTTCCCGTTCATCGCCTCGGCAATCATGATCCACGGGTTGGTGTGGCAGAAGATGCCGGCGTTCTCCTTGTAGCCGGGCGGATACGACGAGATCTCGCCCAGTTCGATGTGGTAGTCCGAGTACGCCGGCTGCTGCAGGACGATCCCGTGCGGGGTGGCCAGCCGTTCGGCCACGCTGTCGAGCGCCTGCGCGGCCAGCCCGTCGTCGAGGCCGACCCCGCCGAGCACGCACATGCCCTGCGGCTCGATGAAGATCTGCCCCTCGTCGTTCTCGCCCGAGCCGACCGGGTTGCCGTTGAAGTCGTACGCCCGGCGGAACCAGGCGCCGTCCCATCCGTGCTCGACGATGACGCCGGTCATCTTCTCGGCCGCGGCGCGGTATTCGGCCGCTTCGGCGTCGAGCCCGCGCCGCCCGGCGATTGCGGCCAGCTCCTTGGCGGCCAGCACGAACTGCCCGGCGATGAAGACCGATTCGGCTGTACCCCCGGTGACGTTCTCGGTCGTCTGGAACGGCTCGCCCGGCGTGTCGGAGAAGCAGTTGAGGTTGAGGCAGTCGTTCCAGTCGGCCCGCCCGATCAGCGGCAGGCCGTGCGGGCCCAGCCGCTCCTGGGTGTAGCGCAGCGACCGGCGCAGATGCTCGTACAGCGGCTCCTCGCTGCCGGGTTCGTTGTCGAACGGCACCGGGGTGTCGAGGATGGACTCGTCGCCGGTCTCCTTGACGTACGCGGACACGCCGAGCACCAGCCACAGCGGGTCGTCGTTGAAGCCGTCGCCGATGTCGTTGTTCCCGCGCTTGGTCAGCGGCTGATATTGGTGGTACGCCCCGCCGGTCGCCATCTGGGTGGCCGCGATGTCGAGGATCCGCTCGCGCGCCCGCTCCGGCACCATGTGGACGAAGCCCAGCAGGTCCTGGTTGGAGTCGCGGAACCCCATGCCCCGGCCGATCCCGGATTCGTAGAACGAGGCCGACCGGCTCAGGTTGAAGGTCATCATGTTCTGGTACGCGTTCCAGACGTTGACCATCCGGTCGGTGTCCGCGTCCGGGGTTGTCACGTGCAGCCCGCCGAGCAGCCGGTCCCAGTCGGCGTTCAGCGCGGCGAAGCCCTCGGCGACCGTCCCGGGCTGCAGCCAGCGCTCGATCACCGGGCGTACGTGCCGCTTGTTGAGGGTCTGCGAGCCGGGCGGGTCGAACTTGTCGTCGCGCGGGTTCTCGGCGTACCCGAGCACGAAGTTGATCTCTCGGGTCTCGCCGGGAGCCAGGCCCAGCCGTACGTGGTGACTCCCGATCGGCGCCCACCCGTGCGCGACCGACCCGGAGGCCTCGCCGCGCTCGACGGCCAGCGGCCGGTCCCAGCCGCGGTAGGCGCCCAGGAAGGCCTCGCGCTGGGTGTCGAAGCCGTCCGGCTGTTCGGAGCAGGCGAAGTACGCGAAGTGGTCGCGCCGCTCCCGGTACTCGGTCTTGTGATAGATCACGGACCCGTCGACCTCGACCTGGCCGGTGGAGAAGTTGCGCTGGAAGTTCGTGGCGTCGTCCTGCGCGTCCCACAGGCAGAACTCGACCGACGAGAACAGCGACAGCTCGGCCGGGGTGTCACGCTCGTTGGTGACCCGTACGCGCCACACCTCGAGCGTCTCTCCCAGCGGCACGAAATACAGCGTCTCGGCCCGGATCCCGCCCCGCGCGGAGGCGATCCGGGTGTACGACAGACCGTGCCGGCACTCGTAGTCGTCGAGTTCGCTGCGTGTCGGCTGCCAGGACGGCGACCAGAAGTCCCCGGTGGCGTCGTCGCGCACGTACAGATACCGGCCGCCCAGGTCGTACGGCGCGTTGTTGTACCGGTAGCGGGTGAGCCGGCGCAGCTTGGCGTCGCGATAGAACGAATACCCGCCCGCGGTGTTGGAGACGATGCCGAAGTACGCCTCGGTGCCCAGATAGTTGATCCAGGGCAGCGGCGTGTCGGGCCGCTCGATGACGTACTCACGCCGCTCATCGTCGAAGTGTCCGTAGCGCAACCGGTCCTCCTAGACTTTATGGGAGCGCTCCCACAGCACAGCCCACGTCAGCCGCCACGCCCCGCTCGCTACGCCATGGTATGTGTGACATCACTCACTGGCGAGCCCCCACTTTGGTGCGCGGGCCGCTCGCACCCGAGCACGTTGCGAAGTCACCGCCGAGGAACGCGTTGAACGTGAGCGTCGACCGGGGGCGCCACCGGTCGACGACGACCCCGCCATGGCCCGGCGGCCGCAGGTCCACGCCCGCGGCCCGCGACGCTGGGCCTACCCCGATTTCGGCGGCCCGGGATGGCGTACGGGAAAAGGTCTGGTCGCGGTCGAACGTCTCGCCGGCCGGGGTTTCACCAAAGCCGATCCCACTGGATGTACGAGGCGCGCCGACCGCGGCTGATCAGGGCCGCGGCCATCCCGGTCCGGCCCGGCGGGATGGCGGAGACTGGATCACATGGCACACGTCTTCATCACCGGTTCGGCCGACGGGCTGGGCCGGGCCACCGCCGACGTCCTGCTCGGCCAGGGTCACAAGGTCGTCGTCCACGCCCGCAGCGAGCAGCGGCTGGGCGCCGTCGGTGACCTGATCGACCGGGGCGCGGCCACCGTCACCGGCGACCTGGCCGACCCCGGCCAGACGAGGGCGGCAGCCGACCAGGTCAACCGGCTGGGCCCGCTCGACGCGGTGATCTACAACGCCGGCGTCTACACCGGCGGTCAGATCATGGCGGTCAACGTCGTCGCGCCGTACCTGCTCACGGCGCTGATCGAGCGTCCGCGCCGGCTCATCTATCTGACCAGCGGCATGCACCGCGGCGGCCGGGACGACGTGCGGGCGCTGCGCGGGCGCGGCTCGTACTCCGACAGCAAGCTCTTCGTCACCACGCTCGCCCTCGCGGTGGCCCGGTTGTGGCCCGAGGTGCTCAGCAACGCGGTCGACCCGGGCTGGGTGCCGACCCGGATGGGCGGGCCGGGCGCCCCCGACGATCTGCGGCTCGGGCACCTCACGCAGGAATGGCTGGCCACCAGCGACGATCCGCAGGCGTTGACCACCGGCGGCTACTGGTATCACCAGCAGCGCCACGAACCGCACCCGGCGGCCGTCGAACCCCGCTTCCAGGACGAACTGCTCGCGGAGCTGGCCCGCCTCACCGGCGTGCCCGGGTTCTGAACCGCCGACGCCGGCGTAGCGCGGGACCGCTACGCCGGCGGAGCGGTCAGGCGGCCGGGGCCGTCGGAGCCGGCTCGGGCGTCACCGTGTCGCCGGGAACCGGAGTGGTCGTGTCCTCCGGCTCGGGAGCCGGCGTCGTGGGAGCCGGTGTGGGAGTCGGGGCCGGCTTGGGCGTGGCCTTGGTGCGGGTGGCCGAGATGTGCTTGGCGGTGTAGACCGTGCCGGCCCGGGTGCCGGTGACCGTGATGCGGTAGCCGGCCGCGAGGTCGGCCAGCGTCCTGCCGGCTCCGTTGAGCACGATCCGGGTGCCCGCGGGGACGGTGATCGTGACGGTGGTGGCCTTGACGGTCTTGGTCCCGGCCTTGGTCGTCACGGTGACCGTGCCGGCGGCCTTGTCGACGGAGGCGACGACGCCGTTGGCGGCGAACGCGACCTTGGCAGGCTTGGGGGCCGGCTTGGTCGGTTTGGGGGCCGGCTTGGTCGGTTTGGGGGCCGGCTTGGTCGGTTTGGGAGCCGGCTTGGTCGGCTTGCCAGTCGGCTTGGTCGGCTCAGTAGTCGGCTTGGTCGGCTTGGCGGCCGGTTTCGAACTGACCGGCGCGGTGCCCGGCTTGGCCGCCGACGCGGCGACGGTGGTGGTGGCAACGGCCGAGCCGGTCACGGCGACGACGAGGGCGGCAGCGACGGCGAGGCGACGAATACGCACGTGCAGACTCCTTACGGGGAGGGACGTCCCCAGCCTGAAGCGGCTCGGTTGCACTCTCGGTTGCACGCCGGTTGCTTCAGGCCCGCTCCCACTTTCGTTGTGGCGGACGACGGCCGGGTTCCCCCGAAGCCCTGACGACCCCCGCTCCGGATCCCGGCAGGCTGGTGCCACCCCACCCCACCGGACCGGAGGATTGCCATGCCCGAAGTCGTCACCGTGAAGAACACCCCCGCGATCCCCGGATGAGCCCCGCCAACCGGTCACGGTCACACTGGCAGGCAATGAAGACGATCGACCGGTGGCGCGAGCGGGCCGGCCTCACCGGAGCGTGGCGGCTGGTCTACGAGATCGCCCTGGTGGCGCTCGTAACGGTCACGGCCGTGGTCACGTCGGCCGCCGCCGGGTGGTATCCGCTCGCGCCCTGGCTGGTCGGGCTGACCACCCCGGCGCTGATGATCCTGCGGCTGACCCATCCCCTGACGGCCTATCTGGCCGCCGCCGTGGCCGGTCTGGGCACCGGCGGCCCGAGCAGCGTGCTGCTGGTCGTGCTCAGCGCCTCGCTCGGCTATCGCGTCGCCCGCTGGTGGCAGGTCGCGGCCGGGCTGGCCGTGTCCTGGGCCTGCTTCGTGGCGTCGATCGTCTGGGAAGAGCCGCTCAGCCTGGAGTGGGTCCTGCTCACCTCGGCGCTGTTCGCGCTGCTCGCGGTGCTGCCGGCCGGCGTGGCCCGGCTGGTCCGGCGGCGGCGCGCGCTGATCGACGCGATGCACGGGCGCAATCAGCAGTTGCACAGCCAGCAGAACGAGATCGCCCGGCAGGCCCAGATCCGCGAACGGGCCCGCATCGCCCGCGACATGCACGACTCGCTCGGGCACAAGCTCACGCTGATCTCGCTGTACTCGTCGATGCTGCGCACCGCCGACGACGGGCAACGGGCGGAAACGGCCGACCTCGTACGGCAGACGTCGTCGGCGGCGATGGCCGAGCTGCGCCAGATCCTGGGCATCCTCGGTCAGGACGATCCGCAGACCTCCGTACGCCCCCTGACCGGCCTCGACGAGCTGGCCGAGCAGGCGCGGGCCTCCGGGGCGCGGGTGGAGCTCGTCCGGGAGGGTGAGCCGCGGCCGCAGGGGGCGCTGACCGAGCACGCCGCGTACCGGGTGATCCAGGAGGGTCTGACCAACGCGTTGCGGCACGCCCAGGGCGGCGCGATCACGCTGCTGCTGCGCTACGAGCCGGACGCGCTGATCGCGGCGGTGACGAACACGGGCGGGCAGCGGGTCGTCCGGGCCACGAGCCGGCAGGGACTTCTGGGGCTGGCCGAACGCGTACGGATCGCCGGGGGAATGCTCTATCACGGGCCCACTCCGGACGGCGGCTTCCGGGTGGCGGCCACGTTGCCCAATTTGGACGATGAGGCCGTCCCGCCCGCCGCGGAACCGGTCGCGGCCGACTTCACGGGTGTGATCGACCGGCATCGCCGCCGGTCCCGGTTCGTCCTGGTCGCCACCTCGCTGTCCATCGTCGCGTTCCTGGTGCTGTGCGTGGCCGGGGTGTGGCTGGCCACGGCGCTGACCGTCGTCGACCGCGACACCTACGACGCGATCCAGGTCGGCCGGCCCGAGCCCGACGTACGGGCGATGCTGCCCGACCCCGAGGCCGCCGTGACCGGCGATCAGGTGCCCGCCGGCTGCCTCGACTATTCGGCGGCCCTCATGGAACAGTTGCGCGACGAGACCGGCGATCTGAGTTACCGGTTCTGCTTCCGCGACGGCAAGCTGGTCAGCAAAGAGATCATTCGGGGGCAACCGTCATGACCGAACCGCTGCGGGTTCTTCTGGCCGACGACGATTCGCTGATCCGGACGGCGATCGACGCGATCCTGCGGCCGGCCGCCGGCATCGAGCTGGTCGCGCAGGCCGCCGACGGCCGGGCCGCGATCGACCTGACCGTGCGGCATCGGCCCGACGTCGCCCTGCTCGACATCCAGATGCCGGTCCTCGACGGTCTGGCCGCGCTGCGCGAGATCCGTCGTCTGATGCCCGCCGTACGGATCGTCGTGCTGACCACGTTCGGCCAGGACGAGTACGTCGCTCAGGCGCTGGCCGCCGGGGCGGCGGGCTTCCTGCTCAAGGAGTCCGCGGCGGACGAGCTCGAGTATGCGATCCGGGCCGCCGCGGCCGGAAACGCCTACCTGTCGCCCAAGGTCACCCGGCAGGTGCTGGACCGGCTGCCGGCTCCGGCCGCGCGGCCGACCGAGGAACTCCTCAAGGTCGACCTGCTCAGCGAGCGGGAGCGGGAGGTGCTGATCCTGCTGGCCCAGGGCCTGTCCAACGCCGAGATCGGCCGGCACCTGTTCGTCTCCGAGGGAACGGTCAAGACGCACGTCTATCACGTGTTCGCCAAGCTGGCCGTGGAGAACCGGGTGCAGGCGGCCATGCTGGCCCAGCGCACGGGCCTGCTCGAGAGCTGACATCAACGAAAGTGTGAGGCCGGTTCTGCTGGTCGGCAGACGCGTACGAATCCCGTCCACGGCCACACTTTCTCCCATGACGATCACCTTCGAAACCTGGGAACTGCCGGCCCGGATCGCGCTCAGCGACCAGGGGATCCGCCATCACGCGGCCAACCCGATCATCGAGGAGGTCCGAGCACACTGCCTCCGTACGGGGGAAAGCCCTTTCGACGCCTTCGGTGAGCCGCGCGAGTTCGCCGCGAAGCAACCGGCGGAGCTGAAGGAACTGGTCGACCGGGAGGGCATGACCCCGCGCGACTACCTCGGTGGCCCGCTCTTCGCGTTGCCGCTGCTGGTGATCCCGGCCGCGCTGGTGTTCGCCGCGATCGACCGAACCTGGACGTTCCCGGCGACCACCGCCGGCCTGACCGGATCCGCTCTGCTGATGGCCACGCTGTTCTGGGCCGGCGCGGTGCCGCAGGCCGTACGCGCCTCCGGCCGCCCCCGCCTGGCCGGGTACGCCTGGGCCGCGACGGTGGTGCTCGTGCTGGCCGCGGCGACCGCGTTCACCACCCTGCCGCGTGAGCACTTGTTCCAGCTGCCGGTGGTGGCCGTCGTCGCCGTCGCGGCGCTCCTCGTGGCCCTGCAGCTGCGGGGCCCCGGCAAGCCGTCCCCCGCTGCCGCCCCGGAGCCGGCCGGCGACTGGTTCGGCCGTCTGAACGGTCTGCTGATCGGCCGGTACGACCTGCCGCCGGACCGGGCGGCCGAACTGACCCGCGACGCCCGGGCCCGGCTGGCCGTTTCGGGCCGCCCGCCCGAGCAGGAGTTCGGCCCGGCCGGCGAATACGCCCGGCGGTTGCAGGAGGGCGAGCCCGTACGCCGGAATCCGTTCTGGCGCACCCGCCCGGCACAGATCGCCGGTCTGCTTGTCAGCCTCGGCGTCGCGGTGCAGGCGTTCGCCGGCTGGCAGCAGGACGGCGTCTGGTGGGCCGCGTACCTGATCGCCCTGCCGGCCGCCCTCGGCAGCGTCTGGTTCCTCTTCCGGGCCCTGCGCGGAAAGGGCTGAGGCGGTTAGTGTGAGGCGTCGCGAAGTCTGCCAAGGGAATTGGGGAGCACTGATGCACGCAACGATGACCGGAGCTTCCGCTCGCCCCTTGGTGACCGCAGTCGCAGGCTCGTAAAGCCGCGCAGTAGCAGCAGAGTCAGCCCACCTCCCGGTCGCCGGGGCGAGGTGACACATGTCGCCGGCCTGGGCGCTGTCTGGCGCCTCCGTTCGCCTTTCCGGGAGTTCTGCTGTGTCCGCACGTCATTCCGTACTGCATCGTGCCCGCCTCCGGGCCTTCGGCCCGAGACCTGCTCCGGGTTCCGCCGATCACACCGTCCACCTGCTGAGCTGGTTCAACTTCTTCGGTGACTTCCGCATGTACGGGCCGATCATGGTCCTCTACTTTGCGCAGGTCACCGGCTCGTACACCGCGGCCGCCAGCCTCCTGGCGGTGAAGATGCTGTCGTCGGCGGCGTTCGAGGTGCCCACCGGGGTGCTCTCCGACCGTTTCGGCCGGCGCGGCACGATGATCGCCGGCGCCGTCGTCATGGTGACCGCCCATGCCGGGTACGCCGGCGCGCCGGGCTACGGCGTCCTGCTGACCGCGGTCGTGCTGGAGGGCCTGGCGACCGCGTTCTGGAGCGGCAACAACGAGGCTCTGCTCTACGACGCGCTGCTCGAAGCCGGCCGGGAGGACGAGTTCCCCCGGCATTCGGGCCGGGTCAACTCGATGTTCCAGATCGCGCTCGCCCTGGCGGCGGCCGTCGGCGGCGTGATCGCCGGTGCCTGGTCCCTCCGTACGGTGGTGGTGGTCTCGGTCGTGCCGCAGGTGCTGTGCGTGCTCGTCGCCCTGCGGGTCCGGGAGCCGCGGGTGCACGGCCCGCTGGAGACGAACGTGCTCGGGCATCTCGGATCGGCCCTGCGGGGCATCCGCCGCAGTCCGCTGCTCCGCCGGATGACGCTGGTGTCGGCGCTGCGCTACAGCAGCGAGAGCGCGGCCCAGTTGTCGCCGATCTTCGTGGCCGGGCTGTGGCCGCTCTGGGCGCTGGGCCTGTGGCGCACCTTCGGCCACGGACTGGCCTTCGCCTGCTTCCGGGTCAGCGGCTGGGTGATCGGCCGGATGGGCCCGGCCCGCACCCTGCTGGCCGGTGAGCTGTTCGACAACGTGGTGAACTTCGTAGCGCTGATCAAGCCGACTGTCGTCTCCCCAGTGCTGCTCGGGTCGCCGGCCTACGGCATCTCGACGATCGCCCAGCAGACGTTGCTGCAGCGCGAGTTCACCGACCGGGAACGGGCCACGATGGGTTCGATCGCGTCGCTGCTCGGCAGCGTGCTCTACGCGCTCGTCGCCCTCGGGGCCGGGCTGGTGGCCGACCGGTGGGGCATCGTCGGAGCGCTGTTGTCGATCCAGGCGGTGCTGCTGATCGCCCTTCCGCTCGCCTGGTGGGTGCACACGCACGCGTCGCCGGGACGGTGACCAGGCCGGTCAGAAGGGCAGCACACCGTTCTCGTCGCTGAGGGTCCCGGTCGGGCCGTCCGTGTCGAGGGTGGCCAGGCGTACGACCGTCCTGGCGCTCTCCGCGGGCGGCCGGCCGATCCCGAAGGCGGCGGTCATGTCGGTCGCGGTGGGGCCGGGCTCGACGGCGTTGAACTTGATGCCCGGCTCCGACTTGGCGTACATGACGGTGAGCATGGTGGCGGCGGCCTTGGACGCCGCGTAGAGCGGCAGCGGCAGACCGGATTCGGGGCGTTCCGGGTTGGTCACCGCCCAGAACGAGCCCATGCTGCTCGACACGGTGACCACCCGCGGGCCGGACGACTTGCGCAGCAGGGGCAGCGCCGCCTCGGTGACCCGGACGATGCCGACCGCGTTGGTGTCGAACGCGCGCAGGGCGGCCGGCCCGTCGACCTCGCCGGCGGCGAGGATGCCCGCGTTGTGCACCAGCACGTC
The DNA here is from genome assembly GCF_055562135.1 of Actinoplanes sp. NPDC021490. Lineage (NCBI taxonomy): Bacteria > Bacillati > Actinomycetota > Actinomycetes > Micromonosporales > Micromonosporaceae > Actinoplanes > Actinoplanes sp. NPDC021490. The sequence continues at coordinate 22,074 of NZ_JBVHFW010000031.1, forward strand.
AAGCCGGCCCTCGGCCGAGCCGATCGTGGCCAGGGCCTCGCGCACCGAGGCGTCGTCGGTCACGTCGAGCTGCACGAACCGGGCGCCCAGGGTGGCCGCGGCCTTCTCGCCGCGTTCGACGTCCCGCGCGCCGACGTAGACGACGTGACCCAGCTCGACGAGCTGCCGGGCGGTCTCGAAACCGATGCCCTTGTTGGCTCCGGTGATCAGTGTGACGGTCATTTTTCGGTGTTCCTCTCGGACGATGTGGCCGTCGCCAAAGCTAGGCACGCTCGTCCGGGCGGGCCAGAGCCCTGCGCAGCCTGGGGTGTGACAGGACCCCCTCTGCCCGCGACCGACCGGCTTACGCTGGATCGGTGAGCGAGACGACCAATGCCCTCGGCGCCTACCTGCGGGCCCGCCGCGAGCTGGTGACCCCCGAGCAGGCGGGCATCCCCGGCGTGGGGGTCCGGCGGGTGCCGGGCCTGCGGCGTGAGGAGGTCGCCATGCTGGCCGGCATCAGCGCCGACTACTACCTGCGGCTGGAGCGCGGCCGCGACCGCCGTCCGTCGGTGCAGGTGCTCGAGTCGATCGCCCGGGTGCTGCGCCTCGACGACGACCATTGGGCCCACCTGCTGACGCTGGTCTCGGAGGGTTCGCGCAAGCGGCGGCGCCGGCCCCGCAAGGAGGTCCCGCCGACCGGCATCCTCAAGCTCCTGGAATCGCTCGCCCAGCCGGCCTTCATCGAGGACCGCTATTTCGACATCCTGGCCTCCAACAGCCTGGCCCAAGCGCTTTCGCCGCGCTTCGCCCCGGGCGGCAACCAGTTGAGAGATCTGTTCCTCGACCCGGCGGTGCAGGCCCTGCATCCGGAGTGGCGGAACGTGACCGAGTGCTTCGTCGCCAACCTGCGGCAGGCGGTGGGCACGGACACCGACGATCCCCGCTTCATCGAGCTCACCGGGGAACTCTCGCTGGCCAGCCCCCGGTTCCGTCAGCTCTGGGGCCGTCACGACGTGCGCGGGCAGACCGGAACCCCCATCCAGATCAATCACCCGCAGGTCGGCGAGATGACGCTCAATCGGGAGCGGTTGAGCGTGGGCGGAACCGAGAGCCTGATGCTCATCGTGTTCCACCCCGACGCCGGTTCGGGCAATGCCGACAAGCTCGCTCTGCTGGCCTCGCTCGGCCGGGACACCACGGGACGCGAACCTCTGGTAAATATCGTTGATGATTAATGTGCTGGCGGCCGCCGCCGTCCCGATCCTGTTCGCCGGCGGGCTGTCCGCCCCCGCCGCCGCCACCACGGTCCGCGGCGAGCTGCTGCCCGTTCCGGCCGGCGCCACCTCGGTCACCGCGGTGGACGTCTCACCGCTCGGGGTGGTCGCGGGCACCGCCGACGGCGCCCCGCAGCGCTGGGCCAAGGTGCCGCGGGCGGGCTGGCTGCGGCAACCGCTCGCCCTTCCCGCGGGCGCGACCACCGGCACCGTCGCCGGCCTCACCGATCTGGGCGAGGCGGCCGGGTCGGCCACCGTCGACGGCGCCTCACGGGCCGTTCGCTGGTCGCTGACCGGCCGGTCGGCCACCCTCGTCCCCGGCACCCGGGTCGACGCGGTCGGCGCACGCGGCACCCTGGGCGTGTTCACCGGCGGCGCCGAGCCCACCGGCGAGTCCGACCTGGTCGCCCGGGACGGCACCCGCACCCCGCTGCGGGGCACACCCGAGATCGACGCCGGCTACCGCCGTACGGTGGCCTCGGTCGGCGGCCCCGGCACCGCGGTGGTGTGGGTGACCAACGGCATCGGCAAGGGCACCACCGCCCGCCCGGTGCTGTGGCGCGACGGGGCCACGCTGCGGCTCCCCGTGTTCAGCTCGTTCCTGCTCTCCACCGCCTGCGTCTCCCGGGTGCTGCCCGACGGCACCGTGGTGTCCAGCGGCTACAGCAACGACGGCGGCACCATCGCGTTCGTGCTGGTCAAGCACGTCGGCGGGGTGCCCGGCACCGACGTCGTGCTGAGCCGGGCCACCCCGTCCGGCGGCCAGTTCGCCGGCCTCACCTGCGACTCCACGCAGTCCTCGCTGAACGCGCTGGCATCCGACGGCGGCTTCGCGGGCCAGGCCGTTCAGCAGGCCGCGTACTGGACCCCGGCCGGCGAGGGCAAGAGCATCCCGTACGCCGAGGGTGAGCGGGCCTCCACCGGCGTCGCCGCGGCCTCGGGCGGCCGCGTGATCGTCCGGGCCGAGGGCGAGGACGGCACCCTGCGCTACTCGTTGTGGCAGGGCGGCGTCCGCACCCCGCTGTCCGCCCCCGCGGGCTGGTCGATCAGCAACGTGGTCGAGCTGACCGACGCCGGCCTGCTGGTCGCCAACGTCCGCAACGCCGACGGCGTAATCCGCCCCGCGGCGTGGCGGCTGTAGAACTGGGTTCTAAGGACGGGCGGCGCCCTCGACGGCCGGGAAGTCCAGCGTCGTCTGGCCGACGGAGTTGAAGTAGTTGGTGAACGTGTTGAGGGCGACCGCGGCCACGATCTCGCCGATCTCACCGTCGCCGTATCCGGCGGCGCGCACCGCGTCGAGGTCGGCGTCGCTGACGAAACCCTTGGTCGCGATGACCTGCTTGGCGAAGGTCAGCGCCGCCTCCGCCTTGGGGTCCGAGGCCTGGCCCTGGCGCCCGGCGACCAGGTCGTCCTCGGAAACCCCGGCCCGGGCGCCGAGCACGGTGTGCGCGGCCAGGCAGTAGCCGCACTCGTTCTCGACCGCGGCGACCAGCGCGATCTGCTCCTGCACCCGGCCGGGCAGCGAGCCCTTGGACAGCGCCCCGGAGAACTGCAGATAGGCGTCGAGCACGGCCGGCGAGTTGGCCATCGCCCGCATCATGTTCGGGGCGACGCCCAGGGCGCGCTCGACCCGGCCGAGCAGTGTGCGGGCCTGGCCCTCGGCGGTGGCGGGGTCGACGGTGGCGATACGAGGCATGGCGTTTCTTCTTCCGCTCGGTGTATTTGGCACTGCCAACTATCTACCGAGCGAAGCGCCGAGGCAAGATCGGGGACGTATGGCCTGGATTACAGCTCCCGGGCCTCGTGGTCGGGGCAGGTCACCCGCAGCTCGGCGTCGCCGAACGGGGCGTCGACGTAGTTGCAGTGATGCGGCCGATCCGTGCCGGGATGGGCCCGCGGCGCGAAGAACCGGCAGGTCAGGCACATCTGCGAGATCGGGATGGCCTTCCGGTCCTGCAGCTCGCGCATCAGCTTCGTCGTGCCGCGCAGCAGGGCGGCGAAATCCTCCGGCGGCAACGCCGCCACGGCGCTGGTCAGCGTCTCCGACTCGCCGCGCAGCCGATCGGCCTCGGCCCGGCCCGCGGACGTCAGCCCCAGCAGCAACACGCGGGCGTCCCCCGGGTCACGGCTAGCCTCCAGCAGATCCTTCTTCCGCAGCACTTTGACGGCGTCGGAGACGGTCGGCGGGGTCGATGCGAGGGCGGCCACGATCTCGCCCTGCCGGATCGGGTGCGCCTTGCCCTGCAGCAGGGTGACGATGTCGGCCTGCAACGGGGACAGGTTGTGCGGTCCGGCGTTGCGCCAGGCCTCCATCCGTACGGCCTGACCGAGCCGGGCCAGACCGATCAGCAACTGACTGCTCGCCGGCGGTCCGGGAACCTCCGCCATGCGCGCCGTCCTCTCCTAGAAGTGCTTCCCCTCATTATCCGCACCTTCGAGCGGCGCCCGGTCCGGCGCCCGGTCCGGCGCCCGCAAGGCTGCGGCGGCCAGCACTCCGATGGTGACCGCGAGGAGCAGGCGTACGCCCGTGGTGTGCAGCAGTTCCGCGCCCGGCAGGAAGAAGGTCAGCGCCGCCAGGGGCAGCGCCACGGTGGCGGCGACCGTCCAGAACCGGACCGGATGGGACGGCAAAGATGGCGGCTCACCGTGCCAGCGGAACAGCAACCGGCGGCGGCGGACATGAACCATCAGGGCGAGCAACCCGCCCGCGCCCAGGACGTGCATGACGTATTCGGCCACGGGCAGCTGCAGCTCGGCGAAGTCCAGCAGAAGATGACTCGCGGCCCCGATCAGCGCCGACCAGCAACTGACCCGCAGCGGGTGCCGGCTGCGCCCGAGCACGCCGTAGTCGCGAAGGAAGTACGGCAGGTGGCTCGCCACCACCGGCGCCGCCCAGCGGATCATCCAGGCCAGCGCCAGCGTCACGGGAACACACCAGAACACGAACCCGCGCAGCCCGTGCGACAGCTTCCAGACCGGAAGACCCGACCCGTCCAGGGCGTACGCCAGATCCGGGGCCATCGACCCCACGACCAGCGCGACCCCGTCGAACCACCGGGGCCGCCACACCTTGAGCACCGCGATGACCGGATGGGTGGGAACAGTGAGCGCCACCCCCCGTACGCTATTGATCATCTGTGGAGATCCGGTGTGCGACCGGTGGGAGCCTCGCGAAAGGCGCTCCTCTAGCCTCACGACATGACGGCTGCGGGGGCTCGGCACAGTTCGAGGGCCGGGCTGCTGCAGGTCTGCGCGGCCGGGGTGCTGTGGGGCACCGGCGGCCTGGCCGTCACCGTCCTGCACGAGTGGGACGACCTGGGCGCGATGACGGTCAGCGCCTGGCGGATGCTCCTCGCGGCCGTAGCGTTGATCGGCTTCGCCGTCGTCACCGGCCGCGCCCGGGCCATCCGGTCCCTGCTGCGCCTGCACCCCCGCCGCACCGTGCTGGTCGGCGTGGGCACCGCCGCCTACCAGGGCCTCTACTTCGCCTCGGTGCTGCTGGTCGGCGTGAGCGTGGCCACCGTGGTCTCGCTCGGCCTGGCTCCCATCCTGGCCGCGGCCTGGGAACACCTGCGAGCCGGCACCCGCCCACCGGCGCGCCAGGCCGCCGTGCTGGTGACCGCCCTGACCGGCCTGATCCTGATCAGCGCAACCGCCGGCCAGGGATCCAAGGCCCCAGGCGATTCCCCGTACGGGGGTCTGGCCCTCGCCGTAGCCGCCGGCGTCATCTACGCGGCCACCACGGTCCTGGGGCATTCGCTGGCCCGGAGCACCGACCCCATCACGCTGACCACCGCCACCACCACGGCCGGCGCGGTCGCCCTGAGCCCCTTCCTGATCGTCGCCGCGGTCAACGACCACCCGCTGATCGGCACCGGCCCGGCCTCGCTGGCCGTGCTGGCCTATCTGGGAATCGCCACCATGGCCCTCGCCTACGGCCTGCTCTACGCCGGCCTGCGCACCACAACCGGCTCGGCGGCCACGATCGCAACCCTGCTCGAGCCGGTCTCCGCCGCCCTGCTCGCCGCCGCCTTGCTGGGCGAGCGCCTGCCGTGGCCCGCTTTGCTGGGCGGAGTCATGATCCTGGCCGCCGTGGCCGCGCTGCGACCTCAGTAGCAGTCAGGCATCGACCCCGGGCTCCTCGTGATGTGGATGCCAGCGGTCCAATTTGACCAGCGGCCGAGCGAGGTGCGTGTTCCTGGGACTGGACGTCGGCAACGAAGGACACCGCGCGGCCGGTCCGAGCCGTGACGGTAAGCGCCTGCACGACGCGGAGGCTGGGCTGCGGAAACTGTTCAGCAAACGCGCCCGGCACGGCCGGAGCCTGGCTGTGGTCGACCATTCCCGCCGCTGTCGCCCGGGCGTGTGGACGCCAGGTGGCCCACCGGCCCAGCCTGGTCCTGCGCCGCGTCGACACCGGCGAGGTCACCCGGATCAGCAACCGCATCCGCGCCCAGAATCGCGTGCTGGGCCCGGACCTGCAGCAGCCGCCGCCCTCGAAGCGCTGGCGGACCAGCCGGGCTTCGCGATGCCGGCCACACAAAGCTCGTGGAGTTAGACCGTCCTGCCCCGACTGGCCGACAACCCGCTCCGCCAGCGTGACCGGGTCGAAGGAATGCCTGATACACACCCTCTTTCCTCACTCCGAACCTCGATGCCCGGCGCCGGCGTCAGGACCGCAGCGAGAATTCCGCTCGAAGTAGTTCTTTCCCAACCTCCGGGCACCTGGCCGCCTACATCGACGTCCTGCACGCCAGGCTGCGTGACCGCGCCCTCGGCCAGGCTCCCCCAGGCGCCCGAGCAGCATGAGAAAGGTCGTGATCCTCGGCCGTGGCGGCGCGGGCAAGTCCACTCTCGCCGCCCACCTGGGCGCCGCCCTGGATCTACCGGTCATCGAGCTGGACAAACACTTCTGGGCGCCAGACCTCACTCCGGCCCTCAGGGACCGGTGGACGGACATCCAACACCGGCTCACCAGCGGCCGGCGATGGATAATCGACGGCAACCTCGGCCCGTACGACGTTCTCGACATACGACTGCGAGCCGCCGACACCGTCCTCGTGCTGGACTTCCCCTCTGGCGCTGCGCCGCTCCCCCGAGAACCTGGCCTTCTGGCGCTGGGTCCTCGCCTATCGACGCCGCAGCCTGCCCACGGTGGGCCGCGATCGCGAGCAACGCCACACACGCCAACCTCCACGTGCTTCGCAGCCCCCGCGCCGTCGATCAACTTCTCAACCAGGCCAAAGCCGCAACCCCACCCGACCAAGGCCCCGAGACAAAGCCATAGGGCCGCCCCCCAGCACTCATCTGCCGAGCACCCATCTGCCCGGCCGACTCGGCCCGAGCACCCATCTGCCCGGCCGACTCAGCCCGAGCACCCATCTGCCCGGCCGACTCAGCCCGAGCACCCATCTGCCCGGCCGACTCAGCCCG
>NZ_JBVHFW010000031.1:28862-45570 GCF_055562135.1 Actinoplanes sp. NPDC021490
GCCCGAGCACCCATCTGCCCGGCCGACTCAGCCCGAGCACCCATCTGCCCGGCCGACTCAGCCCGAGCACCCATCTGCCCGGCCGACTCAGCCCGCGGACCCGTTTTGTCCGGATCCGCGGCTCCATCGGCCGCCGTCACGCGGCCTGCTCGTGGCTGGCCCAGGTCGTCCTATTGCAAAGTTATTTGCATTCCGAGAATCCCTTGAACAATTTGTTAAACGGCATTTTGGCATGATCGAATACTGATGTGGCGCAGATTGGCTGCGGGATAATTTGTGCATGGCGCAGATGTCATTGTTCGGCCGAGCCGAGATATCGAAAATGCGTGACCGCACAGCGGCACGCAACTATTCGGCAAGCCGGGACGAATTTCGGCGCGAACATGAACGACACCGTGAATGGGGCCTGCGGCGGCGCCACGCAGCGAAATTGCAACGCGTGCGGGGCTGCGGCGCGGCGGCGCCTGTCATGCCCGCTGCCCGCGACAACGCGAGCCGACCCGCGACCTCGGCGCCCCCTGTTTCCGCTGCCGCAAACCGGTCGTCTGCGACCTCGCGCCCCACGGCGCCAGTCGCGACGTCACGTCCTACGTCTGAAGCGTCGCGTCCCGCGTCCGCTGCGACGCGTTCCGTTTCTGCAGCTGTAGCGTCGCGTCCCACTTCACCGGATGCGGCGCTGCCGCCCACGCCACCGGGCGCTGCCTCGCTTCGCGCACCTACGGCCGCAGCATCGCAGCCCGTGACTGCGGCTACAACGTCGCGTCCCACTTCACCGCGTACGACGTTGCCGCCCACGCCACCGGCCGCTGCCTCCCGTCGCGCATCTACAGCCGCGGCATCGCGTCCCGCGACTGAGGCCGTGGCATCGCGTCCGGCGACTGCGGCCGTGGCATCGCATCACAGGTCACCGGGTACGGCATTGCCGCCCACTCCACCGGCCGCTCCCACGCCTCCCACGACTGCGGCCGCGGCATCGCGTCCGACGTCTGCGGCTGTAGCATCGCGTCCGGCGACCGCGGCTGCAGCATCGCATCACACGTCACCAGGCACGGCATTGCCGCCCACTCCACCGGCCGCTCCCCCGCGTCCTGCGACTGCGGCCGCGGCATTGCGTGCGACGTCTGCGGCTGCAGCGTCGCGTCCGGCGACCGCGGCATCGCATCACACGTCACCGGGTATGGCGTTGCCGACCACTGCCGCACGTCCCACGTCCCACGTCCGTGGCACCGCGCCCCCACCACTGGTGGCTGCAGCATCGCATCAGAGGTCACCGGGTACGACATCGTCGCCCACTGCCCCGCGTCCCACGTCCACGACTGTGGCATCGCGCCCCACCACTGCGCCTGCAGCATCGCCTCCCACGTCACGGGTACGACATCGTCGCCCACTCCCCCGCGTCCCACATCCGCGACCGCTGCATCGCGCCCCACCACTGCGGCTGCAGCATCGCGTCCCACGTCACGGGTACGACATTGCCGGCCACTGCCCCGCGTCCCACATCCGCAACCGCGGCATCGCGACCACCACTGCGGCTGCAGCATCGCGTCCCACGGCACGGGTACGACAACGCCGTCCGCGCCACCGGCCACTCCCCGCGTCCCACGTCTACGACCGCGGCATCGCGTCCCCGCTACCGCGGCTGCAGCATCGTGTTTCGCGTCTGCGGCTGTGGCATCGGGTCCCGCGTTACCGGATGCGGCGCGCTGCCCACGCCACAGGCTGCCGCCTCCCGTCCGCCGACTACGGTCGCGGCATCGCGTCATACGCCGACGCCTGTGGCATTGCGTCCCGCGTCTGCGAGAGCGACCTTGCCGCCCGGGGCACCGGCCGCGCCTCTGCCCGAACTGGGACCTTGCGAATCAGCAGCCGGCGGCGGTCGACGCACTTCGCCTGGTCGGTCCGGATTCGTGGTCCGCACCTGTTGTCCGGCGGGGGTGCCTGGTCGCGGGAATCCGGAACTTCTGGTCGATCGTTCCTGGCTGTCCAGGATGAGCTGGAAGCGGCTCGCCGGCGCAATACCGGGCTGCCTTGCGCAGGATGTCGCGCTCCTCCTCAAGCTCGCGGACCCACCGGCGCAACTCCGCGTTCTCCTGCTCGACCGCGGTCGGCGCCTGCGCTGCCCGCACGCCCAGCGGACCGGGCGTCGCACCAAGCCGCTGGCCATCGGCGCGGATCCAGGTCCGCAACGTCTCCCGGTTGACTCGCAGGTTGTCAGGGATGCGCCATCGTCGCGCTCGGCCTCGACGGATACAACGCGACAGCGTCAACCTTGGACTCCGGCGGATAGTGCTTGTTCAGCAGAAATCCCAGGTTCAAAGTGTCCAAGATCAGGGGTAAGGCCCCAGCGCCTGTTCGGGCTTTGCGTGGCCTTGAGCTCGCGGGCCGCGATGAATCCTGGCGGGTGCTGGGCGGGTTGCGCCCTTGTGGTCATTTGGTGGATTACTTTGGGCATTCTTCGTGGTGGGTTGCGGTGACACTTGATGCCGTAATATGCCGCCGGGTTTGTGCAACTCACCATTCTGTGGTCGAGGCGATAGAAGTCAAAGTCTGCGTTCGCATTTGGTTCCGCCGCATTCGGCTGTCAGGTGGGCTGTTCCTGGGTGCACCACCAGCTCGTACGGCCGCCGACTGTGCTTTTGGCCATGGGGGCTCCGTCTCGGGGGCAGTGGCCGCCTGCGATGCGGTGGGGGATCAAACGCAGGGTGTGTACTCCGCCGTGCTTGATGGCCGCGCGGACTGCTCGGCGGGTGGCGGTCAGCAAGTGGTCCAGGTCGTCGGGGGTCAGGCGGTCTACGCGGCGGGCCGGGTTTATTCGGGCTGACCACAGGATCTGGTCGGCCAGCAGGTTGCCGATTCCGGCTATGGCGTCCTGGTCCAGTAGGCGGGCCTTGATGGGGGCTGTGCCGGAGGCCAGCGCCGCGCGGAACTGGGCTGGGGTGATTGTGGCGGCGTCGGGGCCCAGGGAGTCGACCGGCGGGTCCAGGCGGACGCGGCCCAGACGGCGGGGGTCGACCAGCAACAGCCGGCCGCCGTCGGTGAAGGTCAGCTCGAAGCGGGACCAGCGGTAGTCGCCTTTGCCGCGGCGGCCCTCCCAGTAGTCGCCGCCGTCGACCTCGGTGCCGTCCGGGTCGGCGATGACGATTTTGCCGGACATGCCCAGGTGGATGCCCAGTTCGGGGCCGTCGTCGCCGGTGTCGCACCACATGCTCTTGCCGCGGCGGTGCGCGGCCACGAGCGTGCGGCCCAGCAGGGCGTCCCGGATCTGGCCGGGGTGGTGCGGGCGGCAGACGTAGGTGTCGGAGTCGTCCACCTCGGTGATCGTGCGGCCCAGTCCGCGCCGTTCGATGACCGCGCGCGCCGACTCGACCTCGGGCAGCTCCGGCATGATGACCAACTTACCGACGGACTCGTCTGTCCTACCGGAGAGGTCTCCGCCAGAGCCCGGGGCGAGCTGGGAGAGACGGGCGGTGAGGGAGAGACGCGGACGCCCACTGGTCGGTGACCGAGCAGACGTACGGACCGCTGACCGTGATCCTCGACGACCTCACAAAATGAAGGCGGTGGACCGGGAGATCAGCACGTACGGCGCCCAGTGCAGCGGATGCTCGTACGGCGCCCCGCCCCCGGCGCCCAGGTCGCGGACCTTCGCCCCCTCCAGCGACTCCCCGTCGAAATCGCGCAGAGAGGCGACGGCCCGCTGCAGCGCAACGGCGTCGGGCGTGCCCTTCATGCGCAGGCGGTAGAACTCGGCCATCAGCAGGGGCGCGGAAGCGTCGTCAATCGGCCAGAGGGTCAGCAGCACCGACCGCGCCCCGGCGGCCAGCAGCGCCCGGCCCAGACCGAGCAGTTCGTCGCCGCGCACGACCGTGCCGGTGCCCGTGCGGCACGCGCTCACCACGACCAGGTCGGCGTCGAGGCGTACGCCGAAGAACTCCGCCGCCGTGATCGACTCCCCCGAGGCGAGCAGGATCGCCGTGCCCAGCGGCGCGTCGGCGTCGAGCACGCCGTGCGTGGCGAAGTGCACGACCGGCGCACCGGCCAGCGCGCGGAGCACCTTTTCCTTGGTCGCGTCCGGGCCCAGCAGCAGAACCGCGTCGCCGAGGGTCGCCGCCACCCGTTCGGCCTCGGCGGCCGCGCCCCGCAAGGCCGGTTGCGGAGTCGCCTCGAAGGCCATGTCGCTGGGGTTGCCGACCACGAGCGGCCGCCCGCCCGCCGTACGCGGTGGCCGGGCCGCGGGCAGGCCGGCGCTCGGCAGCACGGTGATCGGCCGCACCACGCCGAGCGGGCCACCGCCCCAGGGCAGCGCGCCGAACGGCAGGCGGGCCAGCGGACCGGACGGGATGATCAGCAGGGCCGTGCTCTTTTCGAGGACCGGGCGCAGCGGTTCGAGCAGCAGCCGGGCCAGATCACCAGCGGCCTTCCCGTACGGGCGCCCCGACGCGCACGCGTCGACCATGGTGGACACCGGGCCGGCGATCGCGGTGTTCCGGTAATACGGGCAGGTCATCCCGTCGCGGGTCACCGCCCAGCCCAGCAGCTCGTCGGACCCGGCGACGTATTGAATCAGCGCGACCCCCTCGGGCAGACCGGCCGCCACTGTGGCCAGATCGTCCACCTCGGCCTGCGGGTTGACGGCCGTCCAGAAACGCGGGTCGGCGTCGCGCAGCTCGCGTTCGACGGCTTCCAGGCGGGAGCGGGCGGTGGCGAGCGCGGCGCGCGACCCGGCCGAGGAAGCGGCGGCCAGCCGGTCCTGGGCCAGCGTCACCTGCGCCCCGGCCGTCCGCCACCGCTCGACCAGCGCGGCCGGCCGCCCGGCCCCGGCGGCGTCCAGGTTGGCCGCCAGCAGGTCCCGCAGCGCGCGCGATCGGGCCCGCTCGGCGTAACCGAACGCCCGCGCGTGCCCGGCCGCCGGATCGGGGCTGCTCTTGGCCAGCTTCAGGGCGGTCCGCACGGCGTCCAGGTAGGTGTTCTGCACTCCGGCCACGGCGAAGAAGGACGTCTTGAGCTCGTCGCGGCGCAGACCGCCCCGGGTCTGCTCGATCTCGGCCAGAGCCTGGTCGAACTGCCCGAGCGCGCCGGTCAGGTCGCCTTCCTGTTCGAGCAGCCGGCCCACCATGTCCAGGTGCTCCCAGCGGGGCCCGATCCCGCTCCACCAGTCCGGCCGGGCCCCGCGTAACGCGTCGTAGTGGCTGCGGGCGGACTCGCGGTCCCCGACGTTGAGCTGAAACGCGAGGCCCTGAATGTGCAGCATGCGCCATCCCAGGCTGCCGGCCTCGGCGCCGGCCAGTTCGGCGGCGACGTAGCGGGCGAACGCCGCCGAGGCCACACCGGCATCCCCCGCGTACGCGTTGACCACCGCCTCGTCGAAGTCGCCGCCGATCGCGGCCCGCGCCTCGTGGATCAGCCGCTCCACCAGCTGCCCGTCGCCCGCGTCCCGGGCCGCGCGAGCCTGGTAGACCAGCCCGCGAACCGGGCTGCCGATCATGTCGGGGAGGGTCAGCAACGGGGTCGCGAAGGCCAGCGCCCGCCCGGTGTAGCCGTTCAGCCCGCGGCGCACCGGCTCCAGCACCTCCTGCAGGGCGGTGCTGGCGCGTTCCATGCCGGCCACGTCGCGGATCTCGTTGGCCAGCACGTGCAGCCGGACCGCCAGCAGGGCGCGGCGCTGCCGCCGGGGATCGGACGGGTCGGCCGGCTCGGCCAGGGGTTCGCTGTCGGCCGCCAGCGCGTCGTGGACGGCCAGCCGCACCCCCGCGACATCGCCCACCGCGGCGGCGATCGAACCGGCGGCCACCACTGCCTGGCTGTGCGGGACCGGCTCACCCAGCCCTTGAAAGACGCGCGACGCCAGACCGAGCGCGGCCGATCCTCGCTCGGCCGCGCCGCGGCGGGTCGCCCATTGCCATCCGGCCCGGCTGCAGAGCAGGCCGAGCCCGAGGGCGGGGCCGGGCCCGATGACTTCCGGCCCGGCCGCGACCACCAGCTCGGCCGCGTCGGCGTCGGCGGGCAGCACGTCGTCGGCCACGCCGGCCAGGGCGCCGTGAACGGCGGCGATGGCCTCGTCCAGCGGCCGCCCGGCGGCGGCGAAGCCCCGGCGGGCCCGCGAGGCGAGCACGACCGCCTCGCCGGGCCGGCCCTGCAGGACCTCGAGATAGGCGTGGCGCAGGGTGACGGCGGCCCGGCCCGCCTCGTCGCCGGCATAGCGGTCCGCGGCGTCGGCGTACTCGCGGCGGGCCGCGGCGATGTCCGCCGATGAGGCCGTGAGCTCGCCGGCCTCGACCGGGGCGGGCAGCTCGACGCCGGGCGTGTTCGGCTGGTAGGTCAGCACGCAGTTCCAGCCGAGCGGCGACACCAGCAGGTCACCGGCGACGAGGGAGGCGGCCGCCAGGCCTTTCGTGTCGCCGGCCGCGGTCAGCCGCTGTCGCGCCGAGCGCAGGTGATGCTCGGTGGCGGCGCGGCCGGCGGCCCGGGCCGACATGTCGGCGGCGAGCAGGTCGAGGTGGCCCTGCAGGTCGATCCGCGTTCCGAGGTACGCGCGGGCCTCGTCGATGGCGGCGATGCCGTCGGCCGGGGTGCCGCCGGGCTCACCGGCGAGCAGGCGGATCGTGGCGGTGGCCCGGGTGTTGCGCAGGTCGGTGAGGAGCTGCCCGATGATCCAGTCCTCGGCCCGGACGATCGTCTCCGGCCGGGGCCGGGGCGGCTGCTCGAGCATGCGGCGGATCAGGTGCCCGAACGGACGCCCGTCCCCGTCCGGCAGCGACAGCCAGCACGTGTGCCAGGCGAAATGGCGCCAAGCGGCCAGCGTGACCGGGTCCCCGCCGGGCCCGTCGCCGAGGACGGCCAGCGCGCGGGCCGAAGCGCCCGACGCCATCAGGGCCCGTACGGGGGAGAGGGTGTCCGGATCGGCGGTGGCGGCCAGCCGGTCGAGCAGGCCGCCCGGCACGAGTTCGGCGGCGGTTCCGGGCATGCCATCCTCCAGTCAGGACATTCTGCGGTCCCCCAGTACTGACGGACGACCGGGAGAGCCGCCATCGGCGGGGACGGATCCGTCGTTGTATCGTCCTGCGCGTGACTGATCCACTCCTTCCGGGCGATCCGGCCGAACTGGGCGGCTACCGGCTGCTCGGGCGGCTCGGCCGGGGCGGGATGGGAGCCGTCTATCTCGGCGAGGACGCCCGCGGCCGGTTGGTCGCCGTCAAGATGATCCGCCCCGAGTACGCGAACGACACCGAGTTCCGCGGCCGGTTCCGCAGCGAGGTCAACCGGGCTCGTCAGGTTCCGCCGTTCTGCACGGCCGAGGTGCTCGACGCCGACCCCGACCATCCCACGCCGTACCTGGTGGTCGAGTACGTGGACGGGCCCAGCCTGTCCGAGGTGATCGACGGGGACGGCCCGCTGACCGGGGGCAGTCTGCACAGCGTGGCCGTCGGGGTGGCGACGGCGCTGGCCGCGATCCACGGCGCCTCGGTGATCCACCGGGATCTCAAGCCGAGCAACGTCCTGCTGGCGCTGGGCACGCCCAAGGTCATCGACTTCGGCATCGCCCGCGCGTTCGAGGCGACCAGCCAGCACACCCGTACGGATCAGATGGTCGGCACGGTCGCCTACATGGCCCCGGAGCGTTTCGACGCCGACCACTTCGGCGAGGTGGGCCCGGCGGCCGACGTGTTCGCCTGGGGCGCGGTGGTCACGTACGCCGGCACCGGCCGCACCCCCTTCCGGGCCGATTCGCCCACGGCCACCGCGGCCCGGATCCTGACCCAGCCGCCCGAGCTGTCCGGGTTGCCGGAGCCGCTGCAGGGGGTGGTCGCCCGGGCGCTGGCCAAGGACCCGGCCGACCGGCCCACCGCGCACGAGCTGCTCGAACTGCTGCTGGAGGTGGACACCGCCGGCAAGACCGTGCCGGTCCGCCTGGAGGTTCTGGAGGCGGCCGCGGCCGCGCAACGCGGGCGAGGCCGCGGCCGTCCGGGCCGGAGCCGGACGCGGCGCGCGGTCCTGGCCGGGGCGGCCGTGCTGGTCGCGGGCGTGGCCGGGCTGGTGCTGGCCCACTCGCCGGGCCAGCGGGACGAGCCCACCGGCGCGGCCCCGGCGCCCGCCCCGTCCTGGCAGCGGGCCGCCGGCGGTCTGGCGATCATCGACCGTCTGGACCGGCCCGGTCAGTGGCGGGAGTCGCGCAACGAGGTCGACGGCCAGTGCGTCTTCGAGAACGGCCGGCTCGAGGCCCGGACCGGGATGGCCGCGGTGTTCCGCTGCCCGGGACCGCCGGACTCGTTCGCGAAGGACCAGGCGATCAGGGTCGGCGCGGCGGTCCTGACCCCGGGATCGTGTGCGGCGATCTGGTTCCGCCTGGCCGGGACGAACGCGTCGCTGGTGTCGCTGTGCGAGAACGAGGTCCGGCTGGGCGTGGACACCGCGGACGGCGTCGTCGGCGAGGAGAAGGTCGCGATCCCCAGCGCCGCGGCGGGACGCGTCCGCGAGGTCGAGGTCGTCGTGCGCGGCGCCGAAGTGACCGTCTCGGTGGACGGCGCGGCCCGGCTGACCAAGGCGCTCGGCCGATCGTCGCCGAGCGCGGGCCGGGTGACGTTCGGCGTCCTCGACGATGTCATCAGCGGCGACGCCCGTGCCGCGTTCACTCGTGCGGAGGTCGTCAAGCTGTGAAGCGACTCGTCATCCTGCTGGTGCTGCTGGCCGGCGGCTGCGGCACCGGCACACCGGAAGGATCCGCGGCCCCGGCGCCCGAGGTGTCGGCGTCGCGGGCGCCGGTGGAGAGCACGGCCGCGCCGCGGCCCCGGTTCGCCGACCTCACCCAGGGCAGCACGACCTCGGTGGTCAACCTGCACGAGTACGACGCCGGGAACGCCTCCGCCGTGGTCGAGCCGATCATCTTCATGACCGGCGACGCGTACTGCCGGACCTTCAAGATCAAGCGTACGGACGGCCGGTGCGTCAACCACGCGTACGTCACCGAGGAGAGCCACACCAAGGTCACCGTCCCGGTCGGCGCGGACGCGAAATACTTCACGTGGGAGATGCCCAACGGCGACGTCGCCGTCGAGGCGCCCGAGAAGGGCGGCACCTACCCCATGACGCGGAAGCGCTTCGCCGCCTGGTCCGAGCTCAACAAGCAGGCCATGGTCGCGGTGGTCACCAAGGACGGCGTCATCACCCGGATGGCCGTCGTCTACACGCCGTGACGATACAAAACCCCGATACTGGGAACTGAAGGCATCTCGGTGCAATCCCACCACGGAGGGGCGACATATGACCGTGCCCGCTTATGTTTCGGCCACGCTGACCAAGGCGGAGAAGGCCGGCGCGCACCCGGCCGAACTGGCGGCGCTGCGCCGGCGCCTCGAGCAGCTGAGCGAGTCGCGGGCCGGCCTGCTTCCGGGCGACACCCTGGAGCCGCTCGACGACGTGACCCGGCTGGAGGACCTGCCCGAGCCGCCGGAGGAGCGGGCCCGCGAGGTGCTCGACAGTCTGGTCGTGGTCAAGCTCAACGGCGGGCTGGGCACGAGCATGGGCCTGACCGGACCGAAGTCGCTGCTCGAGGTCAAGCCGGGCATGAGCTTTCTCGACGTCATCGCCACGCAGGTGCTGGCCGTGCGGCAGCGCTACGGCGTACGGCTGCCGTTGCTTCTGATGAACTCGACCGTCACGCGCGGGCCGTCGCTGGCCGTGCTCGACCGCTACGACGGCCTGCGCGATCAGGCCACGCCCCGCGACTTCCTGCAGGGTCGTGAGCCCAAGCTGCGCGCCGACGACCTGCACCCGGTGGAGTGGCCGGCCGATCCGGAGCTGGAATGGTGCCCGCCCGGGCACGGCGACCTCTACACCGCGCTGGCCGCTTCGGGGACCCTCGACCAGTTGCTGGACGCGGGCCTGCGCTGGTGCTTCGTGTCGAATTCGGACAACCTCGGGGCGACCGTCGACGTCCGGGTCGCCGCCTGGGTCGCGGCCGAGGGGATTCCCTTCGCGATGGAGGCCGTACGGGGAACATCCGCCGATCGCAAGGGCGGGCACCTCGCCCGGCACGACGGCCGGGTCGTGCTACGTGAGACCGCGCAGGTGCCCGAGGGCGACGACTCCTTCACCGATGTCGAGCGGTGGCGGTTCTACAACACCAACAACCTGTGGATCGACCTGCGGGCGCTGCGGGATCTTCAGCAGGCGGACCCGGCGGCTCCGGCGCTGCCGCTCATCGTCAACCGCAAGACCGTCGACCCCAAGGATCCTTCCAGTACGCCGGTGATCCAGCTCGAGACAGCGATGGGCGCGGCGATCGGCTCGATCGCCGGGGCCCGGCCGGTGCTGGTGCCACGCACCCGGTTCGCGCCGGTCAAGACCACCGACGACCTGCTCGTGGTCCGGTCGGACGCCTACGAGCTGACCGCCGACGGGCAGATGACCCCCGCCTTCGACGGCTCCGGACCGGTCGTCACCCTGGACCCGGAGCACTTCCGCCTGATGCCCGAGTTCGAGCGGCGCTTCCCGGCCGGCCCGCCGTCGCTGCGCCGCGCCACCAGGCTGCGCGTCGAGGGCGACGTCACGTTCGGCGCCGGTGTGGTCGTCGAGGGCGACGCCCAGGTGACCGGACCGCGCCGGGTCGACGACAACGAAGTCCTGCCCTAGATTCATCCCATCATCCCATGATTGACTGCCGGGGTGTCCACGACAGTGCTCGACCCGCCCCGGCTACACCGCGGCATCCTCCTCGCGGTCGCCCTGACCGCTCTCAACCTGCGCACCGCCGTGACCGGCTTCAGCGTGCTGACCGGGGAGGCCGGTGACGACCTGCACTTCGGGCCGGTCGTCGCCGGCGCCATCGGCACGATCGTGACAGCCTGTTTCGCGGTGGCCGCGTTCGCCGCCCCGCCGCTGGCCCGCCGGCTCGGCCTGGAACGGACGGCCGCGCTCGCGGTGACCGCCACGACCGCCGGCATCCTGGTGCGCGCGTTCGCCTGGTCGCCGGCCGTCATGATCGTCGCCAGCGTCGTCGCGTTCGCCGGTGTCGGCGCCTGCAACGTCATCCTGATCCCGATCGTCAAGCAGCACTTCCCGGAACGCCTGCACGCGGTCAGCACGATGTACATGGTCCTGCTGCAGGTCGGCCAGCTGGCGGCGCCGCTGATCGCGCTGCCGCTGGCCCACGCGTACGGCTGGCGGACGGCCGCGGGCGCCTGGGCCGTGGTGACCGCCGCCGCGGCGGTGCTGTGGTTCGCCGCGGTCCCCCGGCCGGGCCCCCGCACCGAGGGACCGGCCCCGGCCGCGACGGGTGTCGTCCGGCGTACGCCGCTCGTGCTGGGCCTGATCGGTCTGATGGCCATGACCACCTTGCACGTCTACACGCTGGTGACCTGGTTCCCGACCATGCTCGAGGACGCCGGGCTGAGCTCGACCGCGAGCGCGCTGCTGCTGTCGTGGTTCGCCGGGCTCGGGCTGATCGCCGCCTTCGTCGTGCCGCCGCTGACCACCCGCCTGCGCAATCCGTACCCGATCGTCGTGGTCTGCGTGGCGCTGATGGGCGTCGGCTACGCGGGCATGCTCGCGGCCCCGGCGGCCGGCGCCTTCCTGTGGGCCACCGCTTTCGGCCTCGGGGTGAGCACCTTCCCGCTCTGCCTGACCCTGATCGGCGCCCGCGCGGCCAACCCGGCCACTGCCTCCCGGCTGTCCGGCGTGGTGCAGGGTGTCGGCTACGGCATCGGCTGCGTCGGACCGCTCGCTCTCGGCGCGATCAACCAGCTCACCGGCGGCTGGAACATCACGTACGGGCTGCTGGCGGCCACCCTGCTGATCACCCTGGGCGCCGGGTGGGCCGCGTGCCGGCCGGTCGCGGCGCCGGCCGGTTAGGCTGCACCCCGTGCCTCTCGATCGCGCCGGCCTCACCACCCAGGTCACGGAGCTGTTCCGGTCGCAGGTCACCGAGGGCGGCTGGCCGGTGGGCAGCAAGATCCCGACCGAGCCCGAGCTGGTCGAGTGGAGCGGCGCCGGGCGCAACACGGTGCGCGAGGCGATCGGCTCGCTGGTCCAGGCCGGCATCCTGCGGCGCGAGCAGGGCCGCGGGACGTTCGTGGTGTCGACATCGGACCTGAGCTCGTCGGTGTCTCGCCGGGTCGCCGCCACCTCCCGCCGGGACAGCCTGGAGCTGAGGCTGGCGCTGGACGCCGCGTCGGCCCGGATCGCCGCGACCCGCCGCACCGCGGCCGACGCCGAGCGCCTGGTCACCCTGCTGCGCGAACGGCAGACCGCGTGGGCCGGCGGGGACGCCCACGAGCGGGTGCGCGCCGACTCGGCCCTGCACCGCGCGGTGGTCGGGGCCACCCACAACACCCTGCTGCAGGACGTTTACGAGGGGCTGCTCGGCGTCTTCGAGGAGGTGCAGCTGCACGACGTGGCGGGCGAGACCGACGAGCTGGCGCAGTTGCACGCCGACCTGGTCGAGGCGATCGTCGGCGGCGATCCCGACCGGGCCGCGGCCACCATGTCGACGCTGCTCCAGCCGTTGATCAACCAGGCCGCCCCGGCTACCGGGTGCTGATCAATCAGGCCGCCCCGGCTACCGGGCGCTGATCGTGAACGCCGAGTCCTGGAGATAGGCGTCGCCGGTCTCCTGCGGGTCGAGCCGCAGCCGGTCGCCGAGCACCCGCACCATCCGGTCCGGATAGTTGAGCGAGACCAGTCGCACGCTGCCGGCGACCGGGCCCGGCCGGGGGCAGAACGTGGCGTCGCGCCGGAACAGATCCCGGTCCTCCTCGGCGTTCAGCACCACCTGGAACGAAGCGTGCCGCACGTAGCGGCCGTCGGCGGCGCGCATCGACAGGCAGGCCGGGTCGGCGATGCCCGGCACCACGGTGACCACCTTCGCGGGCACGCCGGTGGCCACGACCAGGTTGTCACCATCCACCGTGATGACGTTCCCGGGCCGGCCCGCGGGCCGCAGCACGGACGGGCCGAGCGCCACGAGGCCCGTCGGGCTGGGCGAGGCCGTACGGGAAGGGGGTGGGACGGCCGCCGTGGCCGCGCGGGACGGGACGGCGGCGGAGGACGGCCGGGGACTGAAGAAACTGCGGGCCGGCGTGGCCGTCGGTGAGGCCGCCACGCGGGGCGGCTCGGGGCGGGACAGATAGACACCCCCCGACACCGTCGCGGTGACCAGCACGGCGGCCGCCACCTTGACGCCGACCGCCTGCCCCAGCCACCCGGTGGCCGCCGCACCGACCGCGGACCCGGCCCCGGCGGTGGCCCCACCGGTGGCCGCTCCCACCATCAACGGCAGGGGCACCATCGCCGCGCCGGCGACCAGACGTTCGAGAGGCAGGAAGCCGGAACTCGCGGCTCCGCAGAAGACGCAGTCCCGCAGGTGCCGGGCCAGACGCTTGCGCCAGCGCGGGCTGGGCTCGCCGTCCCAGCCCTGCAGCGCCGCCTCGAGACCGGGGCACCGCGGCTGGGCCTCGAGCGCGGCGACCAGATGGCGGCTCAGTTCGAGCTGCTGACGCATGCGCTGGATGCGGACGCGAGCGTGCGCCGCGCTCACCCCCAGCGCCGCCACCACCTCGGCCCGGCTGAGCTCGCCGAGCACCTCGCGCCACCAGAGGGCGGCCAGCTGCTGATCGTCGGGGTCGAGCCAGCGCGCCGCCTCGGCCACCTGTTTGCGCTGCGCCGACAGCTCCGCCCGCAGCTCCGTGACACCGGCGAAGTCGGCGCCCGGGTCGGCCACCTGCTCGGCTTCCTCCAGCGGCGCGACCCGTTCCCGCTCCTGCTGCCGCAGGCGCAGCCGGCCGCTGACCTGGTGCATGGCGATGGCGACCAGCCAGGAGCGGAAGCTCGCCGGGGTGCGCAGGGCCGGCAGGTCGCGGTGCGCCCGCAGAACCGTTTCCTGGACGACGTCGTCGACGTCGGCGTGCCCGTCCAGCGCCCGGCCGACGATGCGGTAGAGCAACGGCAGATGCGCCGAGATCAACGCCTCCGCGGCCCGCCGGTCACCGGACCGGGCCGCGATCACCAGATCGGCCAGTTCGGCGGCGTTTCCGGTGACGATCCCCGGGCCGGTTTCCTCGCTATGGGCATGGCGTCCGGCCCCACCGCCATCCGTCACCACCAGATCTCCCTCCGCACTGATCGTCATCGATCAGCGAGACCGATGATAACGACAACAATCGCGATGCGGCGGGCCGGTGGATCCATTACGGCGAAATTTCGGAGGCGAGGCTTGAATGCGCCGGCACCCGCGCTGCGCACGCATTCGAATATCGGCCCGGGCCGGCGGTCCGGCGACGACTAGAGGGCGAGGCCCGGTCGTCCGACGACCACTACATCGAGCTGCGCCGGCCAACGAGGAAAGCCGCTGCCACCACCTCAAGAAGGGCGGCCGCAGAGAAAGTTTGGCGGAAAGTGTTACGGAAGCACCCGCCGATCGTTCCACCTTGCTCGGCCCGGTTCGACTCGGCCGCAGCCGTCCGCATAACCACTTTTCAGTAGATAAATTCTGGAAGCCGTCGGCCGGAAATTGTTACGCCATCCCCCGGGATTGAGTCTCCGCCGGATCGTCTTGAGGGCCTGGAAACATCCTGGCAATATGCGTGATTGAGCTGGGAGCGCTCCCAGTCCAGGCGTCGCGTGCGAATTCCCCGCGCACCGTTCGCCTCCTCGTCCCGCAGAAAGGCCATCCCCCGATGAATCCCCGTATTCCCCGGCTTCGCAGTGCGCTGCTCTCGGCAGCAGCCGCGGGTGTGGTGATCGCCGCGAGCGTCGCGGTGATCGGCACCGCCGAGGCGGCCAGCACGCTGGGCGCCTCGGCCGCGCAGACCGGCCGTTACTACGGCGCCGCGATCGCCGCCGGCCGATTGGGCGACTCCACCTACTCCCGCATCCTGACCACGGAGTTCAACTCCGTCACGCCCGAGAACGAGATGAAGTGGGACGCCACCGAGCCGTCCCAGGGCCGTTTCACCTTCACCAACGGCGACCGCATCCTCAACCAGGGTGTGTCCATGGGCGCGAAGGTCCGCGGGCATGCCCTGCTGTGGCACCAGCAGGAGCCGGGCTGGGCCCAGTCGATGTCCGGCACCGCCCTGCGCAATGCCATGATCAACCACGTCACCCAGGTCGCCGCCCACTACAAGGGCAAGATCTACGCCTGGGACGTCGTCAACGAGGCCTTCGCCGACGGCGGCAGCGGCGGCCGGCGCGACTCCAACCTGCAGCGCACCGGCAACGACTGGATCGAGGCCGCTTTCCGGGCCGCCCGGGCCGCCGATCCCGCCGCCAAGCTCTGCTACAACGACTACAACACCGACGGCATCAACGCGAAGTCGACCGGCATCTACAACATGGTCCGCGACTTCAAGTCCCGCGGCGTCCCTATCGACTGCGTCGGCTTCCAGTCGCACCTGGGCACCGGCATCGACTCGTCCTACCAGGCCAACCTGCAGCGCTTCGCCGACCTCGGCGTCGACGTGCAGATCACCGAGCTCGACATCGAGCAGGGCGGCAACCAGGCCAACATCTACGCCACCGTCACCCGGGCCTGCCTGGCCGTGTCCCGGTGCACCGGCATCACCGTCTGGGGCATCCGCGACACCGACTCGTGGCGTACCGGGGCCAACCCGCTGCTCTTCGACGGCTCCGGCAACAAGAAGGCCGCGTACACCTCGGTGCTGAACGCTCTCAACGCCGGCGGCCCGACCACGCCGACCAGCCCGCCCACCAGCCCGCCGACCAGCCCGCCCACCGGACCGCCGACGAGCCCGCCGACCAGCCCGCCGGCCACCGGGTGCAGCGCCACCGTCTCGCTCAACACGTGGAACGGCGGCTACGTGGCCACGGTCCGCGTCCAGGCCGGCTCCGCGCCGGTCAACGGGTGGACCGTGACCGTGCCGCTGCCGTCCGGGAGCGCCATCACCGGCAGCTGGAACGCGTCCGGCAGCGGCACCTCCGGCACGGTCAGCTTCCGCAACGTCGCCTACAACGGGCAGATCCCGTCGAGCGGCTACGCCGAGTTCGGCTTCCAGGGCACCGGCGCCGGTCCCGGCTCCGGCCTCACCTGCGCCGCCGGCTGACACCCCGCCGCCCGCCGGCCCGGACACCGGGCCGGCGGGACCCGCACGCACCCCTGGGGGAAGGAGATCAGGATGCCCCGTACGCGTGTGCGCCTCTGGATCGGCGCGAGCCTCGCTCTCGCCGTCAGCGTCGCCGGCACCGCCGTCACCACCAGCGCCCGGGCCGCCGCGGGCTGCCGCGTCACCTATTCGGTCACCAGCCAGTGGCAGGGCGGGTTCGGCGCCTCCGTGACGATCGACAATCTCGGCGATCCGCTCACCGGCTGGCAGCTCGGGTGGTCGTTCACCGCCGGACAGACGGTCACGCAGCTCTGGAACGGCTCGGTCGCCCAGGCCGGTTCGCAGGTGACGGTGACCAACGCCGCCTACAACGGCAGCGTGCCGACCGGAGGCAGCGCGTCGTTCGGGTTCAACGCGACGTCCGGGTCGGCCAACCCCGCGCCGGGGAGCTTCACCCTCAACGGGGTCGTGTGCACCGGGGGAACGACGCCGGAAACCCCACCGGCCACGACCACACCGCCCACGACCGCGCCGCCGGACCCGACGGCGCCGAGCACGTTCACCAATCCGGTGGTGTGGCAGGACTTCGCCGACGGCGACATCATCCGGGTCGGGGACGCCTACTACTACTCGGCGTCGACCATGCACTACTC
>NZ_JBVHFW010000032.1:0-39298 GCF_055562135.1 Actinoplanes sp. NPDC021490
CCGGCCGGGGTATAACTAATTGGCACTGGCTTATCAAGCACCCTGTTGAGTTCTCAAAGAACAACCACACCCGGCCAACCGCTCCGGGGCACTCGTAAAACTGTACCCGCTGCTTTCCGTTCCGCCAAATCCGGGTCGAGACCCGAATTTGCCATGCCCGAATCGCTTTGGGCACCACCATTCAGCAGAACTCTCCGTGGGCCGCGAACGGCACGCCGGTTCACCCTGCTGGGTTCAGTGGTTTCCTCCAGGACGGCCGCGCCGGGCCTCCGAAGAGTCCCGCTCGCTCGCCCGTCTCCCTGGCGGCTCGGAAAACACTACCTGCTGTTCTCCCAACCGCCAAATCCACCCCCCAATGGTGTGCATCACCCCAGCTAGAGCCGCCTCACCGCGCTCTGCCGACACACAGTCACCAGTCGTCCGGAGCTCTTTGGGAGGAGCCACCGAGCTGTCCGTGTCGTCGCTCCTGACAGGACCGGTAGGCAGTCGGTAGGCCCCTCGCCGGCGGCGCCGGTCGTTCGGGTGCCACGGATCGAGATGTCGGAGCGATGCCCGGGCATACCGGTGCTGGAGCCGCCCACCCACCAAGGGGTACGGCACCCACCACCAAATCCACCCACCCTGGGGTCTGGGGGAGCTATCCGGCCCACCCGCCAGGGCGGGAAGCGTACGCGCGAGTGGGGTGGGGGCGGACGTTGTCCACAGGCACGGCGGAGGGGCCGGCGAAGTTGTCCACAGGGAGCGCACGAGCGGAGCCGAAGGTGTCAGATGTAGGGACCTCGCGCCAGGGCGGCGAAGGGGGCGTACGGGATGGAGTTTGTTGATGACTCGCGCTGACCTGGTCTTTGCTGGGGGCAACGTGTTCACCGGCGAGCAGCGTGGGGCTCACTCGTGGCTGGCGGTCAAGGACGGGCGGGTCCTTGCGGCCGGCGGCGAGGAGCTGCGCGAGCTGGTGGGGGTGGGCACGGAGGTCGTCGAGTTGGGCGGGCGCCTGCTTCTGCCGGGGTTTCAGGATGCGCACATCCATGCCGTGATGGGCGGGGTCGAGCTGGGGCAGTGCGATCTGACCGGCACCACCGACCTCGACGAATATCTGCGCCGGGTGCGGGACTACGCGTCGGCCAATCCGGGCGCCGAGTGGATTCTCGGGGGTGGGTGGTCGATGGAGAGTTTCGAGAACGGGATTCCGGATCGGCGGCTGCTCGACTCGGTGGTGGCGGACCGGCCGGTCTATCTGCTCAACCGCGATCATCACGCCGCCTGGGTCAACACCGTGGCGCTCGAGCGGGCCGGCATCACGGCCGACACACCGGATCCGGCCAGCGGGCGGATCGATCGGGAGGGCGACGGCACCCCGGTCGGCGCGCTGCAGGAGGGGGCGATGGAGCTGGTCGACGTGCCCGACATGACGGCGGAGGAGAAGTACGCGGGGCTGATGCGGGCCCAGCAGCTTCTGCTGTCGCTGGGCATCACGGCCTGGCAGGACGCCATGCTCGCGGCCTCCAACGGATATGCCGACGTCTCTCAGGCGTACGTGCGGGCCGCGCGTGAGGAGACGCTGATCGCGACGGTCGTCGGCGCCCTGTGGTGGGACCGGGAGCTGGGAATGGACCAGATCGCCGAGCTGGTCGCGAAGCGGGCCGAGCTGAGCGTCAAGCGGCTGCGCTGTGACACGGTGAAGCTGATGCTCGACGGCATCGCGGAGAACTTCACCGCGGCGATGACCGAGCCTTACCTCGATGCGTGCGGGCACTCGACGTCCAACCGGGGCATGTCGTTCATCGATCCCGAGGCGCTCCCCCGCTATGTGACCGAGCTCGACAAGCTGGGCTTCCAGGCGCATTTCCATGCGCTGGGCGATCGGGCGGTCCGGAATGCGCTCGACGCCGTCGAGGCGGCCCGCAAGGCGAACGGGCCCAGCGACACCCGGCCCCATCTGGCGCATCTGCAGGTGGTGCATCCGGATGACGTGCCGCGGTTCGCGCAGCTGGGCGCTACGGCGAACATGCAGCCGTACTGGGCGGCGCACGAGCCGCAGATGGACGAGCTGACTATCCCGTTCCTCGATCCGGCCGCGGTCTCCCGCCAATATCCGTTCGGTGATCTTCTGCGGAGCGGGGCACGGCTGGCGGGCGGCAGCGATTGGCCGGTCAGCACGCCCGATCCGCTGCAGGGCATCCACGTGGCGGTCAACCGGGTGCTGCCGGGCGAGGGGCGCGAGCCCTTCCTGCCCGGGCAGCGGCTCGACCTCAGCACGGCGCTGACCGCCTACACGGCCGGGTCGGCGTATGTGAACCGGCGGGACGACTCGGGCCGCCTGCAGCCGGGCTACCGGGCCGACCTGGTGGTGCTCGACCGCGACCTGTTCGCCCGGCCGGCCGAGGAGATCGGCGACGCGAAGGTCGCGCTCACCTACGTCGACGGCCGGAAGGTGTACGGCTGACCGCGCCGGACGGGGACAGGGTCACGGGCGGGGACGGGAGGTGGGGGTATGGCTGACCGCGACAGTTGCGGGGCGGCGCTGGGCCGGGATCTGGGGTGTGGCGGGGCGCGGCACGAGGGCGTAGACGACGCCGAGCAGGCCCAGGACGGCGATCGCGTCGACCCAGTAGTGGTTGCCGGTCACGACGACGACGATCAGCGTGATGGCGGGGTGGGCCAGCCACAGCCAACGCTTCCAGCCCGCGGTGGTGGCGATCAGCGCGAGGGCGACCACCACGGCCCAGCCGACGTGCAGCGACGGCATGGCCGCGTACTGGTTGGAGAGGGTGTCGCTGGAGGGCGGGCCGTAGACGGACGGGCCGAACAGCCGGCCGGTGTCGACGATGCCGACGCCGCTGAGCATGCGGGGCGGGGCGAGCGGGTACAGAGCATGGATGACCAGGGCGAACGCGGTCAGCGTGGCCAGCGTCCGGCGCATCCACAGGTACGTCTCGGGCTTGCGGACGTACATCCAGACGAGCGCCAGGGCCGTCGCCGGGAAATGCACGTACGCGTAGAAGCAGTTGACCACGCGCACCCACCAGCCGTGGTCGAGCAGGGTGTTCTGCAGGCCGGCCTCGCTGGGCAGATGCAGCGCCCGCTCGAAGTGCCAGACCAGCGTGGCGTTGTTCATGGCCTCGGTGACGTGCCCGTCGACGACCAGACGGCCCATCTTGTACGCGAGGAACAGCGCCGCTACGAGAGCGAGCTCCCGCAGCGCACGTCGCACAGCCATGCCGTTCACGTGCACCTCCGGACGACCTCGCCGGGAGAACCGAAGCCGGTCTCCCAGGATCGTCCAGTTGTTGCACTACGCGCAATCTTTCGCAATGCGAAACGAATCACACGGCCACACCAATGTCGGACGACGCAAACTCAAAGATCAAGTGAACGGCGAAGATACCAAGGGCATGCAAAGGCGTGTGGTCAGCTCATCGACCGAGATCCCGAACGTTTCGACTATCCGGACACCCTCCGCGCCGACGGCGAAGGTGGCCACGTCGGTGTAAACCCTGCTCACACAGCTACGACCGGTCAGCGGATAGGTGCACTCGGGCACAAGTTTCGGCGAGCCGTCCTTGGCGAACAGGCTCATCATCACGAAGACCTGCTTCGCCCCGATGGCCAGATCCATGGCCCCGCCCACGGCCGGGATGGCGTCGGGCGCGCCGGTCGACCAGTTCGCCAGGTCGCCGGTCGCCGACACCTGGAACGCGCCCATGATGCAGACGTCCAGATGCCCGCCCCGCATCATCGCGAAGGAGTCGGCGTGGTGGAAGTACGAGGCACCGGGCAGCTCGGTGACCGGCTGCTTGCCCGCGTTGGTCAGGTCGGGGTCGATCTCGTCGCCGGTCGCCGGTCGGCCCATGCCGAGCATGCCGTTCTCGGTGTGCAGTATCACGCCGCTGTCCGGCCGCAAATAGTCGGCGACCATCGTGGGCTGGCCGATTCCCAGGTTGACGTAGGCGCCGTCCGGGATGTCCCGGGCGACGACCTCGGCCATCTCCGCACGCGACAAGCTCACACCAGCACCAGCCGATCCACGTAGATAGCGGGGGTGACGACACCTTCCGGATCGATCTCGCCGATGTCGACGATTTGAGTCACCTGGGCGATGGTCACGGCGGCCGCGGTCGCCATCACCGGGCCGAAGTTGCGGGCGGTCTTGCGATAGACCAGGTTGCCCATCCGGTCGGCCACGTGCGCGCGGATCAGCGCCACGTCGCCGCGGATCGGGAACTCCAGCACGTACTCCCGGCCGTCGATGATGCGTGACTCCTTGCCTTCGGCGAGCGGCGTGCCCACCCCGGTCGGGCTGTAGAAGGCGCCGATCCCGGCCCCGGCGGCGCGCATCCGTTCGGCCAGATTGCCCTGCGGCACGACCTCGAGCTCGATCTTGCCGGCGCGGTAGAGCCCGTCGAACACCCACGAGTCGGTTTGTCGCGGGAACGAGCAGACCACCTTGCGTACGCGGCCGGCCGCCAGCAGAGCCGCGAGCCCGGTGTCGCCGTTGCCCGCGTTGTTGCTGACGATCGTGAGGTCGGCCGCCCCGTGCTCGATCAGCGCGTGGATCAGCTCGACCGGCATCCCGGCCATGCCGAACCCCCCGACCAGCACGGTGTCGCCATCCTTGACAGCCGACACCGCCTCAGCCGCATCCATGATCGACGCAGTCACGGAAGCCGCACCTCCAGGACGAGACCGAACATCGACGCGGTCACGGAAGCCCCACCTCCAGGCCCAGACGAACCATCGACGCGGTCACGGAAGCCCCCCGGGCGGAACGGAACATCGACGCGGTCACGGAACCCACACCCCGGGCGGAACGGAACACCGACGCGGTCACGGAGAGTCCTCCAGCAGGATTCGCTGGGCGATGCGGAAGGCGGAGTTCGCGGCCGGCACGCCGCAGTAGATTGCGGTCTGCAACAGCACTTCCTTGATCTCGTCGTCGGTGAGCCCGTTGGTGCGGGCCGCCCGTACGTGCATGGCCAGTTCCTCGTGGTGGCCGAGCGCCACCAGGGCGGTCAGGGTGATCATCGAGCGGCTGCGGCGGTCGAGGCCGGGACGGGTCCAGATCTCCCCCCACGCGTACGCGGTGATCAGGTCTTGGAAGTCGCGGGTGAACTCGGTTGTGGCGGCGATGGCCCGGTCGACGTGCTCGTCGCCGAGGACCTGCCGGCGCACGCGCAGGCCCGCGTCGCGCACCCGGCCGAGGGTGGCCGGCCCGCCGAAATGGTCGTCGAGCAGCGCGGCCACCTCGCCGGGCTTCTCGGCCGGGGCGAGATGAGCGACATTGTCCAGGACGACCAGACGCCCGTTCCGGACCCCGGAGGCGATCCGGGCCAGGCCACCGGGCGGGGTCGGCTGGTCGTCGGCGCACGCGATCGCCAGCACCGGCGCGGTGATGTCGCCCAGGCGGTCGCGCACGTCGAACGCGGCCAGCGCCTCGCAGACCAGCGCGTAGCTCTCGGGGTCGGTGGCGCGCAACGCGTTGAGCAGGGCGGCGGCGACCCCGGGTGACTGCTGGGCGAACCCGGGCGCGAACCAGCGTTGCTGCGAGGCGCCGACTACCGCGGGGGTGCCGTCGGCCCGTACGGTCTCGGCGCGTTGCCGCCACCCGGCCGACTCGCCGATCTTGGCGCTGGTGCAGATCAGGGCGGCCGATTCGACCCGGCCGGGCGCGTCGAGCAGCAGTTGCAGGCCGGTCGCGCCGCCCACTGACACGCCCGCGTAGCGGAACGGCTCGTCGGGACGCAGCTGGTCGGCGAGCTTGAGCACACCGCGGGCCAGGCCGGCGATGCCGAAGCCGCCGGAAGCGGGCTTGCTCACGCCGTGACCGGGCAGGTCCCAGGCGACGACGTGGTGCTCGGTCCGCAGCCGTTCGGCGCAGCGCCGCCACAGCGTCTCGGCCGAGGTGCCCAGCGACGGCCCGAGCAGCAGCAGCGGGCGGCCGGGGGCGTCGACGAGGGTGGTCGCGGTCAGCATCATTTCTCCCCGGCCCGAGCCAGCGCGGCGTCGATGATCTCGTCGGTGGCGCCCCGGTAGTGGCCGCCGGACGTGTCGTATTTCCGCTGTTCGGCGTCAATTCCGGGCCGGGCCGAGGCCAGGGTCGCGGCCATCCGCTGCTCGTCGGCCCGCAATCCGGCCAGCATGTCGGACGTCTGAGACCCCGCGGCCACCGTACGCCGGGCCAGCGTGCGCGCCGTGGCCCACTCGACGTGCCAGGCGCCGTCGGCCCGCTCGTCCACCATGGTCGCGGCCGCCGTGTGCAGGGTCGCGGCCAGCGGCGGCCCGGCCAGCGCGGCCCGGCGCACCAGGACGGCCAGGGTCGGGTTCCGTTTGCCGGGCATCGCCGACGATCCGCCGCCCTGGGCCAGGGAGACCTCGCCGATCTCGGGCCGGGCCAGCAGCAGCACGTCGGCGGCGATCCGGCCCCAGGCGTCGGTGCAGGTCACGAGCGCGTCGCCGAAGCGGGTGAGCGGGGCCCGGCCGGTGTGCCAGGGCTGGTGCAGGGGCAGGCCGAGCCGGGCGGCGGTGGCGGCGACCCGGGCGACGGCCAGTTCGGGCGAGCCCTCGATCGCGACGACGGCGGCCAGGCTCCCGGCCGCGCCGCCGATCTGGATCGGCAGGTCGGCCGCGCCCGCGAGGGCGTCCCGGGCGTCGAGCACGCTCTGCAGCCAGCCCGCGACCTTGAGCCCGAAAGTGATCGGCACGGCGTGCTGGGTGAGGGTGCGGCCGGCCATGGCGGTGTGGCGATGGCGGTCGGCCAGTGCGGCCAGCGTGGCGATCTGGGCGCCGAGATCGGCCCGCACCCGGGTCGCCGCGTCGCGAAGGCAGAGCACGAGGGCCGTGTCGAGCACGTCCTGACTGGTCAGACCCGCGTGCAGGCGGTCGTCGTCGCAGCGGGAGCGCAGCAGGGACAGCAGCGGGATGACCGGGTTGCCGCCCTCCTCGGCCGCCTCGCTCAGCGCCGGCAGATCGTCCGGGCCGGCCAGGTCGGAGAGGTCGGCGTCGATCCAGGCCGATTCGACCCGCAGCATGGCGGCGAGAAAGCTCGCGTCGCTGCCGACGTCACCGGCCCGCGCGTCACCGGGCCAGAGCAGATCACTCATCGGCGCCGGCCGATGCGGGCCCGCCGGTTCACCGGGCCTGCCGGGGATAGCTCAGGAACACCGTCTCACCCTCGCCCTGCAGGTGAATGTCGAAGAGCAGCCCCCGCTGCTCGCGCGTGGTGATCAGCGTATCGCGGCGCTCGGGTTCGAGGCCGTCGAGCAGCGCGTCGGGTTCGCCGCCGGGCAGGTAGGCGCGGGTGAAGAGGCGGTCGGTGAGGCCGCGGGCGAACACGGTGACCGCGATGAACGGGCGGCGCCCAGGCTCGGTCGGCCCGGGGACCAGGGTGGAGAACCAGTAGTGGCCGTCGTCGTCGGTCTGCGCCCGGCCCCACCCGGTGAAGGTGAAGGCGTCCCGGTGGAAGGACCCCGTCTCGCGCGGCACCCGGCCGGACGGGTCGGCCTGCCAGATCTCGATCACCGCGTCGGGAACGCCGTTGCCCTCGCCGTCGAGAACACGCCCGTGGAGGCGTACGGCATCGGGGTGGCCCGCCGGAACGAGGAGGTTGCCGCCGTCGAAGGGCAGGCCGAGGTGGAAGAACGGCCCGACGGTCTGACCCGGCGCGATGGTCACTGGTCCTCCTCCAGGGGCGTGCGGTGGGTGCCGCTGAGCACGATGTCCCAGCGGTAGCCGAGCCGGTACTCGGGCGTCGTCAGCTCGTGGTCGTAGCGGGCCACGAGCGCCTCACGGGCCTTCGGGTCGGTGATCGACTGGTAGATCGGATCGAGGTCGAACAGCGGGTCGCCCGGGAAGTACATCTGGGTGACCACGCGCTGCGTGAAGTCGGTGCCGAACAGCGAGAAGTGGATGTGCGCGGGCCGCCACGCGTTGACGTGGTTGCGCCACGGGTACGCGCCCGGCTTGATCGTCTGGAACGAGTACACGCCGTCGGCGTCGGTCAGGCAGCGGCCCGCCCCGACGAAGTTGGGGTCGAGCGGCGCCGGATGCTGGTCGCGCTGGTGCCAGTAGCGCCCCGACGCGTTGGCCTGCCAGATCTCCACGAGCTGATTCCGTACGGGTCGTCTCTCGCCGTCGGTGATCCGGCCGGTGACGACCATCCGCTCCCCCAGCGGCTCGCCCGAGCGCTGAATGGTCAGGTCGGCCTCGGTCCCGGCGACGTCCGCGTGCCCGAAGCAGGGCGCCCACAGCTCCACGCCCTCGGGGTCGACCAGGTGCCGGTCCCGGGTCGGATGCCGGAGCACGCTGCTGCGATAGGGCGGATAGTCCAGGCGCGGCTGGGAACCACCGCTCCCGCGCAACTGATCGATCTCACGATTGATGTCCGCCTGGGTCGTCACGGTGGCGACGCTAGACCAGGCGAACGCCGCGCGACGATACTTGGCTTCCATCCAGCGGAAGAGGCATCCATGGCTCCCAGTGTGACGTCGAGAGCGCTGGCCCTGCTCGGGGCGTTCGATCCGGAGCATCGCAGCCTCACGTTGAGCCAGCTCAGCCGCCGGTCCGGGCTGCCCCTCGCGACCGCGCACCGGCTGGTCGGCGAGCTGCGGGCGTGGGGCGCGCTGGCCCGCCTGACCTCGGGCGAATACGTCATCGGGCGCCGGCTGTGGGACCTCGGCCTGCTGGCGCCGGTGCAGTCCGGATTGCGCCAGGCCGCGTCGCCGTTCCTGCACGACCTGTACGGCGCCACCCTGTCCACGGTGCACCTCGCGGTCCGCGACGGGTGCGAGGTCCTCTACGTCGACCGGCTGGCCGGGCACGTCTCGGTTCCGGTGATCAGCAAGATCGGCTCGAGACTTCCGCTGCACGCCACGGGGGTGGGCAAGGTCCTTCTCGCGTACGCCCCCGAGGACGTGCGGCAGGCGGCGTTCGGACGGCTCACGCGGGTCACCCCGTACACCGTCACCCAACCGGCCCGGCTCGCCGAGCAGCTTCGCCGGGTCCGGGCCGAGGGGTACGCGACCACGGGCGAGGAGATGAGTCTGGGCGCCTGTTCCGTCGCGGTTCCCGTACGCGGGCCGGCCGACGACGTGGTGGCGGCGCTCGGCATCGTCGTGCCCGATCTGCGGCGCGAACAGGCCCGGCTGGTGGCCGCGCTGCAGGTGGCGGCGCGCGGGATCGGCCGTACGCTGGCTGCTTCCGCTGAATGGAAATAGGGCCTTGCCGCCGGGCCGGGCCTGCCGTTGGCTGGGCCCATGCGCACCCAGGTCGCCATCATCGGCGCCGGCCCGGCCGGACTGCTCCTCGCCCATTTGCTGCACCGCGGCGGCGTCGATGCGGTGGTGGTCGAGACCCGTTCCCAGGAATACGTGGCCGCCCGCATCCGGGCCGGCATCCTGGAGAGCTCCAGCGTCGAACTGCTCGAATCGGTGGGGCTGGGCGACCGGCTGCGCGCCGAGGGCCACGAGCATCGCGGCATCTATCTGCAGATGCCGGGCGAGCGGCACCACCTCGACTTCGTCGATCTGGCCGGGCGCAGCGTGTGGGTCTACGGCCAGACCGAGGTGCAGAAGGACCTGGTCGCGGCGGGCACGGCGGTCGTGCACTACGAGGTCACCGAGGTGACGCTGGGCGACGTCGAAACCGACCGGCCGTACGTGACGTTCGTGGACTCGTCCGGGGTCACGCGGCGCCTCGACGCCGACGTCATCGCCGGGTGCGACGGGTCGTTCGGCCCGTCCCGCGCCGCGGCCTCGCCCGGCTCGCAGTTCGAGCGCGTCTACCCGTACTCGTGGCTCGGGATCCTGGCCGATGTCGCCCCGTCGACCGACGAGCTGATCTATGCGTGGCACCCGGACGGGTTCGCTCTGCACTCGATGCGATCCGAGACCGTGAGCCGGCTCTATCTGCAGGTGCCGAACGGGACGGACACCGCCGACTGGCCCGACGACCGGATCTGGGCCGAGCTGGCGACGCGGCTCGGGCACGGGCAGGACGGCTGGAAGCTGACACCCGGCCCGGTCACCGACAAGAGCGTGCTGCCGATGCGCAGCTACGTGCAGACCCCGATGCGCCGGGGACGGCTGTTCCTGGCCGGGGACGCCGCGCACATCGTGCCGCCGACCGGGGCCAAGGGGCTCAACCTGGCGATCGCCGACGTCGCCCTGCTGAGCCGCGCCCTGGTGGCGCTGCTGATCGACGGGGACGCGCGACGGGCCGACAGCTATTCGGACGACGCGTTGCGCCGGGTCTGGCGGTGCACGCACTTCTCGTGGTGGATGACGACGATGCTGCACGCGAGCGGCGACCCGTTCGACGCCCAGTTGCAGCTGTCGCAGTTGCGCTGGGTCACCTCGAGCGAGGCGGGCGCAACCGGCCTGGCCGAGAACTACGCGGGCCTGCCGATCGGCTTCTGACCGAATCAGATCAGGTCGAGATCGACCTCGACAGCGAACGGCGCGGCCACCTTCACGACCCCGGTGAAGATTTCGCTGTCCCGGTAGCGGGCAGTCGCCGGGTCGAGCACGTACGTGTAGACGAGGGGCGCACCCGTGGCGGCCTGTTCGACACGCCAGTAGAACTGGATGCCGGCCTTCGCGTACTGGTCGGCCTTGACGATCCGGTCGGTCGTCTCCGAGCCGGGCGACACGACCTCGACCACGAGCAGCACATGCTCGGGCCGTGTCGGGGTGACGTCGATGGTCTCGGCCCGATACACGGTCACGTCCGGGCGACGGTTGTTCAGCGGCACGTCATGCAGCCGGACATCGAAGTCGGTGTCGGCGTTCCAGTCCGGCCCGGCCGCAGCATCCAGGGCGTTGGCCAGAAGCCGGGCCAGGCGGTTGTGCCGCTTGGACGCGCTCGGACTCACGACGACCATCCCATCCACGATCTCGATGCCCGCACACTGCTCTTCGGTCCAGGCCGCGTACTGCTCGGCCGTGACCTGCTCATGCATCCAGGCCGGCGCGACCATCTCGACAGTCATGGACACCTCCCGGTTCGAGATCGGCTGCCAGACCCAAGATACCGTGGCGCCGGCCGGTCGGTACGCCCGCCGAGAGACATGCACAGATGAACATATGCGCAGTTCAGGACGGTGGGTCCGGACGGGTATGTTGGGCCCGGCCGACCGCATTGGAGTGACCGTTGCCCCCGTCCCGCCTCGACGCCGAGGAGATCGACTGGAACTCACCGGATCAGCCTTCCGGTGGGGAGCCGCCCGGCCCTCACGACAGCGAGGGGCCCGGGAAAGGCGAGTGGAAGATCGGCTCGCTCGAAGTTCTGGCCGGGTTGCTCGTTCTGCTCGTGGTCTTTCGCGGGCCGCTGTCCGAGCTGGTTTCCGGCCCGGCCCTGCAGACGTGGACGACCGTCTTCGTATCGGTGCTCGTGCAAGCGGCGCCGTTCCTGGCGTTCGGGGTGGCGCTGTCGGCGGTGATCGCGGTCTACGTGCCCCGGTCGTTCTGGGCCAAGGCTCTCCCCCGCCATCCGGCGCTGGCCGTGCCGGCCGCGAGCCTCGCGGGGGTGGTTCTGCCCGGCTGTGAGTGTGGCAGCGTGCCGGTCGCCGGGTCGCTGATCCGGCGCGGAGTCACGCCGGCCGCGGCGCTGGCGTTCCTGCTGGCCGCGCCGGCGATCAATCCGATCGTGCTCACGGCCACGGTGGTGGCTTTTCCGGGGCGGCCCGAGATGGCGGTCGCGCGCGGGGTGGCCGGGCTCCTGGTGGCCGTGCTGATCGGGTGGTTGTGGCTGCGCCTCGGCAAGGCCGAGTGGATCCGGCTGCCGCACCGGCCCGAACTGGACGACATGGCGAAGGGCCGCGCCTTCTGGGCCGCCTGCCGGCACGACGTGCTGCACGCGGGCGGCTTCCTGGTGATCGGGGCGGCGGCCGCGGCGACCATCAACGTGGTAGTGCCCGAGGCCTGGCTGACCACCCTGGCCTCGAACGAGGTGCTCTCGATCCTCGCGCTGGCCGTGCTGGCCGTCCTGCTGTCGATCTGCAGCGAGGCCGACGCGTTCGTGGCCGCCTCGCTCAGCCAGTTCTCGCTGACCTCCCGATTGGTGTTCCTCGTGGTGGGGCCGATGGTCGATCTCAAACTGATCTCGATGCAGACCGGGGTGTTCGGCCGCCGGTTCGCCTCCCGGTTCGCGCCGGCCACCTTCGTCGTCGCCGTTCTCGTGGCCACGCCGATCGGGGTGATCCTGCTGTGAACCGGCTGACCCAGGGCGTCATCCTGCTGCTGTTCGGCGGCGCGATCCTGCGCGCCTCGTTCACCGATCTCTATCTGCGGTACGTCAGGGAGGGTCTGCGGCCCTTCCTGATCGCGACGGGTCTGCTGCTGGTGGCCGCGGCCGTCATGACGATCTGGTACGCCTGGCGGTCCGGCGAGGACGACGACCACGGCCACGAGCACCACGGCCCGGGGGTCGGGTGGCTGCTGCTCCTGCCGGTGCTGGGCCTGCTGCTGGTGGCGCCGCCGGCCCTGGGGTCGTACGCGGCGAACCAGGCCGGAAGCGTGGCCGCGGCCCCGGTCGGCGACTCGGACTATCCCCCGCTGCCCGAGGGCACGGTCGAGATGACGATGATCGACTACGCCTCGCGCGCGCTGTTCGACGACGGCCGGAGCCTGGTGGGCCGCGATCTGCGGCTGACCGGCTTCATCACCACCGCCCCCGACGGCGCCCCGATGCTGGCCCGGATCGTGCTCTCCTGCTGCGCGGCCGACGGCCGGCCGATCAAGCTCGGGCTCAGCGGGCGCGCCCCGATCGACGTGCCCGCCGACACGTGGGTCGAGGTGACCGGGGTCTACACCGGGCAACGCACCAAGGATCCGGTCAACCACGTCGACGTGGCCTATCTCGAGGTCAAGTCCTGGCAGGAGGTTCCCCAGCCGAAGCAGCCGTACGCATGAGGCCGCGCCGCTGGACGACGGCCGTCGCGCTGGCCGTCGCCCTCGCCTCCGGCACCGCGCTGGTCGCCGGTTCCCCGCGCGACGACGTGACCCCGGCCCCGCCCGCTCGCAGCGAGGCGCAAGCCGCCTGGCCCGGGGCGAAACGCGCCGACATGCCGGCCGGTCTGCCCGACGGGCCGCTGTTCTCGCCGTCGATGTTCCTCGACGCGACCACCGCGATCGGCACCGCGCCCACCCCGGCCGGATCCGAGCAACGGCTGCTGATCCGTACGGGAACGCGGCTCCGGGAACTCCGGCGGCTGCCCATCGCCGGCAACCCCCAGTTCGAGGCGTTCACGGCCCACGACGGTCAGGTCTTCTGGATGGAGTCGGCGACCGGGCCGCCGCGGCTCTGGTCGGCCGGCATCAGCGGAGGCCCGGCCCGGATGCTGACCGCCGACACCGGCCACGCGGTGTTCTACGGCAACCAGTACGACCTGGTCGTCGCCGACGGCCGGGTGCACTGGACGGCCGCGCCCGGCGACGTCGCCGAGGAGACCGAGATCCGATCGGTTCCGGTCGGCGGGGGCCAGGTGACCGTACGCACCGAGCCCGGCCAGTGGTCGATGTCGGCGTGGCCGTGGCTGGTCGACGACGGCGCCACCTCGGGCGAGCCCCGGCTACGCAACCTGGCCACGACCCGCGACACGCCGATCGTCGTCGCCCCGGCCGAACAGCTCACCTGCGGCCCGGTGTGGTGCCGGGCGATGGTGATGGGCGAGCAGACCCTGGCCCGCATCGACGTCGTCCGGCCCGACGGCACCGGCCGCCGCAAGATCGCCGGTGGGGCCGCGCAGGCCGCGATCACCGACGTCGCGGTGCTGGACCGTTTCGAAGTGCTGGCCGAGCCCGGCCCCGACACCGACGTGACCGGGGCGGCCGCGCTGGTCGTCTACGACATCGCGACCGGCCGCACGGTCGACATCGCCCGCAACGCGGACGGCGCCTTCTCGCGCGGCGGCATGCTGTGGTGGTCCACCACCAGCGGCGACGAGGAAATCACCTGGCACACCCTCGACCTGCGCACGGTGTGACCGGAGGGCGCCGCCGCGGGGACGGTCCCGCGGCGACGCCCTCGACCTGATCGGCGGCCGGATCAGCCCGACACCGGGCGGCCGATCAGGTGGTGGAACACGTCGCGCCGTTGAGTGTGAAGCCACTCGGTGCGGCGTTGTTCCCGGTGTGGTTGGCCTGGAAGCCGATCGAGACCGAGGAGCCGGCCGCGATCGTGCCGTTGTAGCTCGCGTTGCGCGCCGTGACCTGCCCCGATGCCGGGGAGTAGGTGGCGTTCCAGCCCGAGGTGATGGTCTGGCCGGACGCCAGGGCGAAGCCGAGGCTCCAGCCGTTGACCGCCGCGCTTCCGGTGTTGGCGATCGTCACCTGGGCGGTCAGCCCGCTGTTCCACGCGTTGACCGTCGTGGTCACCCGGCACGTGCCGCCGCCGTTCGGAGGCGGAGTCGTGGGCGGCGGAGTCGTGGGCGGCGGGGTGGTCGGCGGCGGGGTCGTGGGGGGCGGGGTTGTGGGCGGCGGCGGTGTCGAGCCGTCGAGCCCGAAGAACGCGATCGCCAGCCGGGCCATGCCGCTCAACGGCAGGTTGTGCCCGACCCCGGCGACGCTGATGCCCTCGACCGGCGCCTGCACGGCGGACGAGCCATATCGCGTACGGGTCCATCCGCTCTGCGGGGTGTCGGTGAGCGCCGGTGTCTGGCTGACCCCCAGCACGTTCGTCCACTGCTTGATCTCCTCCCCGAAGTTCGGATACTGCAGCGTGGTGTCCGTGGCGCCGTGCATGACCTGCATCCGGGGGCGCCGGCCGGTGTAGCCGGGATAGGCCGCCCGGACCAGATCGCCCCAGGCCTGCGGCGTCTTGGAGACCTGGCCGTTGGCGCAGGCGCTGTTCCACAGGGAGCCGTCGGTGGTGGCGAAGCAGCCGAACGGCACGCCCGAGAACGCCGACCCGGCCGCGAACACGTCCGGGTAGTCGCCGAGCAGGACGTTGGTCATCATCGCGCCCGAGGACGCGCCGGTGACGAAGGTGCGGTTGACGTCGGTGCCGTAGCGCTGCTGCACGTAGCGGACCATCGACACGATGCCGGCCGGGTCGCTGGTGCTGTCGTGCCGGAGAGAGCCCGGGCTGGACACGTCGAAGCACTGACCGGACCGGGTGGCCGACGGATAGACCACGATGAAGCCGTACTGGTCGGCGAGCGACGCGAATTCCGTGCCCGAATAGAAGGCCGGGCCGGTGCCGGTGCAGTAGTGCACGGCGACCAGCAGCGCCGGGGTCGCGGCGAGGCGATCCGGCACGTACAGGTGCATGCGCAGGTTGGTCGGGTTGTTGCCGAAGCCGGTGACCTCCTGCAGCGAGGCCGCCTGAGCCGGCGCGGCCAGGCCCAGCGAAGCGATCAGGGCGGCGGCCAGAACAGTCCAGAGGCGTCTCATGTCAGCGCGCCGTACAGGACGAGACCGACGGGCCGGTGCCCGTGCCCTGGAAGCCGAACTCGGCGCTCGCGCCGGCGTTGACCGACCCGTTGTACGACACGTTCGTGAAGCTGGTCCCGCTGGCCTGCGCGTTCCAGGTGCTGGTGACGGCCGCGCCCGAGGGCAGCGTGACGTTCACGGTCCAGCCGCTCAGCCGGGTCGCGCCCGCGGTCACCTTGACCGTGGCCACGAAACCGCCGTTCCACTGGTTGAGGCTGATCGCCGAGGTGCAGCCCGAGCCGGCCGGGGGCGTGGTGGGCGGCGTGGTCGGCGGTGTGGTGGGCGGGGTCGACGGCGAGGCGGGCGGCGACGTGGGCGGGGTGGTGGCGCCGCCGTTCAGCACGTCGAGGACGGCCGTGTACGCCGCCTTCTTGTTGCCGCTGCCGTCGAACAGCAGCGGGGTGCCGCTGGCCCGCCACGAGTCGGAGTCGCGGATGCCCCACACGGTGACGCCGTTGCAGCGGGTCACCGCCAGGCAGGCGCGCACAACCGTCGCGAACGAGGAGGC
This sequence comes from Actinoplanes sp. NPDC021490, assembly GCF_055562135.1. Classification (NCBI taxonomy): domain Bacteria; kingdom Bacillati; phylum Actinomycetota; class Actinomycetes; order Micromonosporales; family Micromonosporaceae; genus Actinoplanes; species Actinoplanes sp. NPDC021490. The sequence continues at coordinate 15,931 of NZ_JBVHFW010000032.1, forward strand.
CTGGGCCGACCCGGAGCCCTCGATGTCGAGCTCGGTGATCTGCACGTCGACACCGAGGTTGGCGAACCGCTGCAGGTTGGCCTGGTAGTCGGAGGGCACCGGCGACTGGGAGTTGAAGTGGGACTGGAAGCCGACGCAGTCGATCGGGACGCCGCGCGCCTTGAAGTCCTGCACCATCGCGTAGACGGCGTTGCTCTTGGCGTTCTGCCCGTCGGTGTTGTAGTCGTTGTAGCAGAGCTTGGCGGCCGGGTCGGCGGCCCGCGCGGTGCGGAACGCCACCTCGATCCAGTCGTTGCCGGTGCGCTGCAGGTTGGAGTCGCGACGGGCGCCCGAGCCGCCGTCGGCGAAGGCCTCGTTGACCACGTCCCACGAATCGATCTGGCCCTTGTAGTGGGTCGCGACCTGGGTGACGTGGTTGACCATGGCGTTGCGCAGGGCGGTGCCGCTCAGATTCTGCGCCCAGCCCGGCTGCTGTTGGTGCCAGGCCAGCGCGTGACCGCGCACCTTGGCCCCGTTGGCCTTGGCCCGGGCCACGATCTGGTCGGCCGAGCCGAAGCTGAACTGGCCCTGGGTGGGCTCGGTGGCGTCCCACTTCATCTCGTTCTCGGGCGTGACCGAGTTGAACTCGCGGTCGAGGATTCCCGCATACGTGGAATCGCTGAGCTTGTACGCCGCGACGGCCGTCCCGAAGTACCGGCCGGAGGCGGCCGCGGAGGCGCCGAGCGTGGTGGCCGCGTCGGCGGTGGACGCGACAGTGAGGGCGCCGGCCGCGACGAGCAGGCCGAGAGAGCCGGCGAGGACGTGCCGGCGCGCAGGGGAACGACTTGAGGAACGGAGGGGCATGGCAGGTGCCTTTCGAGCTGTGAAGGGGATGGCACGGCCCGGGGGCGCCGGTGGATGCGCCCCGCGGACCGCTACAGCAGAAAGTGACCCGGATCGATCGAAACGTTAACGACAAGTTCCGGAAACCACAACGACCAACCTTCTTATCAATTGCCCATGGGCACGCTCCCGACCGCCACATTGACTCCCATAGCGGACAGGTCTACGCCGAAACTTTCGGGATTTGAGAGCGGTTTCCCGTACGCGTAAAGAGTGTGAACGACCCCGTCCCGGCGACGCTCAGGCCCGTGCGGCGTGGTGCCCGTGCATGCGCAGGTCGCCGTCGATCGCGGTCGTGGCGGTCAGCAGCGGGGGCAGCAGCCGGCGGCGGATCGCGTCCACCGTGGCCCGGGCGGCGTGCACCGAGACGTTGACGGCTCCGGCCACCACGCCGGCCCGGTCGTGGATCGGCGCCGCGATCGCGCGCAGCCCCTCCTCCAGCTCCTGGTCGACGATCGCGTATCCCTGCGCGCGCACCCGGGCCAGCTCCGCCCGCAACGCGTCGGCCGAGCTCACGGTCTTGGCGGTCAGGCGGTCGAGCTGGACCCGCCCGAGGTAGGCCTCCAGATCGGCCGGGGAAAGCGCGGCCAGCAGGACGCGGCCCATCGACGTGGCGTACGCGGGAAAGCGGGTGCCCAGATTGATCGACACGGCCATGATGCGGCTTGTGGGGACGCGGGCCACATAGACGATGTCGTCGCCGTCCAGAATGGACAGCGAGGAGGACTCGTGGACCTGCGAGACCAGCCGCTCGAGATGCGGGGCGGCCACGTCGGGCAGCGACAGGCTGGACAGGAACGCGTAGCCGAGCTCGAGCACGCGGGGCGTGAGGCTGAACAGGCGCCCGTCGGTGCGCACGTAGCCCAGGTCGACCAAGGTGAGCAGGAACCGGCGGGCGGCAGCCCGGGTCAGGTCGCAGATCCGGGCCACTTCGCTCAGCGTCAGCTCGGGGCGGCGGGCGTCGAAGGCGCGGATCACGGCCAGGCCCCGCTCCAGCGACTGCACGTGGTCCGAACTCATGGAACAACCTGTGGAATCGATGAAGATCGTTGACTCGCCAAGGCCCACATCCTAGCGTTCACTTTGAGAACTTTCGTTCGCAATGCGCACAGCTTACCGGAGGCTACGAATGAGACGTATCTTCACAGGGATAGCTTTAGCAGGGCTTTTATTAACGGCGACCGCGTGCGGCTCCTCGGATGGATCATCCGGCGAGACCGATTCCAGCGGCGTCGACCAGGTCAAGGTCGGCGTCATCCCGATCCTCGACGTGGCGCCCATCTATCTCGGCAAGGAAAAGGGTTTCTTCGCCAACCGCAAGATCGAGGTCAGCATGGAGGCCGGCCAGGGCGGCGCCGCCATCGTGCCCGGCGTCGTGAGTGGCCAGTTCCAGTTCGGCTTCAGCAACATGACCTCACTGCTGATCGCGCAGACCAAGAACGTGCCGATCAAGACGGTCACGGCCGGCGTCGCCTCGGTCGGCCAGCAGGGCAAGGACTTCGGCGGGATCATGGTCAAGGCCGACAGCCCGATCAAGACGGCGGCCGACCTGGCCGGCAAGAAGGTCTCGGTCAACACCCTCAAGAACATCGGCGACACGACCGTACGGGAGTCCGTGCGCAAGGCGGGCGGCGATCCCAAGAACATCAACTTCGTGGAGATGCCGTTCCCGAACGCGCCGGCGGCCCTGCAGGAGGGTCAGGTCGACGCGTCCTGGGTCGTCGAGCCGCAGCTTTCCGAGGTCAAGGCCGCGGGCGGACGGCTGGTGGCGTCCAACTTCGTCGACGCGGCGCCCGACCTCACCGTGGCCGCGTACTTCACCTCGGCCAAGCTCGCGGGCGAGGACGCCGACCTGGTCAAGCGGTTCACCGAGGCGATGAACGAGTCGATGACGTACGCCGACGCGCACCCCGACGAGGTGCGGGCGATCCTCGGCAGCTACACGAAGATCGACGAGAAGACCCGCGGCGCGCTGATCCTGCCCAAGTGGCCCACCCAGATCAACCAGGCCTCGGTCGAGACCCTGGCCAAGCTGGGCGCGGCGGACGGCATCTTCGACGGCGCCACTCCCGACGTGAGCAAACTTCTCCCGTGAAAGGACTTGCCGGCCTCGCCGGTCTGCTTCTGCTCGTCGAGGCGCTGCCGCGGCTCGGGCTGGTCAACGACGGCTATCTGCCGCCGGCCACCCGGATCGCGGCCGCCCTCGGCGACGAGGTGGTGACCGCGCAGTTCTGGCGGGCGGTCGGCGACACCCTGACCGGGTGGGCGATCGGCCTGGCCATCGCGGTGGCCGCCGGGGTGGTCGCCGGCATCGTCATCGGCGCCGTGCCGGTGCTGCGGGCCGCGACCGCCTCGACGGTCGAGTTCCTGCGGCCGATCCCGTCGGTCGCGCTGATCCCGCTGGCCGTGCTGCTCTACGGCACCGACCTCGGGTCGACGCTGCTGCTGGTCGTCTACGCCGCGTTCTGGCAGGTGCTGGTGCAGGTCCTGTACGGGGTGGCCGACGTGGACCCGATCGCCGACGAGACCGCGCGCAGTTTCCGCTTCGGTCCCTGGGCCCGCATCCGCCACGTGCTGTGGCCGACCGCGCTGCCGTACGTCTTCACAGGCGTGCGGCTGGCCGCGTCGGTGGCCCTGGTGCTGGCCGTGACGGCCGAGCTCGTCATCGGCGCCCCCGGCCTCGGCAAGATGATCGCGGTCGCGCAGACCTCGGGCGCGGTGCCCGACATGTACGCGCTGATCGCGGTGACCGGCCTGCTCGGCGTCGCGATCAACCTGGCCGCCCGCCTGTTCGAACGCCGCTCGCTCGCTTGGCACCAGTCCGTACGAGGCGAGGTCCCGGCATGAGCGACCGCACCGGAGCCGGCGGAGGCGCCGCATGAGGCGGGTTGCGTACGTGCTCGGTCTGCCGGTTGTGCTCTTCGCGGCCTGGTTTCTGATCAGCGAGGGCAGCGAGAACTTCTACGCTCCCCCGCTGCGGCAGATCCTGCGGTCGTTCGCCGACACCTGGACGCTCGACCGTCTCGACGCCGACGTGCTCCCCAGCCTGTTGCGCCTCGCGGCCGGGTTCGTGCTGGCCTCGATCATCGGCGTGGCGCTGGGCGTGGCCATCGGGCTGAGCCGCGGGCTGCGGGCCACGGTCGAACCGGTCCTCGAGTTCTTCCGGGCCATCCCGCCGCCGGTCCTGGTGCCGGTCATCATGCTGTTCGCCGGGATCGGGGACGGCATGAAGATCATCGTGATCGTCTTCGGGTGCGTCTGGCCGGTGCTGCTCAACACGGTCGAGGGCGTACGGGCCGTCGACAGCGTGCAGCTCGACACCGCCCGGGCGTACGGGATCGGCGGTGTCGCCCGGATCCGTCAGGTGATCCTGCCCGCGGCCTCGCCCCAGATCGCGGCCGGTCTGCGGCAGTCCCTGTCGATCGCGATCATCCTGATGGTGATCAGCGAGATGTTCGCGGCCAGCAACGGTCTCGGCTTCACCATCGTCCAGTTCCAGCGCAGCTTCGCCATCCCCGAGATGTGGAGCGGGATCATCCTGCTCGGGCTGCTCGGCTTCGCGTTGTCGCTGCTGTTCCGCCTGGCCGAGGGGCGCGCCCTCCGCTGGTATCACGGTCTGCGCCAGGCGCAGCGCAAGGGTTGAGAGGCGCCCATGCTCGAGGTTTCGAAGCTGCGCAAGATCTATCGGTCCGGTGGCCGCGAGGTCGAGGCGCTGCGCGATCTGACGTTCACCGTGGACAGCGGCGAGCTGGTCTGCCTGGTCGGGCCGTCCGGCTGCGGCAAGACCACCCTGCTGCGCTGCATCGCCGGCCTGCTCGGTCCCAGCGGCGGCACGGTCCGGCTCGACGGGCACGAGGTGAGCGGTCCGCCGCCGGGTCTGGCGATGGTGTTCCAGGAGTACGGGCGCAGCCTGTTCCCGTGGATGAGCGTGCGCGACAACGTCGAGCTGCCGTTGAAACAGAAGAAGCTTCCCCGTACGCGGCGGGCCGAGCTCGTCGGGGAGGCGCTGGACGCGGTCGGGCTGGCGGGCACCGAATCGGCGTACCCGTGGCAGCTCTCCGGCGGCATGCAGCAGCGGGTGGCGATCGCGCGGGCGGTCGCGTACGAGCCGTCGACGCTGCTGATGGACGAGCCGTTCGCGGCGGTCGACGCGCAGACCCGGGCCGACCTCGAGGATCTGGTGCGGGCACTGTGGCAGCGGCTGAAGGTGACGGTCCTGTTCATCACCCACGACATCGACGAGGCGGTCTATCTGGGCCAGCGGGTTGTGATGCTGTCGTCGTCGCCGACGGTCGTGCAGGACGAGATCACCGTCGACCTGCCCGCCGCCCGCGATCAGCTGCACACCCGGGCCGATCCCCGCTTCACCGAATTGCGTACGCACGTGTACGAGCAGATCCAGGCGGCCAAGCGCGGGCGAGTAACCCAGCCGGTTCCCGAGGACTGAGGTAGCGCGGACGCGTCATGCTGGGGGGACCGCCTCGACAGGGAGCCGTCATGGAAATCTCCGGGATTTTCACCGCCATCCTCATCGGTCTCATCATCGGCGCGCTGGGACGCCTCGTGCTGCCCGGCCGGCAGCAGATCTCGATCTGGCTGACGCTGCTCATCGGCATCATCGCCGCCCTGGTCGGCACGTTCCTGGCCGCGCTGATCGGGGTCGACGACACCCGCGGCATCGACTGGATCGAGCTCGCGTTGCAGGTGGCGCTGGCCGCCGGTGGCGTGGCGCTGGTCGCGGGGGCACGCAGCCGGCGTTAGAGCGCGTTGCCTTCTTCCGGCCGGATCGTTTCCGGTGTGAAGGGCCGACCGTGTTTTCCGGTCCTTTGCTCCTTTGCGGATCGACTCCTGGGTGATCACCGGATGACCACGGGTAACCGATATCGATCCGTCGCACCACCCACATGGTGCGCAAACGGGGAGATGTGCAAAGCTGCGCGCTACATCCGCAGCTCTCATTGTTCGGAGCCCTTCATATGGCATCGTTCCTCTTCCTTGTTGCCGGGGTCGTCGTCGGATTCGTCGCCGGGTGGCTGGTGCGCGGACTGCGGTCCGGCCAGCCCGCCGCCACCGACACGTCCGCCCCGAGCGCCTCCCCCATCAGCGCGCCGGCCACGGCCGCCGAAACCCCGACCACCGAGGACGAGCCGAAGGCCGGCACGGCCACGAAGCCCGAACCGGTGGCCGCCCACGACGAGCCGGTCGACGCCGCCGACAAGCCGGTGGCCGACGCCGATCCCGTTGCCGTGGCCGAGCCGGTCGACGCCACGCCCGAGCCCGCCGCCGTTGCTGTCGCCGAGCCGGCGCACGTCGCTGCGACCGAGCCCGTCACCGTTTCCGAGCCGATCGCGGAGCCCGCCTCCGAACGCGTCACCGAGCCGATCGCGGCCCGCGTTGACGAGCCGATCGCGGAGCCGGTCGCCGCCCGCGTTGACGAGCCGATCGCGGAGCCGGTCGCCGCCCACGTTGACTCGCCGACCCCGGAGCCGGTCGCGGCCCACGTTGACGAGCCGGTTGCGGCGCACGACGACAAGCCGATTGACGAGCCGGTCGCCGTGGGCGTGGCCGAGCCGATCGCGGTGGGCGTGGCCGAGACGGTCGCGGCGCACGACGACGAGCGGGTTCCGTCGGACGACGACGAGCGCGTCACCGAGCCGATCAAGCGCATTCCGGCGCCGACCGGATCCAAGCCGGCCGAGTCGGTGCGGCCCACCGAGCCGGAGCCGGTCGCGGTCGCCGCCGCGCCGACCGTCGTGTCGTCGCCCCTGGCCGAGCCGACGCCGGTGGGCACCACCAAGCCGGCCCCGAAGCCGCGCGCCACCCGGACCCGCACCCCGAAGCCGAAGCCGGTGGCCGCCGTGCCCGGCGCCGCCGAGGCCGACCTGGTCGTGGCCGGTCCCGCGCCCGTCGACGTCGCCGTTCCGGCCGAGCCGCTGATCTCCACTTCGGACACCACGGCGGCGATCCCCGGTGTGGCCGGAACGGACGAGGTGGCCGCCGTGCCCGCGCCGGTCGCGGTCGCGATCGCCGAGCCCGACGACCTCACCAAGATCCCGGGGATCGGCCCGAAGATGGCGATGGCCCTCGCCGCGAGCGGCATCACCACGTTCCGGCAGCTCGCCGACACCGACGTCGCCGTCATCCGGACCGCCGTCACCTCCGCCGGTCTGCGCCTGGCGCCGACCCTGCCCACCTGGCCCGAGAAGGCCAAGCTGCTCGCCGGCACCGACTGATCGAAGCCGGCCCGCGATCAGGGCCGTTCCGAAGCACCATTTGATGCCCGGCGGACCCGCTGTTGCTGAACAGCACGGTCCGCCGGGCATCGGTGTCTCACAGGGCCGCGACCGCCCCGGCCACCTTCGAGCGCAGTTCTTCGGGCAGCGCGGCATACCCCGACGCGGCCGCCGTGGTCTGTCCCGCGGTGCTGGAGGCGTACGCGAGGAAGCTCTTGACCAGATCGGGAGTGCCGGTCCGGCAGACGATCTCGTAAGTGACCAGCACCAGCGGATAGGCGGTCGGGTCGGCGATGCGGTAGTCGAGCTCGAGCCGCAGCCCCTCGGCGCCGGCGATGCGCGCCCCGGCCACCGTGCGGGCCGCCGCGGCGTCGTCGAGCGCGACGAACTCGCCCGACGCGTTGCCCACGCGCGCGGCCGGCAGGTTGTGGAAGCGGGCGTACGAGGCCTCGACGTAGCCGATGGCGCCGTCGGTGCGCTCGATCGCCGACACGACCGCGTTGCTGCCCTCCTCACCGGCGCCTCCGCGGGCCGGCCAGTCCGAACCCGGCCGGAGAGTCCATTCGGCCGGCGCCGCCGCGGCAAGGAACCGTGTGAAGTTGTCCGTCGTGCCCGAGCCGTCGGAGCGGTGAACCGTGCGGATCGGCGTCGACGGCAGCCTCGTGTCCGGGTTGTCGGCCCTGATGGCCGGATCGTTCCAGCGGGTGACCCGGCCGGTGAAGATGCGCGCGATCGTGGCCGGGGACAGGCGCAGGTCGTTGACGCCGGCCACGGTGTAGGCGAGCGCGATCGGCCCGGCGACCATCGGCAGGTGCACCAGCGGGCCCTGACACCGTACGCGGGCCTGGGTCTGCTCCTCGGCTGGTGTCGTCGAGTCGGAGCCCGCGAACTGGCCGGTGCCCGCGAAGAAGGCGCGCCGCCCGGCCCCGGAGCCCACGGCGGCGTACTCGATGGTCGCCCCGGCGCAGCTGACCTGATAGTCCTTGATCCAGGCGCTGACGGCGTTGGCCTGCGCCGACGAGCCCTGCGCGGTGATCGAGCCCGGCGCGCAGCCGATGGAGGCGCGGGCCGGAGCGCCGGGCGAGTCGCAGGCCGTCACGGCCAGCAGCAGCGCCGCCAGTCCGAGCACTCGGGTCTTCATCTGCTCTCCCTCGGCGGTAGTCGGGCTCAGCGGTGGTCGGGCTCAGCGGTAGTCGGGCTCAGCGGTAGTCGGGCTCAGCGGTACTCGGCCAGGCGCTTGCGGACGGACAGCGCCACCAGCAGGATCACGAGGCCGAGCACGCCGGCCGGGATGTACGGCCAACCGGCCAGCCGGATCTCGGCGTCGCGCAGGGCCCGGTCGAAGTCGGCCTTGCGGGACGCCGCGATGTCGGCGACCGCCGCGTCGTAGTACGAGAAGTCGAACGCCGCGTCGCCCCGCCGGATCCCGGTGAGCGCGCCGATCGCCTCGGCGTCCCGGCCCGCGTCGGCGAGCCGGACGATGCGCTCGTGGCCGGTCCGGTAGGCCTGCCAGCGTTCGACGACCTGCCCGGTGCGGGCGGCCCCGACATCGGGCCCGCCCGCGACCGTCGGCAGCCCGGTGTCGCCCGCCTCGAGCGCGCCGGCCTTGCGGTCGAAGTCCTGCCGGTAGTAGTCGAGCCCGTTACTGATCAGATAGCGCGAGGTGTCGGCGGCGGCGTCGTAGCTGACCGCCCGCGCCTGCGACAGGTCGAGGAACGGGATCAGGCTCTGATCGCGCGCCCGGGCCAGCGTCTGCCCCTGCACGACGAGCACGAAGGTCAGCGGGACGAGCAGCACGGCGGTCAGCACCGTGGCGGTGATCAGGGCCGGGCTGAAGGTGCGCCGGAACCGCCGGGCCAGCCACACCTGCAGCCCGATCAGCAGGATGACGAGCGCGGCGCCGAGCAGCACGGCGAGGGTCACGCCGGCGGTCTGCGTCGCGCTCCTTTGCGCGTACGCCTGCTCGAGTCTGTTCTCGCCGGCCTCGCGCAGCCTGGTCGCCGCCGGCAGCAGGTCGAGGTGCAGGACGTTGGTGGCCTGCGTGTAGTAGCCGGCGGCGGCCGGACCGGCGGTCAGCGCCTGCCACACGCGCTCGCGGTAGACGCCGAGGTTGTGCATGAGGTCGAGCACGAGCGCACGTTCGGCCTCGCCGGTGGCCGTGGTCAGCGAGAGCTGCAAGTCGGTGTCGACCTGGCGGCCGCGCTGCTGGTAGGCGCCGAGCGCGTCGATCTGGCTGCCGGCCAGCTCGGGACGGCCGGAGGTGAGCACGAGCCGGGCGACCTGGGCGTCCATGTCGCTGAGCGCGAAGTAGAGGTCGGCCGCGTTGGCCGCCTGCGGGGCCGCCTCGTCGCCGATGATCCGCACCTGCTGCTGCACCCGGGCCATGACGAGGCAGGCCGAGACGAGCAGGAGGCCGGCGACGACCATCGTGACGGTGACCCAGAGACGCAGCCGGGCCGGTGTCTCGGGGCGGACTGCCTGTCGGGCGATATTCCGGGTGGCCTCCATGACTGCTGGCACGGCCTCAAAGTAATGCACCCGGGCAATTTCCGGCCGGGCCGGGTAATTGAATTCCGGCCGTTAACCCGACGTCCACCCGCGCGATCAGAAAGACGCATCCCGTCGTAACCGTTGGTGAGGAACACCGGCCGCCTCGAGCCGCCGGGACACCGCCGGCCGTGGGCTGACGATCTCGACGGTGACCTGGTGGTCGTCGCCCAGCTCGCAGGCCGCCGCGACCGACCCGACGTTGAGCGGATCGAGATCGGGCACATCAGCCAGGTCGACGATCAGGCGAAAGGGTCGAACACGGCGAACCGTGTGCACCAGCGCCCGGCGCAGTTCACCGCCGCCCTCAGAGCCGACCACACCGTGCGGAGTGATCACCACAGTGCCGTCGTCGCTCGTCCGCACCTCCAGCACGCCGGCCCACCCCTTCGTCACTCTGCGTTCAAGTCTCGGATCACTGTACGACGGGGGATGCATCCTGCGTTAAGGCCTGTCATTGATCTCACTGCGCACTTGCACAATGCGGCTGCGTAATGGACCACTCGCATTCCGGCCGCGCAATTCGCCGGACGCCGATTTATCCGGGGGTGCGCCACGCTGACATGCTGGGCCCATGAGTGTCGCCGAGGTCTTCGACCGGGTCGCCGCCCGCTACGACAACGTGGGCGTCAACTTCTTCACCCCGCTGGCCGCCGCCCTGGTGCGGGCGGCCGCCCCGCAACCGGGCGAACACGTGCTCGACGTCGGCTGCGGCCGAGGCGCCGCGCTGCTGGCTTCGGCCTCGGCGGTCGGCCCCGACGGCCACGTGACCGGCATCGACTTCGCCCCCGGCATGGTCGAACGAACGGCCGCCGCCACCGCCTCGCTGCCCCAGGTGACCGTCCAGGCGGGCAACGCTCAGGAGCCGGCTTTCCCCGCCGGTTCCTTCGACCTCATCACGGCCGCGCTGGTCCTGTTCTTCCTCCCCGACCCGCCCGCCGCCCTGACCGCGTACCACCGCCTGCTACGCCCCCACGGCCGCTTGGCGTTCAGCTCCTTCGCCACGCACGACCCGCGCTACCCCGAGGCGTTGCGCCTGCTGAGCTCGTACGCCCCCACCCCACCGCAACGCCCCAAGCTGCACCCCATGTTCGACTCCGCCGCGGCCCTCCGCGAGGCCACGACTTCGGCCGGCTTCGCCCACACCACACTGACCGAGGCCACCGTCGACAGCACCTTCCCCGACGCCGGCCACATGGTCACCTGGATCGGCTCCCACATGGGCAGCCAGGTGATCGAGTCAATCCCACCGGCCCGCTTCCCGGCCGCCACCGAGGCCCTGGCCGCATCGATGGAGTGGCCCCTGACCATGACCTCCCGGGCCAATCTGACGGTCGCCTACAAAGAAACCCCCTGACCTCTTCCCTCGCCCGGCTCGTCACCACTCAGCCGAAGCGCCTCACTCAACATCGCCAGCTTCCCGGCCGAGAGCCGTCCCACGCGCTCAACCAGATGCTCGGCGCTCAACGACACCTCCCAGGTGCAGAAGACGTGCCCCTCCTTGGGCAAGGCCACCCGCACCACCCCGGCCGGCGTCAGCCCTTCGTCGGCCCCGATCGGCACCTCGATCCCAACGATCCCCGTCTCTTCCGCCGGTTCATCAGGCATTCCGTGACCAGCCCCCGGGCCACGGCCGAGACCCGGACGCGGATCGCCCACCCAGCCACGGCTGAGAGCCGGACGCGAGTCGCCCACCGGGCCACGGCTGCGGGCCAGACGCGGATCGACCACCAGGCCACGGCCGCCGACACCGCTCACCGAGCCATGACCGTCGGCCGGGCCGGCATCGACCGCCGAGCCCGGACCGCCGGCCGTGCCGGCATAACGGCCGTCGAGCCGGGCCGAACCAGCGGGCCGGCCTGGGCCGAGCTCGGCCGGGTCAAGGAAGGCAAAGCCCCGCCGCTGTTCGGCCGTCGCCGCGGGAACGATCCGCATGCCCCGAAACTCCGCCGCACCGCCACCGGGACGGCGACCGTCCACCTGCCCGCTCAGCAGAACCACCGGCACGACACCGTCCACTTCGGCCAACCACACTTCGCCGCGTTCCATCCGGCCAAGGTAGCGGCTCCGAGCGGCGGCTTCGGGTTAGCGACTACGAGGCTGAGCTCGTCGATGCCGCACAGCGCCTTCAGCGACGGACCGCTGCCGGCTCCTCCAGACGCCCGGATCGCGGCAAATCGGCATGCCCGGTTTGTGCGTTGCCGGTTGCTGCCGGCAGCGGTATACGGTGCTGATCATGCGAGCTGTGCAATGCGCCCGTTTCGGCGGCCCCGAAGTCTTAGACCTTGTCGAGGTCGCAGATCCGGTACCAGTCGATGAGCAACTGCTCGTGTATGTGAGCGCAGCAGGGGTCAACTTCGCCGACACCAGTCGCATTGCCGGGTCGTATCGACCGGCGCCCGAGCTGCCGTTCATTCCCGGCACTGAGGTGGTCGGTCGAGCAAGTGACGGTCGTCGCGTGCTCGCACCGATCTTCGGCGGCGGTGGCTTTGCTGAGCGGGCGGTAGTGAAAGACGCCGACGCCGTGTCGTTGCCTGAAGGGTTGGGCGACGCCGAGGCGCTCGCGCTCCTCGTCCAGGGACTGACCGCCTGGCACGTGCTGAAGAGCTGCGCACGGATACGCGACGGCGAGACAGTTGTCGTCAACGCGGCGGCCGGCGGCGTCGGCTCGCTCGCTGTGCAGCTCGCCAAGCACTTGGGGGCCGGGCGGGTCATCGCCACAGCCTCCACAGATGCCCGACGTGACCTGGCACTATCGCTGGGTGCGGACGCCGCGGTGTCCAGCGACGCCGATGGGTACGCCGAGCGGGTCCTCGATGCCAACGACGGGACGCCGGTGGACATCGTTCTCGAGTCGATCGGCGGCAGCGTTTTCAGCGCCGGCCTCGAGATCCTGGGGAACTTCGGACGTCTGGTCACCTTCGGAAATGCCTCCCGCGAAGCCCGCCCGCCGGTCGACCCGGGATACCTCTCGGACCGCAACGCGGCTGTTATGGGTTTCTGGCTGCGGCCGGCCCTCGCCGTTCCCGGCGCCTATGCCGAGCCTTTAGCCGAGATGTTCGAGCTCACCGCTGTCGGCGCGCTGAAGCCGATGGTCCATGCGGCCTATCCCCTTGAGGATGCCCGCCGCGCTTTCGAGGATCTCGTCGCCCGCAGAACCACCGGCAAGGTGATCCTGCGTCCCTGAGCTTCGAGTGCACTCACCCGCCCGTGGCCCCTGTGCCAGGCTGTCGGCATGACGGACGAGATCGTGCCGGGGCTACATCCCTTGCTTGCCGCACGGTGGAGCCCCACGACGTTCGACCCGGCATTCGAGCTGGACGCGGACCAGGCCGAGCTCCTCGTGGAAGCGGCGCGGTGGGCTCCATCCGCCGGTAATTCTCAACCATGGGCGTTCATCGTGAGCCGTCGCGGCGACGACACACACCATCGGCTTGTGCGTCACCTTGCCGCCAGTTCGGCCCGCTGGGCACCCTCAGCCAGCGTCCTCGTGGCGAACCTGTCTCACCGGTATGTCGAAGGCACTGACTGGGAATACTCGGAATTTGCGCTGTACGACTTGGGGCAAGCGGTTGCTCACATGACAATCCAAGCGCAGGCCCTCGGACTGTTCGCTCGTCAATTCCGCGCTTTCGACCGCGACGCCCTGGCGAACGAGTTCGGCGTACCCGACCACTGGGAGATCACCACCATGTCGGCTTTCGGCCGGGTGCCGGACGACACTGGCTCGTCCGCACGCCGGCCCCTCGATCCGGCCCGCATGCGACGTCCCCTCGGTGAGCTGCTCTGGACCGGACAGTGACCGCCTGCCCATACGCAACGACATGACCACGTGCACTCAACTCGGCAGAAGCCGCGACGACCGCCGGAGCTACGGGGGCGTACGCGGGGCCGGCTTCTTGTTATCGTGTCGGGGTGACTGCCGGGTCGGCCCTGTTGGGCCATTACCGAGTGGGGCACCCGGCTAGCGTTTGATTCGCGGCCGGGCTCGCGGCCCGCCGACGCCTTCTGCATCTCCGGACAACTCCCGAAGACGAGCAGGAAGCGACAACCGAAGTGCCCAACCCTTTCAATCAGCAGATCATCGACGAGTTTCGTGCCAATGACGGCCGCGTGGGCGGAATGTTCGAGGGCAGCGAGCTCATCCTTCTCACGACCCTGGGCGCCCGCAGCGGTCGGCCTCATACGACTCCGCTGGGTTTTCTCGCCGAGGGCGGGCGCATCCTCGTGATTGCCTCGGCCGGTGGCGCGGTCGGTAATCCGGACTGGTTCCACAATGTGTGCGCTGATCCGCGGGTGACAGTCGAGACCGGGGTGCGGACGTACGAGGCCCTGGCCGTTCCGCTGCCGCCCGAGGAGCGGGACGCGGCGTGGGCGCGTGCGGTGGCCGAGCAACCGGGCTGGGCCGACTACCAGGCCAAGGTCACACGGACGATTCCCGTCGTGGCCCTGAAAGAGGCGTGAGAAGCGGGGGCGGGCCGTCGAGCCCGCCCCCGCGCAACTCACGACAGCTTGGCGAGATAGGTGTCGAGGGCCGCGTACGACTGCTCGGCGCCGGCCTCCATGCCGGACTGGATCATGCCGTCGCGGTCTTCCTTGTTGTCGAACGTGGCCGACGACGTGACCGTGGTCTTGCCGCCCTCCTCGGTGAACACGTACTGCTCGGTGAGGATGTGGCCGGCCATCGGCTCGTATTCGAAGGTCCACGTGAACGAGTCGGGGGCGTCGATGGCCTTGAATTCGCCTCGGAACGCGTGCTGCTGGCCGTCCGCGTGCTCGACGAAGCGCCACTTGCCACCGACCCGGAAGTCGATCTCGACGTCGAGCGGGTTGCCCCGGCCCCACCAGTGGCGGATGTGTTCGGGCTGGGTGTGGCAGGCGAAGACGAGTTCGCGCGGCGCGTCGAAGGAGCGGCTCATGACGAGTGTGTTGTCGGTGGGGGTCTGCAGGTTGATGCTCACGATTCCTCCTCGGAACCTTGGGATTGGAGCCGGCCCAGGTAGTCGTCGAGCGCGTCGTATCGCTCCTCCCACAGCTGCCGATATTGCTCGGCCCACACGGAGACCGCGCGCACCTGCGCCGGCACGATGCGGCACCAGCGCCGCTGCGCCTCGCGGGTGCGGACGATCAGGCCCGCCGCCTCGAGCACGTTGAGGTGCTTCGACACGGCCTGCGCGCTGATGGGGAAGTCGGCGGCGAGCTCACCGGCCGTCGCGTCGCCGGTGGCGAGGCGATCGAGGATCGCGCGTCGCGTCGGGTCGGCGAGGGCGGCGAAGACGCCGTCGATGGAATCCGTCATGACAACCACCTGGTTTATAAACTGATAGGTTGAGAATACGCCCGCAGTTCATGGTGTCAAGACGGTCGAGCAGGGAATCAGACGCCGGACGGGTAGGTCTCGAACTCGTGCGTGTCGACGTGCAGCGGGTGCAGAGGCCGCAGGGCCCGCGTCTCGTCGAACCACAGGAACGCGTCGTAGCGGTCGCCCAGCCGGGACGGCACGTAGTTGCCGAGGTGTTCCCGCTCGGGGTTGTAGACAACGCCGATCGCCCGGTGCGCGACCTCGTCCAGCAGCAGGCCGGGGCGATCGGCCGGCGGCGGGAACACGAACAGCGCCTGCGGCGGGGCGGTCGCGTGCAGGACGTCCTCGAGCGAGCCGGGGCGCCCGGGCGGCACGGGCAGTTCGGTCATGGCCGCTCCCCACGTGCGGCCGGCGATCACCGAACCGCGGTGGCCGCCCATCCCGACCAGCACCACCTGGCCGGCGCCGAACCGCTCGCGGGCCAGCGAGCCGATGGTCACCTCGCCCAGCGTGGCCTGGTCGGTCGCGTTCGCGTCGCCGACGTGTGTGTTGTGCGCCCAGACGACGGCCTTCGAGCCCTCGCCGTAGTGATCGAGCAGCCGGGCCAGGGTCGCGTCCATGTGCCGGTCCCGTACGTTCCACGACTGCGCGCCGCCGGCCACCATCGCCCGGTAGTAATGCTCGGCGCCCGCCACGACTTCGGCGTTCTGCCACACGGCGAGATCCCGTCCGCGCAGTTCGAGGAGCATCCGGACGACCTCGTTCTCGCAGCTGGCCCGCAGGAACTTGGCCGCCCAGGCATAGGACTGCGGATCCTCCGCGTACGAGGCGAGGCACTGGTACGCGTCCACGGCATGATCGGCGGCGTCCGGATCGTTCTCGCGAAGCCACAGGATGACCTCGCGCAGCGACTCCCACATCGAATAGACGTCGAGCCCGTGGAAGCCGGCCGGGACAGTGCGGGAGGCGTTGTGCGAGCGGAGCCAGTCGGCGAAGTCGACCACCTCCTCGTTGGCCCACATCCAGGTGGGCCACCGTTCGTAGCCGAGCAGGGCCTCGAGGGGCGAGGCGGCGGATCCCCGGACGGCGGCGTCGACGCGTTCGCAGTCGGGCCAGTCGCCCTCGACGGCGACGAACGAGAAGTCACGTTCGGCGATCAGGCGACGGGTCAGCGCGGCCCGCCAGGTGTAGTACTCGTGCGTGCCGTGGCTGGCCTCGCCGATCATCACGACCCGGGCGTCGCCGACCCGGTCGAGCAGAACGTCCAGATCCCCCTCGTCGGTCAGGGGCCGGGCGATCGCCGCCACCTCATCGCCGTACCGGTGCATGCGGTCGGGATACCCGCTGCGATTTGCCCCATACGTCGGACCTTCCGGGCCACGAGCGAGGGCCGGCGGCCGTACGCCACTCAACGCAAGATGATCAGACCAATACGTACGGTTAAAGTCCGGAATGGGGTGATCGATTCGGGCGGATGTGGCGTATGTTCTCTCACCAGTCCAACGTGGATCCCGAACGTCCAAGGGGAGCAATGGCGGAGAACGACGCGCGTCGCGAGGATCCCGTTCTGGTACGGCCGTACGTGAAGGCCGTCGCCGAGGCGGAACGAGCCCCCGACGAAGAGGCCGAGACCTGGCCGGAGTCCGCGGATCTGCCGGTCGAGGCCGACACCCTGGTCCAGCCCAAGGTAGAGGACGAGCCGCCGCCCGCGCCGAAGAAGCCGCGCCTGACCGTGCACCCGCTGGCCCGGCTGGGCATCTTCGCCGGTGGCGCCGTGCTGGCCCTGGGCGTGGTCGGCTACCTGATCTTCGGCCCGGCCGCCGACCCCGAGCTGCCGCGGCCCGGCACGGCGCTGCCCGCGATCCCCGGTCAGGCGCCCCTCGAACAGCAGGTGCAGAGCGTCGGGCCCGCCGCGACGGCGTCACCCAGTGTCTCCCCCAGCGCATCGGTCAGTCCTTCGGCCTCGCCCAGCGGGTCCCTGCAGACGCTGACCCCGGTCACCCAGGGCCCGTCGAGCGCGCCGACAACCGCCCCGGCGACCGCCGACCCGACGCTCGCGCCGCCCGCCTCCGACCGCACCGGGTCGATCACCGCCGCCAGCGGGCGCTGCCTGGCGCTGGGCAGCCTGTTCGGCTCGAACGGCAGCCCGGTGCAGGTGTCCGGGTGCATGTCCGTCTCGTACCAGTCGTTCACCCTGGCCACCGACGGCACGCTCCGGGTGGCCGACAAGTGCGCGCAGTCGACCGGCGACGGCACCGTACGGATCACCGGCTGCGACGGCGGCGAATCGGCGCAGTGGCGGGACGGGGGCGACGGCACCCTGGTCAACTCGAGCGGTGGCTGCCTGACCGACCCGGGCCGCGCGGGCGCCACGACGACGGTCAGCGCGTGCTCGGGCGAGCCGAGCCAGAGCTGGACCCTGCCTTAGAAGCCAGCTTCGCGCGGTACATCGCGGCGTCGGCCTCGCGCAGCAGGTGGTCCGGGTCGTTGGCGTTCTCCCCGCTCAGGGCCACGCCGATGCTCACGCCGACCGTGACCCGGCCGCCGTCGATGGCGTACGGCTCGGTCAGCCGGGCCGCGATGGTGTCCTGCACGAGCCGCTCGGCGCCCTCGGCGGGCAGGCCGTCGAGCAGCACCACGAACTCGTCGCCGCCGAGCCGGGCCACCGTGTCGGACTCGCGCAGCAGGCCGGTCAGCCGCCGCGCCACCTCGATGAGCAGCACGTCGCCGGCCGCGTGCCCGAGCGAGTCGTTCACCGCCTTGAAGCCGTTGAGGTCGAGCAGGAGCACGGCGAAGCGGTGGCCGGCCAGCCGGGCCGCGCGCAGACCGGCCTGGCGCATCCGGTCGGCCAGCAGCAGCCGGTTGGGCAGGCCGGTGAGCGGGTCGTGCAGGGCGGCGTCGCGCAGCTGCTGCTCCTGCTCGCGCAGGGCGGCCACCATCGCGCCGCGGTCGAGGGACGCGGCCAGCAGGGCGCCCGACTGGTTCATCATCTCGCTGCCCGGCGGCGTGCTCTGCTGGATGTGGCCGACCGCGGCGAGCATCCCCCAGTCCCGGGTCGCGCTGCGCACCGGCACCACGAAGACGGCGTCCCCGGCCGCGCCGTCGGCCAGCTCGAACAGCTCCGGCGGCGGGAAGTCGCTGACCGGCATGGTCGCGCGGGCCGGTGGGCGCCCGGGCGGGTACTCCCCCTCGATGCGCAGCTCGGTGTCGAGGGCGGGCACCGCGCTGCCGGACCACAGGCCCAGGCAGCCGGCCAGGGCGGTGGTGCGTTTGAGCCAGCCGAGCTCGCGCGGGTCGCGGTCGTGCGCGCCCAGCAGGTCGATGCCGAGCTCGTGCTGGATGTTCAGCGTCTCCTGCAGGTTGCAGACCTGCCCGAACAGGTAACGCGTGAGGTCCTCGGTCACGGGCAGGCCGCTGGGCGGGCAGCCGCACGAGTCGCGCCGCATGAAGGTGGTCGGCACCCGCCGCACCAGCCGTGGCGTCCCGGGCCGGCCGGTCAGCTCGCTCAGCAGATCGATCGCGGCCGAGCCGATCTCCCCCGAGGGCTGGCGCACGGTGGAGAGGCTGGGCCGCATGTACATGGCGCCGGCCAGATCGTCGAAGCCGATCACGGCGAGGTCCTCGGGGACGCGCCGGCCGTGCTCGCCGAGCCGGCGGATCAGGCCCATCGCGTTGCGGTCGGTGCCACAGACGACGGCCGTGACCGGCGTAGCGGAACCGAGCAGCAAGCCGGCGGCCAGCTCGCCGCCGCTCTCGTGGTTGTCGCCCGCGTCGAACACCAGGTCGGACGGCGCGGTCAGGCCGTGCTCGGTCAGCGCGCTCCGATAGCCCTCGAGCCGCTCCCGGACGTCGAAATGCGCGAGGTGCCCCGCGAACGCGATCCGCTCGTGACCGTGTTCGATCAGGTGCCGGACCGCCTCGCGTACGCCGGAGCTGTTGTCGGCGAAGACCGCCGAGCAGTCCGGCATCTGGTGCCCGACCGTGACCACCGGCATTCCGGCCGTGAGAAGCGCTTTCGCGTACGACTCGTGGATCGCCCCCGCCAGCACGACGACCCCGGCCAGGTGGCTCCAGGCGACCGGCCGCCGATAGTCGGGCACTCCGCTGCGGTCGGCGTTGTACGAGCCCGGCTCGAGGGTCTGCAGCGCGAGCAGCCGATCGCCTCCGGACACGGCCGCCTCGTTGGCCCCGGCGATGATGGTCCCGTAGTAGTCGCCTCCGACGAAGGGCGACAGGACACCGTACGTGCGACCCCTCACGGCCGACATTTTCTCCCGAAAACGCCGCTCAGTCGCGCAGATGGGGCATATTGGCCGCGCCGGAGAGATATCTGCGAAGATCCTGGGTCTCGCCGGTGACCCGCCGGGCGGCCAGGATGCAGGTGTCGTCGTCGGGGTTGGTGCGGCGCAGCCGGGACAGCAACTGGGCCAGCGGCTGGTCGGGCGACGCGCGTACGGCCTCGTCGACGGTGGAGATGACCGAGGCCAGCCCGTCGTCGGGCCCGCGGCGACGATGCTCGACCAGGCCGTCGGTGTAGAGCAGCAGCACGTCGCCGACCCGGAAGTCGATCCGGGACGTCCGGTAGGCCGCGTCGTCCATGACGCCGAGCATCGGGCCGGCCGGGCGCTCCAGCGGGGCCGTGCGGCCGCCCCGGCTCAGCAGCGGCGGGGGGTGCCCGGCCTGGGCCCAGACGATTTCGTGGCGGGCCGGGTCGAAGCGGGCGACCACGGCCGTGGCCGCCATCTCGGGCGACTCGCGCTCGAGCTCGCAGGTCAGCCGGTTGAGGTGCCCCAGCAGCTCCCCGGGGTCGCTGGTGGTGACGGCCAGGGCGCGCAGCGCGTGCCGCAGCTGGGCCATGGCCGTGGCGGCCTGGGTGCCGTGCCCGGCCACGTCGCCCACGGCCAGCAGCACCGAGCCGTCGCGCAGCTCGGCGGCGTGATACCAGTCGCCGCCGACCAGATCCTCCTGCCCGGCGGGCAGATAGCGCACGGCGACCTTGAGCCCGGGCAGCACGATCGGGCCCTCGGGCAGGGGCAGGATGATGCGCTGCAGGCGGCCGGCCAGCTCGTGCTCGGCGGCCAGGCTGCGGCGCTGCTCGACGAGCTGGCGCTCGACCTCGGCCAGCCGCTTGGCCCCGGTCTCCTGCTCGGTGACGTCCTGCACGATGCCGTAGAGGCGCAGGGGGCGGCCGCCGGCGTCGCGGCTGGCGTCGGCCACCGTACGCAGGTGCTTGACCCGCCCGTTGACGCGCACCCGGGTGATCACGTCGACCCGGTCGCCCCGGTCGAGCTGCGCCTTGGCCGCGGCCCGCAACGGCTCGTCCTCGGCCAGGCCGGCCTCGTCGGGCGCGGCCGGGTCGGGCGGGCCCTGCCGCGGGTCGCGCTCGAAGATCCGGTAGAGCTGGTCGGACCAGTAGATCTCGCCGCTGATCAGATCCCATTCGCCCCAGCCGAGGTTGCCGAGCCGCTCGGTGCTGGCCAGGCGCTCGGCGATCCCACCGGGTTGCTGGTCGTGCCGGGTCCAGTTGAGCAGCAGGCCCTCGCCGAGTCGGTGAGCGCGGACGGAGTAGACGCCGTCGCGGTGCGGGAACGGGCCCAGGACGGTGGGCACGCCGGTGTCGAGGACGTGCTCGTAGGCGAGCCAGCGGTCGCTGGCCAGCACCTCGGGGAAATGCTCGGACAGGCGCAGCCCGACCAGCTCGGCGCCGCGCAGGCCGTCGGGCGCGACCGCCTCGGGACTGACCGCGGCCCAGACCAGGTCGATCAGCCGGCCGTCGAGACCTCGTTCGGCGCTCAGGTAGGAGGCCATGCCGGGGGCCACGTCGAGCACCCGCTGCACCATGCCGATCCAGGGCGCGAACCGCCGTACGGGCGCGGTGAGCCGGGCCGGGAGGTGGTTGGTGTCGAGGCCGAGGACGACGCCGGTGTCCGGGTCGGCCACGTCGAGCATGTGGATCACGCCGGCGGCCACCTCGACCAGCCCGCGATCCTCCTCGGCGGCCATCCGCAGAAGGTGGCGGTGCGCGTCGGCCAGCCGGCAGCGGGCGCGTCCGGCGAGCAGGCCGACCGCGCGTTCGACCGTCAGGCGCCCGGCCTCACCGGTGCCGGCCGGCGCGCTCGGGCGCAGGCTCTCCACCGCCGCCGCGTACGCCTGTGTCACGCCTTGTCCTTCCCGTCGGCCAGCTCCCGGTTACTTGAATACGTCAGCGGGACGGGGGTCGTCATCGGCCGAACATCTCGACCGTTCGCTACCTGCGGCGTGACGTCGCACCGGTCACCCGACCGGGTGTGACCCGATGGAGTGCGTCGAGGGTTGAACGGTCATCGGCCTTAAGAAAGCGCAAAGGCTACAACTCGAAGAGTGACCGTACGGCGTCGGTCAGACGGGCCATGCTGGCGCCGGTGACCATGCCGATACGCTCCGCGCCGGTCGAGGCCGGGAGCCGGCGCATCCGGTTGACGACCACGACGCCGGTGATCGGGTCTTGTTCGGTGAGGGCCACCGCGTACGGCGGGAGCTCGGTCACACCGCGCTGGCGCACGATGGGCGCACAGTAGGGCGACGCGTTGTCGCGCTCGTTGTGCGCGTCGGCCGACAGCACGAGGACTCGATAGCGCAGGTCGGTGCGGTTGCCGATGGTCCAGATTTCGCCGCGCCTCATGGACACGTCCCGCTCGGCATGGGCTCAACCCTACCGCCGCGCGATCTTAGGCCACCGCGTGGCACACCGGCGCAGAATCCCGGTCTGTCCACAGCTTGGACGGGGGTGAACCGTGATCGCGGCGGAACCGTAAGAATAGGCGGCGTGGCTTGCTGCTAGGGAAGGGTGTCAATGATGTCGGAGAAGGCACAGATCGGGGTCACCGGCCTCGCGGTGATGGGACGGAACCTGGCTCGCAACTTCGCCCGGCACGGGCACACCGTGGCCGTGCACAACCGCTCCTACGGTCGCACCAAGGAGCTGGTCGAGGAGTTCGGCAGCGAGGGGAAGTTCATCCCGGCCGAGACCGCCGAGGAGTTCGTGGCCAGCCTCGAGCGGCCGCGTCGCGTGATCATCATGGTGAA
Source organism: Actinoplanes sp. NPDC021490 (assembly GCF_055562135.1). Classification (NCBI taxonomy): domain Bacteria; kingdom Bacillati; phylum Actinomycetota; class Actinomycetes; order Micromonosporales; family Micromonosporaceae; genus Actinoplanes; species Actinoplanes sp. NPDC021490. The sequence continues at coordinate 37,960 of NZ_JBVHFW010000032.1, forward strand.
GGCCGGTGGGCCCACCGACGCCGTGATCGACGAGTTCGCGCCCCTGCTCGAAGAGGGCGACATGCTCATCGACGCGGGCAACGCGCACTACCTGGACACGCGCCGGCGCGAGGCGGCGCTGCGCGAGCGCGGCCTGCACTTCGTGGGCACGGGCGTCTCGGGTGGTGAGGAGGGCGCACTGCACGGCCCGAGCATCATGCCGGGCGGCTCGCCGGAGTCCTACGAGGCGCTCGGCCCGCTGCTCGAGGACATCTCGGCCAAGGTCGACGGGGAGCCGTGCTGCGTGCACGTCGGTCCGGACGGCGCCGGGCACTTCGTCAAGATGGTGCACAACGGCATCGAGTACGCCGACATGCAGCTCATCGCCGAGGCCTACGACCTGCTGCGTCAGGTCGGCGGGCATTCGCCGGCCGAGATCGCCGACGTGTTCCGCAGCTGGAACGAGGGCCGTCTCGGGTCGTACCTGATCGAGATCACGGCCGAGGTGCTCAAGCAGGTCGACGCGTCGACGGGCAAGCCGTTCGTCGACATCGTGCTCGACCAGGCCGAGCAGAAGGGCACCGGTCGCTGGACCGTGCAGGCCGCCCTCGACCTGGGGGTGCCGGTCAGCGGCATCGCCGAGTCGGTGTTCGCCCGGGCGCTGTCCGGCGGGGCCGACGTGCGCGCCGCGGCCAAGGAGGCGGGCCTGCCCGGTCCGTCCGCCACGGCCGGCTCGCACGGCGGTGACCTGCAGGCCGACGTCGAGCAGGCGCTGTTCGCCTCCAAGATCGTGGCGTATGCGCAGGGCTTCCAGCAGATCCAGGCGGCCAGCAAAGAGTACGACTGGGCGATCGACCCCGGCGCGATGGCGAAGATCTGGCGGGACGGCTGCATCATCCGGGCCAAGTTCCTCGACTTCATCCGGCAGGCGTACGACAAGCAGCCCGAGCTGGCCACCTTGCTGGTCGACCAGTACTTCCTGGACGCCGTGAGCGGCGCTCAGGACGCCTGGCGCCGGGTGGTCGCCACGGCCGCTCAGCAGGGCATCCCCGCCCCCGGCTTCGCCTCGGCCCTGGCCTACTACGACGGCCTGCGCGCCGAGCGCCTCCCCGCGGCCCTGATCCAGGGCCAGCGCGACTTCTTCGGAGCCCACACCTACCGCCGCACAGACAAGGAAGGCAACTTCCACACCCTGTGGGCCACAGAAGACAAAACCGAAATCGACGCCTAACCCGAGAACAGGTCCCGCTACCCACCAACCCCTTAGTGAGTGTTTGAGAGAGGGTTTATTCGGGCGTGGCGACCAGCTCGCGGCGGCGTTGTCGGATGGCGGGCCGTCGGCGTTCAAGGCGACGGACCA
>NZ_JBVHFW010000033.1:0-38990 GCF_055562135.1 Actinoplanes sp. NPDC021490
TCTTCGCCACCGTCGAAGTATCCATGGCGGCCTCGCTCATCACGGTCATCAGGTGTCTCCTTGATTAGGAGTTACACCGTTTTTCTTACAGACCCACCGTGCCTAGACTGCTCGGACCGCGGCCTGGTCGAAGAGCATGGTCACGTGGTTGGCGGGGAGGCGTTCGGCTGTCAGGCGGGGCAGCTGGGCGCGGCCGAGGGCCAGGCCGCGGTCGTTGATGAAGGGCTTGGCCGAGTCGTCGCCGTCGTGTTCGGCCAGGATCACGTGGACGGGAACGTCCAGGGCGGCCAGCAGTGGCAGCGTGGGGCGGCCGGCCAGGGTGTCGACGGCGTCGTCGATCAGGCGGGGGACGTCGACGCGGGGGCGGCCGGTGTCGTCGAGCAGGTAGGTCGCCCACTGGTCGAGGCGGGGGCGCAGGTCGGGGCGGCGGGCGATGGCGCGGCCCTCGACCTGGTCGACGAAGGTCGCGGCGTCGGGGAAGGTGCGGGTGAGGGGGCGCGTCCACAACGTCCACAGGGCACGGACGACGGGACGGCGGAGGGTCCAGCGTGGTTCGGGCAGCACGCCGCCGTCGAGGAGGACCAGTTTGCGTACGCGGTCCGCGAGCTTGGCCGCGACCAGCGGGGCCAGGTAGCCGCCCATCGAGTGCCCGAGCAGGATGACGTCGTCGAGGCCGCATTCGTCGGCGACGCGCACCACCTCGGCGGCGTGCCCGGCGAGCCCGGGGCCGGCTTTGGTGGTCAGCGATCCGCCGCGGCCGGGCAGGTCGGGGGCGATCACCCGGGTTTGCGGTGACGCCTCGGCGAACGCCCGCCACACCTCGGAGGTGTTGGTCAGCCCGTGCAGGGCGAGCACGGTGGGCCCGGTGGCCTGCGGGTTCCACTCGGCGCACGTCAGTCCGGCGATCTCACGGCGTTGCGTCACGCGGCGACCCTACTTCCCGCGCGCACACCGCGCCGTACGGGGCGGTGGGCTTCCGGAAGCCGACCGTCCGGATTGGCCCCTATGGTGAGGCGATGACCGACATTCCCTGGGAGCCGCCGACGGCCGGCACCGAGTCCGAGCATCTGCTGGGCGCGCTGGAGCGTCTGCGGGCGACGTTCCGCTGGAAGGCCGACGGCCTCGACGCGGACGGCCTGAACGCGCGGCTCGGCCCGTCCTCACTGACGCTCGGTGGCCTGCTCAAGCACCTCGCCCTGGCCGAGGATTACACGATCGGCGCGAAGTTCGGGGGTGAGGCGGAGTTCCCGTACGAGCCGTGGCTGTCCCGGCCCGAGGGCGACGACGAGTGGGAGTTCACGAGCGCCGCCCACGACAAACCGTCCGACCTGTACGAGTGGTACGACGACGCGGTGGCGCGGACGCGGAACCGCCTCACGACCGCCCTGGCCGCCGGGGGTCTCGACCAGCCGTCCGCCCGCGCCTGGCCCGGTGGTGTCCAGCCGATCCTGCGGCGTTTCGTCTGCGACCTGATCGAGGAGTACGGCCGCCACACCGGTCACGCCGACCTGCTGCGCGAGGCGGTCGACGGCCGGGTCGGCGAGGATCCCCCGGCGGGCTGGCACGCGGTGTCGGGCCGCTACGTGCTGCCGGGCGCGTGACCGAGCCGCGGGATAAAGGACAGCGCTGCCGGGCGCGTGACAGAGAGTCTTAGGTTGTGGCCATGGACATGGAGTTCACCGGGGAGATCTGGTTCTGGCGGGGCCCCGCGCCGTGGCATTTCGTCACTGTGCCGGAGCAGGAGTGCGCGGCCATCGAGGCAGCGGCGTCGCTGGTCAGCTATGGCTGGGGCATGATCCCGGTGACCGCGCGGATCGGCCGTACGGACTGGACCACGTCACTGTGGCCGAAGGACGGCCGCTACATCGTGCCGATCAAGACGGTGGTCCGCCGTGGCGAGAAATTGGAGCTCGGCGACACGGTCACCGTCAATCTGACCGTGAACGCGTGACCGGCACGAGATCCCCGGTGTAAGGGTCGCCGAGAGGGGTATGCGGGCGCTCCGGAACGCAGGAACGGGGAGTCGGTTGCCCAAGATTGTTGACCACGAGAGGCGACGCGCGGAGATCGTCGGCGCCTTCCTGGACGTTGTCGCCCGCGAGGGTCTCGCGGGCGCGGGTAGCCGGGCCATCGCCGCCGAGCTGGGCGTGGGCGCGGGGGCGCTCTGGCACTACTTCGACAGCCTCGACTCGGTTGTCTCGGCCGCCTATCAGCGCATCCTCGAGCGGGTCGACGCGCGCATCGAGGAGGCGGTCCGTGATCGGCGTGGCCTGGCCGCGGTCGACGCCGCCCTGTGCGAGATCCTGCCGGTCAGCGGCGAGACCCGCGACGAGGCGCAGGTGATGCTCGGCTTCTGGGGCCGGCTCGCGATCAGCCGCCGCCCGGAGATCGCCGCGACCGACGCGATCGGCCGCTGGGGCGGTCTGGTGCGCCGCCACCTCACCGAGGCGGCGGAGGACGGCGAGCTGCGCCCCGATGTGCCGGCCGCCAGCCTGGCCGACGTGCTGCTCTCGGTGGCGATCGGCCAGCAGGTGCACGCCGTGCTGGCCGCGCCGGCGGCCGAGCAGGACCGTCAGCTGGCCCTCGTCGACCACTGCCTGGCCCCGTGGCGGCCGCTCTACGCGACGACACGAAGCACGGCTGACCGGCCCGCCCTGCGCGACGAACGCCACCCGGCTGAACGGCCCGCCCCGCGCGACGAACTCAGCCCGGCTGACCGGCCGGTCTACGCGACGAACACGCAGAACGGGTGACCGGCCGGGTCGGCATAGACGCGCAGAGGCTCGTCGGGGTCGTCGCCGCGGTCGCGTAACAGCTTGGCGCCCAGGGACAGCGCACGCTCGTGCTGGATGTCCAGCTCGGCGACCGACGGCACCGTGGTGTCCAAGTGGATCTGCTGGGGCACCGGACCGTCCGGCCACGTGACCGCGGGCAGCGAGCTCACCCGCTGGAAGGCCAGCGCGCGGCCGCCGTCGGGGCGGAGCAGCACCAGCCACCCCTGGCCCTCGTCGCGCTCGTCGCCGGGGCGGTAGGTCAGCCCGAACAGTTCACGATAGAACTCGGCCAGGCCGCGGACGTCGACCGCGTCCAGCACGGGCTGCAGGATCACCGGGTAGCTGGTCATGCCGGCCAGGCTGTCAGCCGGCCGCGCCCAGCACAACGCGGTTGCGGCCGGTCTCCTTGGCCCGGTAGAGCGCATGGTCGGCCCGGGCCAGCACCTGGTCGAGGTTGTCGCCCTCGGACAGCTGGGCCACGCCGACGCTGATCGTCACCGGGACGGGCCCGGCGCGGGTCGGCACGGGGGTGTCCGCGACCGCGGCCCGCATCCGTTCGGCCAGGTCCAGCGGCGAGTCCGATCCCGAGGGGGCGGCGTCGGGCAGCACGACGGCGAACTCCTCGCCCCCGTACCGGCCGAGCACGTCGGACTGCCGGATGCCGGCCGCGATCCGGGCCGCCACCTCGCGGATCACCTCGTCGCCGACCCCATGCCCGTACGTGTCGTTGATGCCCTTGAACTTGTCGATGTCCAGCATCACCGCGGCGAGCGGCCGCCCGCCGCGCGCGGCCGCCTCCACCAGGGCGCCCGCGATGGCGTAGAAGTGGCGCCGGTTGTGCCGTCCGGTCAGCTCGTCGGTGGTGGCCAGCTCCTGCACCCGGCTGAACAGGCGGGCGTTGTCGTACGCGGCCATCCCCTGGAACGCCAGCGCCGCCGCCACCTTGCTGGCCGTGTCGTCGAAGCCTTTCCCGCCCAGCAGGGCCACCCCGGCCCGGCCGTCGCGGTGCTGCAGCGGGACGGCGAGCACGACGTCCGTACCGAGAAGGCCGGGGTCGTCGAGGAGCATCGGGGCCAGGCCGGGCACGGCAACGTCGGGACGGGCGCCGATCAGGTCGGCCGGCGCCGTGCCGGAGACGTCGACGATCCCGGTGTCGCCCGCGCCGAGCAGGCACCCGGCGGTGGCGCCGAGCTGGGTGCTGAGCGTCGCGAAGAGCTGCCGCAGCAGTTCGGCCGGGTCGTGGATGCTGCTCAGTTCGGCCAGGCTGGCCCGCAGCGTCTCGGCGAACGCCTGCTGCTGACGGGCGGTCTGCACGGCCAGGTGCAGCTGGGCGGCGCGCGCGGTCTCCAGCGAGACGGCGAGGTGGCTGCTCATCGCGATCAGCACCTCCACGTCCTCCTCGGTGAAGATGCCCCGGGCCATCCGGCTGTCCAGGTAGAGCACGCCGAGCGTCTCGCCTTTGAACCGCACCGGCACGACCAGGATGCTGCGCAGCCCGTGCACGACCGCGCTCTGCGAGCCGAGCGCCGCGCCCTCCTCGGTGCCGGTCAGCACCAGCGATTCGCCCTCGTCGGCGACCCGGCGCACGAGCGTGGTCCCGTACGCGGTCGTCTCGGTGAGGTCGGCGCCGCCGGCGCCCCGCCCGGCGTAGGGAACCGGCTCGCCCGCCTCGTCGAGCAGGAAGAACAGGGCCCGTTCGGCGCCGAGGATCCGCAGCATCTCGTCGAGCGTCACCCGGGCCATCTGGCGCGGGTCGAGGACGGTGGCCGCGGCCGCGCCGACCTGCTGCAACGCCTCGAGGCGGCGGCTGCGGCCACCATCGGCGCGCCGGCCGACCACCGTACGCCGCCCGGTCGCACCGCCGTCGTCCGCGCCGAACTCGGCCCGCACCTGCCGCCGCCGCAGTTCCCACCCGTACTGGGTGGCCAGCGCGAGCGCCCACTTGGCGTTGCGGTCGGACTCGGCGGCCAGGCTGAGCTGCCGGAAGGCCCGGGCCCGGAACCGGGCCACCTCGAAGTGCACGATCGGCGCGTCGAAGGTGCGGGCGACCCGTTCGGCCTTGTCGGTCCATTCGATCGCCTTCTTCGGCTCACCCCCCATTTGCGCCAGGGCGGCCTCGCCGATCAGGTACGAGCACTCGAGCAGCGGGGACGCGCGGCGCACCCGGCGCAGGTCGGCCACGGCGGCCCGGGCGGCGGCGAGCGCGGCCGGTCGCTGTTCGTCGGAGGCCAGGCGCAGCTGGGCCATCCGGCCGTGCGACTGGAAGGCGTAGAACCACTTGTGCTGCTGCATGAGCTCGCGCCTGCGCAGCCCGAGGCCGTGGAACTCGTCGATGATGGCGTCGAACCGCTCGCCGAACTCGCCCTCCTCGATGGCGGCGCAGGCGGCCGAGACCACGACATTCACCCGTTGCACGGCCGTGGCCGTCCCGGCCGGGCAGGCCGCGCGCATCTCGGCCAGCCTGGACGCGGCCTCGCCGGGCCGGCCCTGGATCGCCGGGACCAGGACGCCGAGCATGCTGAACGAGGTGCCCAGCGCGTGCGCGGGGTCGGCCAGCACGGCCAGCCCGCGCTGGTATTCGGCGCGGGCCTCCTGCACGTAGCCGCGCAGCACCTGGCGCATGCCGATGACGGCGTGGCCGACCAGCAGCTGGGCCGGGCCGTACCAGCGCAGATTCCGGTTCACGGCCGCGGCCCAGGCGGTGCCGTCGTCGAGGCCGCCGAACAACATCGCCGAGCCGCGGATCCATTCGACGTACGCGCCGAGCCCGGGATCGCCCAGCCCGGCGGCGACCCGGGCCGCCCGGTCGAGGCAGCGCCCGCCTGCCCCGCGCAGCTTGACGACCGTGGCGACATAGCCGGCCAGCGCGTAGACCCGCACGTACTCCGGCGACGGGCCGAGCCGGTTCACCGCGTACATGGCCCGCAGGGCGAGCAGGCCGGCCTCGCGCAGCTTGAGCCCGATCGCGGCGGCGTAGCCACCGGCGTCGAGGACGGCGGCCAGCGCGGCGAGGTCGTCCCGGCGGCGGCCACTCGCGGTTCCGAACCCCCGTCCTGTACGCCGGACGACCGCCCCGGCCAGGGCGATCGCGAGCGTGGTGACGACCAGGAGCAGGCCGTTGCCGGGCAGCGGGCGGCGCAGCTCGCCGAGCGCCCGCGACGTCGTGTCCAGGGCGCGGCTGTCCTCCCAGAGGGTGTGGTGCGCCTCGATCTCGGTGGTGAGCAGGCGGGCACGGATCCGGCGGTCCGGCTCGCCCGCGAGCGCACGCCGGATGGTCGCGAGCGCCTCGTCGATCCGGCCCGCCCGCAGGTACGCGACGGCGAGCGGATGCAGCACGGCGGTCGGTGGCGCCGCGTCCCCGTCGACGGCGTCGCGCAGGTAGCCGAGCGCCTCCTGCGCGGCCTGGTCGTCCAGCGCGGCCAGCCCGGCCACGAACGCGCTGCGGCGGCGCTGCTCGGACGGCACCTCGTCGCCGGCGCGCTGATGGTGGCGGGCGACGGCGTAGACGTGGTCGGCGTCGCGTTGGCCCGCGGGCTGACGCTCGAGGGCGGCGGCCATCGCGGCGTGCAGGCGGCGCTGCCGGTCCTCGGGCACCGCGGCCAGCAACTCCTCGCGCAGCAGCGGGTGGATGAAGGCGTACCAGCCGCCGGCGCGGGTCTCCAGCACCCGGCGGTCCAGGGCCGCCGCCACCGCGGACACCACCTGGTCCGGGGCGAGCCCGGCGGCGCTCAGCGTCTCGTTGCGGAACCGGGCGCCGGCCACCGCGGCCGGCACGAGCACCTCACGGACGTCCGCGGGCAGCTCGGCCAGGCGGCTGGCCAGCAGCTCCCGGACATCTTCGGCCGCGGGCAGCGCGCGGGCGCCCGCCTCGTCGAACCACCAGTTGCCCCACAGCGGGCTCAGCAGACCGGCGTCGATCAGGCGCCACAGGTACGCCACCACGGCGAACGGGTTCCCGCCGGTGCGGTCGGCGACGTGAGCGGTCAGGTCGGCCCCGACGCGGGCTCCGGGCAGCCGGGAGGCGATCAGCTGGTCGATCGCGGCCGGGCCGAGCGGCTCGCAGGTGAGCACGGTGTCGGCGGGCATGTCGGGGCCCGCCTCGCCGGGCTGCTCGGTCAGCACCACCAGCAGCGGCAGCCCGGGCAGGTCGGGCGCGAGCAGGTTGAGCACCTCGCGGGTGGCCGGCCCGAGCCAGTGCGCGTCGTCGACGATCAGCAGCATCCCGCCCGAGCGCCGGGCCAGATCGCCCAGGAAGGCGGCCGCGGCGGCCAGCACGAGCTCGTCGCGGCCCTCCTCCGGGGTGCTGCCGATGATCTCGGCCAGCCGGGGCGAGAGCCGGGCGGCCAGCGCCGGACCGGCGGCTGCGGCCGAGTCCCGCAGGCGCTGCTCGGTGGCCTCCCGTTCGGGCCCGGGCAGCCACCGCACGGTCTGCAGGTATCCGTCGATCGCGGCGCGCAGCGCGGCCATCGGCACCGGCGCGTCCCGCTCGGCGGTGGCGGTCAGCACCGGAAAACCGGCGGCCAGCTCGGCGGCCTCCTCGGCCAGGCGGCTGCGGCCGGAGCCGGCCGCGCCGCGGATCAGCGCCACGCCGCCGTGCCCGTCGCGCGCCCGCTGCCAGCGGCGCGCCAGCTCGTCGCGCTCGGCGTCGCGTCCGGCGAGCGGCCAGCGTACGGCGGCGGGCTCCTCGGCGGCCTCCCCGCCCGGGCAGGCCCGCAGGTCGGCCAGCAGCGCCGCCGCCCCCGGGTAGCGGTCGTCGGGGTCCTTGGCCAGCAGCCGGCCGATCACGGTGACCAGGGCCGGGTGCACGCCGGGACAAAGTTCGGCCAGGTCGGGCACGGGCGCGACCAGGTGGTCGCGCAGCAGCTCGCCGACGTCGGACGACTCGAACGGCACCCGCCCGGTCAGGCACTCGAACAGCACCACGCCCAGCGAGTACAGGTCGGATCGGCCGTCGACGGGCCGCTTGAGCATGCCGGACTGCTCGGGCGAGCTGTAGAGGAACGTGCCGACGGCCTGGTCGCCGCCGCTCTCGCCGCCATCGCCGTCGCCGAGCAGCGCCAGCCCGAAATCGATCAGCTTGGCCGGACGCCCGGGCGCGACCATGATGTTGCCCGGTTTCACGTCCCGGTGCACGAGACCGACCCGGTGCGCGGCGGCCAGACCGCGGGCCAGCTGGGCCGCCAGTTCGACCACCCGCTCCTGGCCGAGTGGGCCGGCGCCGAGGTGGCCGGCCAGCGAGCCGCCGGGCAGGTATTCGAGCGCGAGCGCGGGATCGCCGCCGAGCGTCCCGGCGGCGAAGATGCGGGCCACGCCGGGGTCGTCGACGCAGGCCAGCAGGGCGGCCTCGCGCAGGAACGACGCCAGCAGGGCGGGATCGCCGGCCGATCCGGACGTGGGCCGTTTGAGGGCGTACAGGCGGCCGCCCCGCGATGCCCGGTGCACGGTGGTGAAGGCGCCCCGGCCGAGTTCGGCCTGCACCTCGAACCCGGACAGCTCCGCTGCCCGGCCCCGGCCGTCCTCGTCACAAGCTCACTCCGCGCTCTCGCCCCTGTGCACCCCTGATCGGCAGGCTCACCCCATTTCTGACCCACCCAGAGGACGCCGTACGCCGCCGAGGGGGATGACGGGAACATTCGGCGTCACCGGGAGCGGACCATGACATTCGTACGGCGATTGCGGGGCGTGGCGCTCGGGATCGGCGTGAACCGCTTCCCGGTCTAGGACACCGGCTCGAGCAGTCTCCAGTTGCCCTCGGAGACGACCTCGACCTCGCCGCCGGTCACCTTGATAGCGGTGTGGTCGTCGATCGCGTAGGCCGGCCCCGGGATGGTGGCGGCCCACTTCTCCGCGTCGGCCATCGAGTTTTCCGGCAGGGCGGGGTGATCGAGATGCGGGAAGATCGAGAAGTCGACGATCCCCAGGGTGCTGTCATCGCCGCCGGTGGGTGGCCGCCAGCCGACGAAGTCCTCCCCGATCCGCGGCGTCATCACCATGCTGCCGGCGCTCAGCCCGACCCAGACCGTGTCGCTCAGCGAGGGCAGCACTCCGGCCAGCCCGGACTGCCGGATCCAGTAGTGGAGGAAGAGCGGGTCGCCCCCGTTGACCAGCAGGACGTCGGCCTGACGGACCTCGGACTTCCACAGTTCCTCGTCGAGGCTGGGCAGCACCGAGAGCTCGAGCACGCCGATCGACTTCCATCCCAGCCCGGTCATCGGGCAGTCGCCTTCGTGGCCGCTGATGAAGTTCCACGCGCGGCCGGCGCCGCCCCGGTGGGCATACCCCGCGGTCGGGATGCAGAGCGCGCTCGCCTCCGCGATCGGCTTGCCCAGCAGGTCGAGCAGGGCGGCGTGGATGCTCTGGTTCTTGACGCCGCCGGAGGTGAGCAGAAGTCTCATGACACCGTCCCCGTACGAAACTGATTGCAGACTGAAATCGGTCCCGCGACGGTAACACCACCGGTTGCGAAGTACCATCGGTCCCGATGGTTACCGAGGCAGAAGCAGCAACCGGAGCGGGAACGCACCGGTCGGGTTGCCCGATCAACCTGGCGGTCGAGGTGCTGGGCGACCGGTGGGCCCTGGTCGTGCTGCGCGACGTGATGTTCGGCAACCGGCACTACTTCCGCGAGCTGCTCTCCGGGTCGCAGGAGGGCATCGCCTCCAACATCCTGGCCGACCGGCTGCGGCGGCTGGTCGCCCACGGCGTTCTGTCCCGCACCGACGACCCGAGCCACAAGCAGAAGGTCCGCTACAGCCTCACCGAGCCCGGCGTGCAGCTCGTGCCGGTGATGGCCGCGCTCGGCTCGTGGGGCCGGCGGCACATGCCGGCCAGCCACGAGCTGTCCGTCCGCGCCGAGCTGCTCGAGCAGGGCGGCCCCGAGCTGTGGGAGCGGTTCATGGACGAGCTGCGCGAGCAGCACCTCGGCGTACCGCGGCCACCGGGCACCCCGTCGGTCTTCGCCGAACTCCAGGCCGCCTACGAGGCCGCGGTCGCCGGGGACCGCTAGCCGAAGATCGACGCCGCCCACTCCGGGTGGTCGATGAACGGGTTGCGGTTGTGCTGGTAGGTCGCGTAGATGAGCTGGTTGCGGTTGCGCTCGGCGGCGTCCGGCGGGTCCGCCGCGTTCCAGGCCAGCAGCGCCGAGATGCGCCCGATCCGCGGGGCCGTGCCGCTGCTCGTGGCGTCGTCCACCTCGAGGTCGGGGTAGGAGTCGCCGCCCTCGTACCGCACCGCCATATAGAAGATCATGCGGGCCACATCACCCTTGACCGCGGCGCGCGGCTCCCACGAGTTGCTGTCGCTGTAGTTGCCGGGCGCGCCCGAGACCGCCGTACCGCCGTTGTCGAAGTCCTTGTTGCCGCGCGAACCGTTGACCGCGACGTCCTCCGGGCGCAGGTGGTGCAGGTCGGTGCCCGGGCCCGCGCTGGTGCCGAAGTCGCCGTGCGACTGCGCCCACACGTGCTCGCGGTTCCAGTCGCCCTGGTCGCCGCCGTTGAGCGACTTCGACCGGCTCAGGCCCGAATAGAGCAGCTTCACGTTGGCCGAGTTGGCCGGGTCCTGGTCGGTCACCTTCAGGGCGTTCCAGACCGCGTCGTACGACAGCTTGGTCACGCCGCTGGAGACGATCCCGTGCAGCGCGTTCTTCAGGTTCTCCCCCGTCTTGCCGGCCGCCGCCGCGTAGTAGGCGTCGGTGCCGCCGGTGGGAGGCGGGGTGGCCGGCGGCGTCGTCGGCGTGGCGCCGCCGGCGGTCATGGCGGTCGGCGATTTCAGGCCCGGGTGGGAGAAGTACGCGCTCAGCGTGCCGGTCACGGTGATCGTGGTGCCGACCCGGTTCGGGTTGCTCAGCAGCCCGAACGACGACCGGTAGGCGCTGGTGATCTGGACGTACAGCATCCGGCTGGTCGACGTCTCGCTCCGGCTGTCGGCCAGCGCCAGGGCCGTGTCGCCGGTGAAGTTGCTGGTCCGCACCGTGCTCGTGGCGGTGGGCTCGCCGACGACATAGCCGGTCACGGTGCCGGTGCCGCTCTGGCTGCTGATCGCCTGGGCAACCGTCAGCGTGGCGGCCGCGCCGGCGGGCACGGTCAGGAAGACGGCCGCGACGGCGACGGCAGCCGGCACGGCGAAGAAGGCGATACGCCCGTGATGCTTCGGCCAAGACATAGTCGTGAGCCTATGGCCCGCCGGGTGTCCGGCGGGCCATATCGGATTTGTCATACGCCGAACGGGCTATGGCGCGGCGTTCAACAGATCGAGCGCGCTGTGCTGACAGCCGTGGTTGGTGCTCCGCCACGGGCCGGCCCAATGCGACCCGTACGCGTCGAAGCTGTTGCGGTCGTTGGCGTAGGCGCTGTCGGCGTTGCGGCGCAGGTAGGCGTCGTACGCGCCGCCGGTCGCCGCATTGAGCACCCCGAGACCGCGTACGGCCGGGCCCTTGAACGAAACCCCGTCGCCGGAACACGCGTCCGGCTCGTTGGGCTCGCGCATGATTCCGCCCGGCGACAGATAGCCGCTGCTCGTCAGCGCATCCCCGATCCGGCGCGCCGTGGCCAGCGCGTCGGCGTCCCCGGTCAGCTTGTTCAGCTGCACCAGGGCATTGATCAGCACCCCTTGGTTGTACGTCCAGGTGACGTCGCCGTTGTTGCGGCAGGTGCTCATGTTGATGCCGTCGTTGACCAGGTTCTCGCCGTTGAGCATGCCGGTCGACTTGAACCAGTTCCAGCCGGCCTGCGCGCGCTGCCGATACACGGTGTCGCCCGGGATCCGCTGGCTCAGGGCGGCGTTGAGCTGAATGTAGAGGCTGTTCGGGATGGCGTTCTTGGTGGCGCGATCGGTCTTCCAATAGACCCCGCCGCCGCAGCGCGTGTCCCAATAGCCGAACATGTGATCGGCGTCGGCGCGCGCGGTGTTCAGATAACGGCTGTCCCCCGTGACGTCGTACGCGGAAACCCAGGCCAATCCCCACCAGCCGGTGTCGTCGAGGAACTCGTTGCGGAACTGACCCTGGCGCGCATTGATGTTCTTGTCGTACGTGGAAGCGATCGCGTATTGATAGCTGCGCATCCCGGTCCGCTTGATGTTCTCGGCGATAGCGGTCAGCGCATTGGCCCCGGTCCACCAGCCGTTGCCGTCGAACAACCCGGTCCCCCGGTCGAACCGCATCATCAGGGCAGTGGCGGCCGCCGTACGCCGGTCCCCCGCATTCCAATTGCTGCGCGCCCACGCCGTGCACGCGATCTCGGGCCGGTCCCCGGCCTTCCCGCAGGCCCGCAACACCCCGACCCCGGTGGCGGCCCAGTCGTCGACGTTGAACTGCGCCGTACGCCACCCGCCCGACCCACTTGGAACACTGGTGGCCCCGAGCCGGCTGTCGTTGCCCCACCCGCGCCCCCCGTCGAACGAGCGGTCCAGCCACACCTCGTCGCCGCCCTGCCCGCCCTCGACCGAGCCCCAGGCCATGGCGTCGGCGTCGTTGACGTGCAGCTTGAACGACCGCCCGTAGAGCGTCGCGCTGACCGCAACCCGATCCGCGGGCGCCAGCCCCGCGTCCCGCCCGTCACAGAACCGATTACAGATCGTGGCGGCCTGGGCCGCGGTAGCCGTCTGAACCTGCACAAGCGCCGTCGAGGCCAGAACCACCACAACAGCCAGCCGCCGGATCGTCATAGTGTTAACAAACTATTTAAATCGACGTCAGTCAATACTGTGGTGGAAGCGTGCCCCTTCGGGCAGCAGCTACAGCTCGGCCTCGGCCCGCGCGGCCAGCAGACCCGCCAGCATCTCGGCCGCGCCGTCAAAATCACGCAAAACCAGCGGCCGCAACAGAACCATCGCATCCTCGCCGCGCCCCGCGGCCTCCATGATCTGCGCCATCCGCTCGGCGCAGGCCCCGTCACCCTCCTCCGCCCGGGGGCGCAGCAGCGCGATGGCGTCGTCGCTACGGCCGTTCTCGGCCAGCAGGTCGGCCAGCCGGTCACCGGCGAAGAGGTCGCCGGCCTCGGCCCGGGGACGCAGCACGTCGATCGCCTCGCCGGGCCGGCCCCGCACCGCCAGCAGCCCGGCCAGAGCCCGTGCCGCCGACCAGTCCCCGGCGACGGCCCTCTCGCGCAGTTCCTCCTCTTCGCCCTCGGCGGCCAGAAGGCGGGCCAGGTGGTGCGGCGCGAAGGCGTCCCGGGCGTCCGCCCTCGCCCGCAACTCGCCGACCATGTGCTGTTCCTCAAGCAGAGCCGCGAGATTTTCGGAGGCGAGCAGGCTGCCGGCGTCGGCGATCCGGCCCAGCACGTCGGTCGCCTCGCTCACCCGGTCCTGGGCGATCAGGCAGTCCACCGTACGGTCCACCGCGTCCTCGTCACCGGCGTCACACAGCGGCCGGACCAGGTCGATGACGTCCTCGAACCGGCCCTTCGCGGTGAGATGGCGGGCGAGCCGGTCGGTCGCGCGGCTCTCGTCCATGCCGCCCCAGGTGCGCAGGACCATCAGCGCCTCGGGCGTGCGGTTGTCGTCGGCCAGACGCTCCGCAAGCAGGAAGGCGGCGTACCAGTCGCCGCCGGCCGCTCGTGCCCGCAGGTCATCGTCGCGGCCGCGAGCGGCCAGATAGTCGTCGAGACGATCCCGATCGGTCCAGCCACCCGACTGCACGCGCGACTCCAGAAACTCGATCGCGTCGTCGGCGTCGAGCAGCTCGGTCAGACGCTCGGCCGCGTGCGTGTCGCCGTCGCACGCCCGGCGGCGAAGCTCGGTGATCCGGCCCTGACCGGCCAGCACCTCGGCCAGACGGCTCGCCGCGGCCCAGTTGCCGGTGTCCGCGTGCGGGGTCAGCAGGGCGACGGCGTCGTCGGCCCGGCCCCGGCTCAGCAGCAGCGCCGTCAACTGTTCCGCGCTGAACCACAGACCGCGCTTGGCGGCGGGCCGAAGCAGGGCGATGGCCTCGTCCAGCGCCCCCTCCGCGACCAGGGCGGCGGTGAGCTGCTGCATGGCGAACTCGTCCCCTTTGGCCGCGCGGGCACGCAGCTCGCCCAGCAATGCCGCGTCCCTGAGATGAGCCGCGAGTTCTTTGGCCGCCGCCCGGTCGCCCAGGTCCGCGCGTACGGTCAGCTCGGTCACCCGTCCGTGTCGCCGCAGCAGCTCCGCCAACCGGGCCTCCGCGTGCTCCTGGCCGGCATCGGCCCAGGCCCGCAGCTCGTCGAGCGGCCCCAGCTGCGCGAGCGGACCGGTCGCCCCTTCCCGCTGCGGCTGGGCGAGCCGCTCCTGAAGCAGCACGTGCCGGAACTGATGGACGGTTCCGTTCCGGCGCAGCACACCCGAGCGATGCGCCTCGCCGAGGAACCGGCGGAGGCGCAACGGCAGCTTTCGGCGCACAGCGAGCCACAGATGCGTGAGCCGGAAGCCGATCCACGCCGCTCCACCCGCGCCGAGCGCCGCCGTGGCGGCGTACCAGAGGGCGGTGACGGCTCCGAAGACGGCAGCCGTGGACAGCGGCACACGCACAGTGGCGCCGGCGGCGAAGGCCGATCCACACGCCGCACCGAACAGCCCGGCCATCGTCGCGGCGTACCGGTCCGGCCTTCCGGGGACGCGATCCGATATGAGGGCGGCACAGAGACCAGCGGCCAGGCCACCGACGACGGCGGACACCCAGGGCAGGCCGAACAGAGCGGCGACCACGGCGCCACCCGACCCGTACCCGAGCCGCCGGGCGAGATCGCGGATCCGGCGCTGACGGGCGGTGCGGAACTCCAGGGGCGTGTATCGCGGCTGGCCCCACGGCCAGAGCGGCCGCAGCCAGCCGGTCGAACCAAGGAGCACGGTCAGGATCGTGACGCCGCCGGCCCGGACGACCGGCGGACCCAGCAGGGCCGACAAGCCGGCCACCGTGAGCAGAGCCGCGGCGCCCCGGCGGACCGGGGCGGCGACGACCGAGGCCGGCATGATCTGCCACCAGTTCAGATCACGGCTTCCGGTGCGGTCGAGATGGGCGGCCAGCCAGGCGAGCCACTGGGGCGCCCGCGGCCAACCGGAGCCGGCGAACGCCCCCGCGACATACGCGTCCATCAGCCGGTCGGTGATCGCCGACGGATGCGTCATCGCGCACAACTCGGCCGGGTCCGTGGCCGGATCCTCGTACGCGGCCCGGGCCAGGGACACCATCAGCGGCGTGGAGAACGCCCGGGCGAGACTGCCGTGCCCGTCCAGGCGCATCGCCTCGAACACCGGCGTCCACCGGGGATCGAACCGCGGCTGTGACAGGTACCGGATCGCGGCCTTGACCCCGACCGGTTCGAGCTCGACGACGGCCGCGCGGCTCAGCACCCGGCGGCGTACGGCGTCCTCGTATTCGTTCGGCCGGCAGGTCACCACGAGCGGGCGACCGGCTCCCGCGTACGCGTCGAGCAGCGTCGCCGCTCGCACCAGCGCTCCGGCCGGAAGCTCGTCGAGGCCGTCCAGGACCGGCATGATCAGTTTGTGCTCGGCCAGGTCCCGGGCCAGCACCTCGGGGTCACCGTGCCGGGCCAGCACGTCGGCGTAGTCCTCGGCGATCCGCCGGCGGACGAACTGCCCGAGATCCTCCTTGAACACGTCCCAGACGTTGATCGGCAGAAGGACGGGCAGCGGTTCCCCCACGACCGGTCGCCGGATCAGCCCCAGCGTGAGCAGCACGGCGAAGACACTCTTGCCCGAGCCCGGAGCGCCCAGGACAACCAGCTGCCGGTGCGGGAGGTCGCGAAGCGCGTCGACGATGCGCGAGTGCAGGCCGACCTCGCCGTGCATGGGGAACGTCCGCCAGTCGCCCTCGCCGCCCACGACGCTCGCGCGATCGGCGGCCGGCCGCCCTGTCGACGACCACCGCACGACGATCGGGGCGGGCCGGGTCACGTCGCGCAGAGCGGCCTCCTCGGCCCAGTCGCTCTCGAGGCGGGCCGCCAGGTCGTGCACGACATCACCGTCGGCCGGCGTGACCGTGGCCGGCGCCGACAGCCGGTCGAGGACGACCAGCGTGGTCCCGATCGCACCGGTCAGCAGGGCCAGGATGTTCGACCAGTTCGTCCACCGCTGGAAGTCGTCGGCGTCGGCCGCGCCGGATGCGCGCACGACGATCCAGACGCCCGCGCACAGCAGGCCCGTGGCGACGAGCCACCAACCGATGTGCCGTACGCGACCACGCCACCGACGTGTCATGCCGCCATCATGGCAAGGGCGATTCATTCCGTCACCTGCCCGAGTGGGCGTTTCGGTACCGCGCCGGTGTTCACCTGATGGCGGTGCCGGGCCGGCCGAACGGGCAATGCCTATCGGACAGATAGGAATGCTATGCTCCTGCGGTTGCCGGACGGACCGCACTGGAGCGAGGCGCCGTGACCCCCCTTGATGAGCAGGTTGCTGCTCTGCTGCTGGCCGAGCACGCCTTCGCGCCGGCCACGCCCGGCTTTGTCGGCGCCACCGTGGAACTTGCGGTTGATGCGCCCGGCCTCCCGGCCGACCGGCGGGAGCGAACCGCCCTGCCGCACGGGTTCCTGGCCCTGTCTCCGCGGCTGGCCGTGGTGAGCGGGCCGCCCTCCCCCGGGCTCGAGGCGAGCATCGCGCGCATGGACGAAGACCTCGCCGCCGCCGGGCCCCTGCTGCCCGGCGCCGCGCCGGTAAGCGGCGGCGTCCGGGTGGCGCTGGAGGCCGGTCTCGAGGGCGGCGGGCCGCTCGGGCTGCACCGCCGGTGGGTGCTGGCCAATACGCTCGCGCCGGTGCTGGCGGCCGCCTTCGCCAACTCGCCGTCGGCGGAGGGCTGGCGGAGCAGCCGCCAGGGCCGTCACCGTGGCCTTCCGGTGGTGCGCGCCGTCCGGGATCCGCGTCGCGCCTGGGCGGCGTACGTGCTGGAGCAGCCGGGGCGGGACGGCCGGGGGCTGGCCGGGCTGGCCCGGCACGTTGATTCGCTGCGGCCGCCGGTGGCCGCGCGCGGGCACCTCGAGATCGACGTGGCCGACGGGCAGGCGGGGGACGGCTGGCGGGTCGTGGTCGCGGTGACGGCCGTGCTGATGGACGACCCGGTGACGGCGGCCCGGGCCGAGCGGATCACGGCCCCGCTGGCGGCCGAGGCGGGGCTCTGGGAGAGGGCGGCCCGCGACGCGCTGAGCGATCCGGTGCTGGCCGCCGCCGCGCGGGCGTGCTTCGTGGAGGCGTACGGGACCCTGGCCCGGCACGGCGTCGCCCGCGACCTGCGTGACCAGGTCGCGGAGTTCGCCGAGCGCTACGTGATGCGTGGACGCTGCCCGGCCGACGACGTGCTGGACGCGGGCGTCAGGCCCGCTCGCCGGTGATGTACTCCTCGAGGCTCGTCCGTTCGTGTTCGAGCTCGTCGATGCGGAACTTGACGACGTCGCCGATGCTGACCACGCCGTGCAACCGGTTGTCCTCGATCACCGGCACGTGACGGAACCGCCGCTCGGTCATCAGCCGCTCGACGTCGGAGAGTCCGGCCTCGCGCACCACTGAGTGCACCTGCGTGGTGGCGATCGCCGTGACCGGCTCGGTCAGCACCGCGGCCCCGCGGGCGGCCAGCGCGCGCACGATGTCGCGCTCGCTGACGATGCCGTCGACGCGGGCGCCGTCCGCCGAGACGATCGCCGCACCGATTTTGTGCTCGGCCAGGACGGCCAGAAGCTCCGTCACGTCGGCCTCGGGTGGCACGGTCACCACTCGTTCGCCCTTGACCCGGAGAATGTCGCTGATCCGCATGTCGCCGCCTCTCCCGTCCCAGAGATCCGCCCGAGCAAATCCCACGGGACCTCGCAGCGCCGCGGGCATACGCCTACTTGGCGTCATTCACGGCGTGATGTCAAGAGCGGTCCCCGGACAGGCGGGCCCGATGGCGGCGTACGGCATCCCGATTGCCACAGGCCGGGGAGCAATACGCCTGCTTTCCCGTACGGCTGAAGTCCGCGTACGGCTTGTCGCAGCCCGTCGCGGCGCAGCGACCGAGGCGGTGCATCCCGCGACCGGCCAGGTGCAGGGCAGTGCCGACGCTGATCAGCGTGCGCAGCACCGAGGCCAGCGGCTGGCCGGGGTCGCGGTAGTGGATGTGCCACCCGTCCGCGGCGTGGTTGGTGAGCCGGGGGTACGCCGACGCGAAGCGCAGCAGGTCGTTGAGGCGCCGGGCCCGTTCGTCGTGGTCGGTGGCGTCAATCACGGTGAACCATTCCGCGAGGAACTCGGCCGTCGCCTCCCGGTCATACTTCGTCACCGGCAGCTCGATGACCAGGTCGTACGCCTGGCAGCGGGCCACCATCGCGTCGTCGGTGGCGGGTGGGTCGGTCGCCAGTGAGAGGGCGAGCCGCACGGCATCCTCGCCGTAAGGGTTGAGATGCATAAAGCCATTACAGCAGGATGGGTGGCGATCTTGAAGGGGTTGTCGCCGTGGAATGGCTGTATGGCTTGGAATGGCAGCACGTCGCGCTGCTGCTGGTGATCGCGGCCGCGGCCGGGTGGGTCGACGCGGTGGTCGGTGGGGGCGGGCTCGTGCTGGTCCCGGCACTGATGCTCGGGCTGCCGGGCATGTCGCCGGTGACGGCGCTGGGCACCAACAAGGTGGCCAGCATCTGCGGAACGACCTCGGCCGCGATCACGTATGCCCGGCGCACGAAGATCGACTGGCGGATGGCCGGTCCGGCGGCGGGCCTGGCCGTGATGTTCTCGGGCACCGGCGCGCTGGCCGCTTCGCACATCCCGGCCGAATACTTCCGGCCCGCCGTGATGGTGCTGTTGCTGCTGGTGCTGGCGTTCGTCGTGGCCCGGCCGTCGTTCGGGGTCACGGTCAGCGAGCCCCATCGCACCCTGCGCCGGCGGGTCGCCGCCGTGCTGCTGGCGGGGACGGTGATCGCGTTCTACGACGGCGTCTTCGGCCCCGGCACCGGCACGTTCCTGATCATCGCGTTCACCGCGCTGCTCGGGCTGGACTTCGTCTCCAGCTCAGCCACGGCCAAGATTCTCAACGCCGGTACGAATCTCGGCGCGCTGCTGGTCTTCTCGGCCGGCGGCCACGTGCTGTGGAAGCTGGGCCTGGCCATGGCCGTGTGCAATATCGTCGGAGCCCGGTTCGGAGCGCGTACAGCCCTCAAGCGGGGCGCCGGGTTCGTTCGCGGGGTGCTGGTCGTCGTCGTGGTGGCCATGGTGGCCCGTCTGGCGTCGCAATACCTCTGACAGTCGGCCATCTTGGCGATATCCGCCCATTAAGCGAGAAGCGTTCGCGATAGTTGGGGGGACAGCAGGTATCGCACGGGACGGAGAGCGGTATGAGTGTGCTGGCCCTGACCGAGCCGGTCACCCAGGCCGGGACGAGCCGGCGCTCCTTCGCGGACCTCAGCGTCCGGGTCAAGGTGCTGGCCGCGGTGGCCGCCGCCGCGCTCGTGGCACTGATCGTCGGGATCATGGGCCTCAACGCCCTGAGCGATGCCAGTAACTCGGCGCAGCTGATCTACCGCAGCAACGTGGCGAGCATCAAGGCCGCCGGCCAGATCCGCGCGATGATCACCGAGGCCCGGCTCGACACGGCCAACCAGGCGCTCTCGGTCGACGAGACCGGCACCACGAAGTTCGAGGAGGCCTTCGAGGAGGACCGGCGAGGCTTCGCCGCGGCGATGACCGCCTATCGCAACAGCAATCCGGCCGGGGATGCCGCCGCCATCGACGCGTTGCAGGACGACTGGAACGCCTACGTCGACCTCGTGCAGAGCAGGCTTCTGCCGGCCGGGCGGGCCAACCAGCTCGACCAGTGGGCGACCATCCGCGACAACGAAGTGATGCCGGTGATCGACGAGGCCTACGCCACCTTGACCACGCTGGGCGCCGCCGAGGACGCGGACGCCTCGAAGAACGCGGACGCGGCCCAGGACGGGTTCACCTCGAACCGGGCCTGGTCGATCGGCGTGCTGGTGGCCGGCCTGGCCCTGGCCCTGGCCATGGGCCTCTGGGTCGCGGGCCGGATCGTCGGGCCGCTGACCAAGGTGACCGTCGTCTGCGACGGGCTGGCCGACGGCGACCTCACCCGCAGCTCCGGCCTGACCACCGCCGACGAGCCGGGCCGGATGGGCCGCTCGCTCGACACCGCGATGGCCCGGCTGCGCGTGACCCTCCAGACGATCGAGGCGTCGGCGGCGTCGCTGTCCGGGGCGTCCGACCGGATGACCGATACCGCCACCCAGATCGCGTCCTCGGCCGAGGAGACCTCGGTGCAGGCCCAGGCCGTCTCGGCCGCCGCCGAACAGGTCTCCCGCAGCGTCGAAACAGTCTCCGCGGGCAGCGAGGAAATGGGCGCGTCCATCCGCGAGATCTCCCAGAACGCCGCCGAAGCCGCCCGCGTCGCCTCCGAAGCCGTCACCGTCACCGCCGCCACCTCAGCCACCATGGGCAAACTCGGCGACTCCTCAGCCGAAATCGGCAACGTCATCAAAACCATCACCGCCATCGCCGGACAAACCAACCTGCTCGCCCTCAACGCCACCATCGAAGCCGCCCGCGCCGGCGACGCCGGCAAAGGCTTCGCCGTGGTCGCCTCCGAAGTCAAAGACCTGGCCCAGGAAACCGCCCGAGCCACCGAAGACATCTCCCGCCGCGTCGAAGCCATCCAGGCCGACACCAGCGGCGCCGTCATGGCCATCGAAGAAATCTCCACGGTCATCCAGCGGATCAGCGACTTCCAGACCACCATCGCCTCGGCCGTCGAGGAACAGACCGCCACCACCGCCGAGATGAACCGCAGCGTCTCCGAGGCCGCCGGCGGCACCGGCGAGATCGCGCAGAACATCACCGGTGTCGCCGAGGCCGCCCGCCTGACCAGCCAGGGTGTCGCCGAAACGCAGGAGGCCACGGCCGAACTGGCACGTATGTCGTCCGAGCTGCGCAGCGTGGTCTCCGCGTTCCGGGTCTGAGATCCGCCGCACTTGCGCGCCCGGGAATGGCGCGCGAGATTAGCAACAGCGCGCAATCCGAAAGCTGCTTCCGGACAGTTCCAGCTGGCCTTTTTACCAGTTCGGACGCGTACTTCTTCCTGCGCCACGACCCCCTTGCCCTGCGAAGGTTCAGCGGTACCCGGGACACCGGATGCGAATCTTCAAGGGGGACACGTACATGAGCAACAACGAGCTACGCCGCCGCCGGATTCTCCGATTCGCCACGCTCGCCGCGGCGGGCGCGGCACCCGCGTTGATCCTGGCCGCTCCGGCGTACGCCGCCACCGGCGTGACCAAGGCCGGCGGCACCATCACCGTCAACGCCCAGGCCAACCGGGCCAACAACATCCTGGTCACCCGGGCCGGGAACTTCTTCTTCGTCCGGGACTCCGGCAATCCGCCGGTAGCGGGCGCGGGCTGTGCCCAGGTCAATGTGAACGTGGTCAGATGTTCGGCCACCAACGTCAATCTCCTCCGTGTGAACGCCCGGGACCGCAACGACACGGTCACCAACAACACGAGCACGACCTCGGTGCTCAACGGCGGGGACGGCCGGGACTTCCTGAACGGCGGAACGACCCGGGACATCATGAACGGCGACGCGGGAAACGACGTCCTCACGGGCAACAGCGGCAATGACTCCCAGAACGGGGGCGCCGGAAACGACACCCTCAACGGTGGCAACGGCGCCGACATCCAGAGTGGGGGCGCCGGGAACGACACGCTCAACGGTGGCAACGGCAACGACACGCAGAACGGCGGCGCCGGGAACGACCGGCTGAACGGCGGGCTCGGCAACGACCGGCAGTTCGGTGACGCCGGGAACGACACCGCGAACGGCGGGAGCGGCAACGACGTGCAGACCGGCGATGCCGGCAACGACACCCTCACCGGCGACAACGGCGGCGACACCCTCAACGGCGGCGCCGGCAACGACAACCTCAGCGGTGGCAACGGCAACGACCGGGTCATCGGGTTGGCCGGCAACGACGTGCTGCGCGGAGGCGCGGGCAACGACACGGTCACCGGCGAGGCCGGCAACGACCGGATCGCCGGTGACGCGGGCGCCGACGTGCTCCGCGGCGGCCCCGGCAACGACGCCGTCGTCGGCGGGGCGGGCAATGACCTGCTGTTCGGCGACGCCGGCAACGACAACCTGAACAGCCGCGACGGCGTGCGGGGCAACGACCGCAACTTCGGCGGCGTCGGCACCGACCGGTGCGTCGCGGACCTGAACGACTTCAAGAACAGCTGCGAACTGTAAGCACACCACGGGGGCGGGGCGCCGGACGGCGCTCCGCCCTTCACTTCGCCCGGGCCCGCAAACGGTCCAGGTCGATCACCGACACCGAGCGGCGGCTGGTCTCGATGACCCCTTGGCGGCGCAGCACACGCAGCGCCTTGGTGACCGACTCGCGCGACGAGCCGGTCCACGCGGCCAGCTCGTCCTGGGTGAGCGGCAGGGTGATGCGTACGGCATGGTCCTTGTCCTGGGAGGCGCCGAACCGCTCGGCCAGCTCGGCCAGCCGGAGCGCGACCCGGCCCAGGATGTCGTAGGTGCCGAACTCAACGCGTTTGCGGTCGGCGTCGCGCAGCCGGGACACGATCATCCGGACGATCCGCACCGCCGCGTCGGGATGCGAGCCGAGGAAGTCGAGGAAGGCGCCGACAGTGACCACGTACGTCTCGAGGGTTTCCAGCGCCGACACCGAGGCCGAGCGGGGGGCGCCGTCGAGCGCCGACATCTCCCCCAGCAGGGCGCCCGGACCGCGGATGGCCAGCAGCACCTCGCCGCCCTGGGCGGTCAGCGAGAACACCTTGGCCCGGCCGCTCAGCACGAGCACCACCGTGGTCGAGCGGTCGCCCTCGCTGAACAGGGTCGCCCCGCACGGCCAGCGCCGCCGGCGCCCGATCCGGAACAGGTCGTCGCGGTCGGCCGGGGCGAGGTCGGTGACGAACTCGCCGAGATCGAGGGCGAGCTGGGGATCGAGGTCAGTTGCCATGGTTCTCTCCCGAGAAGCCGTGCAGGACGTACGCTCCGACCGGCTGGACCCGGCCCTTGACCATCAGCTCGCCCAGCGAGGTGACCAGGGCGCAGTCGCCGATCCGGTCGCGCGTGGACGCTCCGATCACCACTTGGCCCGGTTCGGCCCGCGATTCGAGGCGGGCGGCCACGTTGACCGCGTCGCCCATCGCGTTGAAGTTGCGCAGCGCCTCTCCCCCGATGTTGCCGACCAGCGCCTCCCCCGTGTTGACGCCGACCCGGAACCGCGGCCACTCCGGCCGGCCGGCCGCGATCCGGTCGACCTCGTGCTGCATGGTCAGCGCGGCCCGGGCGGCGCGCAGGGCGTGGTCGGGCTGCCGGGCCGGCGCGTTGAACAGGGCCATCAGCGCGTCCCCGACGAACTGCACCACGGTTCCGTTCTCGTCGAGGACGGCGTGGGTGGCCACGTCGAAGTAGCGGTTGAGCATCTCGACGATCTCGCCCGGCGTGGCGAACTCGGAGAACGTGGAGAAGCCGCGCAGATCCGCGAACAGCGAGGTCACCTCGAGCACGGCCCCGCCCAGCGCGGCCTGGCTCGGGTCGGCGACCAGGGCGGTGGCCACGTCGGGCGACATGTACTGCCGGAACAGCACGTCGAGCGTCCGGTAGAGCCGCGCGTTCTCGAGCGCGATCGCGATCTGGGCGGACAATGTGGCCAGCAGGGCGGCGTCGCGTTCGGGCACCGGGCCGCCGCGGTCGGCCACCAGCACGCCGGCCGGGTGCCCCTTGACCAGGAACGGCAGGTACAGCGCGCCCTGCGGATCGGCCCCGGGCTGCCGGGCCGCCAGCGTCCGCTGCGCGCTGCGGAACATGCCGTCGCGGACCGGCGGACCGGCCGGGAAGACCAGCCGGTTGTCCTGGACAAGCCCGATCCGTACGGCGTATCCGTCGAAGGTGCGGGCGACGCGCTGCACCGCCGTGCGCAGCAGTTCGTCGTCCGACACCACGACCCGTGCGTCCTGACCGACCTCGACCAGCGTGCCCAGCTTGCGGATCTGATCACGTTCGCGGGCCAGCGCGCCGGCGGCCCGGCCCAGCACCGCGGCCTGCCCGTCGGTGAGTTCGAACTGCCGGGCCACCCGTTCGGTCGCCACGGCCAGCCGCCCCTCGTCGAGCCCGCCCCGCTCCCCGGTCTCGAGGGCGCCGACCAGACCTTCCAGGGCTTTCCCGTACGAGGCCCGCAGCTGCCGGACGGTGTCATCGGTGCCGACCGAGGCGAACAGTCCCGCCGCCGCGCCCTCGTTGCGATATTGCACCCAGGCGCTGTACGCGACGTAGCCGAACCCGGCCGCCATCAGCACGTGCCACAGCCACCAGGAGGCATGCCAGCTCGTGCCCGCGGCCATCGCCACGGCCGCCTCGGCCAGCAGCACGTACGCGGTGACGACCGACAGCAGCATGACCGACCGGCGCCGCCGGTAGAGGACGTAGTACCGAACCGCCGCATACCCGAAGAGCACCACACCGACCGCAGCCAGCAACACCGCCGGCGTAGACCCATCCGCAGCCGGCACCCGGTCGAGCGGCGGCATGCCGCTCAGCGACCCGATACCCCACGCCGCCGCCACCCCGAGCAACACCCCACGAAGCAGCCCCGACCACCGCAGCAGCCGAGCGCGGCCACCTTCAGACAGGTCGACCGCGCTGCCGGCCGCAAACACGGCGGCCAGAGTCAGCCCCACCGGCGAGGCATACGCAAACCCAGCGTTGCGAGCATCCAGAACCACCTGAGGGGTAGCCGCAGCATGCAGCCCCAAAAACGCCGCAGCCACCAAAAATGACAGCCCCACCAACAGCAACCGGGTGTCCGCCCGCCGCTGCGCAGCCTGATTAACAACCAGAGCCACCCCAAGACTGACCAGTGCGACCGCCAGCACCAGCCAGAAGTGCGCCTGTTCATGCTGCCAGTGCACATCCCACTCGGGCCGAGCCACCAACAGCCACAACCCACCCACAGGCGCCCCAAGATGCCCCACCCACACGACAACCCGCGCCGCGCTACCCCGCCCTGCCACAGGCTCCATCCAGCGCCTCCCGACGCTTACGCGGAGCTTCACCCTAGTCGCGCCCACCACAACGAGCTGTGTCAGAAACCGGCACCACCCCGCCCCACCGCGCTTTAGTGCCTCGGCGCAGCCGAGCGCACAAGCAGTTGGTGCCTCGGCCCAGCCGAGCGCACAAGCAGTTGGTGCCTCGGCCCAGCCGAGCGCACGAGCGGGTGACCCACCACCAAGCGCAAACCAACCGCACCGTGGGGTCTGGGGGCTCGGCCCCCAAGCAGACATGCGAGGAGGCCCGGTCCACGCTTTCCGTGGACACGGACCCCCGCCTACGAGCGGACGACGGGATTCGAACCCGCGACCCTCACCTTGGCAAGGTGATGCGCTACCAGCTGCGCTACGTCCGCGTTGGGGAGAACAATACCGGATCGGCCGCTGTGCTTGCGCATGGGGTCGCGTCGTCCGCTGCCGTGCTGGCGGGTGCCGGGTAGCATTCCACGAATGCAACCGGACGCCACGATTCAGCACGAACCGGCCGACGCGGATGGCCTGGTCGTCGCCTCGCTCAGCGGGGAACTCGACCTTGATCGCGCCGACGTCGTGCGGGATCGGCTGGCCGAGATCGCCACCGATCCGGCCTGCCGTTATCTGCGGGTCGACGTCGCCGGTCTCGACTTCATCGACTCGTACGGGCTGGGCGCTCTGGTCAGTGCCCGCAACAGCGCGGCCGCCTCGGGTGTGACGCTGACTTTGGCCGAGCCGTCGCCGCCGGTCCGCAAGGCCATCGAGGTCACCGGCCTGGGGCACGTGTTCGGGCTCTGACCCCTCGGGGGTTTGTCCCGCCGCCACGTCGCGTACGGGATGGCCGGAAAGCTCAACCGACGCCTGCCGCAACCGATCGCACGGCCGATGGCCGGGGGTCTTTTCGCGCGCAACCGACGCGCACCGGATCGGGCACTTGGCACGCACCTGACGACCTGGAATCTCTTTCCCATGCCCGGCTGACAACGGCCGGACAACCGGGGGAGATTCGATGCTTCGTAAGTCCGTGTACTCGCTGGCCGCTCTCGTCGCCGGGTTCGGCGCCGCGTTCGCAGCCGGCCCGGCCACGGCCCACGCCGCCACTGCTCCGGCTTCCGCGCCGGCCGCTCAGAAGTGTGTGACGGACGCGAAGCTGGTTCCGAGCTGCGGTGTGCTGTGGGGCGCCGCGGCGGGTGGCTTCACCGGGAAGCCCCGCGATGTGGAGCACAAGAGCTGGGAGAAGCTGAGCGGCCGCACCGCCACCATCTTCCACACCTATCACAAGGGTGACGAGAAGTTCCCGACGGCGGCCGAGATCGCCATGGTGCGCGAGCCGGCCAAGCCGCGGGTGCTGCTGCTCAACTGGCGTGTCGAGTACGGTTCGACCTGGGCCAATGTCGCCGCCGGCAAGCTGGACGGGCGCATCGACGCGTTCGCCGCGCGGGTCAAGGCGACCATGCCCGAGAAGTTCTTCCTGGTGCTCAACCACGAGCCCGAGGACGATGTGCGCCCGGCCGCCGGTTCGGGCATGCAGGCCAAGGATTTCGCGGCCTCGTACCGTCACGTGATCAAGCGGCTGAAGTCGAAGGGCCTCAGCAACATGATCAACGTCGTGGCGTACATGGGTAACGAGAAGTGGATGGCGCAGTCGTGGTGGAACGACCTGTACCCCGGTGACGACGTCGTCGACTGGATCGGCCTGGACTCGTACGTGAGCGCCGAGCAGAACTACTACCACGCCGGTGTGTTCGCCGACCTGCTGGACCGTAAGGCCAAGGGCGGCGAGGGCTTCTACCAGTGGGCCACGACCAAGCACGCCGCGAAGCCGCTGATGGTCGCCGAGTGGGGCGCCTACCACCGCATCGGCAAGGTCGTCGACAAGACCAAGCAGTTCAACAGCGTGCTGCCGGAGCTGGCCAAGCGCCCCAAGGTCAAGGCGATCGTGTACTTCGACACGAAGAAGGACGCGTTCGGCGACCGCGACATCAGCATCGACAGCGCCCCGTCGAGCCTGGCGGCGTTCCGCAAGCTGGCCGCCAGCCCGAAGTTCAACGTGCAGATCAAGCTCAAGTAGTCGTAGTGACGGCAGCCGCCCTCCGGGGTGGCTGCCGTTCTTCGTTGACGGAGTGAGTACTCACTCCGTACGGTGTGAGGCATGACAGAGCAACGGCGCCGAGCGCCCGGCATGACCCCCGACCAACGCCGCGACACCATCGTGCAGGCCGCCCTCCCTCTGGTGGCCGAGCTGGGCGCGGCCGTGACCACCGCCCGCATCGCCCGGGCCGCGGGCATCGGCGAGGCCACCATCTTCCGCGTCTTCGACGACAAGAACGCCCTGATGGCGGCCGTCGCCGTCGCCGCCATGGATCCCACCCGGGTGCTGCAGGAGCTGCAGTCGATCTCCCTCGACCAGCCACTGGCCGCCCGCCTGACCGAGGCCCTCGACACCTTGGACGCCCACCTCACCCGCATGGGCACAGTGCTCGGAGCCGTGGGCACCACCCGGCCGGCCGCCGACAGTCCGGAAGCGCGCGAGCTCTCCACCCACCGCGACGCCGCGCAGAAGGCCACCCGCCAGGCCGTCCTCGAACTCTTCGAACCCGACGAGCCCCAGCTGCGCCGGCCCGCCGATTCCGTGGCCGGCTCTTTCCTCGGCCTCTTCTACGGCCGGGGCCGCCACCGAGACGCCGAGGTCACCAACGACGACCTGATCGACCTGTTCCTGCACGGCGCCCTGGCCCGCCCGTGATCGAAGACCTGGCCCGCCTCACGCGGGCCCGCTCGGTCATCCTGCACGGCTCCCGGGCCGCCGGCGGCTTCCGCCCCGGCGAGAGCGACATCGACCTGCTCGTCGTGGCGGACCGCCCGCTGACCGACCCCCAGATCGCGGCCCTGGAGCTGCTCGCCCGCGAGGCCGACCTGCATCCGGCGGCAGGCCTGGACCTGCATGTGGTGACCGCCGCGGTCGCCCTGAATCCCACTCCCGCTCCCCCGCTCGAGCTGCACATCGGGCGCGACCTGAGCGGCCCCGTGGAGATCGTCGTCCGCAGCCCAGGGGACCCCGATCTGCCCGCCGAGTTCTCCATGGCCCGCGCCCAGGGCCGCGCCTTGACCGGCCTGCCACCGGCCGATGTCCTGGCCCCCATCCCCCCGCAGTGGCTTGTCGCCCGGGGTCGCCATTGGCTGCGCACGTGGCTGACCCGGACCGACGACGCCGAGCACGCCGTGTTCATGCGCCAGACCGCCTGCCGCATCTGGCACTTCGCGGCCACCGGCACCCACTCCTCCAAACAGCACGCCGTGACCTGGGCCTACACCCAAGACCCGTCCCTCGAGCGCGCCGATCTGACCCAGCTGCTCAACACTGTTCTCGACGCAACGGCATAAACCACAGCCGACGTACGCCGAGTCGTCCCCACAGAAGCACCACCCCCAGCTCTCGCTGCACCTCGCGGCCTGAGCGCAACTCCGGGCCATAGCGCGCGCCCGGGACGTTCCCGGTGGTCACCCACGACGCGTGTCTCTAGGCCGCCCGTCGATAGGTGACCGTGCGGCCGGCGTCGCGGAAGCCGATTCGGCGGTAGAGCTCTCGTGGCACCGGGTAGGCGGCGTCACCCCGGGGGCACACCACGGCGAGGGCCGCGCCGGCGTCACGCATGGATCGCAGGCAGGCCAGGCTGACGGCGGCTCCGAGGCCGCGCCGGGCGTGCCGGGGGTCGGTGCCGACCGGTTCGAGCAGGGCGGCCCGGTTGACGTCGTCGTACCAGCCGAGCGCGGACGCCACCAGGGTTCCGTCGGGCGCCTCCACCACCAGGTCGAGATCGCGCCGGTAAGGCCAGGTGCCAGCGATCATCTGGTAGCGCTCGGTGGTCATGCCCGACTCGCCGTCGCCGAGGTCCACCGGCGGCACCTGCAGTCGGCCGACCCACTTGGGACGCCACGCCGCCCGATGCACCGCGGCCCGCTCGGCCACCTCGTCGGGCCGGGTGGCGCGCACCCGGTAGCCCTCGGGCAGAGTTGGCGCCGGGAGGTCGCTGTCCAGATCACGGACGCAGTGCCGGAAGAACGGTTCGTCAGCTTCGCGATACCCGGAGTCCCGAAGACCGGCGATCAGCGCGGCGTCGGTGTCCATCGCGGTCACGGTCTGCTCGACCGGGCCGGCGGCCTGGTCGAACCAGCGCAGCACCGTGGGCACCAGGCTCGGCGGCGCATGCAGTTCGAGGCTGCCCGGCGGACTCAGCGCGGCCCAGGCCACGACCTCACCGTCCGCGTCCCGCCACATTTCCACGGTGCGATCCGCGAACGCCGGCCGCTGCCATGCCAGGTCACCGATATGCCAGCGGCTGTCCGGCGTCCAACTGCGCTGAACGGCCCGCTGCATGGCCATCAGGTCGGCGTTTGTCACGGCGTGATTGTGCACCACGCGGCGCGTGCCGCGATCATGCGAGCGGCTCCTTATGGTCACCGGATGAGGATTACGCTGCGCGCTCTGACAGATGAGGATGTCGAGGCGCACAACGCCGGCGAGGACGAGCACACCATCCGCTGGCTGAACGGCGCCCCCAGCACCGCCGAGACGACGGCCGCCCACTTCAACCAGCTCGCCGCCAATGCTCGTGCGGCGCGCGGCAAGCGAGGATTCGGCGTGTGCCTGGATGACCGCCTGGCCGGGTACGTCGACTGCGACCCGGATGTCGCCGACGGCTTGGAACCCGGCGACGTCAACATCTCCTACGCCGTCCACCCGTGGGCCCGCGGGCGCGGCGTCGCGGGGGAAGCCGTCCGCCTCATCCGCGAGTACATGCGCGAGCACCGCATCGGCACACGGGCCGCCATCCGGGTCGAGCCCGGCAACATCGCCTCCGTCCGCGTCGCCGAGAAGAGCGGCTTCCTCTACGTCCGCGACTTCACGTCCGGCACGGACATGCGACCCGATGGAACCCCGTCAGTGCTGCGGCTCTACGTGCATGACGTGTAGGCGCCCGGCCGCCTCACCCGGGGATGTCGTCGCGGCCGAAGAACGAGCGCATGGCGTGCAGGGCGAAGAACCGGGCCGCGGCCAGGGTCGGCAGGTGCCGGCGGTCCGCCACCTGCCGGAGGGATCCACGGGCCGGCGTCGCCTACCGTTGATCGGGTGCCCGCACCCGAAATCCGTGACGCCCTGCGCCGTCAGGACGAGTTACGCGAACGCCTGGTCCGCACGACGGCGCCGATCGAGTGGCCCCGCACGGTGGTCGGGCTCGACGTCACGTACGAGAAGAACTCGGATCGGGCCGTGGCCGCCGCCGTCGTGATCGAGGTGGGCACGCTCGCGGTGCTCGAGATCGCCGTCCACCGCGGAAAGGCCGATTTCCCGTACGTGCCGGGGCTGCTCGCCTTCCGCGAGGCGCCCCTGCTGGTGGCCGCGATCGAACGGCTCACCGAGCCCCCGGCCCTGCTGGTGTGCGACGGCTACGGGCTGGCCCACCCCCGGCGCTTCGGCCTGGCCGGCCATCTCGGCGTGCTGCTCGACGTCCCGTCGTTCGGCGTGGCCAAGACCGCGTTCCTGGGCGAGTTCGCCGTCCCGGCCGGGGAGCGCGGCTCCCATTCACCCCTGATCGACGACGGTGAAACGGTCGGCAGCGTCGTCCGCACCCGGGCCGGAGTGAAGCCGGTCTTCGTCTCGGCCGGCCATCGGATCGGACTCGATGACTGTATTGCTCTCACGGTCCGGCTCAGTGGCGGCTTTCGCATTCCGGAACCGACCCGCCAGGCCGACATCGTATCGCGAGCGGCACTTCGCGAATGGCCACCGGAATCGCGCTGAGCCGAAAGCATTTTCGCTTTTCCGGCCCCTTTCATGATCCCTAAAGAGTGAATACCGGCGCTTTCCGAGCGGGCCCGAATGGCGCTCGTCAAACCGCCGCGACCAGCAGCTATGGCAATAATGACGGTTTCCCGGCCCCGGTGCTCACATGTCGTGCACAATGCATTCACAGGCGACACCTAAGGTGTTTTGGCACGTTGAGCCTCGAAACCGGCGCGCCAGGCCCGTAGGCGCGCGGTGTGCACCGGGAGGCGGCATGGCGAGACGCGTCTTTGTTCATATCGGCGCGCCGAAGACGGGCAGCACGTACGTGCAGAACGTGCTTTGGAACAATGTGGAGGCCTTGCGCGGCGCCGGCATTCTGCTGCCGGGCCGGTTCTCGGCGCACGACGAGGCGATGGCCGACCTGCGCGGGCTGAACTGGCACGCCACCCCGGCGTGGTCGTGGGACAGGCTGGTCGCCAAGACGGCCGAATGGCCCGGTGACGTGGTCATCACCAACGAGGGCCTGGGCGCCGCGACCAACGCGCAGGCCGCCCGCGCGGTGCGCAGCCTGCAACCGGCCGAGGTGCACGTGCTCGTGGCCGCCCGCGACCTGTGGCGCACCTTTCCGTCGATGTGGCAGCAGAGCATCCGGGCCCGCGGCGTCTGGAGTTTCGAGGACTTCATCGGCGCGGTCGAGCGCGGCCGGTTCGACGACTTCTGGGAACATCACACGGCCAACCGCATGCTGCGCCGCTGGGGCGACCTGGTGCCAGCCGACCGGCGGCACCTGATCACCGTGCCCGGCCCCGGCATGCCCCGCGACACCCTGTGGCGCCGTTTCGCGGGCGTCATCGGCATCCCCGACGGGCTCTGCGATCTGACCGATTCGGCGGGGGCCAACACCTCGCTGGGCGCGACCGAGGTCGAGGTGCTGCGCCGGGTCAACCGCGCGCTGGGCGACCGATACCCGCACCGGGCCCCGTACCAGCGTGTCGTGCAGCGGCACCTGGTCGACGCCGTGCTCAAGCAGCGCGCCAACAACGTCCGCTTCGGGATCGGCCCGGACCGCGCCGAATGGGTGCTCGACCTGGCCGAACAGCAGATCAAGGAGCTGGACGAGTATCCCTGCGACGTGGTCGGCGACCTGGCCGAGCTGCGCCCCGTCGACATCGCCCCGGTCCGCACGCCCGATCAGCTCGACCGCGACCAGGTGCTCGACGCCGCCATCGAGACCATCATCGGCATGATCAGCCACGCCGAGGAACTGGACCTCCTGCTCCCCCGGCCCCGCGAGAGCCCGCTGGAACGCCTGCGCCGCCGGGCGTCCCGCAAGGTCAAGCGGGGGCTCAAGAAGGTCAAGCCCCCGCAGGGCATGCAGCTATGGTGATGATCTTGCGAAGACGCCCTAGAAGGGGAAGGTCGCGGCCTGGCTGCGGACGGTGATCCAGCGGGTCTCGGTGAAGGCTTCGATGTTGGCCGCCGCGCCGCCGAAACGGGAGCCCGTGCCGGACGCGGCGACCCCGCCGAACGGCGCGTTGGCCTCGTCGTTGACGGTCTGGTCGTTGATGTGGGCGATGCCGGTCGGGATGCGGTCGGCCAGTTCGACGCCGCGCATCGCGTCGCGGGTGACGATGCCCAGCGAGAGGCCGTACTCGGACTCGCCGGCCAGGGCCACGGCCTCGTCGAGGCTGCCGAACTTGGCCACCGGCGCGACCGGCCCGAAGATCTCCTGGGCGAACGCGGGGGTCGACGCGGTCACGCCGGCCAGCACGGTCGGGCGATAGAAGAGCTCGTCGTACCGGCCACCGGCGGCCAGCCGGACGTCACCGCCGACGCTCGACGTGACCAGGTTGTGGATCTTGTCGCGCTGGCCGGCGTCGATCACCGGGCCGAGGGCGACCTCGTCACGGGCGGGGTCGCCGACGGGCAGTTTGGCCGCCTTGTCGGCCAGTTGCTCGACGAAGTCGTCGTACAGGCTCTCGTGCACCAGGTGGCGGCCGGTGGTCATGCAGATCTGGCCCTGGTGGAACCAGCTGCCCCAGGCCGCGAGGTTGACCGCGGTGGCGACGTCGGCGTCGGCCAGCACGACCAGGGCCGAGTTGCCGCCCAGCTCGAGGTGGGCCCGCTTGAGGTGCCGGCCGGCCAGCTCGCCGACGCGGCGGCCCGCCTCGGTCGAGCCGGTGAACGAGAGCACCGGCACGCGCGGGTCGGTGACCAGGGCCTCGCCCACGTCACGGCCGCCCGGCAGCACCTGGAACAGGCCGTCGGGCAGACCGGCCTCCTGGAAGATCCGGGCCAGCACCAGGCCGCCGGTGATCGCCGTACGGGGATCGGGCTTCAAGAGAACGGCGTTGCCGAGGGCCAGCGCCGGGGCCACCGAGCGGATGGCCAGGATGATCGGCACGTTGAACGGCGCGATCACGCCGACCACACCGACCGGGCTGCGCCGGGTCATGGACAGGCGCGGCTCGGCCGAGGGGATCAGTTCCCCGTA
Organism: Actinoplanes sp. NPDC021490; assembly: GCF_055562135.1. NCBI lineage: Bacteria > Bacillati > Actinomycetota > Actinomycetes > Micromonosporales > Micromonosporaceae > Actinoplanes > Actinoplanes sp. NPDC021490. Next base: position 33,055 of record NZ_JBVHFW010000033.1, read on the forward strand.
CGGGCGTCCGGGCAGCGACGCCGCCTCCCAGCACTCCTGCTCGGCGGTGTGCACGGCGAACCCGGCCATCCCGGGGATCGCGCCGACCTCGCGGATGTTCCACCACGAGATCTCTTCGGCGTGCTCGGCCCACAGGGCGGCCGCCCTGCGCAGCACGGCAGCCCGCTCGAAGTGCGGCCGGGCCGCCCACTCCCGTTGCGCGGCCGCCGCCGACTCCGCCGCCGCGCTCACGTCGCCGGGTGTGGCCAGCACGACCCGGCCCAGGGTTCCGCCGGTCGCGGGCTCGACCACGTCGATGGTTTCGCCGCCGCCGGCCCGCCAGGCGCCGTCGGTGAAGAGCAGATCGTGCCAGCGGGACGGTTCGAGCAGCGCCATCGTGGGGCTCCCTTCAAGCAGGTGGGCCCGACGATAGCCCGCGCGGCGCGAATCGGCTCGCGTACGGTTCTGAACCTTGTGCGGCTCCCGCCCGTATCCCCGGGCGTGCCCGTGCCTCTTCGCCGCCTGTCCGCTGTGCTGCTCACCGTCCTCGCCGCCGCGCTGATCGTGGCCGCGCTGGTCGTGCCCGAGGCGATCGCCCGGCCCAAGGAGGGCGCGTTCCTGCCGGGCGCCTTCCTGCGGCTGCCGATCGAGGTCATCCTGGCCGGGGCCGTGGTGCTGGCGCTTCCGGCCCGGTGGCGACGCCCGTTCGCGGTGCTGTTCGGGCTGGGCGTGGGCGTGCTGGTCATTCTCAAGATCGCGAACGCCGGGTTCCGGGACGTGCTCGGGCGCAAGTTCGACCCGGTCGTCGACACCCCGCTGCTGCGCGACGGCTACAACGCGCTGACCGAGACCGACGGCAAGACGATGGCCAACCTGTACGTGGCCGGGGCCGTCCTCGGCACGCTCGTGCTGCTGGCCGCCCTGGTCCTGGCCTCGGTGCGCCTGGCCCGGATCAGTGCCGGGCACACTCTGCCCACGCGGCGGATCCTGGCCGGGCTCAGTGCCGTCTGGGTTGCGCTCGCCCTCTCCGGGGTGGCGCTGTTCCCCAACGCGCCGGTCGCCTCCGACTCGGCGATCGCGCTGCTCAAGTCGACGGCCCGGCAGGTGCCGGCCACCATTCGTGACGAGCGCCAGTTCGCCTCGGCGGTCAGCCACGACCCGTACGCGTCCGTGCCCCGGGCCGACCTCGTCTCGGGCCTGCGCGGCAAGGACGTGATCATCGGCGTCGTCGAGAGCCTCGGGCACAGCTCGCTGACCGACCCCGGCATGTCGGCGATCCTGAACCCGGCCCTCGACTCGTCGTCGGCCCGTCTGACGGCGGCCGGCTTCCACGCCAAGACCGGCTGGCTGACCTCCTCGACGTACGGCGGAGGCAGTTGGCTGGCGCACGGCTCGTTCCAGTCCGGCCTGTGGATCACCTCCCAGCGCCGCTACGACGGCATGGTCGAGGGTGACCGGCTCACGCTGACCCGGGCGTTCAAGGACGCCGGCTGGCAGACCGCGGGCATCGAGCCCGGCAACACGAAGAACTGGCCCGAGGCGGGCTTCTACGGCTACGACCGGGTGCTCGATTCCCGCACCATGGGCTACAAGGGCCCCGACTTCGGCTGGTCACGGATGCCCGACCAGTACGTCATGAACACCTTCCAGAAGCAGGTCTACGCCACCCGCACGAAGCCGCTGATGGCCGAGATCACCCTCACCTCCAGCCACGAGCCCTGGACCCACGTCCCGTCCATCCTGCCCTGGGACGCGATCGGCGACGGCACGGCCTACAACGCACAGGTCGCCTCGGCCCCGGAGCGTTCCGACCTGTGGTCCGACAAGGTCAAGACCCGGGCCGCGTACGCCCACACGCTCGCCTACTCGGTGGAGTCCCTCACGTCGTGGGCCGCCGACTACGGCAACGACAACACGGTCCTGGTCATGTTCGGCGACCACCAGCCCATGTCCATCATCACCGGCCCGCAGGCCAGCCGCGACGTGCCCGTCACCATCATCGCCAAGGACCCGCAGGTGCTCGACCGCATCGCGGCATGGAACTGGACCGACGGCCTCAAGCCCGGAAACGCCCCGGTCTGGCGCATGGACGAGTTCCGAGACAAGTTCTTCGCCGCCTACGGCCGCGCCGACGGAGTCGCCCTCGCCCCGCGCTAGCGACAGGCAGTGGCCCGGAGCCGTCCGACATAGCCTCGCCTAGAGGGACGAGCATTCCGAGCTGATGTCCGTTCAGGCATTCGGAACCCTGACGATCCGTAGCCCGTCGGACCACTATGCGGTTGAGGTCATGGTTCCCACTTGCCGCGTCAGTAGTGACAGCCGCTGCCGGGGCGGGTCTGACGTGGGAAAGCAACTCGTTGGGCGGGGAACGCATTGGCCTGATCGTGATGTTCGGCGACCGTGCCTCGGAGCCGCCCGCCCTGATCCTGCTCGGCGCGCTGCTGGTGGCGCTCGCCGGTGTCGTGGCCGCCATGGTGTACGACCAAACGATGTACGCGTGGGCCGCGATCGCCGGCACTCTGACCACGCTGGGCAGTGTCGGTTGGTACGGCATCCAGATCAGCGGTGAGCGGATACGCGCCATCGGCATGGACAGTGCCGGAAACCTCATCGAGCCGGAGGCGGCAAGCCGCATCGGCGTTGGCTGGTATCTCACCACAGCCGCGCTCGTGGCAACGGTTGTGCTCGCGATCGACCTCACACGCGGGGCCTGCAGCACCCCTGACCGCGATACCGAGGTCGTCCGGCGAAGCACGAGCGCGCGTTGTCAGCGGCAGATGCGCGCACGCGTTTGGTGTAAGAAAGCGTTCATGCCCCCGCGGTGGTGGGCATCCGGAGGGTAACGAGGTGCCCCTTGCCGATGGCATGCACGAGGCCGCCGGCCGCGGGCAGAAGCCGGCCGGACCGCGTGGGTAGTCGCTGACGGGTGCGAACCTTGCCGGCACGATCGACGGTAACGGTGGAACCGTCGGTGTAGACGACCAGGGCGCCGCCCATCACCGCAGCCACGGCTGACGGAACGCCATTCGAAGTCGCCTTCACTGTGGTGACTTCCCCGCGGGTCAGGTCGACGACGCTGACGCCGGTTGCGTCGACCAGCCAGAGCCGCTTCACCGTCGAGCGAGGGCGGGCGCAGCAGGTCCTTCTCGTGTTCCCACAGCATGTGCACGCCAGTGTCCGGGTGAAACAACATGACCGTCCGGCGGCCGCTGAGGAAAGCGATGTGGCCATCGGCGCCAACCGTGCCGCCGGGTTCGCCTTCACAGAAGTAGACCGGAGCGGGCAGGGGCCATTCCTTGACGACGACACCGGTCCGCGGGTCCAAGTGCATCAGGCGGGCTCGATCGGTGCCGGCAACGAGCGTTGCATGGCCGGTGAGGTCTCGCTGGGGTGTCACCTGGCGCAAGTCCGACCAGGCCGTCCCATCATCGTGGGCCGGCGCTATGCCATCGGCCGGCAGGGGTTTGCCGTCGGCCAGAGACAGTCGAAGAAGCGGGCGGTAACCACGCCACCCACCCGTCAGGACAACCGAGCCGCTGACACTCACGTCATGGCGCCACGACAGGCCCGGCATGGACCACAGTCGCTCACCACCGCGAACGTCGAAGCAGTACAGGACTCCTGCCTGACTCAGATACAGACAGCGGCCACCGGCGATGACGGTGACGCCCCAGCAGTCATCGACGTGTTGGTCCCACAGCAATGCCCCGCTCTTCGGGTCCAGACAGACCAGACGAGAGTGCCGCTCCGCCACCACCAAGGCGTCCGTGGTGGCTGCGAGCGTCTCGGCGGATGACCGTAGATGCAACAGCCGTGACCAGGCCAACTCCACCGGCTGCTCCAACACCCGTACATCATGCACGCGACCCGCTCAAAGGGAGTAAGGCTCCGACTGCGCCCGCCACCACCACCTTCCATCCGAACGCAGGCGCGCTACGCCAGATGAGGACGCGCCAGTCCGGCTGCGCGCGCTCATCGGCATGAGCGTGCGGACGATCATGGATGCCGGGCATCGGGACGAGTCGATGGGTGGCATGTCGGCGCGCGCAGGTGGGAGTGAGCCGACGCCCGCCAATCCCCAGGACAGGCGGGCCGGATGGGTGCCGAAGCAAGGCTTGGCGGATCCGCGTGGGTCAGCCGTGATCGGTCGGCATTCCGGCTAGGCTGTTGGGGACGCGTGGCGCTTTGCCGTGGTGGGAGGTAGCGGATGCAGGCGATCAGCGGCTATCTGGACTACTCGGGCCGGGATGACCTGCTCAGCGGCGGCGCGCGAAAGATTCCGGTGACCACTCCGGCCGGCACGTACCAGGTATGGGTGAAACGGATCGGCAACAACCCTCGGTTGCGGGTGTTGCTGCTGCACGGCGGTCCCGGCGCCACCCACGAGTACCTGGAAGCCTGCGACAGTTACCTCCCTGCGGCGGGGATCGAGTATTACTACTACGACCAGCTCGGATGCGGGTTCAGCGATCAACCCGAGGACCCGTCACTGTGGGAGCTGGACCGTTACGTCGACGAGGTCGAGCAAGTCCGCCGTGCGCTGAGGCTGGAGCGTGACAGCTTCGTACTGTACGGACAATCCTGGGGCGGGATCCTCGCCATGGAGTACGCGCTCACCTACCAGCAGCACCTGCGCGGGCTGGTGATCTCCAACATGATGTCGAGTGTCCCCGCGTACAACGAGTACGCCGAGCGGGTGCTGATGCCGCAGATGGACCAGGCGGCGCTGACCGAGATCAAACAGCTGGAGGCCGACGGGGAGACCGAGCACTCCCGGTACATGGAACTGCTGATGGAGCACCACTACGTGCATCACGTCCTGCGGATGCCGGCCGAGGCCTGGCCAGAGCCCGCGCAGCGGGGGTTCGCCCACATCAACCCGGCGATCTACGTGTCCATGCAGGGGCCCAGCGAGTTGGGCATCAGCCTGGACGCCAAGCTCGCGCATTGGGACCGGACGGCGGAGCTGGCGTCGATCGAGGTGCCGGCCCTGGTCGTCGGCGCCCAGCACGACACGATGGACCCGGCGCACATGGAGATGATGGCGCGCCGCCTGCCGCAAGGCCGGTACTTGCACTGCCCGGACGGCAGCCACCTGGCCATGTACGACGATCAACAGGTGTATTTCGCCGGCCTGATCGACTTCCTGCGGCATCTGTAGGACAACCTGCGGCGCACAGGATCAGCCGCGCGTCGCCGTGCTGGTTAATCAAGCCGTGGGCCGGATCTGGCGTTCCTCCGAGCTATGGCGCTAGGCGGCCCAACGGCCGAGCCAGATTCAAGAGGACGAACAGGAGCAAGGCAGCCGTTGAAGCCCCCTTCAGCGCCGTTCGCTGCAGATCAGAACACACCGTTGCTCCCCTTCTGCTCCCACCGCGGCGGACGCGGGATAGGTGCTGGCGAACGCCGGGGCGAACACAGAGAGATCCACCGCCGGACGCCCGCATCGCGGCAAATGAGTACATGCGCGGTCGAGGCAGGTCAGGCTTAAAATGTGAGTGCCACTAGCCAAGTTCACCTACGCCTGTTTGCAGACGCGCCCTTCAGTCGCAGCGCGGAAATCGCCGCAGCCTTGACTCGGCGCCTCGCGGACCTCGGTGATGTGCAAGTGGCGCAACTCGGCAGCTACTGGAAGGTTCCCAGCTACATCGAGTTCGAGGTCGAAGTCACGCTGACCAGCGACGTACCAGTGGGCGTCGCTGACATCCGAAAGCTTGAGCCCGCGGGATGGTCGGGCGACGTATGGAACCACGAGCCTGGTGGGCGAGAGTTTCTCCTGCCGGAGATCCGCTGGGCGTGGCTCACAGCAGACGATGGTTGAACTAACCAGCGCGCGCTCAGCGGCATTATGCAGGTAATCTTTGTCAAGTCGATCATGATGCTTGTTGGTCCAGGCCGTTCAGGAGCCGGGTGAACAGGTCGGCGCGGTGGGTTTGGTCGTGTGCGGCGGCGTGGTC
>NZ_JBVHFW010000034.1:0-21136 GCF_055562135.1 Actinoplanes sp. NPDC021490
ACCCCAACCGTCAGCCCACCCCAACCGTCAGCCCACCCCAACCGTCAGCCCACCCCAACCGTCAGCCCACCCCAACCGTCAGCCCACCCCAACCGGGGGCCTCCGTCCCTCGGAACCGACGCTACTCGGATCGGGGAGAGATCATTTCGTTGTCCACAATGCAGAGTTATCCACAGGCCTCGAGCGCTCGAATTCGAATAGGCCTAACGTCGCGGGCGACCGAAGTGGCGGCCCGGCTGTGTGGCGGAAGCCGAGCCGAGAAACGTGCCGCACCGACCGCGGCGTAGGCGAGGTGGCGAGGTGGCGAGGTGGTGCACCAGCAGCGGCGTAGGCGACACGCGACGTGGCGCACAGGCTGCGGCGCTGACTGAGCAGGCAACGTGGGACACCAACCAACGCGCAGGCCAGGCGACGACGTGGCACACCGGCGGCAGCGCCGACTGAGCAGGCAACGTGGGACCAGCCACCGCGCAGGCCAGGCGGCGACGTGGCACACCGGTCACTGCGCGGGCCAGGCAACGGCGGGGCACACGGGCCGCGGCGCCGGCCGAGCGGGACGACGTGGAGCACTGATCGGAGAGAGGGCGGGTAGCCGACGGAGCCGACCCGTTGATGGCTCAGACATAGCCCGCGGCATGGTGCACCGATTGGTCAGTGCGGCGGCGCCTGCGCGGAGCCGGGCGGGATTGGGGAGGTGGTTAACGGCGGGTGAGGATCAGCGCCTCGGCCAGGGCGGCCACGACCATGGCGGCGACCAGGGGGATCACGCCGCCCACCAGCGCGTAGACCAGCAGGAGCAACGGCGCCACGAAGGCGACGTAAGCGGCGGCGGCCAAGGGGCGGTTGTGGTGGCGCAGGCGGGCCAGGGCCACGGCCAGCGGCTCGGGTACGGCTCGGTTCAGGACGAAGATGATGCCGACGAAGACCAGGACGCCGATCAGGCCGGCCCAGGCTCGGGAGATTCCGCCGCTGGCCAAGGTCATCAGGCCGGCGAACAGGCCCGCGACCAGGGTGGCGTTGGTGCCGTAGAGGGCGTGTTGCCGGACCGCGGCGGCGGATTCGGCGGACGGGTCGAGCACGGGCTTGGTGGGGCGGCTGATCGCGCTCTCGCCGGTCCAGTCGGCCGAGGTCGTCTGTGGCTCCTCGGTGACGGGCCGGTCCGGCGCGGGGTAGGACCGTGGGAACGGCTGCGGATAGTCGCCGTCCGAGTCGGGCGCCACGGGCAGGGTGGCCTCGTCGGCCAGCGACTCGAGAGCGCGAGCCCAGCGCCGCCGCTCGAAGCGGACGATGCCGACGTCTCGTTGGGCGTCGCCGATTGCCGGGTCGAGGTCCAAGGCTTGCGCGTACGCCCTCTGGGCCAGGTCGAAGAGGCGGAGCCGCGCGGCCACGACGGCCAGGACCAGGTGTGCTTCGGCCTCGGCCGGTGCGACCCGGACGGCGTTCCAGGCGGCGTTCAGGGCTTCCTGCCCGTTGCGGGACTCGCTGAGCAGGGCCGCTCCGGTCCTCTGGGCGTACGCGTCGGCCGGCCACTGGCGGATGATCTCGCTGGCGACCTGGGCCGCCTCGCCGTATTTCTGGCTGTCGGACAGGGCCATGGCGCGTACGACGAGGTTGGTCAGCGTCGAAGGAGCGGCCGCCACCGCCCGCTCGGCGGCCCGCAGCGCCTCGCCGGGCTGGTCCGCCGCCAAGTGGATGCGGGCCAGCGTGGCAAGCAGGCTGGCTTCGTCGGGCGCGGACTCCAGTCCGGAAGCGATTTCCTGCGCCGCCTCGTCATACCGTCCGAGGTCGGCCATCAACAGCGCACGCTGCCGATACTCTTCCGGCGTCGTTTCGGGTTCCAGAGGCGCGGCCACGTTTTGAGAGTAGGCGCTACCGCGAAATGCCACTCTGGCGGGTGACTGCTCAGGTCAGTGCGATGAGGGCGACCGCCGTGGCCGCCAGGCCCTCGCCGCGGCCGGTCAGTCCGAGGCCGTCGGTGGTGGTGCCGGAGACGGTGACGGGGGCGCCGACGGCGGCCGACAGCACCTGCTGGGCCTCGGCCCGGCGCTTGCCGATCTTGGGATGGTTGCCGATCACCTGGATCGAGACGTTGACGATCTCGAAGGACTCGGCCCGTACGAGGCGCGCGGTCTCGGTGAGCAGGGCGACGCCCGAGGCGCCGGCCCATTCGGGGCGGGCCGTGCCGAAATTGCTGCCCAGGTCGCCCAGCCCGGACGCGCCGAACAGCGCGTCGCACGCGGCGTGGGCGGCGACGTCGGCGTCGGAATGCCCGGCCAGACCGGTCTCCTCCGGCCACAGCAGCCCGGCCACCCAGCAGGGCCGCCCCGGCTCGAAGGCGTGCACGTCCGTTCCGATCCCGACCCGCTGGTTGATCACCGGGTCAGGTTACTGGGGCTGGGACAGCAGGGCCTCGGCCAGGATCAGGTCCAAAGGACGGGTGATCTTCATGGCGAGCTCGGAGCCGGGGATGCATCTGACCGGAATTCCGGCCTTTTCCACCAGGCCGGCGTCGTCGGTCAGAGGGTCGGCGGCCGCCGCGTGGGCCGCCGCGAGAATGCTGTGCTGGAAGCCCTGCGGGGTCTGCACGCTGCGCAGGACGGACCGGTCGACCGTGCCCAGGACGGTTTCCTCGGCGTCGACTTCCTTGATCGTGTCGACGACGGGGAGCACCGGGATGACCGCCGGGTTTCCTTCGCGTACGGCCGTGGCCACCGACTCGATCACGCCGGGCGGGGTGAGGGCGCGCGCGGCGTCGTGGACGAGCACGATGTGAATGTCGGGTGGGACCGCGGCCAGGGCCAGCGCCACCGATTCCTGACGTTCGGCCCCGCCGGCCACCACGGTGACCGGCGCGACCGGCGTCAGGAGTGCTCGTACCGCCTCGACCTCGGCCGCTGGAGCGGCGACCACGATGAGACGGACCGACGGCGAGGCCGCCACCCGGCGAACCGCATGCACGAGCAACGGCTCACCGGCGAGCAGGCGCAGAGCTTTGGGCCCGCCCGGGCCGAGCCGCAGACCGGCACCGGCCGCCGGAACCAGGACCGCGACGTCACCGCGGGCATTCAGCTTCGCGGTCACGTCGCGGTCCTGTACAAACACATGTGTTTGTTACTTCGAGGGTGAGGGTAGGTCAGGCCTCGGTGAGGACCTTGTCGAGCAGCACCTCGGCCTCGTCCTTCGTGCTCTTTTCCGCCAGAGCGACCTCACCGACGAGGATGTCGCGAGCCTTCGCGAGCATGCGCTTCTCTCCGGCCGAGAGACCACGCTCACGCTCACGACGCCAGAGGTCACGAACAACCTCGGCAACCTTGAGGGGGTTACCGGAAGCCAGCTTCTCGAGATTGGCCTTGTAACGCCGCGACCAGTTCGTCGGCTCCTCGGTGTGCGGAGCACGGAGGACGTCGAAGACCTTGCCCAGGCCTTCCTCGCCCACAACTTCGCGCACGCCGACGATTTCGGCGTTCTCAGCGGGCACCCGTACGGTCAGATCACCCTGGGCAACGCGCAGCACAAGATACTGCTTTGGCTCGCCCTTGATGACCCTTGTTTCGATTGCCTCGATGAGTGCGGCCCCGTGGTGGGGGTAAACAACGGTCTCGCCGACACTGAAAACCATAGGTTCGAAGCCCCTTTCGCTGTGTCTAGGGTAACACGCTCAGGCAGCTATGTCCCGCCCAGCCGGTGACTGTTAGTGCAGCTCAGAGGCCCTGTGATGGGCGTTTCTGCGGCTTGACAGACGGGCCGCGAGCTGCCTCAGTAACAGTGAGTGATCGTTTGGTGACCGCTAAGGCGTACGGGTCGGATATTTCGCACCTACGGCGTTTGAGAAGTCCAGCTTATCGCTAAGGTCCGGAAGCGCGCACTACTGGCGGTCGGGCCCCGGGTAAGGAAGGCTGGACGCAAGGTCCCCGACCGAAGAACGACTGGTCGGCCCGGGGGGAGGGTGAGTCATGGCTGGTGCGAGCGACAACGGCGGATGGGCGTCGGATGGCGGTTCGCCCGATGATCTGCCCGACCTGCCCGAGGAGTGGGGCGTCATCGTCATTCCGGACGACCTTTCCGAGCTGTCGGACGAGGTCGACGCCATCCGGGCTGAGCTGCGGCTGACCGGTCCCCCTTCGCGCTGGCAACGCTTGGCCCGCCGCCCGGCAATGCGCCGGCTGCGCCGGGTCGCCGCCACCACGCTCCGGGCCCCGGTTCTCATCATTTCGCTCGCCGTGCTGGTCACCGTGGCCAGTCTCTTCGCCTCGGCGTGGCCCGGGCCGCCCCGCCAACCGGCCACCCAGCGCACGGCCAACACCTCGCCCGACCAGGTGACGACGCTGCCGGCTCTCGAGCTGGTCGCGACCGACGGTGTCCCGGTGCCGCTGCGCGGCAGGCTACCCGCTGTCATCCTGCTCGTGGACGGCTGCGTCTGCACCGCGCTGGTTTCCGACACGATCGACGCGGTCGGCCCCGAGATCGCCGTGATCACCGTCTCGGCCGTCGCCGCCTCGGCGTCCGCGGCGGGCACCCCGCCGACCGGGGCCGCGCCCCCGGTGAACGGAAAAACTGTGCGGATACTGCACGATCCGACCGGCAGTCTGCGTACGCATCTCAAGCTCGGCACGCCCGACACCACGGCGGCCGCCGTGCTGGTCAACCGCAGCTCGCAGATCGTCCGTACGGTGCCGCGCACGGCCTCGGTCGAAGACTTCCGAGCCGACCTCGCCCGCCTCTAGCGCCGAGTCGCGCCGGACTGAGTTAAGAACGCGCGTCAGCGGGCTACGGGCTGCAGCGAATATCGGAACACGACCGGGCCGTCGTCGCCGACCATGACGTTCATCCGCATCATGCCGCCCAGCCCCACCTCGAAGCTCTCCGGCGGCAGGTCGCCGGAACAGCGAACCCCCAGCCCCGAATCCTGACCCGTACGGCTCAGGCTCACGCGGACGAAGCTGTCGGGCGCGCCGCGGCAGACGAGCGACACCTTGTACGCGCCGGTGTCGACGTACGTCTCGAAGGTCTGCTCGGTGCCCGCGGTCAGCGTGGCCGTCTGCGCCTCGGCCTGGCCGTCGACGTCCGGGAGCTGCTGCTCGACGACGGTCCGCCACTGCGAGACGCGATCGTCCGAGCGTTCCGGGGGCGCCGAGAGAAACCACCACGTGGCTCCCCCGGCGACCAGGACACCGGCCGCCGAATAGAGAATCGCGCCGCGCGCCCGCTCACCCGTCACATGGTGACTGTAGAAGCAGCGTGCCGTAGAGCGTGAGTCCCGGACCGAAGGCCAGCATCACCACCCGGCGCGGCGGGGCGGGCCGGCGACGGAGAGCGTCGAGGGCCAGCAGCACGGTGGGCGACGAGCAGTTCCCGTACGCGGAAAGCGTCCCTCGCGAAGCGGCGAGCGCCGAATCGTCGAGCTGAAGCTGCTCCTGGACCACGTCGAGGATCTTGGGGCCGCCGGGGTGGATGGCCCAGCCGTCGATGTCGCCGATGCTCAGACCGTTGCGGCCGAGCAGGTCGTCGACGAGCTTGCGGACGTGCAGTTCGAGCACGGCCGGCACCTTCGGCGACAGCCCCATCCGGAAGCCGAGATCGGTGACCTCCCAGGTCATCAGGTCGGCCGTGGTGGTGTCGGTGACCGCGGCGACGTCCCGGACGACCAGGCCCGATCCGCCGGGAGTGAGCGCGACGGCCGCCGCCGCGTCGGAGAAGAGCGCGTGCGACACGATCTGCTGGAAGTCCGTACGCACCTGGGCCGGTTGAAGGTGCAGGCTGGTCAGCTCGGCGCAGAGAAGCAGTCCGGGCTGCTGGCGGGCGGCCACGAAGTCGGCCACCGCGCCCAGCCCGGGCAGCGCCGCGTAGCAACCCATGTGCCCAACGAACAGCCGCTGCACCGACGGCGACATCCCCAGGTCACGAGCGAGCAGGATGTCGAGGCCGGGGGTCGCGTAGCCGGTGCAGGAGCAGACCGCGAACAGTCCGAGGTCGGAGGCCGCGATCCCGGCGTCGGCCAGCGCCCGGGTCACCGCCTCCTTGCCGAGCGGGACGGCCTCGACCTGGTAACGGCGCATCCGCTGCTCGGTCGACCAGTCCGACACGTCCTCGAGCAGCGGGCTGACTGCCGCTTGCCGCGTACGCACCCCGGAGTTCTCGAAGATCCGCTTGGCCAGCGCGCGGCGGGTCCCGGTGTAGTGGTGCGAGAAGAAGTTGTCCCACAGTTCGCTCTGCACGGTGGAGGGCGGCAGCGCCGTCCCCAGTCCCGCGATGGTCGCATTGCTCTTCACTTGTGCCTCCTGGGCCCGACCCCGCCGCCATCGTGCTGTGCAAACCCCTCACCAGCGAGGGGCTGATCCTTCTGAGTCCGCGTCGCCGCCGAGCGCGTCCACCCCGAGCCAGTCGGCGCACACATCGCTGGTCGCCGGTTGCAGGGAACCGGCCCGCGCGTCCCGGTAGAGGCGTTCGAGCGGGTGCCCGCGGCGCATCGCGGACGTGCCCGCGGCCTCGAGCATCGACGCCGCCACCTCGGCCGCGGTCGTGCCGGCCAGCAGCTTGGCCCGCCAGACCCAGCGGTTCGTCTCGGCCTCGCCGGGCCGCTCGTCGACCCGGCGGGCCGCCTCCAGCACGGCCAGGTGAGCCGCCGCGACCGCCGCGTCGGCGCGCCCGATCCGCGACCGGATGGCCGGCAGGTGGCCCAGCTTGCGCTCGTTGACGTGCTCGATCGCGGCGTCCACGGCGGCGCGGGCCACCCCGACGTAGACGGCGGCGTAACTGGCCACCATCCAGTGCGGGGCCAGCTGGGCGACGACCAGGGCCAGGCCCTCGACCCCGCCGAGCAGGGCGCCGGCCGGGACGGTGACGTCGACGTGCAGGTCGTGCGAGCCGGTGGCCCGCATGCCCAGCGCGTCCCACGTCTCCTCGACCCGCAGACCCTCACCCGCAGGCACCAGGAACTGCGAGACCTGCGACGGGTCGGCGGCACTGCGCGCGGCGACCAGATAGGCGTCGGCGTGCCCGGCCCCCGAGCAGAACGTCTTGGAGCCGCGGATCCGGTAGGCCCCGTCCACCACCTCGTACGACGTGCTGAGCTGGGACAACCGGGAGCCCGCGCCGCGCTCGCTCATCGCCACCGCGTACCAGCGGCCCTCGGCGGCCGACCGCAGCGCGTCGTCGCGGGCCTGCAGCGCCTCGGCCGGCAGGCCCAGGGCGTCGGCCAGCTCATCGGTGACGCCGGCCAGCGCCCCGGTGACCGACGCGTGCATGTTGAAGACCAGCGCGGTCGCGCCGTTGCCGCGGGCCAGCTCGTACGCGGTCGCCGCGTACTGGGCGAAGCTCGCCCCCGCGCCGCCCAGCCGGGCCGGGACCATGAGCCCGAACAGGCCCGCGGCGCGCAGGTCGGCGAAGTCGTCGGCCGGAAAGCTGCCGTCCCGGTCGTGTGCGGCGGCACGGGCCGCGAACCGGGGTGCGAGCCGCCGGGCTTCGGGGATCATGCCGCCTCCTTGCGGCCGTGGCCCTGATAGAGCACGGCGGTGGAACGGGTGGGAACGATGCGGCCGAGGGGACGGCGCTTGTCGAACGGGCCGAGCCAGCGGACCAGCCCGGGAACGCTGGGCCGGGCGCCGCGCACCTGGAGACGTACGCCATGGGAAGCGAACTCCGCGGTGAGCCGGCGCGGGTCGACGAAGAGCGCCGGATCGTGCAGGCCGACCGGGGCCAGCCCGATGGCCTCGCCCAGCGTGACCGTCACGAAGCGGCTCAGCGCGGTGTCGTTGACCGTGTCGAGCACCAGCAGCCCGCCCGGCCGCAGCACCCGGCACAGCTCGGCCACGGTCGCGGACAGGTCGGTGACATGTTCGAGGATCTCGCCCGCCGCGACCACGTCGGCCGAGCCGCTGGCCAGCGGCAGCGCCGTCACGTCGCCGCGCACGGCCCGGATGCCCCGCTCGGCCGCGTGATCGAGACCGGAGGCGCGCAGGTCGACGCCGACGTGGGTGTAGCCCTTGCCGGCCAGGTGCGGGGCGAGCAACCCGCCGCCGCAGCCCGCGTCGACCAGGATCGCGCCGGGGGTGCTCGCGGGCGGGATCAGCCGGGCGCGGGCCTCGGCCAGCCAGTGCAGCAATTCGAAGTGGCCGCCCGGACGCCACCAGTGGTCGGCGAGCTCGTCGTACTGACGCGGATCGTTACGGACCATCGACGGCATGTGATCGAGCGTGGCATGCATCTTGCACACCCGCCACACTGCTCGCATGTCCCGAGCGCTCGCAGTGATCAAGTCGTCTCATCCCGAGCCCGGCGGCGCGGTCACCTTGGCCATGACCCTGCTGGCCATCGGGGCCGGTCACCGCGGCTGGGCCATCGCCGGTGTCTTCGCCGCGGTGGGGGCGACCCAGCTCGCCGTGGGCTGGGTCAACGACTGGCTCGACGCGGATCGCGACCGGGCGGCCGGGCGCACCGACAAGCCGGTCGCCTCGGGGGCGGTCTCCCGCCGCACGGTGGGAATCGCGGGGTTGATCGCGGCGCTGGCCATCCCGCTGCTGGGTCTGCCGTTCGGCCCGCTCGCGACGCTTCTGATCTCGCTGGTCGGCGTCTTCGCGCTGCTCTACGACTGGCCCCTGAAATCCACCGTGCTCTCGCCTCTGCCCTATCTGGTGGCGTTCGGGCTGCTGCCGGCGTTCGTCGTGGTCGCGCTGCCGGGGCATCCGGCGCCACCGGCCTGGCTGGTCGCGGCGGGCGCGCTGCTCGGCGGGGGCGCGCACTTCGCCAACGTGCTGCCCGACCTGGCCGACGACGCGGCCACCGGCGTACGGGGTCTGCCGCACCGGCTCGGCGAGACCGGATCCTCCATTGCGGCCGCGCTGCTCCTTCTGAGTGCGACACTCACGCTGGTCCTCGGGCCGCCGGGGCCGCCGTCGTGGGCGGGCTGGGCGGGCGCGGCGGCCGCCGTCGTGGTCCTTCCGCTCGGCTGGTACGCCACCAGACGCGCGAAGGGACGCGGTGTGGCCATGTTCCGCGCCGTGATCGTCGTCGCCCTGATCGACGTCCTGCTGCTGATCTTCAGCGGCCGGGTGGTGTGAATGGACGGGTCGGCGCACGCGCCCGATCACCGCCCTCTAGGCTGAGCCTTACGCCTTGAGGTGTGTCGTTTGTTCGGCTTGATCAGCTTGGAGGATCGTGATGCGCTCGCTGGGAACCCGCCGCGTCACACTGGCCGCGGGGGCCGCCACGGTCGCCGTGATCGCGCTGGCCGGCTGCTCGGCCGGTCAGGTGGCCGAGACCGCGCTTCTCAAGACCCCGATCTCGGGTCTGAACACGGAGAGCCCCGACGGGCGCCTGCTCATCCGCAACCTCCAGGTCGTCTACAACGACCCCGAGGGTTACCCGGCCAACGGTGACGCGCCGCTCGAGGTGAGTCTGTTCAACCAGAGCACCGAAGAGATGACGGTCCTGATCAGCAGCCGCCCGCTGCAGGACGAGCAGGCCGGCATCGTCTCGGCCCGGCAGATCGGCCTCAGCGGCAGCGCGACGGCCGGTTCGCCCAGCGCCAACCCCGAGCCCTCCGGCGCCGGCAGCTCGCCCGACGAGGTGCCCGGCGTCGAAGAGAACCAGGCGCCCAGCAGCAACGTCGAGCAGCCGTCGGCGCAGCCCAGCACGCCCGGCGCGCCGTCGGTCGCGCCCGCCGCCTCGCTGCAGCCGGCCCGCATCACGCTGCCCCCGCTCAGCAGCGTCACCTACCTCCCCGAGGACGACGCCCAGCTGGTCGCCGCGGGTCTGAGCGACGAACTGATGCCGGGTCAGTCGCTGAGCCTGGTGCTCGAGGTGAGCGGCCAGTCCCAGCCGATCCAGCTGACCGCGCCGTTCGCCACTCCGCTCTCGCCGGCCTCACGGGCCCCGGGCGAGGGCGCCGAGCACGAGTAATTGTCGTACCGTCCCGCTAGCTTTGCGGGGTGACAACGTCCCGCACGGCCGCGAAGGCCGCCCGCCCCGCCTTCGTCTGCGACGCCTGCGGCCATCAGCCGCCCAAGTGGCTGGGCCGCTGTCCCGAGTGCGGTGAGTGGGGTTCGGTCATCGAGTCCACCGTGAGCACTCCGCTCGGCGCGGGCCGGGTGGTCAGCTCGCGCATGCCGTCCGAGCCGGCCCGCCCGATCGCCCAGATCAGCGCGGCCCCGGCCAAGGCCGTGCCGACGAACGTGGGCGAGCTCGACCGGGTGCTCGGCGGCGGTCTGGTGCCCGGCGCGGTCGTTCTGCTGGCCGGCGAGCCCGGCGTGGGCAAGTCCACTCTGCTGCTCGACGTGGCCCAGCAGTGGGCGGCCGGCGCGGGCACCCCGTCCCTCGTGGTCAGTGGGGAAGAGTCGGTGAGCCAGGTCCGGCTGCGCGCCGAGCGGCTCGGCGCGCTGCACGAGCGGCTCTATCTGGCCTCCGAGAGCGATCTGAGCGCGGTGCTCGGCCACCTCGACGCGGTCAAGCCCGGCCTGCTCATCGTCGACTCGGTGCAGACCATCTCCGCCCCGGGCACCGAGGGCGTCTCCGGTGGCGTCACCCAGGTCCGCGCGGTCACGGCCGCGCTGGTCGGCGTGGCCAAGGAACGGGGCATCGCCACCGTCCTGGTGGGTCACGTCACCAAGGACGGCCAGGTCGCCGGCCCCCGGGTGCTGGAGCACCTGGTCGACGTGGTGCTCCACTTCGAGGGCGACAAGCATTCGTCGCTGCGGCTCGTGCGCGGCGTGAAGAACCGATACGGCGCGGCCGACGAGGTGGGCTGCTTCGAGATGCACGAGGGCGGCATCGCCAGCCTGCCCGATCCGTCCGGCCTGTTCCTGACCCGCTACAACGAGCCCGTGCCGGGCACCTGCGTCACCGTGGCCATGGAGGGCCGGCGCGCACTGGTCACCGAGGTGCAGGCCCTGATCGGGGCCGAGGTGCAGGGCTCGCCGCGGCGCACGGTGTCGGGTCTCGACAGCGCCCGGCTGGCCATGGTGCTGGCCGTGCTCGAGCGCCGCACCAAGCAGCTCAAGCTCTACAACCGAGAGGTCTTCGCGGCCACGGTCGGCGGCATCCGGCTGATCGAGCCGTCGGCCGACCTGGCGATGGCGCTGGCCGTGGCCTCGGGCGGGCTCGACCTCGCGATGGCGCCGCAACTGGTGGCGATCGGCGAGGTGGGGCTGACCGGCGAGATCCGGAGGGTCGGGGCGGTGGGCCGGCGGCTGGCCGAGGCGGCCCGGCTCGGCTTCAAGGTGGCGCTCGTTCCGCCCGGCTGCGCCCCCGAGGCGCCCCGCGGCATCGAGGTGATCGAGGTGAGTGATCTGCGCTCCGCGCTGCAGTCGGCGGCCCGCGCCTCGGCCGCTCACGGCGGTGACCGTAAGTGACGTTTCATCACGCTACGGAGCATTCATCGAACCACGGCTCGTTGCGCTGGATGACAGTCCGTAGAATGTCCAGGTGCCGCTCGACCGCGATGGTTCCAAGCCCGCCGCCAGCCCGACGCCACGACCAGGCGTCAACGGTTCGGCGCATCGTCCGGCTGCCGCCGCCTCGGGCGGTCCCGGCCTCACCGGTGGCGGCGTGAGCGGCGATCCCCTACGCGCCAATCTGGCCCTCATGGCCCCGGGCACGGCGCTGCGCGACGGCCTCGAGCGCATCCTGCGCGGGCGCACCGGCGCG
The DNA here is from genome assembly GCF_055562135.1 of Actinoplanes sp. NPDC021490. Taxonomy (NCBI): domain Bacteria; kingdom Bacillati; phylum Actinomycetota; class Actinomycetes; order Micromonosporales; family Micromonosporaceae; genus Actinoplanes; species Actinoplanes sp. NPDC021490. The sequence continues at coordinate 11,641 of NZ_JBVHFW010000034.1, forward strand.
CTGATCGTGCTCGGGCACGACGCCGTCGTCGAGAGCCTCTGCACCGGCGGGTTCCCGCTTGACGTCGAGTTCTCCGCCACCCGCCTGCGTGAGCTGTGCAAGATGGACGGCGCGGTCGTGATGTCGAGCGACGGCACCCGCATCGTGCGGGCCGCCGTGCATCTGATGCCCGACCCGGCGATCCACTCCGAGGAATCCGGCACCCGGCACCGCACCGCCGAGCGGGTGGCCAAGCAGACCGGCTTCCCGGTGATCTCGGTGAGCCAGTCGATGCACATCATCGGGCTCTACGTGAACGGTCAGCGCCACGTCCTCGACGACTCGGCGGCCATTCTGTCGCGGGCCAACCAGGCCCTGGCCACCCTCGAGCGTTACAAGCTGCGCCTCGACGAGGTTTCCGGCACCCTGTCGGCGCTGGAGATCGAAGACCTCGTCACCGTGCGTGACGCGGTCGCGGTCGTCCAGCGGCTGGAAATGGTCCGCCGCATCGCCGACGAGATCTCGGGTTACGTGGTCGAGCTCGGCACCGACGGCCGCCTGCTGGCCCTGCAGCTCGACGAGCTGATGGCCGGGGTCGACGCCGACCGCACGCTGGTCATCCGCGACTACCTGCCGACCGGCCGCAAGTCCCGCACGCTCGACGAGGCGCTGGTCGAGCTCGACCTGCTCACCGCGACCGAGATGATCGACCTGGTCGCGGTGGCCAAGGCGATCGGCTATCCCGGCGCGACCGACTCGCTCGACTCGGCGGTGTCGCCGCGCGGGTTCCGGCTGCTGGCCAAGGTGCCGCGCCTGCCCACCCAGATCGTCGACCGGCTGGTCGACCACTTCGGCAGCCTCCAGCGTCTGCTCGGGGCGACCGTGGAGGATCTGCAGGCGGTCGACGGCGTGGGCGACGCGCGGGCCCGGGGCGTACGGGAAGGCCTGTCCCGCCTGGCCGAGGCCTCCATCCTCGAGCGTTACGTCTGACGTTGCCCCGCCGGATCGGTCTTTCGGCGGATCACGCGGAGGTTTGATCCGTCGCCGGATCGATGCGGCGGCGGCGACCCGGTTCGTAAGCTCCACCACCGTGATCAACAACCGGAACGTCGTCGTGGTCGCGCCGGTCGCGGGCATCCTGCTGGGCGTCCTCGACTTCGTGTGGATCAAATATGTGCCGGCGCCGTTCGGCGAGCTGGGCAACTCGATCGCGGTCTGGGCGGTGGCGGCGTTCCTGCTGACGTTCCGGTTCCGCTGGAGCCTGCCGGTGAGCGTGCTCGGGGCGATCGTCAGCCTGGTCGTCGCCGTGCCGTGCTACTACCTGGCGGCCACGGCGATCCAGAACGACACCCTGTCCAACGCGTACAACGTCAACGCCTGGCTGTGGATGGGCCTGGGCGTGGTGGCGGGCGCGGTCTTCGGGGCGGCCGGCGCGATCGCCCGTACGCCCGGTCGCCTGCAGACGATCGCCCTGGCCATGCCCGGCGCCGTCATGTTCGCCGAGGCCGTCATCCAATTGCGCCGGATCGGTGACCCCTCGTACGGCACCGCCTCGCAATGGCAGTCGGGCCTGGTCCTGATCGCCCTGGGCGTGCTGACCACCCTGCTGGCCGGCCGCTCCTGGCCCCAGCGAGGCCTGGCCCTGCTGATCGCCCTCCCCCTGACCGCGATCGGCTGGATCCTGCTCTCGTTCACCGGCTTCCGCTAGCCGCGCGGCTACCGGTCCCAGCAAGAAAGCGCGGCTCCGTTCACAGCGTGATACCCGCGGCTTCCGGTCGCAGCGGGATAGCGAGGGCGAGCGTCACGCCGGCGGATCACTGCAGCGGCACGTCGATGTCGTTGGCGTGGTCGGCCACGGCGGCGCCGGTGACGGTGGCCCGCAGGGGCAGGATTTCCAGGCAGCGGCGGATGGCCGGGGCCATCTGGGGGTTGGGCACGCGCATCGAGATGGTGCAGTGCGGGACCCAGCGGCCGGGCTGGTAGAGGTCCCAGGTGTCGACGCCGGCCGCGGACAGGCGGGCGTGCACCGAAGCATGGCGGGCCAGCAGTTCGGCCGTCGGCGTGATGCCGAGCCACAGGACGCGTCCGACGAACTGGCCCACGAAGTCCATGTCAAAGGTCAGGCCGCGACCCACCGCCAGGCCGTCCAGCGCCTCGACGACCGCCGACGGGGTCAGCCGGCGGGCCGCGGCCAGCGAGACGTGCGGGCGGTGCTTGTCGTTGAGCAGGGACGCCAGGGTAGGGATGCCCTCGTCCTCCAGGGCACGCCACAGGGTGCGGACGCGGCGGGTGGCGTCCACGTCCAGATAGAGCTCGAGTGCGGCGACCACTCAGGCCGAGATGGTCAGCGTGACCGGGTTGCTCACCAGCGTGCCGAGGCGGGCCCGCAGCTCGAACTGGCCGGGCGGCGGGTTCGGGCCGGACGCCGAGTCGCCGGCGCACGTGCTCGACTGGCGGCCGTTCCAGGTGACCTGGTACGACAGCTCCTGGCCGGGCGGGAGCTGCCGGACGTCGCCACCCTTGGCGGTGCTGCACGTGTCGGACGACCAGTACTTGCGGGCGCCGGAGTCGATGTAGAGCTCCTGCGGGTCGGCTCCGACGTCGCGGGAACACGTACGCTGGCCGGTGTTCTTGATCTTCAGGGAGATCTGGACCGACTGGCCGCGCTTGAGGTTGGTCGACGCGGGAATCGGGGTGACCGTCAGCTCGCCGTCGGCGCAGGTGCCGTCGGCCGGGGCGGTGACGTTGTTGTTCTGCCCGTCGGCACCCGTGCCCGTGCCCGTTCCCGTGCCGCTGCCTCCGGTCGGCGGCAGCGTTTCCTGGGCGTCGCCCGAGGGCTGGCCGCCCTGCAGGTCGCCCGGGGCGGGCAGCGAGGGTCCGTTGTTGCCGGGGCGACCGTCCAGGAACGTCGGTCCGGGCGAGGACGGCTCCGGCGTGGGCAGCTCCGACGAGTTCGACGTCGGTGTCTGCCCCTGCTTCTTGCCCTTGTTGTCGTCGCCACCGGAACAGGAAACGAACAGCACGATGATGCCGAGCAGCACTGCGCCCAGCACGACTGCACGGCGCCGCCAGTAGACGGCGGAGGGAAGGGGACCAACCGTCGATCGCATAGTGGGGCCCACGGTAAACCCGCGCGCCCGCGAGTCAGCCGCGACGCGCCGGGGTTATGCGACACCGACTCACAACAAAACCGCGGCGGTGGACGTCAAAGGTAGACCTTACGCTGGTAGATCGCGTGCGCCCCGGCGACACGATCGAGAAAAAGCTTTCCGGCGCAGTGGTCGATCTCGTGTTGCAGCGCCCGCGCCTCGAACGCATCGGTGGTCACCGTGACCTCTTCGCCGCTTCCGGGCAGCGTTGCCACGACCACGACGCGCCCGGCCCGCTTGACGTCGCCGGTCAGGTCGGGCACCGACATGCAGCCCTCGCGCCCGGCCTTCCATCGGCTGGCCTCGATGACCTTCGCGTTGCAGAGCACGAACGTGCCGTGCGTGGTGGCGGCCTTGGGGTGGCCGGTCACGTCGACCGCGAAAAGCTGGACGCCCACCCCGACCTGCGGGGCGGCCAGGCCGACACAGCCGGGCGAGACGCGCATGGTGGCGACCAGGTCGGCCGCCAGCCGCACGACCGCCGGGTCGGCCGGGTCGACCTCGTCGCCGACCGTGCTGAGCACCGTGTCGGGCGCGGTGACGACCGGCCGGACCGTGCCCTCCGGACCGTCCCAGGTGATCGGCGAGGTCACAGGATCTCCGACTCGGCGCGTCGCAGGGTCACCTCGACGCCCAGTTCGGCCGCGGCCACCGCGAGCTGTTCGGCCAGTTCGTCGGCGGCCCCGGCAGGGACGTCGACCTCGGCGATCAGCACGTAGAGGGCGCCGGCCAGACGCGTGCTCAGATCGGTGATGTTTCCGCCGCCCGCGGCGACCACCCGGGTCACCGCCGCGACGATGCCGAGCCGGTCGGCGCCGTGGACGCTCACCACGTATGGCTCGCCCTTGTCGGATTTATCGGATTCCGGGGAGACCGAACGCACCGAGGTGACCACATCGTCCAGCGACTCGAGCGCTTCCACCGCCGAGGACGCGGAGGGCCCGGTGCAGATCAGGGTCATCGTGAAGTGTCCGCGCAGGCGGGTCATGGTGGAGTCGGTCAGGTTGGCCCCGACGCCGGCCAGCGCCTCGGCCACGTCGGCGACGATGCCGGTCCGGTCGGGACCGATGACGGTGATGGCGAGCTCATGCACCTGCCTACAGTAAGACCTGCCATGACTCTCGCCGATGACGCCATCACGTGGTTCGACAAGAATGCCCGCGATCTGCCCTGGCGGCAGCCCGACACCACCGCCTGGGGTGTGCTGGTCAGCGAGGTGATGCTGCAGCAGACCCCGGTCGTCCGGGTGGAGCCCGCCTGGCGCTCCTGGATGACGCGCTGGCCCACGCCGGCCGACCTCGCGGCCGACCCGCCGTCCGAGGCGATCCGCATGTGGGGCCGGCTGGGTTATCCGCGCCGGGCCATGCGGCTGCACGCCTGCGCGGTGGCCATGGTCGAGCGCCACGACGGCCGGGTGCCGTCCGGCCTCGACCAACTGCTCGCGCTGCCGGGCGTGGGCACCTACACCGGACGGGCGGTGGCGACCTTCGCGTACGGGCAACGCCACCCGGTGGTCGACACGAACGTCCGCCGTGTCGTGTCGCGGGCCGTCGAGGGCAAACCCGACGCGGGACCGAACACGACCGCCGCCGACCTGGTCGCGACGGCCGAACTGCTGCCCGAGGAGCCGGCGCGGGCGGCCCGCGCGAGCATCGCCTTCATGGAGCTGGGCGCGCTGGTCTGCACGGCCCGTTCACCGCGCTGCCATGAGTGCCCTTTCGAGCACGTGTGCGCGTGGCGGCTGAGCGGCTCCCCCGCGCTCGGGGGTCCGAGCCGCAAGCCGCAGCGGTACGCCGGAACCGACCGCCAGGTGCGTGGGCTGCTGCTCGAGGTGCTGCGCCACGCGACCGGACCGGTGCCGCGGCAGCGCCTCGACGAGGTGTGGAACGACGACGTGCAGCGGGCCCGCGCGCTGGCCGGGCTGGTCGAGGACGGCCTGGTCGAGCCGCTGACCGAGGACGTCTTCGTGCTGGCCGGTGACGGGCCCCGCGTCCCTCCGCAAGCTCTCTGAGCACCCTGGTCTTCGCTGGCGCTTCCCTCTATGGTGAACGCTAACATCGACCACTATCACGCGTACACCGCCTTTCAGGTGCACTAACAAAGGCACCGGTAAGTCCTGCGGAGGAACGGTGTTCGCGCGAACAAGGGGGGACCCCTGTGGCCCGCTTCCGATCCCGAACGGCCGGCGCGATAGTTGCCCTGGCCGCACTGCCCTTGGCGGTCGCTCCACCGGCCGCCGCCGCTCCCACGCCCGACTACACGATCACCGTCGACCCGGCCAAGCCCGGTCCGGCCATCGGCGACGAGATGTACGGCGTCTTCTTCGAGGACATCAACTACGCGGCCGACGGCGGTCTCTACGCCGAACTGGTCCGCAACCGCTCCTTCGAGTTCCAGGCCGCGGACAACCGCGCCTACACCGGGCTGACCGGCTGGACGGCCACCGGCACGGCGGCCACGGTCGACGATGCGGCCCGCCTCAACGAGCGCAACCGCACCTACCTGCGGCTCACCGGCCCGGGCAGCGTCACCAACGCGGGCTACAACAGCGGCATCGCCGTCGAGAAGGGCGACCGCTACGACTTCTCGGTCTGGGCCCGCTCGGATTCCGGCTCGCCGCTGACGGTCTCGCTGGCGAACGCCGACGGCACCGCGCTCGCCGCCCCGCTGAAAATCAACGTCAAGAGCGACAGCTGGTCCCGGTACGCGGGCACGCTGCGCGCCACGAGCACCAGCGACGCCGGGCGCCTGTCGGTGTCGGCCACCGGCACCGGCACCCACCGGCTCGACATGGTGTCGCTGTTCCCGCGGGACACGTACAAGGGACGCGCCAACGGCCTGCGCAAAGACCTGGCCGACAAGGTGGCCGCCCTGCGCCCCGGTTTCGTCCGCTTCCCCGGCGGGTGCCTGGTCAACACCGGCAGCCACGAGGCCTACGACGCGGCGTCGGACTTCCCGCGCGCCCGCTCGTACCAGTGGAAGGACACGGTCGGTCCGGTCGAGACCCGGGCCACCAACGCGAACTTCTGGGGCTACAACCAGAGCTACGGGCTCGGCTACTACGAATACTTCCAGTTCAGTGAGGACATCGGCGCGGCCCCGCTGCCCGTGGTGCCGGCGCTGGTCACCGGCTGCGGCCAGAACCGCGCGACCGACGACCCCGCCCTGCTGCGGCGGCACATCCAGGACACGCTCGACCTGATCGAGTTCGCCAACGGGCCGGCCACCTCGACCTGGGGCAAGCTGCGCGCGCGGATGGGCCACCCCAAGCCGTTCGGCCTGACCATGGTCGCGGTCGGCAACGAGGAGAACCTGCCCGAGGAGTACTTCGCGAACTTCCTCGAGTTCCGCGACGCGATCAAGGCGAAGTACCCGGCCATCACGGTGATCAGCAACTCCGGGCCGGACGACATGGGCGTCACCTTCGACAACCTGTGGGCCAAGAACCGGGCGGCCGGCACCGAGATGGTCGACGAGCACTACTACAACAGCCCGAACTGGTTCCTGCAGAACAACGACCGCTACGACTCGTACGACCGAAGTGGCCCGAAGGTCTTTCTCGGCGAGTACGCGTCCCAGGATGCCAAGTTCGCGAACTCGCTGGCCGAGGCCGCATACATGACCGGCCTCGAACGCAACGCCGACGTGGTCAAGATGGCCTCGTACGCGCCCCTGCTCGCCAACATCGACAACGTGCAGTGGCGGCCCGACCTGATCTGGTTCGACAACGACGAGTCGTGGGGCTCGACCAGCTACCAGATGCAGAAGCTGTTCATGACCAACGTCGGCGACCGGGTCGTGCCGTCCTCGGTGACCGGCGGCCGGGTCGTGCAGCCCAAGCCGATCACCGGGCGGGTCGGGCTCTCCACGTGGCGTACGGCGGCCCGCTACGACGATCTCAAGGTGACCACGCCGGACGGGACCGTGCTGTTCGAGGACACCTTCGACGACGGCAACGCGGACGGCTGGAGCCCGATCGAGAACCGCGGCACGTGGACGGTGACCGACGGGGCGTACGCGCAGACCGACGTGGCCGCCGAGAACGCGATGGTCGCCGCGGCCACCGACATCACCGCGACCGACTACGACATCACACTGAAAGCGACCAAGACCGCCGGTGACGAGGGCTTCCTCATCCCGTTCGGGATCAAGGACTCGGGCACCTGGTACTGGTGGAATCTGGGTGGCTGGAACAACACCCAGGGCGCGATCGAGAAGGCCACCGGGTCGGCCGCCGCCAAGGAGCAGCTGCTCACCCGGCCCGACACGATCAACACCGGGCAGACGTACGACCTGAGGATCGAGGTCCGCGGCACCAAGGTGACGCTGATCCGCGACGGCGAGGTGTGGGGCAGCTTCGACGACAACCAGGTCACCGAGCCGTTCGCGCAGGTCGTCACCCGCGACACTCGGGCCGGCGAGATCATCGTCAAGGTCGTCAACGCCTCGGCCGCCCCGGCCCTGACCAGGGTCGACCTGGGTGGCCTGCGCGTCGCCCCGACCGGCCGCATGACCGTCCTGACCGGCGACCCGGGCGAGCAGAACACCCGCTCGGCCGAGCCGATCCGGCCCGTGACCAGCACGGTGCGCGGCCTGGGGTCGACCTTCACCCGCGAGTTCCCGGCGAGCTCGGTCACCTTCCTGCGTCTGGAGACCCGATGAGACGTCGCATCCTGCTCGGCACGGCCGCCGGCGTCGGAATCGCCGGGCTGGCCGGGGCCGGCGCCGCGAAGGCCGCCGTTCCCCGCACCGACGCCGAGATCTACGGCGTCCCGACCATCCAGCCGCTCGTCAGCCGGCGAGCCGATCCGTTCATCACGCCGCGCACCAACGGCATGTACTACTTCACCGGCTCGGTGCCCGAATACGACCGGATCGCCCTGCGCGGGGCGTCCACCCTGGCCGGGCTGACCGGCGCGGCCGAGGCGGTGATCTGGCGGCGCCCGGCCACCGGCAAGATGGCCGGGCACATCTGGGCGCCGGAACTGCACCGCATCGACGGCAAGTGGTACGTGTACTTCGCGGCCGGCGACTCCGACGACGTGTTCCGGATCCGCACCTACGTGCTCGAATCACCGCTGGCCGACCCGCTCGACCCGAGCGGCTGGCAGCTCAAGACCCAGCTGATCACCGAGTGGGACGGCTTCACGCTGGACGCCACGACGTTCGCGCACCGCGGGCGGCGCTATCTGGTGTGGGCGCAGAGCGAGCCCGAGATCGCGGTCAACACCAGCCTCTACATCGCCCGGATGGGCACGCCGTGGTCGCTGGCCACCAAGCCGACCCGGATCACGACGCCGACCCGCGACTGGGAGATCCAGGGCTTCCGGGTCAACGAGGGCCCGGCCGTCCTGATCCGCAACGGCCGGGTGTTCCTGACCTTCTCGGCCAGCGCCACCGACGCGCGCTACTGCATGGGTCTGCTCACCGCGGACGCGGACGCCGATCTGCTCGCGCGGGACTCGTGGGTGAAGACGCCCGACCCGATCTTCGTGACCAACGCCGAGACGAAACGGTTCGGGCCGGGGCACAACTCGTTCACCGTGGCCGAGGACGGGCGGACCGACGTGCTGGTCTATCACGCCCGCGACTACCGGGACATCACCGGCGACCCGCTCTACGACCCGAACCGGCATGCGCAGGTGCAGCGGCTCTACTGGCATCCGGATGGCACCCCGCTGTTCGGCGTGCCGGTGGGCGACGGCGGGCCGATCGTGCGGATCTCGCCGGCGGACCGGCCGGACGACTTCGTGCGGCACTCGACCGGCGGCGCGATCGTCGCCGAGCGGGCGCCGCGTGATCTGGCCGCGACGCAGTTCCGGTTCGAGGCCCGGGACGACGGCACCGAGGTGCTGCGCTCGGTCGACCACCCGGACCAGTTCGTCGGCCCCGGCCTGCGGCTTGGCCCGAACCCGCTGGGATTCCGCCGCGAGACCGTCCGTACGGGACTTCGGCTGCGGACCGACGGCGGCTACCTGCGGATCTCCGGCACCACGGTCACTCTCGGCTCGACCGGCACGGTCGTGCGGCTGAGCTGACCCCTCGGACCCCGCGCACGCGTTCCCCCCACCGCGTGCGCGGGCCCGCCCCTCACTTGCTGGGGCGGGAATGCGAAACGGCCCGGCTGCGAAGCTCGCAGCCGGGCCGTTCCATGTGGCTTACTCCTCGGAGGTGGTCGCCCCAAGGTCGGCCGGAACCGCGTCGGGAACCGCGACACCCCGGTCGGCGCCGGTGAAAGTCAGCTTCGACTTCTCGACGTTGTCGGGGTCTCCCTCGCAGTCCACGACGACGATCTGGCCGGGGCGCAGTTCGTTGAACAGGATCTGCTCGGAGAGGGTGTCTTCGAGGTCGCGCTGGATCGTGCGGCG
>NZ_JBVHFW010000035.1:0-16486 GCF_055562135.1 Actinoplanes sp. NPDC021490
CCCCCCCCCCCCCCCCCCCCCCCCCCCCCCCCCCCCCCCCCCCCCCCCCCCCCCCCCCCCCCCCCCCCCCCCCCCCCCCCCCCCCCCCCCCCCCCCCCCCCCCCCGCGGGGGGGGGGGGGGGGGGGCCCCCCCCCCCCCCCCCGCCACAGGGGTCAGCTAGTCCGGCAGGTGACGGTTGGCCAGGTCCAGTTGCCGTTGGCCATGATCGTCACGCCGAAGTTGTTGCCGTTGCCGTTCGGCGTCGCGGTGACGGTGCCGCTGGTGCCGCTGACCGAGGCGTTCCAGCTGTTCTGGATGCTCTGGCCACCGTTGAGGGCGAGCCCGACGGTCCAGTTGCTGGTGTTGGCGACCGAGACGTTGAGGTTGAACCGGTCGCCGTACTGCTGGCCGGCCGACAACGTGGCGGTGCAGTTGCTGCCGCCGCCGGTCGGCGGGGGAGTGGTCGTGCCGCCCCCACCACTGCTGCCCTCGCGGACGGTGATGTCCGAGCTGCCGCTGCTCTGGTAGCCCTCGGTAGCCATGATCTGGTAGCTGTGGTTGGTGCCCAGGTTGAGGCCGGCGCGGGCCCAGGCGTCGAAGTGGTTCGCCGTGGTGATGGTGCCCGAGCTGCGCTTCTGCTGCCGGACGCTCCAGAACTGGTAGAAGGTCTGGTTGCCATCGATCGAGGGCGCGTTGACCCGCTGGCTGCGCAGGATGTCGTAGGTGCCGCCGTCGGTGGTGACGGTGCCCATACGGGTGGCGCCGCTGCTCGGGTTGTAGCTGCCGAAGTTCTCCACGACGTAGTACTCGATGAGCGGGTTGCGCGTCCATCCGTACAGGGCGAGGTAGGTGTTGTTGTTTCCCGGGTTGTAGGTGCCCGAGTAGCTCACCGTGCGCCGGTTGCCGGTGGCCCAGCCCTTGCCGCCGACCCAGTTGTTGGTGCTGCGGTCCCAGCTGCTGGAGTACCGGCCGTCGGCACGCAGCGTCATGCTGGCGTTGCCACTGTCCTTCCAGAACGAGAAGTAGTAGCCGTTGTGCGTGCCGGTGGTGTTGGAGCTGACGGTCCGGTCGGCTTCGGCGTGTGCGGCGCCGGCCACCATGACTCCGGAGACGGTCATCGCCAAGGCGCAAGCGGCACCGGCCAGCAAGCGGATGCGGCCGCGTCGGCGGCGCTTCGGTTGGGCGAGATCTGCGGTCATGTGAGTGCGGTCCTCCTCGTGAAGGGGCTGCCGGGGAACAGCCCCACGGGCACGGCCAACCACATCGGGGATATGTCGGTGACGAAGACGGAGTCACCGTGAGCCCCGGTCGTCCGCCGTGGCGGGGATGACGGTCATCGAAGGCCGTCATTGCGAGATCGTGGCCTGAATCACTCGGCCTTGTCAACAACTTACGGAAACCCTGCGGAAATACCGAAGTCGATCTTCGAGCCCCGGATCGTTGTATCTACGCAGCTCAGGTGCCCTGTGATCTCGGCTGTTCCTCGATCAGCGAAGCCGAATCGGGACCTTCTGGAGATGCTCCGGGCCGGAAGTACCGAAACTTCCGGAAGCCGGTACGGAAGTTCGATCGAGGGCACGGTGAAGCGGTGCGGTGACCGCTGCCGGCCGCCGCACCGCTTCGCACTCACGCAATCAGCTCAGACTGAAGCGCTGATTGGCTTGTCCGTTGCAGTCGTAGAGCTGGACCTGCTGACCGTTGCCGGTTCCCCACACGTCCAGGCAGCGGCCGGACTGGCCGCCGGTGATCGTGCCGTTGCTGTTGACGTTCCACTGCTGGTTGGCCTGACCGTTGCAGCTGTAGATCTGCACCGCCGACCCGTTGGCCGAGCCGGCCGCGTCGAGGCACCTCGAGCCGTACACGGTCAGCTGCTTGCCCGACGTGAGCGTCCAGGCCTGGTTGGTCTGGCCGTTGCAGTCGTAGAGCTGGACCCGCGTGCCGTTGGTCTGCGAGGCGCCGGGCACATCGAGGCACCGTCCCGATTGCTGACCCAGGATCCGCTTCGCGTCGCCCGAGGGCGGCGGGGTGGTGGTCGGCGGCGGAGTGGTGGTGGTCGGCGGCGGAGTCGACGGGGTGCCGGAGTTCAGGACGTTGAGCACCGAGTTGTAGGCGGCCTTCTTGTTGCCCGAGTTGTCGAACAGCAGCGGGCTCTCGCTGGAGCGCCAGGAGTCACTGTCCCGTACGCCCCAGACGGTGATGCCGATGCAGCGCGGCACGTTGAGGCAGGCCTGGGTGAGCCCGGCGTACTGCGAGGTCGACGCGTTGGTCACGTCCACCTCGGTCAGGGCCACGTCCACGCCCAGGGCGGCGAAGCTCGACAGGGTGGTCTGGAAGTTGCCCGGCAGTGAGCTGCCGCCGGTGAAGTGGGTCTGCAGCCCCACGCAGTCGATCGGCACGCCGCGGGACTTGAAGTCCCGGATCATGTTGTAGACGCCCTGCGTCTTGCCGTACGACCAGTTCTCGATGTTGTAGTCGTTGTAGCAGAGCTTGACCGACGGGTCGGCGGCGCGCGCCGTGCGGAACGCCACCTCGATCCAGTCGTTGCCGGTGCCCTGCAGGTTGGAGGACCGCCGGCTGCCGTCCTCGTTGAACGCCTCGTTGACCACGTCCCAGGCGGCCAGCTTGCCCTTGTAGTGCGCCATCACGCCGTTGATGTGATCGATCATCGCCTGGCGCAGGCTGCTGCCGTTGAGACTCTGCATCCAGCCCGGCTGCTGGGCGTGCCAGGCGAGGGTGTGGCCGCGCACCTTCAGTCCGCGCTGGGTGGCCCAGTTGTAGATCTGGTCGCCGGAGCTGAAGTTGAACTGACCCCGCTGGGGCTGGGTGGCGTCCGGCTTCATCTCGTTCTCGGCGGTCACCATGTCGAACTCGCGCGCGGCGATGGTGGTGTACGCCGAGTTGCTGAGCCGACCGGCGGCGATGGCCGTGCCGAAGTACCGGCCCGACTGGGCGGCCGCCGCGCCGAGAGTGCCGGCGGCGGCGTTCGCCTCCGGCGTCACCATTACCACGCCCGCTGCCGCGACGGCGGCGACGGCGCCGCTGATCAGCAGCCGCATCCGCGTGGATCGACTCCGCCCCGAGCCCGCGGAGTGGCCAGAAGACCTGATTGCCACAGGGTTCTCCCTTCGCTGTCCCGCGTCCGGGCCGTCGCGCGGAACACGCGACCCGAACCAAAGAACGATGTACTTCGATTTGCGGTCATGCTGGCACGAGTAACACCGGCGAAACAATAGTTTCCGGAAACTCGCCGGAAGTTGTTGACGATTCTTTATGGCGGCGATGATCGTCTTGCGGGCTTTACCTGGGAAAACCTTGCTGTGTTGGCGGAAAAAGGGGAGGTGCGGCCGGTGGCGTACGCCCTGGGTGGTGCTGATGCTCCGGAACTTACGGAACAGGAATGCGAAAGTCGCCGGAATGCCGCAGCCCTTTGCGTCGCTTTATCAATGCCGCAAAAAAACGCGCACTGAAAACTGTTACGCAGGCGGTGTGCCCCGGGTCCGAGGCGGAAGATTTTCCGGAAAGCCGCGGTCCAATGTGCACAAAACGGCGGAGGCGTTCGTCTATCCGGGTGTGTCCACACCACGAAGAAAATCGATCGCCGCGGCCGCGTTACTGACCCTGGTCCTGTCGGCCGCCCCGTTCGCCGCCGGTCCCGCCCGCGCCGCCGAGCCGACCGGCGCCGCCCCGGGGCCGACCGTCACGCTGATCACCGGCGACCGGGTCACCCTGACCGGCGGCGCCGTCACCGTGACGCCCGGGCCCGGCCGCGCCGGCATCCCGATGGCGACCAGCACGGCCGGCGGACGCACCCGGGTCGTCCCGGCCGACGCCATGCCACTGCTGCGCGCCGACCGGCTCGACCCCCGCCTGTTCGACGTGACCGGGCTCGTCGCGGCCGGCTACGACGACCGGCGCGCCGACCTCCCGCTGATCGCCGGCGGAGGAGCAACCTCCAGCGGCGCCCGCGTCCGCGCGCTGCCCAGCCTCGGCGCGACCGCCGTGCGTACGCCGAAAAAGGATCTGGCCCGGAACTGGAAGGCCCGCACGGCCCGCGGCAAGATCTGGCTCGACGCCAAGGGAAAGTTCACCGCGGCCGAGGGCGTCCAGCAGATCGGCGCCACCCTGGCCTGGCAGGACGGTCTCACCGGCCAGGGCGTGACCGTCGGCGTCGTCGACTCCGGCGTCGACGTCACCCACCCCGACCTGGCCCCGGTGGTCGCCGCGCAGGCCGACTTCACCCCCGGCGGCACCGGCGAGGTGCACGACCTCAACGGGCACGGCACCGCGGTCGCCTCGATCCTGGCCGGCACCGGCGACGCGTCCGACGGGCGCTACCGGGGTGTCGCTCCCGGCGCCCGCCTGGTCTCGGCCAAGGTCGGCGACTTCGACATCACCGAGTCGGCCGTCATCGCCGGCATGGAGTGGACCGCCGGCATCCAGCAGGCCCGGATCGTCAACCTGAGCCTCGGTTTCCCGAACACCGCCGGGACGGATCCGCTCGAGGCCGCGGTCGACGAGATGACCGGCAAGTACGGCACCCTGTTCGTGGTCGCCGCCGGCAACGACGGCAACAACGGCAACAACCCGGCCCACGGCGACGACTACCTGATCAACTCGCCCGCCGACGCCGCGGCCGCCCTCAGCGTCGGCGCCGTCGACTCGGACGACCAGCTCGCCGCCTTCTCCAGCCGCGGACCCGGCCCGGACGGCGACAGCATCAAACCGGAGATCACCGGGCCCGGCGTCGACATCACCCACGCCATGAGCCGCGACGCCGGCGACGGACCGTACGACAGCGGCAGCGGCACCTCGTTCGCGGCGCCGCACGTCGCGGGCAGCGCGGCCATCCTCGCCCAGAAGCGCCCCGGGTGGACGCCCGCTCAGCTCAAGGCCGCCCTGATGGGCTCCGCCCGGCCCACCCCGGGCGTCGGCGTCTATGCCCAGGGCGCCGGCCGCGTCGACGTCGCCCGCGCGGTGCGCACGACCGTGCTGGCCGACCCGCCCAGCCTGAACCTGGGCAGCGGGAACACCCGCAACGTCGTCTACCGCAACAACGGCTCCCGGCCGCTGACCATGACTCTGAAGGTCGGCGCGCCGTTCACGGTGAACACCCCCGCGCTGACCGTGCCCGCCGGTGGCACCGCGACCGCCCGGGTCACCGTCCCGGCCGGGCTGCCCGGCGGCGCCCACACCGGGCAGCTCACCGCCACCGCCGGCGAACAGGTCGTCACCACCCCGGTGGCCGTGGTGCGCGAGACCACCAAGGCCGGCCTCGACCTGCACGTGCTCGGCCCGGACGGGCAACCCACCGAGGGCCACTACACCCAGGTCATCGGCCTGGACACGCCGTACCTGCACGACACCCTGTTCGACTACCCGTGGACGCCCGACGTCTCGCTGCGCGTGCCCACCGGCCGGTACGCGATCCTCACGCAGTACTACGGCGAGGCCGCGGACGGCACCTGGACCAGCATCGCGGTCGCGCACCCGTCGGTCTCGGTCACCGGTCCGACCGACCTCACCGTGGACACCCGCCTGGCCAAGCCGGTGACCGCCACCGTCCCGGACTCCCGGGCGGGCTTCGAGGCCGGGTCCGTCGCTTTCGGCGTACGGGCTCCGAAAGGCTGGGTGTCGTCGGCCGTCACCAGTTACGGCGGCGCCCTGAGCAGCGCCCAGGCCGGCGCGGACAGCGACACCCTGCTCTCCGTGGTGCGCTTGGCCTACGCCTCGGACACCGCGGTCTACCATCTCGCCTGGCCGTTCCGGGGCCGCGTGCCGACCGGCTACACGGGCGCCGTCACCGCCGGGGAACTCGCCGTCGAGACGGGCGAGATGCATCGGCAGACCACGGACGGCTTCTCGAACCTGTACGCGGGCGTCCACGTGCCCGGGAACCCGCTGACCTTCGCCGCGCTCACCACCGACGTCTCGGCTACGCGCTACTTCACCACCGGCGGCGGCGTGCGGTGGAGCACCGGCATCTACGAGTGGCGCGAGGAGGAGAACTACGAGGAGGTCCGTACGTCCGGCGAACCGCGGCGCTACGAGCCGGGCCGGCGTTACACGGCGGCCTACAACGCCCCCGTCATCGCCCCGTGCCGCACCGCCGAGGGCAACGACTGGACCGGTGACCGGCTGCGCGTCCGGGTCGCCATGACCTGCGACAGCGCCGGGCACGTCGGCACGACCACCCGCGTCCCCGGCCGCACCACGCTGTTCCGCGACGGCGAGCAGCTGGCCATCTCCGGAACCGCGGGCGTGGCCAACTTCCGGGTGCCGCGGATTCCGGGCGCCTACCGGCTGCACCTGGAACAGAGCCGCCCGGCCGCCTTCACCACAGCCACGGCGACCACCGTGGACTGGACGTTCACCGACCCGGCGGCCGTGCCCACCCTCGGCGCCGTCGGCATCATCCCGGCCGCCTCCGGGATGCGCCTGACACCTCCGGCGGGCACCCGCTCGGTGACCCTCGAAGTCTCCACCGACGACGGGACCACCTGGCGGCCCACCCCCGTCCACCGGGTCGGCGGCGCCTACCAGGCCGCTGTGCCCCGGGACGGCCAGGTGTCGCTGCGGGTGACCGCGAAGGGTTCCGCCACCACGGTCACCCAGACCGTGATCCGGGCGCTCCCACCGGCCTGACGCCTTCTTTTCCGCCCCTGCTCATGGGCCCGTCCATCGCGACGGGCCCATGGTCGTCGCGGTGGCCTGATGCTCGACCGCCCAGTTCGCGACCTGGGAGATCGGGCCGAGCACGGTCTGCCCGGACGTGGTCAGGGCGTACTCGACGGAGGGCGGCACGGTCGGGTGAACCGTGCGGCGCACGAGCCCGTCGGACTCCAGCGCCCGCAACGTCCGGGTCAGCATCCGCTGGCTGATGCCCTCTATCCGCTGATGCAGTTCGTTGAATCGGTGCGGTCTCTCGCCCAGCAGCACCAGGGTCACCAGCGACCACTTCTCGCCGAGGCGGTGAAAGAGACCGGTGACCGGGCACGCCGCATACTCCGCGACCGGCACCTGCTGGGCCAGGGGCGTGCCGACCAGCGAAGGAACAGCAGTGTTCCTACCAGACATATAAGTGCCTTCTTTCGTACGGATCTCCGAGCCGCGACAGTGACACCTGTCCACCATGACAGGGGAGGCCGACGTGCCCGCAACACAGATTTCCAGCATGCTCATCGCCGGAGTGGGACCGGGGCTCGGGCTGGCCGTCGCCCGGCGGTTCGGTCGTGAGGGACATCCGGTCGCCCTGCTGTCGCGCCACCCGGACCGGCACGAGAGCTACCTGGCCTCGCTGCGGCAGGACGGCATCACCGCCATCGCCGTCGCCGCCGACCTCACCCGGCCCGACCAGCTACGCGCTGCCGTCACCATGACGAGCGAGAAGCTCGGCCCGATCGGCGCGGTGTACTACGGACCCGGCGCTGCCGATCCGGCCGCACGACCGGCGCCGATCCTGCAAGCAACGCCGGATGACGTGTCCGCGGCCGTGCACACCTTCGTCCACCCGGCCGTCGACCTCACCGCGATGGTGCTACCCGGCATGCTCGAACGTCGCAACGGCACACTTCTGTACGTGGCGGGCCTCGGCGCTGTCGTTCCCCTGCCGGGCATGGGCGCCCTCGCCGTCGCCTCGGCCGCGCTGCGCACGTACGCCCTGACCGTGAACGCGGCCCTGGCCGGCACCGGCGTCTACGCCGGGGCGCTGGTCATCGGCGGGCTCATCGAACGCGGCGACATCCACCGGCACGCCGTCGCCGCGGTCGGCCCGGCCGCGGCCGCCGCCCTGCCCACCCTCGACCCCGGCACGATCGCCGACACCGCGTGGGACCTTTCGGCCCGCCGGAACGGGCCGGAAGCGACCTTCAACGCCCTCGGCGACTCCGTCCACGCCTGATCCAGGTGGCCAGGCCGCACTGTTCGACGATCTGGTCCAGTTATGAAACGCGCCTTAGTTTGGGAGTTACCGCGATCAAGGGAGCTTGGAATGCCGCATGTGCGCTCGGCCGACGGCACGTCGATCGGCTACGACCGGCTCGGCGACGAGGGGCCGGCGCTGGTGCTCATTGGGGGTGGTCTGGACGACGGCACGGAGAATCGCGCGCTGGGCGAGCACCTGGCGAGCAGCTTCGCCGTCGTCAACTACCGGCGCCGCGGCCGTGGCGACAGCGGCGACGGCAGGTCCTATGCCGTCGAGCGGGAGGTCGACGATCTCGCGGCGGTGATCGACGCCGCCGGCGGGCGAGCGCACCTGTTCGGGGCGTCGACCGGCGGGGCACTCGCGTTCGAGGCGGCCGCCGCCGGGCTTCCGGTCGACCGGATCGCCGTCCACGAGGTGCCGTACCAGGTGGATGACGCGATGATCTCGGCCTGGCAGGCGTACCGGCTCGAGCTCGACGCCGTGCTCGACGCCGGCCACCGTGATCAGGCGCTCAGGCTGTTCATGCGGCTCGCCGGATCGTCCGAGCAGGACATCGCGAGCGCGGAGGCCGCCCCGGTGTGGCCCGCGCTTTGTGCGCTGGCGCCGACGCTGCGCTACGACGCGGCATGCCTCGGAGACGGCCCGCCGCCCGCAGACCGTCTCGCGATGGTGCGGCAGCCGGTGCTCCTGACGACCGGCATCACGGTCGACTCGCGGATGGCCGGGCTGCCCGTCGACTTCTTCGGTGCGGCGGCCGACGCGGCCGCGGCCGCACTGCCCGACGCCCGGCGGGACGCCCTCGAGGTCGAGGGCCACGTGGCCGATCCGGCCGTGCTCGCTCCGGTCCTCAGCAGGTTTTTCGCCGGCTGACGCGGCAACCGGCCAACCCGCTGTGCCTCTTCTGAGCAGCGGGTGACGACGCCCGGTGGCGGAGCGCATCCACCGGGCGCCGCGGCGTTCAGACCAGGCGCCAGACGTTGTCGGCGCTGCCGTTGTCGTCGTCCTGCACCACCTGGGTGCCCCACGTGCTCGAGCCGTTGAGAATCGCCAGCAGTTTGCCGCTGTTGACGTTGCGGATCTTGTAGGTGCCGTTGCCGTTGTCGATCAGGGTCCAGCGGTGGTCGGCGGTTCCGGTGTCCGACCACTGCAGGACGCGGGCATTGGTCGCCGTCGACATGTTCTCGACGCCGAGGACCTTGCCGCTGTTGGCATTGCGGAACTTGACGGCGGAACCGTCCGCCACCCGGGCCCACTGATGGTCGGCGGTTCCGGAGTCTCCCCACACCACGGCGAGGCCACCGTCGGCGGTCGACATGTCCTTGACGCCGAGGACCAGGCCGGTGCCCACATTGACCAGCTTGACCGTGGTGCCGCTGCCGCCGCCGCTGCCGGTGGCCCAATAGACGGTGTAGTTGAAGCCGTGCGCGTCGTAGAACGGTCCGACGGGCACGGCGGCGCCGCCGGCGGTGGCGGTGAAGGCGAGACTGGACGGGCTGGTCCGGGCGATGGACGAGGTGGTCAGCGACGGGAGCCCGGTCAGGGTGGTGTTGCCGTAGTTTCCGCACAACACCACCGGCCCGTACGCGATCGCCTGGACGTTGGGGTTGTCGTTGGCGGCCAGCATGGTGACCCGCATGGGCAGCCGGACGGTGAGCGTGTCGCCGGCGGCCCAGGTGCGGGTCACGGTCGCGTAGCTGCCCGGCGTCGCGGTGACGGTCTGGGCCACGCCGTTGACGCTGATCACCGGAGTTTGCGTCCAGGACGGGATGCGGACCCGGATGCTCCACGATCCGCTCATCGAACCCGACAGCGTCAGGGTCGTGGTGTCGCTGACCGGGTAGGTCGTGGACTGGGTGACCGTGATGCCGCGCTGCGCCCAGGTCAGCGTCGAGGGTACGAATAGGTTCACGGTCAGCGTCGTACCGGCGTAGAAGTAGATGGAGTCCATCAGCTTCGTGTTGGTCTCGATGCCGGTGCCCTGGCAGCACCAGAACGAGTTGTAGTCGGTCGAATAGGTGCCGCCGCCCCAGGCCGGGCCGACCCCGCGCCGCCCGCCCGGCCGCAACGGGGTGAAGTAGGTGACGCCGCCGTGGCTGTCGGCCGGGTTCTGCGCGCCGACCAGATGGTTGAGCAGGGCTCGTTCGTAGTAGTCGAAGTAGCCGGCGTTGTCCGGGTCGAGCAGCCACAGTTCCCGGGTCAGCTTGAGCATGTTGTGCGTGTTGCAGTGCTCGCAGGTGTCGTTGCTCAGATAGCCGGCGATCGCGTTCGGGGCGCGGAAGTGCTCGGCCTGACTGTTGCCGCCGATCGCGTACGTGTGGGCCCGGGTGGTGATGTTCCAGGCGTTGGTGGCGATGTCGCGGTATCGGGTGGTGCCGGTCGCCTTGTATTCGCGGGCGGCCCCGATCCACTTGGGCACCTGGGTGTTCGCGTGCAACCCGTTGAGCTGGTCGGTGCCGGCGGCCAGCGGGCTGAACACGGCGGCGTGGTCGAACCGCTGGGCCGTGGCCAGCCAGCGTGAGTCACCGGTCTGCTGGTAGATGTCGGTGAGCACCTCGTTCATGCCGCCGAACTCGGTGCCGAGCATCGCCTGCATCTGGCCGGCGCTCAGCCGGGCGGTGCGGGTGTCGACCCAGCCCGCCAGGGCCAGCAGCACCGTACGGGCCTGGGTGTTGCCGGTGTACCGCCACACGTCGAGCAGCCCGAGCAGGGTCTTGTGGACGCAGTAGTAGGGCACGTTGCCGTTCGAGAGCGTCCGGGCCTCGAGCGCAGCGAAGTCCGACTCGGGAAAGCCCGACAAGTAGCCCGCCCCGAAACCGGCCGCCCCGTTGTTGGCCTGGCACTTGGCCATCTCGGCGACCATGTAGTTGGCCTTGTCCCGGCAGGTGGTATCGCCCAGCACCGCGTAGGCCTGCGCCCAGGCGGTGAGGAAGTGACCCTGCGCGTGCGAGCGGAACGGGAAGGACGGTGCGTCCCAGCCGCCGTTCGCCGCGGCGCCGTTGGTCGACAGCCGGTGGTTGGCCCGGAAGACGTAGAGCAGGCGGTCGACGTCGATGAACCGCAGGTAGCTCAGCGTCCGGTTCTGGTTGTCCAGCAGCCGGCCCGTGGTCAGCCGCACCTGGCCGAGTTCGAAGGGGAACGCGGCCGCGCCGATGTCCGGGCGGACGGGCGGCACGACCGCGGCGGCGGCCGGGCGCGGGTCGAGGGCGATCACTCCGGTCGTGGTGGCCAGGGCGGCGGCGCCGCCGGCCTGCAGCAGGTGACGGCGGCTGAGCGAGGGGGATGACATGTCGGATCTCTCCTGCGGTGGTGGGGGGCGGTGCCCGGCCGTCCCGGGGGACGGCCGGGCGTTCTCAGCGTTGCCGGGTGAGCAGGCCCGGGCGGTACGGCAGCAGGCCGTAGTCGCCGCCGGAGTTGGGGGAGCGGCCCTGGTAGAGCAGTTGCAGGTTGCAGGGGTCGATGGTCATGGTCTGGTCGGCGTTGACCCGGATGAGTTCGCCGTGGCTGATGTCGTTGGTCCAGGTGGCGCCGCTGTTGGCTTTGCCGGCGAAGGGGTTGCTTTCGGTGGCGGCTTGGGGTGTCCAGGTGCCGCCGAGGCTGGTGGCGGTGAAGGAGCGGAAGTAGCGGCCGTTGTTGCCGATGGCTTCGACGATCATGAGGTATTGGTTTTGGCCTTGGACCTTGTAGACCTGCGGGGCTTCGAACAGGTTGTTGGTGGAGTCGCTCATGATGGTGGTGTAGGAGGAGCCGAAGTTGCCGGGGAAGTTGCCGATGGGCATGCTGGCTCGGTAGATCTTGCCGTTGTCGCCGGCGAAGAACAGGTACATGTTGGTGCCGTCACCGATGAGGGTCTGGTCGATGGGTCCGGTGCCGGAGCCGGTGATGCTGCCGGTGAACAGTGGTTGGGCGGCGGACCAGCCGTTGGCGTTGGTCGGGTCGCTCGAGGTGCGGTAGGAGAACGCGGTCGGTCCCCATTGGTAGGCCAGCACCCAGATGCTCTTGGGCGCGAAGTAGAACAACGAGGGCGCCACGGTCCCCGACGACATCGCGTTCTGACTGGCCGAGGCCATGTCCGACCAGTTGGTGAACAGGCTGAAGTTCATCGACCCCCACCTGGTGCCGGTGTCGTGCGTCGTCGCATAGACCAGGTGCCGGCCGTTGTAGGGAACCGTCGTGAAGTCCTTGAGCGACACCCAGCCCGACTTGGGGTTGGCCAGCGATCCGGTCGAGCTCCACCGGTACGACGACGGAAGCGAACACGTGGCCGGCGGGCTCGTTGGCGGCGGGGTGGTGGGAGGGGTGGTCGTCGGCGGAGTGGTCGGTGCTGTGGTCGACGGGGGAGTGGTCGGGGTCGTCGTGCCGCCCGTACACGTCACGCCGTTGACGGCGAAGCTCGACGGCACCGGGTTGCCGGTGGTCCACGAGCCGTTGAAGCCGAACGACGCCGTGCCGCCGGTGGGGACGGAGCCGTTGTAGCCGACGTTGCGGGCCGTGACCGCCGAACCGGACTGGGTGACCGTGGCGTTCCACGCCTGCGTCACCGACTGCCCGGTGCCGAACGACCACGTCAGCGTCCAGCCGTTGAGCGCGTCACCCAGGTTGGTGATCGACACGTTCGCGCCGAACCCGCCCTGCCATTGCGACGACACGGCGTAGTCGACCGAGCAGCCCGCGGCCGCGGCGTCGGCCGGTAGGGCCACCATCGCGCCGGCCGAGGCCAGCATCGCGATGCCGGCGGAGGCCAGGCCGGCCTTTCTCGCTCTGTGTTCCATGGCGTTCCTCTCCTGCGGGGGGATTTCAGTGGGTCAGCACGACGGTGGAGATGCTGCGTGCGGGGATGGTGACGGTGACCTGGGCGCCGTTCACGCTGGTCGGCTGGGCCGCCGCGTTGTCGGTGCGCGAGGTCAGGTAGTGCTCGGCGCGGGTGATGGTCTGCGGCGCCTGGAGTACGGCGTTGCTGACCGCGCCGGCCGACCGGTTGAGGATGACCAGCGTGGTCTTCCCGCCGCCCTGATAGGCGGTCACTTCCAGCGGACTGGTCTTGGTGTCCTTGGTGAGGGCGACGCGCTGGTAGCCGGGGCGCACGAACTTGGCGAACTGCGAGAACGCGTATCCGCGCTTGAGCGGGGCGCCGGCCGTGGTGCCGTACGCCGCCTCGCCGTCGCCGATGAACGAGTAGTAACGCTTGCCGTACCACCAGATGTAGGCGTTCCAGTTCGATTCCATCGACTTGTGCACCGTGCGCATGATGTCGTCGAGCGTCTCGTCCCAGACGGCCTGGTTGCCGGGGTTGCCCCAGATGTTCGAGCCGTTGCCGTCGGCCTCGTGGAAGTTCCACTCGGTCATCCACACCGGCTTGTTGTTCTGCTCGGCCAGGGCGTACGGCTTGAGCCGGCCCGAATCCTCGGTGCCGTACAGGTGCCCGCCGATGTAGCCGATGTTGTTGCGGGCGCCGGCGTCGTTGAGGGTCGGATCGGTGAAGCCGTAGTTGAAGTTGACCGCCTCGGCCACCATCAGCTTGGTGTTCTGCACCTTGGCGCCCTGGTCCCGGACGAAGTTGCGCAGTTCGGTGCCGTTCCAGTCCATCGAGTCGTAGTCCGGATGCCAGTCGGGCTCGTTCTGCACCGAGGTGACGTCGATCGGCACACCCTGGCCCCGCATGTACTGCACATAGCTGTTCAGGTGGTTGGCGTAGTCGTCGTAGTAGTCGGTCTTGAGCTTGCCCCCGTTGACCCGGCTGTTGTTGGTCTTCCAGGCGGCCGGCGCCGTCCACGGTGAGGCCAGAACCTTCACCCCCGACCCGTACGACTTGGCCGTCTTGAGCGCGCTGACCTGAGTCGGCCATTCACCCGAGACCGGGGAGATGCCGGTCCGCACGATCGACAGGCCGAGCTGGCCGGCGCCCAGGCCGACCAGCGTCTGCGTCTCGGCGGCCGACCAGGCGCCACCCCAGATCGGCGTCGCGGCCCCGAAGCCGTCCACCGTCTGATACTTCGTCGCGCTGTTCACCGTGATGTCGGCCGTGGCCGGCGGGCTGGTCGGGCCGCTGGTCGGACCGGTGGTCGGCGGCGTGGTGACCGGGGCCGGGCCGCCGGTGCACGCCACCCCGTTGACCGCGAAACCGGTGGGGGCCGGGTTGCTGCCGGTCCACGAGCCGTTGAAGCCGAACGACGCCGTCCCGCCCGTGGGGACCGAGCCGTTGTAGCCCACGTTGCGGGCCGTGACGGCCGGGCCGGACTGGGTGACCGTGGCGTTCCAGGCCTGCGTGACGGTCTGGCCGGCGCCGTAGGTCCAGTTCAGGGCCCAGCCGGTGAGGGGGTCGCCGAGGTTGGTGACGGTGACGTCGGCGCCGAAGCCGCCCTGCCACTGCGACGACACGGCGTAGCGCACCGAGCAGCCCGC
Organism: Actinoplanes sp. NPDC021490; assembly: GCF_055562135.1. NCBI lineage: Bacteria > Bacillati > Actinomycetota > Actinomycetes > Micromonosporales > Micromonosporaceae > Actinoplanes > Actinoplanes sp. NPDC021490. The sequence goes on from NZ_JBVHFW010000035.1 coordinate 14,301, forward strand.
GGCCGCGGCTCCGGCCGGGAGGGCCACGGCGACCGCCGCCGAGGCCAGCAACATGCCCGCGGCCGAGGCCAGGGCTGTAGTAATGGGTTTCATCGTCTCTCCTGATCGGTGTCCGGCCCTACTGGAACTGGGAGAAGAACCTCCACACCTCTCCCTTGGTCCAGGTCGTGATGCCGCTCTCCGTGGTGGAGCCGTCCACGTGGCCGGGCAGGTGACCGCCGTCGAACGCCGCCCAGACGACCGGATATCCGGCCCGGCATCCGGCGTACGCGGTGGTGATGTGGGTCCGGCTGCCGGCGGCCGGCTCGCGGGGGCTCTGCGGGGTGCAGCCGTTGTTGGCGACGAACCGGTCGCGCAGGGCCCGGCCCTGGGAGATGGGCAGAACCGAGTCGCTGATGCCGTGGATGCCGAGGTAGGCGATCGGCTGGCTGCCGCCGGCGCACCCGCTGAGCTGGGCGCCGGAGAACACGGCGACCGCCCGGAAGACGTTGGCCCGCCCGCAGGCGAGGGCGTAGCTCATGCCGCCGCCGTAGCTGAACCCGGTGGCGAACCGCAGCCGGGGGTTGACGCAGAGGTCACCCTCGATGCGGCGGATCATGTCGTCGACGAAGGTCACGTCCTCGCCACCGGAGTTGGCCCAGCCGGCGTTGAGGCCCTGCGGCGCGACCAGGATCGCGGTGTTGTTCGACTGTTCCTGCTGGCCGTAGTACGACCAGGCGGAGCCGCTGGTGCCGCCCGAGTTGACCTCGGCCGCGGTGCCGCCCCGCCAGTGGAAGCCGAAGATCAGCCGGTACGGGGTGGTGTTGTTGTAGCCGGACGGAATGCGCAGGATGAAGCTCCGGCTCTTGCCGCCACTCTGGATCGTGTGGGTGCCGCTGGACAGCGTCGGAGTCCGCCCGCATCCGGTGCTGCCGGACGGGTTCGTGGGCGGGGTGGTCGGTGGCGTCGTGGGCGGGGTGGTCGGCGGGGTCGTGGGTTCGGTCCCGCCGCCGCAGGTCACGCCGTTGAGGGCGAACCCGGTGGGCACCGGGTTGCCGCTCGTCCAGGAGCCGTTGAAACCGAACGACACGCTCGCGTTGGAGCCGACCGACCCGTTGTAGGCGGCGTTGCGGGCGGTGACCTGCGAGCCGCTCTGCGTCACGGTGGCGTTCCAGGCCTGGGTGACCTGCTGGCCCGCGCCGTACGACCAGGTCAGGGTCCATCCGTTGACCGGGTCACCAAGGTTGGTGACGGCGACCTCGGCCCCGAAGCCGCCCTGCCACTGCGAAGTCACCGTGTAGCGGACCGAGCACCCGGCCGCCGCCGCATGCGCCGGGACGACTGTCGCGACGGCGGCGCCCGCCGCGGCGACCGCGCCGACGAGGGCCGCGGCTCTCAGTTTGATCACGTGTCGCATGACTGTTCCTCTTTCATCGCGGGGGTCGGGCAGTTCTCACGCGCGTACGGGGATCAGGGGGTGCTGACCGCGAACTGGCCGACCGTGACGGAGCCGCCGAGCGCCTGGGTGGCGTATTCGAACAGGCCGAAGCGGTAGCCCATGAAGAACTGCCAGTCGTTGTTGAGGGCGAAGGCCGGGCCCAGGCTGCTGAACGTCGTGCCGTCGGTGCTGTACGAGAACGTGGCGGTGCGCCCGGACCCGGGCCGGATGTCGGCGCTGACCCGAAGCCAGATGCGGCCGCCGCTGACGGTGGCGCCGGCCCGTTCGCTGCCGGTGCCGGTCGTGCCCCACCCGCTGGTCGACATGGTCAGCCCGTCGGTCATCGAGACCCGGGTGACGCCGTTGTCCTTGCGGACGCCGATCCACGCCGATCGGTCGCGCAGCATGGCCAGGCCGGACCGGTCGCCGTTGGCCATCGCCGAGTAGTCGAGCTGCACGGTCGCCGTGGAGGACGGGCCCTGGATGCGGCGGGTCAGCGTGTTGCGGGCGTTGTAGAGGTCGTTGGTGACCGTGGCGGCCGACAGCCGCAGGCCGTTGTTCACGCTGACCTTCGTCATGTCCGGGTTGTGGTTCCACTCGTACTGGGGCCCGAGCGTGGTGCCGGAGAAGGTGTCGCTGCCGGTCATCGGGGCCACCGGCCGCCACGGCAGGTTGGGCCGGGGATAGGTGGCGCCCCAGCGGCCGTTGACGGTTTGCAGGACGGGCCAGCCGTCGCTGCTGAAGGTGATGGGGGCGAGGGTGGGCATCC
>NZ_JBVHFW010000036.1:0-12879 GCF_055562135.1 Actinoplanes sp. NPDC021490
CGACGACGCATCGCTCACAGACAGGAGGCGGGGCGCGGTAGTTATATATGGGGGCCGCGCCGGGGGGGGGGGGGGGGGGCCGCGGCTGGGGGTTTGGGGGGTTCGGGGGGGGGGGGGCCCGCCGCGGGTGGGGGGAGCGCTGCCGACCGGCGGCGGCGGCTCTCCGGTGGGCGGTTGAGTGGTCACGCCCCGGCCGTGACGCGGTTGTCGGGCAGCGGCACCGGCACCGAGCGCACCGCGTCCGCGAGAACCTCGGCCGCGGTCACCCCACGCAGCTGCGCGTCGGCCGAGAGCAGCACGCGGTGCGCGAACACCGGCTCGATCAGCGTCTTGAAGTCCTCGGGCAGCACGTAGCCCCGCGCGTTGATCAGGGCATAGGCGCAGGCGGCCCGGGTCAGCGCGATCACGCCGCGGGGGCTGACGCCGACGCGTACCTGCGGGTGGTTGCGGGTGGCGGCGGCGAGCCGGACGGCGTACGTGTAAAGCGGGTCGGCGATGTGGACGCGGGTGGCCATGCGCACCATCTCGCCGACGATGGCCGTGTCGGTGACCGGTTCCAGCGCGTCGGGGGAGCGCAGCGCCGCCCCGCGCAGCACCTCGACCTCGACGTCTTCGCTGGGGTAGCCGACCGACAGTTTGACCAGGAACCGGTCGAGCTGGGCCTCCGGCAGCCGGTAGGTGCCGTCCATCTCGACCGGGTTCTGCGTGGCGACCACCAGGAACGGCTGCGGCACCGGGTGCGGGACGCCGTCGACGGTGACGCGGCGTTCCTCCATCACCTCGAGCAGCGCCGACTGGGTCTTGGGGGAGGCCCGGTTGATCTCGTCGGCGATGACGATGTTGGCGAACACCGGCCCGGGGTGGAACTCGAACCCGCGGCTGGCCTGGTTGAAGATCGTCACGCCGGACACGTCGGAGGGCAGCAGGTCGGGCGTGAACTGGATGCGCCGCCACTGCCCCTTGACGGAGGCCGCCAGCGCGCGGGCCAGGGTGGTCTTGCCGACGCCGGGCACGTCTTCGAGCAGCACGTGACCCTGGGCGAACAGGGCGGTCAGCGCCAGGCGCACCACCTCGGGTTTGCCCAGCACGACCGCGCCGATGCGGTCGGCGAGCGCGGCGGCCACCTCGGCGAACCCGTTAATGTGCTGCGGCGGCAGTTGTTCCGTCACTGTTGGTACCTCAAAAGCTAGCTCTCAGCAGGTCGGCAGGTCGTTCAGGTCATCCCCGCCCTCGAGGTTGAGCCACGCCCACGGGATGTAGTTCTTGCCGCTGTAGTTGACCTGGATCCACCAGGTACTGCGCTTCTCGTTGTTGTAGATGTAGGCGTAGACCTCTTCGCCGGACTTCTTGCAGTACGACTGCAGCCGGGTGCCGGGCTTGGCCCAGCCGACCTGCTGGGCGTTGTTCTGCCGGGTGCCGCTGAAGATCTCGTTGCCGTTGCGGCCGTCGACGTCCTTGTTGCAGTACGTCGCGGTGTCGCCCTCCTGGCCGTTCTTGCAGGTGGCGATGCCGTACAGCGCGTCGGTGGTGCCCTTGGACTGCGCGGTGACCGTGCCGGCCGCGTTCTTGGCGGTGACGGTGAACGTGTACGCCGTGCTCGGCTTGAGCTTGGTCACCTTGAGGCTGGTGCAGTTGCCCGAGGCCGACCCGCCGCCGCCCGAGCTGGCCACCGAGCAGGCGGCCGTGCCGCCGCCGGCGTCCACGCTGAACTTGACCGTCGCGGTGTTGAACGTCGCGTCCACCCCGGTCATGGTGATCCGCGGCAGCGCGACCGTCTTGGCGGTGGCCGTGCCCGGCTCGCCCTCGCCGGCCTCGTTGACCGCGCGCACCTCGACCGCGACCGTGGCGCCCGACTCGAACCCGCTCAGCGTGGCCGCCGTGCCGTCGGTGACGTCGAGTTTCTTGTCGCCCGCGCTGACCACGTACTTGGTGATCGGCCGCCCGTTGTCGGCGGCCGGCTGCCAGGCCACCTGGATCGAACCGGCCTGGTCGCCCGCGGTCGCCGCGTCGGTGCCCTCGGGCTTGCCGGGTTTGGTGTAGGGCACGACGCTGCCGCTGACCGGCGACGCCTTGGACCCGGCGCCGCGTTCGTTGACCGACACGACGGTGAACGCGTACTGCTTGCCGTATTCGAGCTGGCCGTCCTTGATGGTCAGCGATGCCTCGGCCGAGTCGCCGATCGGGGCGCTGCCGCCCTCGGAGATCGCCGTCACCGTGTACCGCCGGATCTCCAGGCCCTGTCCGTTGGCCGGGGGCCAGCTGATGACGACCGAGCCGTCCGGTTTGGCCTCGGCGGTCACCGCCGTCGGGGCGTCGGGGACTTCGGAGGTCGGTTTCACGGCATTGCTCGTCCGGGCCGGGCCCTGGCCTTTCTTGTTGACCGCGCTCACCGCGAACTGGTAGGTCTGCCCGTTGACCAGCCCCGTCACGGTCAGCGCGCGCTGGTCGGCGCCGACCTGGAACGTGCGCCCGGCCCCGACGACCACGTAGCGGGTGATCGCGGCGTTGTTGTCGTTGGCGGCCTGCCACGTGACCCGCGCCTCGGCGTTGCCGGCGGCGGCCCGCACGTTGCGCGGCGGGCTGGGCTTGCTCACGACCGGCTTGCGCGGCTTGGGCGGCGGCGGGGGAGCCTGCGGCGGCACCGGCGGCCGGTCACCGCCGAGCACGTCGTCGGCGTACTTGTCGACGGTGCGCACCGCGTGCGAGCCGTCCACGACCCGCGCGATCGACGAGCCCGGCGCGTTGATGAACAGGTAGCCCTCGCGGACCTCGAGCTCGAGCCGCCCGCCCGGGTTGGGGAAGCTGATGTCTTTCTGAGGTTGCCCGGCCGAGTTGAACACGTGCACCTGGCCGCTGTCGTCGGCCACGTAGAAGTAGCCGTGCCAGGCCACCGCGGGCTGCAGTCCCTCGCCGTCGCCGGGCACCGGGAAGTCGGCGGCCACCCGCCGGTCACCGACCACGTAGACGTGCCGGGAATCCGGGACGGTCACCGGCACCTGCTTGCCGTCGGTGTGCGGGGCCAGGGTGCCCGGACCGGCCAGCGGCAGGGTGGTGTTGGTGAAGCCGGGTTCGCTGCCGTTGACCATGGCCAGGGCGTTGTTGGTGCGGTTGAGCACGGCCACGCCGTCGTCCAGCGTGGAAAGCGCCAGGTCGTGGGCGGCCGGGGCCACCGACTCGGTGCGTACGCGCTGGGGTGCGCTCTTGGTCTGGTCTGCTGCGGCCGACGAGATCGCCGCCGGGGTGACCGCGCTGACGGTGCCCTCACTGGGCGAGGCGATCCACAGTTTGCCCTTGCCGTCGAACACGCCCCCCGCGATGCCCGGCGGGAACCGCAGCGGATTGCCGACCGCGCCCAGCGTGCCCGGGTCGAGCTGCTGCACCGTGCCCTGAACGGTGTCGATGACGAACACGGCGTCCTCGTGCAACGCCACCCGCACGCCGATGCCCGATGTGGACGAGGCCGCCCAGAACTCCTGCAGCGTGGTCAGGTTCATTGACCCGATCGCGCCGGTCGTCACATCGCGCAGGATCACGAACCGGTCGTTCTGCACGACCTGCACCTCGTGGCCGCGCGCCTTAGGCACGTCCACCCGCGTGTCCACCTTGGCGGTGACGCCGTTGATGCGCGCCACCTCGCCCTTGGCCTTGGACCACACCCACGAGGCGGCGTCGAAGCTGGCCACCGCCTGATCGGCCGAGCCCAGCCCGAACACGGTCAGCCCGAGACCACCCGCAAGACTGAGCACGGTGCCCATCGTGACCAGATAGCCGCGACGCCACCGGCGTCTCGGTCGGTCCAATGTCACCCCGTCTGCGCTGGTCACTGCCGCTTCCTCCCCGTCGGACGGCCACCGGATTTCGGAACGTTGGCCATCATAGGGGGATGCCGATAGGTGGTTCTACCCGTTGTGGATAACCCTCGTCACGATCTGTGATCAAGCTAGCGGAGAGTGGCCGCGATCTATCGAGGAGTAGCCGAAGCCCGGCTGGTACACGCCTGCGGCGACGTCGCGAACTTGTTGCCGCTGTACACCGCCACCACCGCGAAGCAGTAGTTCAACGTGGCGTTCAGCCCACCCATCTCGAACGACGTTCTGCCTGGTACCAGCGTCCCCGCCGGCTTCAGCTCCAGCCCCGGATGCCCCATGATGACCATGAAGGACACCGTCCCGTCCGTCGGATCAGCCCACTTGATCTCGATCGTCGTGCCCTTGTCCACCAAGGTCACATCGCTCGGCGGCGACCCCGCCAGAGTTGGCACATCCGAGCTGTCAGACGGATCACCACTCCGATTGGCCAGCACGAACACCAGCGCCGCCACCGCAATCACCGCCGCCATGACCGCGGCGATCGCAGCAAAGACACCCAGGCCTTTCTTGCTCTTTTCCCCGTACGCCGGAGGCCCGCTCTGGTGCGCAGGTGCGAACACTTGACCGTTACCAGGAGTGTGCGACGAATAGTGCGGCGCCGGAACCGGCTGGCCGCCCGGCCACGGAGGCTGCTGCGGACCGTTCTGCGTATGCAGGAACGGCACGGGCGGCGGCGCAACGTGTTGCTGCTGCTGCGGCGCGATCATCGGCTGCGCGATCGTGGGCTCATCCACTGGGCTCGGCCGCTGCGCCGGAACCGCCCGGGTCGCCGGCTCAGTCCAGACCTGCTGGTTCGCCGGATTCGGCGGTTGCACTGTCGACGGCCGCGCCTGCGGCGGCACAGCGTCGAACGCGATAGTCGGCGGAGCCGCGAACTGCGGCGTCTCCGGCTGCGGCGGCTGCGAGTCGAACCGCGGCATCTCCTGCGTCGGCGGGTTCGCGCTGAAGGCGGGCACCTGAGGCGGTGGCGGGTTGGCGCCGAAGCCGGGCGGCTGGGTCGGTGGAGAAGCGGCGCGGAAGCTGGGCGTCTGAGGCTGCGGGGCGGTCGGGTCGAAGCCGGGCGTGTCCTGCTGAGGGGGAGACGCACTGAACCTCAGAGCCGAGGCCTCCGGCTGCTCCACCCGTACGGGGGAAGGCTCTTGATCCGGCCCCAGATAGGCACGAGCCTTGGCAACCGCCGGATGATCAACCCCCAACGTCGCCGGCCCCAGCTCAGCCACCCGCGCAAAGGCCTTACGAGCCTCATGCCGATTGCCCAGCTCCTGAGCCACAGCCCCGATCTCATGCGAGATCTGCAGCATCAGCGCATCAGAATCCCCCAACCGCCACTGCCCAGCCGCGTACGCCTCCTCAAGCACCCGCCGAGCCGCCGACGGATCATCCACCCGCTGCAGCAATACGCCCAGCTCATACGCAGTGCGAAGAACATCCGGATCATCCTCCGAAAGGTTGAGTTTCCCGAGTTCCACCGCCTGCTCGAGCAACGCTCTCGCCGCCCCCAAATCCCCCGACGAGGCAAGGGCTTGGGCTCGTTGCCGGGCAGGAGTAAGGGGAGAGGGCTGAGACACGCCCGCCATGCTGCCCCCTGCCGCCCACCACCGCCATCCCTCTCCCAAACCCGCGCCCGTATGCCCCCAATTGTCGTCACCCCACCCCTGCCGCAACGCCGCCGAAGGGCCGTGTAAAGTTCTCTCCTGTGCGGCCCGCTGGGACGCCGATCCACCACGATCGGTTACCGTAGGTTGCAGTGCAGGTCCGGGTGGCGGAATGGCAGACGCGCTAGCTTGAGGTGCTAGTGCCCTTTATCGGGCGTGGGGGTTCAAGTCCCCCTCCGGACACGTTAACCCCCACAAATGCCTTTCACGTTTCGTGAGGGGCGGCGGTGGGGGTTCCTCTTTTCCGCCGTCTGATTGGCGTCTCCAGTCCGGGAATCGTGGGCTGGATCGGCCCGGTCGGCCCGCTCTTAGCGTTCGTTGCGGCGGGGCTTTCAACCACGGTGCTGACGGACGTGCAGACGATGGTCATCTGCCGGGCTTGCATCAGCGCGGGGACATCGTCCGGGTCGGCGTCGGGTAGCTGCGCGGCGGCTTGAGCCAGGAGTTGGTCCTCACGCAGATATAGGGTGGGGATCCGGTTGGTGGTGGCGTCGCGGCTGCTGGTGGCTCCGTGCCGGCAGCGGTAGCGGGCGCGGCCATTGGCCCAGTGCCCTTCGGCCCGGCGTCCGCACAGTCCGCAAACGACCAGACCGGTGAGCTGGTAGCGGCGTGGGCTGCCACCATCGTCGGGTCGGTTGATCGCGTTGATGTGCTGGGCGCGGACGAAATCTGCCTCACTGATCAGTGGTGGATGTGCTTGCCGGGTGGAGATCACCCACTGGTCTTTGGTGTTCCAGCCGTGCGTTGGTCGCCGTCCGTGGACGCGCGTGGTCTTGTCGCCGGGGTCGGTCTCGTGGTGGTCGACCGACTGGCGGTTCCAGACCTGGCGGCCGGTGTAGCGCGGGTTGCCCAGGATCGCCGCGACCGTGCGCAGCGTCCAGGCGGCGCCGGTGCGGTGCGAGTTGCGGGCCCGGTCATGAGCCGACGGCGGGATGACACCAAGAGCGTTGAGGGTGCGGGCGATCCCCGCTGCGCTGTTGCCGGCCAGCCGTTGAGTGAAGATCCATTGGACGTGGCGGGCGGTCTCCGGGTCGGGGTCGAGGCGGTGCAGCCGACGGCCCCATCGCGCGTGGACCTGGTTCGGGTGCGGTCCGGCGTCGACCAAGCGGTAGCCGTAGGGTGGCCGTCCGCCGAGGTGGCGGCCTTGCTCGCGGACCTGCGCGCACATCGCGGCGCTGGTCCGAAACCGGGAACGCAACACCTCGCGCTGAGACTGATGTCCGAGCAGCAGAAGCAGCGCCTGATGGGCCGGGTCATCCAAGTCGATCGGTCCGTCGGCTTCAGGGAGCCAGACGGCGATGTTGTGCAGTTGGAAGAACGGCATCAGTTTGTGGAACTGCCGTCCGTAGAAGGCGCGTTCGTACTCGCCGACCACGATGGCGTCGAACTTGCGGTGCGGGCTGGCGATTGCGGCCAGCAGCGCGGCGGCGCTGGGCCGGTGGGTCCAGGCAAGGCTGCGGGAGTGTCCGACGTCGAAGAACTCGGCGACGATCTGGCCGTGTCCCTCAACCAGTCGGGCGGCGTTGTCGTACTGCCACTGCCGTGATGAGACTGGGTCTTGATATTCGGCGGTGGAGATCCGTCCGTAGAACGCAAACCGCAGCCGGCCCGGAGCAGGCGTCGTGTGCTGCCCTCGAGAGCGTTTGCGGCCGATGGTCTGCAGCCAGTGAGCGAGTGGGTCGTTGTCGGCGTCAGCAGGGGGCGTCATCGCGATCACCTCATCCAAGGCCTGATATAGAACCAGACTCGGTTCGCCGTCCGCGATGACGCGATCCCAGCCGACGTCACCCAGGCGGCAACGCCACCCGTCCGCTGAATTGACCGACGACAAGAGGTCGCTTGTACGCTGATCTTCCGGAACAAGTTGATCAACTGACCCGGCTCGAGGCCTCGTGCATCACCTGACCGGCGCGTGGTCGCCCCTGTGCTCCGTAGGCGTCGGCGGGTGCTCTTTGAGAGCCAGGCGGCCTGTACAGCGATGATCACGGCACGGATCTGCCGATGAGAGTACGTCTCTAGAGTAGCTCCAACCAAGACGGACCCCAGGAACATGCCCAGCGAATTTGCTCCCGAGGCGTAGGTCCCAAACCGAGCCTAAAGGGAACTGATAACTGCGCATAGAGCCAGGTGTAGCACCTCGAGCGGCATGTAGTAGTCAACGCTATGCCCGGCGACAGCCTCAGACGGCAGCTTTCTGGCCCTGTCCGGTTCTCCGCACCCAGCTCGGGCCTGTCACGCCAGGCTGAAAGCACGGCGTTAATGCACCCCTCGCGACGGAGGAGTCCGAGGGTAGACGTCCTCTATCCGGCCGATGGGCGCTCGCGCAGTGCGAGAGCGGGAGTGTCGCCGATACAGTGGAGACAGCCGCGAGGAAGGTGGTTCAGTCATGGATCCTTTGCTGTTCGGCATTGCGACCAACCTCGCGACCGACCTACTCAAGACCGGTTACAACCGTACCCGTGACTTCGGTGTCGGTGATGCCGAGACTCGGGCGTTGCGCCAGGCGTTCACCCGGGCGTTCGGCGAGCTGGCGACCGAGATGGCGAACGAGCTCCAGGACGAGCTCACGTCAGATCTCCTGTCTCTGGTCGAGGGGCAGCTGCGTCGCATCGTGAGCGACACCACCATGGCCGAGATGCTACTGTCCGCCGCACTAGAGGAACGTGGACCGGATCCGGCGTCGCTGCGGAGGCGGTTCGAAGAGCTGGGGTTTGACCTCGAGACCTTCCTGACCGACTTTAATGCGGCGATATCCCGCTTCCGATACGCACTTGCTGACGAGCTGCTATCTTCGGCGCGCGCGGCTGGATCGCCGCTATTCAACCGCGTGGTACTGGCACAGCTCACATTGGTGCGGGAGCAGCTGACCGATCTGGGGCAGCAACCACGGCCCGGGCAGGCATTGCAGCACACGGGCCCAGCCATGCCACCGGTCTGGCCCGTCCAGATCAATCGCCCGCCAGCATTGGCCCCGGCATTCCAACCTCGCCAGAGGCTGCGCGAGCGAATCCAGGCCGCCGGCCAACGCGGCACGGATGTGGTGCTATCCCAACAGCCCACTGGCCCGCCGACGGGGCTTTTGGCTGGCGGCGGTGGCGTCGGTAAGACTCAACTAGCTGCCTGGTTCGCTCACGACGCCATCGTTAACAAGCACATTGACCTGGTCGTTTGGGCGCCGGCCAGCACCGAGGATCAGATCGTGGCGACTTACGCCCGCGCCGCGGCCCGAATTGCGGTACCGGGAGCTGACGCAGCCGATCAGGCTGATGCGGCCGCAGCATTCTGCGAGTGGCTTCATACGGCAAGTTGTACATGGCTAATCGTGCTCGATGATGTCACCAACCCTGCCCATCTCAATCGATGGCGCCCGCCGGCCCGCCCTCAAGGTTGGACTCTGGCCACGACCCGACTCAGAGTCTCGACTCCCGTCGGCGGCAACCAGGTTCGCATTGACGTCGATCTATACAGCCGTGAGGAGTCCATGGCTTACTTCGTCGACCGGCTCAATGGTGAGGGGTTCCCGCACCTGATCGACTCCCAAGCCGCTGACCTGGCCGAGGCGCTGGGCCATCTGCCTCTAGCGTTGTCGCATGCTGCGGCGTACATGGCCAATGAGGAATGCAGCTCCAGCACCTACCTGGACAGCTACATGAGCGGCCGCCAGCGTCTGGCCGAACTTATGCCTACAAACGTCGACCGCGATGCCGAGGGCGAGCCTATCGCTGTCACGCTGCTGCTCAACCTAGGAGCCGCGGATCGGGCGAGCCCGGCTGGGCTGGCCCGTCCCGCTTTGGCCTTGGCCGCCTTACTCGATCCCGCGGGCCACCCGGACTCGCTTTGGGCCACACCTGCGGTCACGGACTATTTTACCTCACATCGCGGATTGGCGGACGGCCCTGTCACCGTCGAACAAGCCAAGAAGGCGCTACGGCTGCTGCACCGATATGGCTTGGTCACTCATACTCGCACCGACGGCGCCCGCGCCGTTCGGATCCACGCCCTTACCGCCCGCGCTTTCCGGGAAAGCTCCGTGGATTTGGATGCGGTCGCCCGGGTTGTTGCCGACGCCCTCATGCAGGTCGAGGCCGATGCCGACAACCATTATGCAATTGCCCATGCCTTACGCGCCAACGCGATTGCACTCCTTTACCATACCGGCGATGCCCTGCTGAATATTAAGACTCACGAGATCGTAATCGCCGCGGCGTCCAGCCTCAGCGAGATCGGCCAAGTGCGACAATCCATTGCGCTTTGCCAGCAACTGCTGGAAAGGTTGCGTCATCGCGTCCTTCGCGACGAGGTTGCCATACTGAGATTGGAAAGGATCCTCGCACACGATATCGGGGAAAGCGGCGACCCCGTCACCGCCGCCGCCAGCTTCGCTAGGATTCTTCCACTGATAGAGCAGGCCCTTGGCCAAGAGTCTCCTGTCACGCTCAACACTCGCCACAGCCTCGCTTACTGGAGCGGCATGGCGGGCGACGCGAAAAAAGCATTATCTTGCTTCGAACAGCTACTTGAAGATTGCCGTCGCATTCTAGGGCCGGACCATATTCAGACGCTAGACAACCGTCGCGCCGTCGCATATTGGCACGGCAGGTCCGGCGATCCTCAGAAGGCCGCCGAGGAGTGCGAGTTGCTGCTTCGAGACGTGTCCATAATTTGTGGCGATGATGACCCATATACGCTTACTACACGCGGTCATCACGCCGATTGGCGCGGAAAAGCGGGCGATGCCGTAGGCGCCGCAGAGGCATTCGGAGCACTAATTCATGACATCACCCGTGCACTTGGCCCAGAGCATCAGCACACCCTCACCACGCGCTTCAATCATGCCTCATGGCTTGGAAAGGCGGGCAACGCTGCCGCCGCGGTCGCTCGTCTTGTCGAACTACACGCCGACTACTCGCGAATACTGGGACCCGCACACCCACATACCATCTTGGCCGCGCGGAAGCTAGCCGATTGGCAGCGGGTCTCGGACGGCTCAATCATTCCTGATTAGGATCTCTTACCGCACTATCTTCTGGCGCCTAATCAACCGGCGGCGGACGGCACAGCTTCGACGGCGAGGGGTTGCGCGCGGCGAGCGCCACGGCGGCCGACCCCATCGATATCGATCGCCTGTCGCGGCGCCGGGCCCAGATCACTCGCCTCGCGCACGCTGTCGCCATCGGCCTACAGGCGATGAACCGGTGAACTGATCGGCTGCCTGCGAACTGGCGCACGGCCAACCAGTCGCTGATTACACGAGCTCTGCACCCGATCCACCGCTTCCGGATCTGCCGCCGATAATGCGCGGTGGCCCCGTGGTGGCCGACGTGCGGGCGGGGGACTCCAACGCACGCTCGTACCGAGGGGGTCGCGAGCGACGTACGATCACCCGGCCGTGCGGCTCGGACGCGGACGCGATGGGGGATGGATCGATGATGGAGAATTGGGATCCGCTGGTGGTGCTGATGGCCAAAGGGCTTGGTTATTTGTTGGTGATCGGAGCCATCTGCACCGTTCTGTACTTCGTCATCAAGTACGCGGTCAGCGCCGGCATCAAGCTCGCCGCAGATGATCTGCGAGAGGTACCCGGAGCTTCGCGGCGCGAGTAGGGGATCGTCGAGCCTGGGACCCCGGGGGTATCCGGATTTGCCGCGGTCCGGGCGCCCTTTTGGGGTCGTGAGCTACGCGCTGCCGTTATGGCGGGTATGTGACTTCGGTCGGCTGCTTGATCAGGCGTCCTCCTGACACGTTGAGCCGCACGCGTGGCGGACGTGCTTTGTCGCACAAGCGCTCCAGGCTCTGGCAGCGTCGGTTCTCAAGTTGAGGCGGTGTGGGCCGATCAGCAGGGGATGACCGAGGACGTGATGGTTCGGCAGGCCAACATGCTCTGCGACGTTAACCGCTACGCCGAGGCTGCCGTTCTGGCTGCCCGGCTGCTCGCCGCTGAACCCGGCAGCGTGGCTGGCTGGCTGGTGTTTGCCCGTGCCCGGCTGCTCGCCGGGGATCCGGACGCCGCATTCGACGCGGCAGTCACCGCATGTCGGCTCGCTCCGAACCTCTCCGATTGTCACGCGATGGCCGGGGCTGCGCTTTCCGCCATGGGCCGCCATGCCGAGGCCGCCCGAGCCATGCGTGAGGTAATCGCCCTCGAGCCGCACCGCTCTGATGGTTACGAGCTGCTCGCCGGCGTGCTCAACGACAGCGGGGAGAACCCGGTCGAGGCGCTCGCCGCGGCGGCTACCGCTGTGCGGCTGGCCCCTGATCGGCCTGCCGCTCATGTCACGCTGGGCACCGCACTCACTGTCACCGGCCGCCGCCGCGAGGCACGGGAATCGTTCCACAGGGCGCTACGACTCGATCCGGAACACGCGCCCGCCCACCACGAGCTGGCCCGTCTGACCGCTCAGGGCCGGAACCCGTTTGCGGCGGAACAGCTAGCCGCAGCGGCATCCGGCTTCGCCGTCGCGATACGAATTGAACCCGGGGAGCAGGCCAGCCGGGACAACCTTGACCGGGTACTACGGATTTTCTTGGTGCGTGCCTCCTACCTGCTGATGGTCCTCGGCTACGTGACGGCACAACTCGCGGACGACCATCGCGCTGCAGCTCGGTTGCTCGCGCTAGTAACAGTGGCCGGGCCCGCGGCGTACGCCTGGAGCTTCCTGCGTCGCCTCGGCCCGGGCCTCCGCGCATACCTGAGGGACGTTTCGTCCACCACCCGGATGCGGGTCGTCCTAGCCCTCACCGGAACGGCCGTCGCTTTGCTACTCACCGGGACCGCGTTGCCCAGCAAGGCGATGTGGACGTGCACTGTGGCTGCGTCAGTCACCGCCATTGCGGCCCGAGTGGTGTTGCACTTCGAGGCGAAGGACCGGCTCTATGGCCGCGGTGAACGCACGCCGTATCACCTGAGCACCTTCACGCTCGTGCTGATCGCACTGCTGAGCGGCTTTGTCACGTTACTGCTGATGGCGGTCACCATCTCCACGGGCAACGTCGGTGGTGTGTCGCTCAGTGCAGCACTCGGCGTATTGCCCGCCCTCTGTGTCTGGTCCCTTGCGCGACGAGTCCGGCGCGTCTAATCAGTTCACGTAGCCGGTTCGGTCGCTCGAGCACGTGCAGCGGAAACCAGTGGGCCCAAGATCCAGGCCGAATGCGAGCCGGCTACGAAGGAAACCGAGGACCTGCACCTGCCGGGCGGATTGGCCATGCTCGATCAGCTTCTTGAGCAGATGGCCGCAATCCGGATGCCCTGCCATCCGGATCTGCTTGATATGCAGGTAATCCTTGGTGATCCACGGCATGTTTGTGCTGGTGGATCGGGTGGTGAGGGGTGCCTGGATGTCGGCGTGGAGTGGTTT
>NZ_JBVHFW010000037.1:0-11943 GCF_055562135.1 Actinoplanes sp. NPDC021490
CTGACGGTTGGGGTGGGCTGACGGTTGGGGTGGGCTGACGGTTGGGGTGGGCTGACAGGCGGGGTGGGCTGACAGGCGGGGTGGGCTGACAGGGCGGGGTGGGCTGACAGGGCGGGGTGGGCTGACAGGCGGGGTGGGTTGCGGCTGACCGGAGGCTAGTTTGCGGATGGCGTTGTAGGCGCCGCGGAACTTGGCGGGGTGGGCTGACGGGCGGATTTGTTGTGAGGGACGCCGGGCCGCCGGCTGTGGACGGGCTTTCGGACGACCGGCCTACACGCAACGAGCTGCTCGGATTGGTGGAAAGATCCGGGCGGCGAACGACCCTGCTAGCGACCTGGCGAGCTGCATGTCCGATGACAGTGGCGGACCACCGAGCGATGGGCACGCTGTCGAGCGGGGCACAGACCAGCACGCGGCCGATCGGTGGGTGTCATCCGGCCGGTGACAAGACAAGAGGGTCAGGCGGCTTCCTGGCTGGTCGGGAGGCTGGGAGCGTGGGGTGTCAGGGCGGACAAGTTCGAACGCAACTGCGGCTCGGCGTTGTGGCTGGGGGAGAGCGCGTCCAAGGCCAGCAGCGCCGCGCCTGTGATCGGGGGGACTTCGGGGACGGCTATTTCGACCTGGGGGGACTGGCGGCGGGCGCCGGTGAGGATCTGGTTGTGCAGGATGGGGTGCTGGGCTCTCAGGACGCTTCCGCCCAGGACCAGGGCGTGCGGGTGGCTGAGCAGGCCTAGACGGGTGGCGGCGACTCGGTGCTGGCCCAGGATCTCGTCGGCCTGGCGCTTGAGGAGGGCCAGCGCTACCTCGTCGGCGGTTTCGGTGGCTACCCGGAAGAGCAAGTGGGCCAGCGGCGGGATCTCGTCGCGGGGGATGTCGCCGAAGTGCAGGGCTATGGAGACGGCCTCGACTGTGGGCCGGCCGAAGTGGGCGGCTACGGCGGCGCTCAAGGCGGTGGGGTGGCCGCGGCCGTCTTCGCCGCGGGCGGCCAGGTGCAGGGTCTGGTCGGCGAGTTCGTGGCCGCCGCCCCAGTCGCCGGAAATGGGGCCCAGGGCCACGAAACGGGCCGTACGGCCGTCGGCGGCGCAGCCCACGCAGTTGTTGCCGGCGCCGCAGACGACCGTGATCGCGTCGGGCATCGAGGTGCCCGAGCGCAGCAGGGCGAAGCAGTCGTTGTCGACGATGGTGCGGCGCGCCCACGACTGGGCCGAGAGCGCCTCCTGCAGCTGGGTCACCTCGATCGGCAGGTCGGCGCCGGCCAGGTACGCGGCCATGACCTCGACCGGTGGGCCGAACGGGAGGCCGGCTTGTGCGTGCACGGCCCGGATCAGCTGGTCGAGCACCCGGACCGTGCCGGCGAGGCCGATGTTGTGCGGGGACGACGTGCCGCCGCGGACGTAGCCGAGCACCTCGCCCGACGCCGTGCCGAGCACCACGTCGGTTTTCGAGTTGCCGCCGTCCACCGCCAGATAGAGCGCTCTCATCGGGCCCACGCGAGATGCGACCGGCCGCTGGCGATGAGCCGGTCCGTGAGGTCGTCGGCGATCTCGTGCTGCCCGACCAGCGGGTGGGCGAGCAGCGCGCGATAGACCCGCTCCCGGCCGCCCCGCAGGGCCGCGTCCAGCGCGTACTCCTCGTAACCTGAGACGTGACCGATGAGCCCGGCCAGATCGGGTGGCAGAGGGGAGGTCGGCAGAGGGGACGGGCCGTCGGCACCGGCCCGCGCCGACACCTCGATGACGGCGTCGGACGGCAGGAACTTCAGAAGACCGTCATTGCGTACGTTGACCGAGTGCACGGAGGACGAGTCGAACCCGTGCAACGAGGCGATCAGACCCACCGCCGCCTCGGAGTAGTAGGCGCCGCCGCGTTCCTGCAGCAGCGCCGGCTTCTCGACCAGTGACACGTCCCGGTACATCTCGAGCAGTTCGGCTTCGAGGGCGGCCACCCGGGCGCCGCGGGTCGGAACACCGAGAGATTCCCGTACGTGCCGGTCGTGGGCATAAAAGTAGGACAGGTAGTAGGACGGCACGTTCCCCAGCGACCGCAGCACCTCGGGCGCCAGGTCGACCTCGGCCGCGATCGAATCCAGGTGCGAGGAGAGCAGTTCGGGCAGCCGGTCGACACCGTCCACATAGGCGGCCCGCTCCCACGTCAGGTGGTTGAGGCCGACGTGTTCGAGCACCACCTGCGACGGGTCCACGCCGAGGTGCCCGGCGAACCGCCGCTGGAAGCCGATGGCCACGTTGCACAGGCCGACCGCCCGGTGGCCGGCGTCGAGCAGCGCGCGCGTGACGATGCCGACCGGGTTGGTGAAGTCGATGATCCACGCCCCGGGCCGGGCCCGCTCGCGGATGCGCGCGGCCACATCGAGCACGACGGGGACCGTACGCAAGGCCTTGGCCAGGCCCCCGGCGCCCGTGGTCTCCTGGCCGACGCAGCCGCAGTCGAGCGGGAAGGTCTCATCGTTGATGCGGGCCTGCTGGCCGCCGACGCGGAGCTGGATCAGCGCCACGTCGGCGTCGGTCACGCCCGCGTCGAGGTCGGTGGTCCACCAGATCTTGGCCGGGTGGCCGTAGTGCTGGAGGATGCGGGCGGAGAACGCGCCCACCACCTCGAGCCGCTCGGCCGCCGGGTCGATCAGGACCAGCTCGGTGACCATCGGGCCGAGCCGGGCGAAACCGTCGACCAACTCCGGCGTATAGGTGGACCCGCCGCCGATTACCGCGATTTTCAACCCTTGAATCCCGTCAGTGTGATGCCCTGGACGAAGGCACGTTGCGCGAAGAAGAAGATGACGATGAGCGGGGCCATGGCCAGCACGGTGGCCGCCGTGACCAGATTCCAGTCGACGTGGTGGACACTGTGGAACGACGCGAGGCCGAGCGACAGCGTCCAGGCGCTCTCGTTCTCGCTGGTGTAGAGCAGCGGGCCGTAATAGTCGTTCCAGCAGTAGAAGAACTGGAACAGTCCGGCCGCGGCGATGCCGGGACGGGCCATCGGCAGCACGACCCGCAGCAGCGTGCGCCACTCGCCGCAGCCGTCGACCCGGGCCGCGTCCAGATATTCGGTGGGGATTGTGAGCAGGAACTGGCGCAGCAGGAAGATGCAGAACGCGTCGCCGAACAGCGCCGGAATGATCAGCGGCGCCAGCGACCCGGTCAGGCCGTAGCGCGCCCACATCAGATAGAGCGGCACGGTGACGACCTGCGGCGGGAGCATCATCACGCAGATCACCAGCAGGAACAGCCCGTTGCGTCCGCGGAACTTCAACTTCGCCAGCGCGTACGCGGCGGGAACGCTGGACAGCAGCACCAGCACCGTCGACGACACCGCGTAGATGACCGTGTTGAGCAAGTAGTGCGGCAGCGGCGTGACCTCGAAGACCCGGACGTAGTTCTCCGGGTGCCACGAGTTCGGCCAGTAGTCGCTGGTCAGCGCCTGGTCGCTGGTCATCAGCGAGAGCAGCACCAGATAGACGACGGGGGTCAGGAACATGACGCCGATCGCGATCGCGATGCTGTGCCGGGCGATCCAGGCCAGCCGGCGTTGCCGCTTGATCCGGCGATCGGGCGGCGGAACCTGCGCCACCACGGGCGCCTCGAGGACGGCGGTCACAATTCCTCCCCGGTGAAGGCCTTGGCCCGCCGCAGCAGGATCAGGGTCACGCCCAGCGCGACCACGAACAGGCCGATGGCCAGCGCGTTGGCGTAGCCGAGGGCGCTGTAGCGGAAGCCGACGGTGTAGAGCCAGAGTGGATAGGTGAACGTCGAGCCTTCGGGGAAGCCGAAGTTGGACGAGACGCCGCCGCCCACGGTGGCCTGCCCGCTGGCGATCGAGCCGGCCACCGCGGCCTGGTCGAAGTACTGCAACGTGTAGATCACGCCGGTGACCGCGGCGAACAGGACCACCGGCTGGATCGTCGGCAGGGTGATCGACCGGAAGCGCTGCCAGGCGTTCGCGCCGTCCAGCTCCGCGGCCTCGTACAGGCTGGCCGGCACGCCCAGGACGGCGGCCAGGAAGATGACCATCAGGTCGCCGATCGCCCACAGCCCGAGCAGCACGAGCGACGGCTTGGCCCAGGCGGGCGAGTTGAACCAGAGCGGGCCCTGGATGCCGATCGACTCGAGGAAGTGGTTGACCGGACCGGTGCCCGGCTTGAGCAGATAGACGAACGCGATGGTGGCGGCCACCGGCGGAACCAGCGCGGGCAGATAGAACAGCGTCCGGAAGAACCCGGCGCCCCGCTTGAGCTGGGTCAGCAGCATCGAAAGGCCGATCGCCCCGATGATGCGTACGGGAACGAAGACCACCACCATCCAGAGCGTGTTGCGGATGGACTGCAGCAGGAACGGGTCGTCGGCCATCCGCCGGTAGTTGTCCAGGCCGACCCACTCGGGCACCGAGAGCAGGTCAAACTTCGTGAACGAGAAGTAGACCGCCGAACCCAGGGGGTACAGGAAGAACACCGCGATGCCGATCAGCGCGGGCGCCAGGAACGAGAGGGTCGTCGCGCCCCTTCGCACCCGTACGCCCAAAGGTTTGGCGGTCATGTCAGCCGCCCAGGTTCATGACGCTGTTGATCTGCTTGTCGGCGTCGGCCAGGCCCGCGTCGAGGTTCTTGACCTTGCCGGCCTGGTAGCTGTTGAGGAACTGACCGAAGGTCTCCTGGTACGCCGGTCCCGACGCGGACGGCGGGGTCGTCGACGAGTTCGGGTTGTTGAAGATGTCGATGAACGTCTTGAAGTCGGCGTCCGAGTTGAGGCCCGGGTCGGCGATCGACGCGGCCGTGGTCGGGATGTTCTTGAGCAGCCCGGACAGCTTGACGACGGCCTTGTCGTTCGTGGTCAGATATTTGATCAGCTCCCACGCGGCCTCGGGATTCTTGGCGTTCTTGCTGATCCCGACGATGTTGCCGGTCACGTAGCCGCCGCCGTAGCGAGCCGGGTCGCTGGTCGGGATCGGCGCCACCCCGTACTTGAGGCCGGGGGTCTGGTCCTTGACGAACGCCAGGCGGTACTCGGCGTCGATGTTGATCGCGACCTGGCCCTTCTGGAAGGCGTTGTCGGCGCTGTACTCGTCGCCCAGGCTCGCCCGGAACTTGGTCAGGTTCTCGTAGCCGTACCAGTCGACGAGTTCCTTCTGCCAG
Organism: Actinoplanes sp. NPDC021490; assembly: GCF_055562135.1. NCBI lineage: Bacteria > Bacillati > Actinomycetota > Actinomycetes > Micromonosporales > Micromonosporaceae > Actinoplanes > Actinoplanes sp. NPDC021490. Next base: position 5,147 of record NZ_JBVHFW010000037.1, read on the forward strand.
GTCATCAGCGTCTTCCAGCCCGGGTCGGCGCCGACCGCGGACTTGCCGTCGTCGGTCAGCCACTTGGCGCCGACGGCCGGGGCGAGGTGCGAGGCCGCGTTCTCGTAGAAGTCGTAGAGCGGCAGGAACCCGACGGTCTTGAGCGAGCCGTCCGCGTTCTTCACGGTCAGCTTTTTCGCGTACGTGGTCAGCTCGTCAAGGGTCTTGGGCGGTGTGCTCAGCCCGGCCTTGGCCAGCAGGTCCTTGTTGTAGAACATGCCGTACGCGTCGGCCAGGAACGGCATCGCGCACCGCTTGCCCTGGAACTCCGTGTAGGACCGGGTCGTCGCGTTGAGCTGGCTCAGGTCCACTTTGTCGCGATCGATATACTGCTTGAGGTCGACCCACGCGCCCGACGAGCAGAACTTGCCGACGATGTCGGTCGAGTAGGACAGCCCGACGTCGGGACCGTTGCCGGCGCCGATCGCCTGGGTCACCTTGGAGTCGTCCTGACCCGGCTTGATGGTCACCTTGATCTTCGGATGATCGGCCTCGAAGTCCTTCACCACCTGATCGATCGCGTCGGCCTCACGCTCGGTGAAGAAGTGCCAGAGCTCGACGGTGCCGGCCACCTCCGTACCGGGGTCGGCGATCTTGTTTTCCTTGGGGGCGGGGGTGCACGCCGCCGCCAGCAAAGCCGCTGTTCCGAGGGCAAAAAGGGCGCGCGGAAGCCGTTTGTTCACTGTGGCCTCTCAAAGGGGAGGAGTGAAATAGCTGGATAAAACGGGATGGGTGGAGAAGAAGCGGGGTGGAACGAGGACGTCAGGAGTCGCGGATCGAGGCGATGAGCGAGTCGTGGACGGCGGTGAGACCGGCGTCGAGGGCACCGAGCAGCACGGAGTCGTCGTCGATCGAGGTGACGGCGATCGTGCTCTCGAGCGGGGCGGCCCGGCGTACGGCGAAATTCACCGCGGACAGCAGCCGGTCACCGCCGGCCTGGGCGATCGGGCCGGCCAGCACCACCAGGTACGGGTCGAGCACGGCGATCACCGCGGCCAGGCCGATCACGATGCGATCGGCCAGCGCGATCAGGAAGTCGCCGCCCGGACCGGGGTCGGCGGCCGCGGCCCGTACGGCCTCGGCGGGGGTGCGACCCGGAACGCCGTTGTCCCGGGCCAACTCGAGGATCGCCGCGCCGCCGAAGAGGTCCTGCAGGTCGAGCTTGCGGTGCGACGAATCGGGTGAGTAGAGCGGCATGTAGCCGATCTCGCCGGCGCCGCCGCGCGCGCCGCGCAGCAGCGTGCCGGCCAAGTCGATGGCCAGACCGAGGCCCTCCTCGCCCAGCCACAGCAACGCGAAACCCTCGGCATCGCGGCCCACGCCACGCCGCCGTTCGGCCACCGCGGCCAGGTTGACGTCGTTGTCGACGCCGACGGCCGTGCCGAGCGCTGCCGCCAGTTGAGGCACCAGTCCCGTACGCCCGAAGCCCGGCACGTCGACGTGCCGGATCGTCTCGGTGTGCGGGTCGTACGAGCCGGCCACGCCGAACTGCACATGACGGATGCGCTCGGCCGGGACGCCGGCCTCGTCGCGCAGCCGGGCCACGACGTCGGCCAGGGCGGTCAGCGGGTCGGTGGTGAGGAAGTCGATGCGGGACTCGACGCGCCCGCGGACCGTGCCGGTGAGGTCGCAGAGCGCGGCGACCACCGATGGGGCGCCGCTCGGACCGATGTCCCGCACCGAGACCGCCGCCGCGTACGCCGCGTCGGGGTTGGCGTTGTAGATCTCCGCGTTCGGTCCCGGGCGGCCGCTGTTGTGGCCGACGACGTTGACCAGGCCCGCGTCGGTGAGCCGGCGCAGCACCTCGGAGATCGTCGGAGTCGAGAGGGCCGTCAGCTTGCGCAGATCGGCCCGCGTGAGCATGCCGGGATCCAGCAGGTGGGCCAGCGCCGCGCTCTCATTCATCGCACGCAGCAATTTGGACGAACCGGCCAGACGGGTCACTGCGGCTCCCGGGAGCGAGGCGACTGATTGGCAAACTGACTAACAGTTAGCCCGGACGGTAGGCCGACCGTCAGCGGGTGTCAAGGGTCCGGCCGCCAGCCTAGAGCAGGCTATCGACACCTATTGATAAACCTTTTTAACAGTTGTAGCGTCTCACCTCGTCGCGCGCGCCAACCCCCACGAATCCCCCTCTTCGAGGAGCGCCATGAAACGCGCAAGGAGAGCCCTTTACGCCGCCGTCGCCCTGGCCGTCCCCGGAGCCGCCCTGATCTATGGGCTGCTCCCGGCCAGTGCCGCCACCGCCGGGCCCATCAAAGGCCTGGGTGGCAAGTGTGTCGACGTCGCAGGGGCCGGCTCGGCCAACGGCACCGCCGTTCAGATCTACGATTGCAACAGCACGGCGGCCCAGCGGTGGACCGTCGGCAACACCGACGGCAGCATCCGCGCCCTCGGCAAATGCCTCGACGTGGCGGCCGCGTCGACGGCCAACGGCGCCAAGGTCCAGCTGTACGACTGCAACAACTCCGGTGCGCAGAAGTGGTCGGTGTCGGGCGGAAGTCTGGTCAACTCGGGCAGCGGTAAGTGCCTGGATGTCACCGGCGGAACCTCGGCCAACGCCACCCGTCTGCAGATCTGGACGTGCTCCAGCACGGCCAACCAGGCCTGGACCGTGCCCGGCGGGTCGACGCCGACCACCCCGCCGACCACCACCGCACCCTCGGGAACCAACTTGGACAATCTGGCTAAGAAGGACGCCGCGATGCAGCTCGTGTCCGCGGCCGAGAACTCGTCGCTGGACTGGCGGGCCCAGTTCCGCTACATCGAGGACATCCGGGACGGACGCGGCTACACGGCCGGCATCATCGGCTTCTGCTCGGGCACGGGCGACATGCTCGAGCTCGTGCAGGCGTACACCAGCGCCGTGCCCGGAAACGTGCTGGCCAAGTACCTTCCGGCGCTGCGCAACGTGAATGGGACGGACTCGCACGCGGGGCTCGACCCGAACTTCCCGGCGGACTGGCGGACGGCCGCGGCCGACTCACGCTTCCAGGCCGCGCAGGAGGCCGAGCGCGACCGCGTCTACTTCAACCCTTCGGTACGTGACGGCAAGACCGACGGCGTACGGGCTCTCGGGCAGTTCGCTTATTACGACGCTGCTGTGATGCACGGCTACGAGGGCATGCGCGCGATCCGCAGCCAGGCGCTGAAGCGGGCCAAGCCGCCGGCGCAGGGCGGCGACGAGCGGGTGTGGCTCAACGCGTTCCTCGACGAGCGCGTGATCGAGATGAAGAAGGAGGAGGCCCACTCGGACACGTCCAGGGTGGACACCGCACAGCGGCGCTTCCTCAACAACGGCAACTTCGACCTGAACAGGCCGCTGGACTTCGCCGTCTACGGCGAGAACTTCCACATCGGCTGAGCTTGCACCCGGGGATGGGGGCCGGAGCCGTTACGACGGTTCCGGCCTTCTCCCGTCCCGCATGATCGCCGTGCGGCCGCTCCTAAGGGCTCCCTGCCAATACGGCAAATCGGTATGCCTTGGTCTTGGGGCCGGCTGTTGTCGGTGACATAAGGAAAGCGCGGGCCCGCTGCCATTGTCGGTCGAAGACGACCTTGGGGCTCGGATCGAGCCGTTGCTGCAGGTGAGCGAGCCGATCCGCGGCAAACCGGCCGGCCGGCCTCGCAGCCGAGTGCCGAAGGCACGCCGACACGGCGATTGCCGCGCCCGGTTACCGAAGTCTGGCTTCGTTCGCCGAGATTGGGCACCAGATGTTCGCGACTTTCGGCACCACGCTGCCGGCGCCGCGGACCGAGATGTTCGTGAGAACCGGCACCATTTGTGGATCTTGATTGCCGGGGATGCCAACGGTGACTCCCCGAGCGCGTTCACTGTGCGTGCAAGTAATCATGAAGCGATCTGGATGCCGCTGCGCGGATCTGCCGATGTGAGTGCGTGCCGATTGGCGTGCGACACCACTCGAAAAGAATGGCGTATACGTACCGCTGGCATTCGGTGGTGTGCTGTCCTTCGACGGCGCCAGAGTTACTGCCTCCACACGGATATCCCACGTCAGAAAGCTCGACCTATCTGACCTTTCGTCCGTACCAGAGGTCGGGCTGCCGTGTTTCACTGAGCTTGATCATCCGCAACGAGGCAGCGTTGTGGCCCTACGCAGGTTGGGATACGGCGTGAGCTCTACGGCGACCAGTGCCCCACAAGTAGAGGGCCGGGTCTCCCGGGTCGTGATCTTTGGCTTGTTGGCCGCGGGTTGGGGTGCTGATCTCTTCAAGGACGTGTCCGACTCCTGGTTGACGGTTCCGAGGTTCCTCCTGACGACCGCGGCCACGTCCGTTCTGGTATGGGAACTGACCACGCAAGCGCGTCGAGGTGCAGGAGATACAGCCTCCCGATGGGCTGGCTCCGACACTGCCATCGCCGCAGTTCTTAGCGGCTACTCCGCTCTGCTCGTCGCAGCGATGGTCTTCGGACATGCCCCGCAGCACCAAAGGACCGCGGCCGCTGGGTTCGCATCGCTATACGTGGCCCTGGGCGCGTACTTCGCCTGGCGTCGACGACGGACACTGACACAGCGATGAAGTTGTACAGCCACTGACGCTCAAGGCGGTGAAATGGCCTTCGGGCGCGGCCCCTCGGCGGTCCCTGGAGTGTTTTCGCTTCCCCCGACGACGCCAGCCAATGCACTGCGCAGGCGCCGAGTTTCATCCAGCGGGCATTGCTCTTCTGCCGCGATCTGGCGCTCACGGCGGCCCCGCCCCAGGCGTCGGCCGCGTCTGGCAGACTTCTGCGGTGCAGCTCTGCGTATGGATGGCCAGCTGGCAGATGGAGTGCTGTGGCGCGCCTTTCCGGGAGGGCTCGGAGGTGTCGTGGCAGTTACGGCATCCGAATTCTGCCGAGTTGGCGTGGCTCGACAGCGTACTCCACGACGGCGTCGCCGCGGCCGTCGATGCGATCGAGGACCATCACGGCGATCCGGACGCTCCGCTGACTGAGGGCACCGTGATCTCGGTGGCCACGTTGCACTGCCGCTTCGAGCCCGAGCCGGTCGCCGGATCCGGGCTCATGACGTCCGTCGTGACGGCTAAGAAGTGGAATGACGACTTGGGCGATCGACACTTCGCCGGTTTCCTTATCCGCATCCACACCTCAAACTCGGCCATGCGTTAGGAGGGGGGCATCGACGTCCTCTTCTGCCGCGAATAGGGGCACGGTAGCCGGGTCGGTCCAGGGCCAGGCTGCTACTCGCTGCAGGACGGAGGAGCCGGCTGGCGGTTGCGGGTACAGCGCACGGCGGGTGTTCGACGGTAGGAGGAGGTTGAAGCAACGGCGCTTGTCAGGGAGCACCAGGATCATCGACACCCCAGAGTGCGAGCACGGCTCTGCGCTTTTGGGGATCAGTGAGCCAAACTCCTGCCTCTCCTTCGGTGGTAGGCATAGCGGAGTTCAACCGTTCAAGGGCTGTCCGAACCTTAGCGTTAGTGACGCGCGGATGCTGATGGTCGCGGCGGTACAAGGCCATCAGCCGGCGCTGCCGACTGCCAGGAACGGCTCGAATGCTCCTGAAGTCGACGAGTCGCGCGTCGCGGCGGCCGAGCATGATGATTCGGTCGCCCGTGCGGAACCTTCCATCTTCGGCGGGCTCCTCGATCATGCCGATCGGTGTGTACCGGGCGCGGGGTCGAAATGCTGCAGGCACTTCGGTGACCGCTTCGTCGTAGGCTTCTTCATCGCGATAGGTCCAGTCGGTCTCTTCATTCCACCAGCCGAGCCAGAGCCGGAACGGCCCGGTCCGTGACGGCTCCGTCTCGGACCAGGCTGGAACGACCCCCGCTTTCGGGAAGTGCCTGAAAGCCTCCTCGATCCAGTCTTGATCGATGTCTTCGCCCCCGAGCTTGATCAAACTTTCAACAAACGCTCGAGCGTTTGCTACGGCGCGCGGGTCGGTGGTCTTCAACGCAGCTTCGGCAATCATCCCGCCAGCCGCTCGCTGCGAAACGTTCGCCGACCCGACGATCGCCGTCCTGCCCACGACGATCACTTTGGCGTGAAGCCGTTCGTGATTGACAACTCGGACACCTGCGGAAAGCCATGTCGCCACTGCGCCCGGATGAGTTGCACCTGCTTTGACGGCATTGTGACTTCCGTTGACCACGATCACGTCCCCAGGCTTGAGCCGCAGGATCTCAGGTCCCGAGCGGCCGATGTATGAGATGGCAAGCCGGGCTGGCTGGCGCGTGGAGGCAAGCAACTTAGCCGCCGACTCAAGCACAGCGGCACCATGAAGAAACTCCGGCGAAGTGGATTCCATCTGTCAAGCGTGCACGACACCACCGCGGATGTCTTGGCCCTCGGCAGCGGTCCTCGCCATAACAGACCTCTCACCCACAAGACCGTCCGATTTTGAGAATCGAACCAACGACTCCGGCTTTCGTCCTGACAGAGGGTGGTAGCAGCGGTTCTTCAACGCCGGCGAGCACCCGTCGCGATGCACTCATTTGCCGCAGACAAGGCGTGCCCAGTCTCAGCCACCCGTCACCCTGCGTGAACGATAGGGCCGACCGACGGCGCCTGAACGTGTCCCGCTCGGGGTGGAGCCCAAACTCGCGAACATCGAAATGGGTGAGATCTCGGTGGTGCCGAAACTCAGCGACATCTCGCGCCCAAACTCGCGAACCAAACCAGATGTCAGTAGTTCCAACGGGTCTGTAAGAAAAACGGTGTAACTCCTAATCAAGGAGACACCTGATGACCGTGATGAGCGAGGCCGCCATGGATACTTCGACGGTGGCGAAGA
>NZ_JBVHFW010000038.1:0-4791 GCF_055562135.1 Actinoplanes sp. NPDC021490
TAATTTTAAAGAAGGGAGTTGAGCTTTCATGAATAGTAACAGTAGCATTAATAAAAGTAATTTAAATTTATTAGCCGTAGTAGCACTAGGATTGACGACAATTTACACCGCAATATTAGCGACTCAATTAATGTCCACAAAACATAAAGTTGATTATTTATATTACAAAGAACATTTTCAAAAAAATAATAAGGGGAATAATAATTAATCGCTAAAACAATGAGAGGCGCTCTAGAAGGGGTAGAGTCCTGAAAATGCGGATTTACAACGGTAATGTAATTTTCACCCATAAATAAAGCCGATTTTAAGAAATCGACTGTTGAACTAAAGCTCCCTTTACTTTAAGTACATTTCTTCACAATCTTTAGATTAATTTATTGGATTATTTTTATGTGAAAGAGTGATATTAAATAAGAGCTTTAATTCGATTGACAAAAAAACCGTCCAGAAGGTATATTATATGTATCTAAGTTATGGAGGTTATTATGTCTATTTCAAAGCATGCTAATAAGAAAAAAAATATATTGATTGCTGCATCTGAAATTGTAAAAGAAGAAGGAGTTGTCAAACTCACATTAGAGGCAGTCGCCCAAAGAGCTGGCGTGAGTAAAGGTGGATTATTATACCATTTTCCTAGCAAGGAAGCATTAATTAAAGGAATGGTGGAAGATTGGACAAATAATTATTTCGAATGCATTAATACGTTAGTTAATAACGACGATGATAACGCAATAGGAAAATGGAATAGGGCTTATCTTAAATCTACATTTTCCGATTTAGAAAACAATAATCTAAATTCCGCACTAATGGCTGCTATGTTTATTAATCCAGATTTATTAGATGAATTCCGGCAGAGATACGATATTTTGCATACAAAGTTAATAACTGATGGAATTGATCCTGTCAAAATAACAATTACAAGATTATCCATAGATGGTCTTTGGTTTTCAGAAATATTTGGAATGGCACCATTAAATGAAGAACTAAAAACACAAGTTTTTGATGAACTAATAAACATGATTCAGGAGGACGAATAATGTCATATCTATATTTAGCACTTGCAATAGTGGGGGAGATTATTGGCTCTTCCCTATTAAAAGCATCTGAAGGCTTTTCAAAACTCTATCCTACAATAGGGGTAATAATAGCTTTCGTTGGTTGTTTTTTCTTTTTATCCTTGTCGCTAAAAACAATCCCCTTAAACACTGCATATGCATTATGGGCAGGTTTAGGACTTGTTTTGACTACAGTAATTTCAGTTTTAGTTTGGAAGGAAAAACTTAACATGGCTAGCATTGCAGGAATAACACTGATTCTTGTAGGAGTTGTAATATTGAATTTGTTTGGACCAGGACATGGAGAATCTGGTCATGAAGCAAGCGAAACTATTACAATGAATGAGACAATGGAATAACACATAAAAAAGTCCTTCTTAATAAAGAGAAGGACTTTTTAGCTTAATTAAGGGTATTTTTTGAAGTCCTTATTCAACAAACCTGCGTACGTTAGTTTAAGTGTATCACTTCACAATTCCAATAGAGTAGAGTTTATTGAGACATAATGAAATTAGCGTTTTAAATGACTTCTGACTGTCTCATAAGACTTGTATCAAATGCTTACCGTTGTAAATCCGCATTTCCCTGACGCTACCCCTAGAAGCGTCTTTTTTGCTTTTTAAGGGTTTTTACTAGGGGCAACCTCTTACAAAGGCGAGAGAGGCCCGTATGGCGTCTGTCAACGGTACCGGACCGAAGGGAGGATAAGGAGTTGATAGACTCACTTCACCAAGACCCTCTTGGTGTCTCAAAAGGCAACACCTTTTGAGCTGCCTACCGGCGAGGGAGCCCCTCAAGGATTGAGGGGTTGGGGAGTTCGATTAAGGGGGTCTGGGGAAGAGTTCCCCAGTGGGTTTGGGCAAAGCCCAAGGTTTGGCTTTTAGCGTCGCAGACCACATGAAACTTTGCGTGCAAAGTGTAGTGTGTTACACTTTCTATTAATCTATCGATTTTCAGAAAGGGTGCGTACCCCATGAGTTACTCCATTATCCGAATGCAGAAAATGAAATCAAATGGGATAAAAGGGATTCAATTTCACAACCAAAGAGAGAGGGAAAGTGAAACGAATCCCGACATCAATAAAGCTGATTCTCATCTGAATTATGACTTGATAAACGGTCAAAGGCAGATTGATTACAACGAGAAAATTAGCCAAGTAATTGAGGACAATGTGACCTCTGGAAAAAAGATCCGTAAAGATGCAGTTAAGCTGGCTGAATTCTTAATTACCTCTGACAAGGAATTCTTCGATAAAATTTCACCCAAAGAGCAGAAAAGGTATTTTGAAACGGCTCATGAGTTCCTTGCTGATCGATACGGTGAAAAGAATTTAATCTATGCGACTGTTCACTATGACGAGAAAACCCCTCACATGCACGTAGGCTTCGTTCCAGTAACGGAGGATGGCCGACTATCGGCTAAAGATTTCTTTGGCCAGAAAAAGCAACTGGTGAGTCTTCAGGACGATTTTAATCAGTACCTGAAGCAAAATGACTTTAATTTGGAAAGAGGGGTCTCGTCGAGCCGTAAACACGTGGAGACGGCTAAATATAAGGCTCAAACGTTTCAAAGCATGGAGAAGGAAGCCCAAGAGAAATATGAGCGGACAATGGGGCATATTCAAGAGATTGATGATAAATCGAAATCGATTGCGAATATCGAAGCTAAAAAGGTTCTAGGGCTTGTTGGAATGAAGGAACAAGACTACAAAAGCCTAGTCGATTATGCGACCAATGGTGTGGCTTATCAGCTACAAGCAGAGAATCTGCAGAAAGAGTTGGAAAAGACTCAAAAAGAAGTTACGCAGCTGAAAGCTGATATGCAAATTGGACAAGATAAAATTCGCTATTACTACAAAGATATTGAAGAGAATTTAGACTCCTTAGCAGAGAAAAAAGCACTGCAAAAAGTGAAGCAAACAGACATTGTAAAGAACTATGGAGACTTGATAGAAAAGTACAATGGACTCGTTAATAAATATAATGACCAGTTGAAGGAGAAAAAGGAGTTAAAACAACAGGTGGACACTCTAAAAATTGAGAACCGGTCTTACCAAAATGAGAATCGGGAATTGAAATTAGAGAACGGAAAATTGAAGGGAAAACTCGTGCAGATCAGCAAGGAGTTTTCTGTTTTTAAAGAGAGGGTGGGCAAAGTTTTACACGCTCAACTTGACCGAGTAAAAACGTTCTTGAGGATGAATGATGTAGACCGAAGTACAATCAAGTTCCTGGATGATAGGCAAGATAAATTAGTCCAGGACTCTTTAGAAAAAATGGAGAAGCCACAAAGGCAAAAAGGGATGGAGATGGAACGCTGATGAAGGTGAAACAATTGGTTGAGAAGTTGGAGAAACTAGACCAAGAGGGAGAATTAATGCTTTTTATGAGGGATAGAAAGAGACCTCATTTAGGTTCTGGAACTCTTATTCCAATAAAAGATATTGGTGTTTTTACAAGTGTTGACCAAGATTCAAATGAGGGCAAATATGCTCTTGAAATAAAGAAAGGCGAGTAGTTATCTACTCGCTTTATTTTAAGTTTTCACGTTCTCTAAGGGCTTTAAATTTATCAAATTGGCTTTTGTATTCAAAGTCCTTGTTTTCCTTTTTGCTGACAAGGATTTTACCATCGTATTTAGCAAATTTCTTTTTGTCATTGCCATCTGTCCAAGCAAGGTCTTCGTTCACTACATAGACGTTTGATGTTCCCATTTTTAAAACATTTAAAAATCCATTCTCCTCTAAAAGCTTTACTGCTCTGTAAACTGTTGACCTTGATTTGCCAAAATAATCTTCAAAAACTGCATAAGAACAAGCTAAAGCATTTCTGTTATCCATGTGTTCCAAGATAAAAAATAATAAAGAACTTGCGAAGTTATGATTTGCCATTAACCATCTTAATTCTGGCATGTTGTCACGATAAAGCTGGATGAAATTATGATTTTTCTTTTTCTCTTCAAATTGCTCTTTGTCTTTGTTTTCTTGCTGTTCAAGATCAATAAGTCTTTGAAGCATTTGAAGTTGTTCAGGGGTTAACTCAACATTAATTTTTCTCTGCTCGTCCAATTTACGCACCTCTGCTGGCATAGAATCCTTCTCTCCCTTGTTATGTATCATCAGCTGTGATACCTATATGTATAATTTATGACACATCATAGGTCAAAAATGAACTATAGTCAAGCAAAAATGACACATCTTAATTCAACTATGTGTCACAAGCTATGACACATATACGTGTCACAAGCTATGACACATTACCTTAACTAAAACATTGATATATCAACATTTTTTCTGTGTTCCCTTCTATATCTCCTAAAGGGCTTTTCTCCACGCAAGGTTCGGGTAGTATTTTTCGGACAGACCACCGAAAAATCTCCACCCTTTTCTCCTTGCATTCCGAAATTTTGGCGGTGCTGTACTTTCGCCAAGCCGACGTACCTAAAACGAGGAATTCAGGAAATCGGCTTGCTCGAGCCATTATACCGCCAAAACCGCCAGAGCTTCCGTTCATAAATTTTCTCTTTTGCCTTATGGATCTACGCAATATGGGGGCTTCCCCCAAACCCCCTTGCCAGCCTCCACCCTAAAACAAGGGGAGAATTGATGGTGTTCGAATAAAAATCTTTGATATTTAGAAATCTAATTTTAAAGAAGGGAGTTGAGCTTTCATGAATAGTAACAGTAGCATTAATAAAAGTAATTTAAATTTATTAGCCGTAGTAGCACTAGGATTGA
>NZ_JBVHFW010000039.1:0-1453 GCF_055562135.1 Actinoplanes sp. NPDC021490
GGTGGGGGTGATGGCGTGCCTTTTGAAGAATGAGCCTGCGAGTTAGTGGCACGTGGCGAGGTTAACCTGTGTGGGGTAGCCGTAGCGAAAGCGAGTCTGAAGAGGGCGTTTTGAGTCGCGTGTTCTAGACCCGAAGCGGGGTGATCTAGCCATGGGCAGGTTGAAGCGTGGGTAAGACTGCGTGGAGGACCGAACCCACCAACGTTGAAAAGTTGGGGGATGACCTGTGGTTAGGGGTGAAAGGCCAATCAAACTCCGTGATAGCTGGTTCTCCCCGAAATGCATTTAGGTGCAGCGTCGTGTGTTTCTTGCCGGAGGTAGAGCACTGGATGGTCTAGGGGGCCTACAAGCTTACCGAAATCAGCTAAACTCCGAATGCCGGTAAGTGAGAGCGCGGCAGTGAGACTGCGGGGGATAAGCTTCGTAGTCGAGAGGGAAACAGCCCAGATCACCAGCTAAGGCCCCTAAGCGTGTGCTAAGTGGAAAAGGATGTGGGGTCGCTTAGACAACCAGGAGGTTGGCTTAGAAGCAGCCATCCTTTAAAGAGTGCGTAATAGCTCACTGGTCAAGTGGTTCCGCGCCGACAATGTAGCGGGGCTCAAGCACACCGCCGAAGCTGTGGCATTCACATTTTACTCGGCCGACATCTTTCGGGGTGTGGGTCCAGGTGTGTGGATGGGTAGGGGAGCGTCGTATGGCGGGTGAAGCGGCGGGGTGACCCAGCCGTGGACGCCATACGAGTGAGAATGCAGGCATGAGTAGCGAATGAAGAGTGAGAACCTCTTCCGCCGAATGACCAAGGGTTCCAGGGCCAGGCTAATCCGCCCTGGGTGAGTCGGGGCCTAAGGCGAGGCCGAGAGGCGTAGTCGATGGATAACGGGTTGATATTCCCGTACCCGCGAAGGAACGCCCAAGACGAACCTTCATGTACTAACCACCCGAAACTGGTGAGGACTTCGGTTCGAGCCGGCAGAGCGTGGGACCTTGTGGGGTAGTAGTTTAGCGATGGGGTGACGCAGGAAGGTAGCTGGTCCCAGGCGGTGGTTGTCCTGGGGTAAGCGTGTAGCCCGGACTATAGGCAAATCCGTAGTCTATTAAGGGTGAGACGTGATGCCGAGCCGTTTCAGGTGAAGTCAGTGATCCTATGCTGCCGAGAAAAGCCTCTAGCGATGTTCCGAGCGGCCCGTACCCTAAACCGACACAGGTGGTCAGGTAGAGAATACCGAGGCGACGGGTGAACTGTGGTTAAGGAACTCGGCAAATTGCCCCCGTAACTTAGGGAGAAGGGGGGCCGGACGCGTGAAGCCCCTTTGCGGGTGGAGCGTGGTATGGCCGCAGAGAGCAGGGGGAAGCGACTGTTTACTAAAAACACAGGTCCATGCCAAGTCGTAAGACGATGTATATGGACTGACGCCTGCCCGGTGCTGGAACGTTAAGGGGACCTGTTAGCCTT
>NZ_JBVHFW010000039.1:1549-2801 GCF_055562135.1 Actinoplanes sp. NPDC021490
CGGGGCGAGGCGGAGAACTTAAGCGCCAGTAAACGGCGGTGGTAACTATAACCATCCTAAGGTAGCGAAATTCCTTGTCGGGTAAGTTCCGACCTGCACGAATGGCGTAACGACTTCCCCACTGTCTCAACCACAGGCCCGGCGAAATTGCAGTACGAGTAAAGATGCTCGTTACGCGCGGCAGGACGGAAAGACCCCGGGACCTTTACTATAGCTTGACATTGGTATCCGAATTTAATTGTGTAGGATAGGTGGGAGCCGGTGAAGCTCGGACGCCAGTTCGGGTGGAGGCAATCTTGAAATACCACTCTGTTGGGTTTGGGTATCTAACCTGCGGCCCTGATCGGGTCGAGGGACAGTGTCTGGTGGGTAGTTTAACTGGGGCGGTTGCCTCCTAAAGGGTAACGGAGGCGCCCAAAGGTTCCCTCAGCCTGGTTGGCAATCAGGTGTTGAGTGTAAGTGCACAAGGGAGCTTGACTGTGAGACTGACGGGTCGAGCAGGGACGAAAGTCGGGACTAGTGATCCGGCACTTGCGTGTGGAAGCGGTGTCGCTCAACGGATAAAAGGTACCCCGGGGATAACAGGCTGATCTTCCCCAAGAGTCCATATCGACGGGATGGTTTGGCACCTCGATGTCGGCTCGTCGCATCCTGGGGCTGTAGCAGGTCCCAAGGGTTGGGCTGTTCGCCCATTAAAGCGGTACGCGAGCTGGGTTTAGAACGTCGTGAGACAGTTCGGTCCCTATCCGCCGTGCGCGTTGGATACTTGAGAAGGGCTGTCCCTAGTACGAGAGGACCGGGACGGACGAACCTCTGGTGTGCCAGTTGTCCCGCCAGGGGCACGGCTGGTTGGCTACGTTCGGAAGGGATAACCGCTGAAAGCATCTAAGCGGGAAGCTCGCTTCGAGATGAGGTATCCCACCACCTTGAGTGGGTAAGGCTCCCAAGAGACTATTGGGTTGATAGGCCGGAGATGTAAGCCAGGTAACTGGTTCAGTCGACCGGTACTAATAGGCCGAGGGCTTAACCACCCTAAACTTTTGAGCGCGTCCACTGTGTGATTCACAGCAAACGAACAACCACCCGGCCGGCAACGGCTGTGCGTGTTGGTTGATTCGCTACGCTGAAAGCTGTTTCGGTGGTCATAGCGGAGGGGAAACGCCCGGTCTCATTCCGAACCCGGAAGCTAAGCCCTCCAGCGCCGATGGTACTGCACTCGGGAGGGTGTGGGAGAGTAGGACGCCGCCGGACT
>NZ_JBVHFW010000040.1:0-2401 GCF_055562135.1 Actinoplanes sp. NPDC021490
TGTCAAGTCGATCATGATGCTTGTTGGTCCAGGCCGTTCAGGAGCCGGGTGAACAGGTCGGCGCGGTGGGTTTGGTCGTGTGCGGCGGCGTGGTCGTGCTGGGCTTGCAGGGTGGGCCGGAATGCGATGCTGGTTTGGAAGAAGGTGCAGGTTTCGCAGATGGCTTCGAAGGCGCAGTCGAGTTCGGGTGGGCGGGTGCAGTAGCCGTTGCCGAGGAGCCGGTGGTGCTCGCGGCGTAGCCGTGCCATGCGGGGTCCGATGGTGTCGGCGGGTAGTGGTTTTCCTTGCTGGTAAAGGGATTCGACTTTCTCGGTGACGGCGAAGTATTCGTCGGCGACGGTTCGGTTGGCGATTTTGGCGTAGCGCAGGGTCATGTCGAGGCTGCGGTGGCCGAGCAGGGCGGCGATGGCTTCGAGGGTCATGCCGCGGTTGATGGCCTGGGTGGCCAGGGTGTGCCGGAGTTGGTGCGGGTGGATGTGGTTCAGGCCGGCTGCGGTGCCGGCTTTGTTGATGAGCCTGGTGACGGTGTGCCGGTCGAGGGGGCGGCCGTTCTCCCGGGGTAGCAGCAGGGGGTTGTCGGCGTCGACGTGGGCGGTGCGGTAGTCACCGATGAGGGTGATCAGGTGTGGGTGCAAAGGCAGGTAGCGGTCTTCGCGGAGTTTGCCGACGGGGACGTGCAGCCAGTGCGCGGCGCCGATGAGCACGATCGCGTCGGCTTGCAGTGCGGTGAACTCGCCGACGCGCAGTCCGGTGCGTAACAGGACTTCGACGACGACGCGGACGAGCAGGCGGGGTTCGGCTTGGGCGGCGCGCAGCAGTTTCGCCGCGGACGGGTCGTCGAGTGCTTTCGGCAGCGGGTGGTCTTGGCGGGGCAGGTCGGCGGGGATGATCGGGATCCGGGCGGGTGCTTCGGGCCATTCCCAGTCGGTGATCCGGACGAAGAACATGCGCAGCGTGCCGAGACGGTGGGCGAGGGTGGCTGGGGTGAGCTGGGCGGTGCGGTATCCGGACCTGGTGTTCAGCCAGGTCCGGAAGTCCTCGATGTGCCGGCGCCGGATGTCGGCGATGAACCGGACTTCGGGCGTCTGCTCGACGAGGAACGCGGCCAGGGATCGCAGGGCCAGGTCGGCGCCTTTCACGCTGCCCGGCCGTAGGATGTGGGCCAGCTGGTCGAGATAGCGGCGCATCGGCGTCACTATGTCGGGGATCGTGGCGGCCAGCGGGTCCCAGCCGGGGAGCCGCCGCGAGCCGGTCATCGTCCACCCTCGATAATGTCAAAGCCGTTGCGGGGCAACGGTTTGCCGGAGAACAGTTGCGCGTCGATCGCCTCGGCGGCCCGCCGGTATTGCGAGGCCAGCCAGTCGTCGGCCAGGTGCAGATAGATCCGGGTGGACTCGATCGAGGCGTGTCCGGCCTGGGCCTGGACGGCTTCCAGCGCCATGCCCGCCTCCCGCAATCGGGTCAGGCAGGTGTGCCGCAGTTGATGGCAGGTCACTTTGCTCAGGCCGGCTCGCTGCCGGGCCGAGTCCAGGATCTGATCCAGCCCGGCCGCGGACAACGGACGGCCCCGCCGCGGGCCTTTCAACACGACGAACAGCCGGTCGGTGTCGATGCCGGGCGGGCGTTCGGCGTCGAGGTAGGCAGCGACCGAGGCGAAGAACCGGCCGGAGACCGGGATCTGCCGCTGATGACCGCCCTTGCCGTCGGCGATGAACACCCGGCGGGCGGCGACCTGCAGATCCTCCAGGCGCAGGCCGAGAACCTCGCACCGGCGCAGGCCGCCCAGCACCATCGCCTCGGCCATCGCCCGGTCCCGATGCGTGCGCAGCGCCGCCAGCAACGCATCCACCTGGACCGGCTGCAGAATCCGCGGCAGAGTCCGTGGAACCCGCACCAGCGGAACACCCTGGCGGGGACGTTGCCGTTCCCGGCGCGTCGGCAGTCCCCGCGGCACCGGGTTCGCCTCGACATCACCGCGGGCCTGCAGGAACGCGAACAGCCCGGACACGCTCGACAACCGGCGGCGGACCGTCCGCGCCGACACCCCACCACCGTCGCCGGCGATCTGCAACCGCTGGGCCGGGCCACCGGCATACTGCGCGGTCACGAACGCGAGCACGTCCGCTGCGACGACCCGGCTCGGCGCCTTGCCGACCACGGTGAAGAACACCTTCAAGTCATAGGCGACCGCGACGACCGTGTTCGGCCGTGACCGCACCGCCAAAAACTCCAGATACGCATCCAGCAACGCCACCCCGAACCGCACGACCAGACCACCAGCCGCGTCCCGAGACCGCACCAACCGCAAACCACTCCACGCCGACATCCAGGCACCCCTCACCACCCGATCCACCAGCACAAACATGCCGTGGATCACCAAGGATTACCTGCATATCAAGCA
>NZ_JBVHFW010000041.1:0-2053 GCF_055562135.1 Actinoplanes sp. NPDC021490
GGTGCGGCGTCGCTCCACGCCACAGGCGTGGGCCTTGCGTTGCCGGATCATCCTGGCCTGCGCCGAGGGCGCCTCGAACAAGGACGTGGCGGCCCGGCTCGGTTCCACACCTCATGCGGTGGGTCGTTGGCGGTCCCGATTCGTGCAGTACCGGATTGCCGGCCTGGGTGACATGCCGCGTCCGGGTGGGCCAAGGACGGTGACGGACGAGCAGGTCGCCGCGGTGGTCACGAAGACGTTGGAGTCCACACCGGCGAATGCAACACACTGGTCGACCCGGGCGATGGCGAAGGAGATGGGTCTGTCGCAGTCGTCGGTGTCACGGATCTGGCGGGCGTTCGGGCTGCAGCCGCACCGGTCGGAGACCTTCAAGCTGTCGACCGATCCGTACTTCGTCGACAAGGTCCACGACGTCGTCGGGTTGTATCTCGACCCGCCCGAAAGGGCGTTGGTGTTCTGCGTGGACGAGAAGTCGCAGATCCAGGCTCTGGACAGGTCCCAGCCTGTGCTGCCGATGATGCCCGGAGTTCCGCAGCGAACTACGCACGACTACGTTCGCGCCGGTACCACCACACTGTTCGCCGCACTGGACGTCGCCACCGGCAAGGTGATCGGCTCGCTGCACCGCCGACATCGCGCCGAGGAGTTCAAGAAGTTCCTGACCAAGCTCGACAAGGAAGTACCCGCCGGCCTGGATGTCCACCTGATCTGCGACAACTACGCCACCCACAAGACTCCCGCCATCAAGAAGTGGCTGCTGGCACATCCCCGGTTCCACCCGCACTTCACACCGACGGGCTCGTCCTGGCTGAACCTCGTCGAGCGATGGTTCGCCGAACTCACCAACAAGCAGATACGGCGAGGCGTCCACAGATCCGTCCAGGCCCTGGAGAAGGACATCCGCAACTGGATCGCGGCCTGGAACACGGACCCGAAGCCGTACGTCTGGACGAAGACCTCTGAAGCTTCCCCGTGATCTTGGACACTCGATCTTTATGCCGCGAGGTCGTGTTGGTGCCGCTGTCGGGTCTCGGCTGGGGTGAGGTAGCCAAAGACCTTGTGCTTGCGCAGTCGGCGGCGGTTGTAGAACGTCTCGATGAAGTCGAAGATCTCGGCGCGGGCGGTGGCCCGGTCGGGCCAGACACGGGTGCCGATCTCTTCTTTGAGCAGGGCCCAGAAACTCTCCGCAGCGGCGTTGTCGAAGCAAGATCCGGTGCGTCCGCAGCTTTGCCGGAGGCCCAACTCGCTTATGTGGTAGCGGAAGTGGCTGCTGGTGTATTCGCTGCCGCGGTCCGAATGCGCTATGCAGCCGGGCTGGAGACGGCCGCGTCCGGAGGCCATCTTCAGCGCGTTGACGACGAGGTCGGCGCGGTGGTGGTCGGCCATCGAGTAGCCGACGACCTCGCGGGTGGCCAGGTCCAGCCAGCAGGCGAGGTAGAGCCAGCCCTCGCCGGTGGGCAGCGCGGTGATGTCACCGACCAGCTTCGTGCCGGGGGTCTCGGCGTGGAAGTCGCGGCCGATCAGATCGGGGGCCGGCTTCGCCTTCTTGTCCGGCCGGGTCAGCGACCGCCGCCTGCGGCGGTGGGCTCCCTGGATGCCGTGCTCGCGCATCAGGCGGGCGACCCGCTTGCGGTTCACGCATCGCCCCAGGCGCCGCAGTTCGGCATGGACGCGCGGGACCCCGTAGGTGTGGCGGGAGGCGACGTGGATGACGGTGATCTCGTGGGCCAGGGCCTCGTCAGCGGCCTTGCGGGCCGAGCGGGCCTTGGCCGCGGCGAGCCAGGCGTAGAAGGAGGAGCGGGCCACCTTGAGCAGCCGACACAGGAAAGCGACGCCGTGGGTGGTCTTCTCCGCCTCGATGAACGCGTACGTGTCGTTCATCGATCGCTCTCCTTTGCGAAGAAGACCGCGGCTTTTCGCAGCACCTCGATCGTCTTGGCCTGTTCGGCGTTCTGCCGACGCAACCGCTTGAGCTCTTCGCGTTCGGCCGTGGTGAGCTCGCCCGGGGCGCCCTCGCCCCGATCTGCCTTTGCCCGGCGGTACCAGCCGCGCA
>NZ_JBVHFW010000042.1:0-1796 GCF_055562135.1 Actinoplanes sp. NPDC021490
TTATTTTTCGAGTAGAGGGTTAAAGAAGCCTGAAGAGTATATTTTGACGGAAAAAGAAAAAGAGACTCTGCTAAAGTCTCATGACGAATATATAACATATTCCAAAAACTATGAAAATGAATATCTAGGCAATATTCATAAGATACAAATTAACTTAAATCGCAAAAGTTAACAGCGCTATTTTAACACATAGAAAATAAAAATACTATGACTTTACCGTTTTCTAATAGCGGGTAAAGTGTTCAAACTTTGACAATGGGACTCCTATAATGGGGTCCTTATTTAATTTCCTTGAAAATATAAAATCCGCCCTTTTGCGTGTGGGTGGGGTGACTCCAGTTGGGGCCCCCGACACCGCAAGGCGGATTTATTTTATTTATAAAAGACCGAGAGAAATAACACTAACCATTATGGTATTGACATGATACCACTTTGATACTATAATGATACCATAAGGAGGTGAAGTTATTGGGAAAAGCGGTTTTTTCTCTAAGGCTTACTGAAGACCTACACGAATGGTTAAAAAAAGAAGCTGAAAAGAGAGGTATGTCGGTCAACGCTTTGATTTCATACATACTGAGCGAATATAAAGACGATAAAGAGTTTTAACGGAGTAGTTCTACGTAGTGAAAGCGTAGCGGTTCCTTTACTTGGAAAGGCGACTCTGATAACCTAGTTCGGTTTGCCACATTAAAGATTTCTAGAAGGTGGCGACGGTGGCAAGTAATCTGGGTCGCAAAGGTTCCGAGTCAAGGATTCATGGAGTAGATCTACGCAGTGGTGATGGTGAAGCGCAACTAAAAAAACAAGAAAAGAGGACGAGCACATGTTTAATATTTCTTATTACAAAACCGAAGACACAAAAGTAATGGTGGTTACATTACACGCACTAAAACAAACTATCATTTTGCAACCAGGATTCTTTTATAAAATTTCAGGAGTTGATAGAAAAGTAATAACCGGCTGCGGCGAATTTAGTGGTACAATTCTAGTAGATTTAGGATTTATATTTCCGTTTAAATCTGATAGAAAAATAGGTTAATATTTAATCGCTATTTCTGTTTCTTACTTAACTTGATTATAGCGATTAATAAGCAGAAAAATTTAGACAAGGAAGAGAGGTATTTTATAATTGAGGTATCGTCACAAACTAATAAAAAGTGGCGGTGTATGGGAATTATTGAGCTACGAGAAAGAGGTAGCAACAGGTAAAGATGCAGTTCGTGAAAATGCTGGTAGGAAAAAACAGTCTGATCATGATTGGATAAATGATGCTGAAACAAAGATGAAGAACAGGTCTGATGTGTTATATCGTGCAAGGAAGCAAGTGTTTAACCAAGCAAATGCCAATGCAAATGCGTGGAACGAGCAACCGAAATTTTTCACACTTACATATGCTGAAAACATGCAGGACATAAAACAATCTAACTATAACTTCAAAAAGTTTATCCAAAGGCTGAATTACACTTTAAAAATAAAACTAAAATACACTGCTGTAATTGAGTTTCAGAAACGAGGGGCTATACATTATCACCTATTGGTCTATAACCTTCCTTACACGCCTGTAGACGTTCTATCGGACATCTGGGGTCATGGGTTTGTTAAAATAAATAAAATAGACCACGTGGACAATGTAGGGGCTTATATAACGAAATATATGATAAAGGATAATATTGACGAAAGATTACTTGGAGAGAAGTCTTATTTTTCGAGTAGAGGGTTAAAGAAGCCTGAAGAGTATATTTTGACGGAAAAAGAAAAAGAGACTCTGCTAAAGTCTCATGACGAATATATAA
>NZ_JBVHFW010000044.1:0-1516 GCF_055562135.1 Actinoplanes sp. NPDC021490
GCTCATTGGTGGACCCTTGTTGTTGCCCGGCCCGTCAGGGCTGGGTGGCATCTGGGCCGTCGGGTCACCGCCCACCGTTGCTGGCCCCGTTTGGTGTGAGGGCTTGCGGGAGTGTTAGCGGGGCCTGGCGGTCCGGGGCATCCCGACTGGCGACAGGGCTACTGCGCCGTTGAGCGCCCGTCAATGAGCGTCCGGCAGTGATGCCCCGGGACCTGGGTGCTTGTCCAGCTGATACGAGCAGCGAGGTCAAGCAGCTTTGAGTGTGCAACACGAGCCGGGGTCGGCGCGAATGTTCGCGGGTGTCGACTGGGCTGAGAACAGTCACGTCGTGTGTGTGATCGACGGCGACGGTGAGGTCGTCGAGCGGGTCATGGTGGCACATGACAAGGCCGGGATCACCCGGTTGATCACGTTGCTGTCCGGTCATGGGGTGGCTGGGACGGGAATCGAACGCGGCGACGGGCCGCTGGTTACGGCGTTGCTGGCGGCGGGCCTGAGGGTGTTTGTGATTGCGCCGTCGCAGGTCAAGTCGTTGCGCGGCCGGTATGGGTCGGCCGGTAACAAGGACGACCGGTTCGACGCGTTCGTGCTGGCCGATGTGGTCCGCACAGATCAGCGTCGGCTGGTCCCGCTGGTCGCTGACCGGGCGGACACGCAGGCGTTGCGGGCGCTGGTGCGGGCCCGGCAGGACCTGCTCGGGCATCGGCTGGCGATCGCTAACCAGCTGCGGGCGCATCTGCTGAGCGTGACGCCGGGTGTGGTGGGGCTGTTCGCTGAGCTCGACGCGTTGGTGTCGCGGGCGTTCATCGCCGAGTTCGGTACTCAGGACGCCGTGGACGCACTGTCCGAGGCCGTGTTGACGCCGTGGTTGAAGGCCCGCCATTACCACGTCAGAACCGCCGCGACGCTGCTCGAACGACTCCGTTCGGCCGCGTCCGGTGTCCGGGGGCCGGCCGGGCAGGCACTGGCCGGGGTCACTCAGGCATACCTGAGCGCGCTGAACACGGTCATCCAGCAGATCGACGCTCTCGAGGATCAGATCGCCGCTGCCCTGGCCGGGCACCCGGACGCGGCGATCTTCACCTCGCTGCCGCGGGCCGGGACTGTCCGGGCGGCGTGGCTGCTGGCCGAGATCGGTGACTGCCGGGGCCGGTTTCCTACCGCAGCATCCCTGGCCGGGCTGGCTGGGGTCACCCCGTCGACCCGGCAGTCGGGCAACACCCGCATCGTCGCGTTCCGCTGGGCGGTCGACAGACATCTGCGCAACGCGGTCTGCAACTTTGCCGGCGACAGCCGCCTGAGCAACCCCTGGGCCGCCGACCTCTACCAACAAGCCCGCGCCCGCGGCAAGAAACACAACCACGCCGTCCGCATCCTGGCCCGCGCCTGGATCACCGTGATCTGGAAATGCTGGACCACCAACACCCCCTACGACCCGGCCGAACACCGCGCCCTGCAAAACCTACTCACCTCACCCCCATCAACCGGTTGACACAGGGCACTCCCGCCGAGGGCC
>NZ_JBVHFW010000045.1:0-1495 GCF_055562135.1 Actinoplanes sp. NPDC021490
TCTCGAGTCGCGACGGGTATCTCTTGGAGCTCACTGGGTGGACTCAAGGGAGTCAAGCCTCCTGAGGCGTTTGGAGAGAGGTCGCGAGATTGGTCGCTAGGCCATGCAGGAGACGAAGGCCCTCATCTCTCGATGACGGGGGAATCTCGGGGTTGTTCTCGAGCGGCGGCCCCAGTGTGCGGTTTCTCACGAGGTACGACGGCGAGGTCAGTGAGCCTCTCGTGGGGCGCCAGGGAAGTCGGGTCTCCATGCGAGTGGCGAGGGGGAGCGCGTCATTGCTCCCGAGCCATGGTAGGGGAATCTGGCCTCGAGACGTGTTGAAGAAGGTCTCTCGAGGGCTTTCCCGGGTTGAGGCAGGAAACCCTGGGTTCCCTCGACTTGTGCAGGTGACCTCAGGGGGCTTCTCATGGTGGCTCTGAGAAGCCAGGGAAACTGGAGGTGGGAGGGGCCTCTCGGGACTCCACTGGGCTTGGTGCATTGGAAGAGGGCCTCATCTCCAGTTGAGGCAGGAACCGCAGGGTACCTCTGATTTCAGACTCCGATCGCAGGGTCCCTGCAGACTGGGGACAGGAGAGTCAGGCCTCGTCTTGGGTTGAGGCATGGAACTCCGCCTGCCTCTCGAGATGTCCCCGGGGAGAGAGGCCGCTTGTCGAGCTGTATTTGGAACCTGGGGGTTTTTCCGAACGATGCACGGAAAAACTGCCCCTTCGTGTTGACTGCATTCACAGGCTGGAGTTCGGAGAGGTGTCCGGGCATCGGGTTCTTCTCAAGAGGGGACCGGGAAATCGGGGTCCTACGGAATGTGGAACCAGCCACGAGGCCACGTCTGGAATGTCTTCGTGAGACCGGCCTCATCCTGAGGTGCGACCGGAAGGTCGGGAACCCCTTCCAGACAAAGCAGGGGAGTCGACCCTCCTGTCCAGATCAGGAGGGGAGAAAGGGCTCAGAGGAGGGGGTGCCGGAAAACCTCGGTGTTCCTCTCGAGGGAGACCGGGATTTCGGGGAACTTTGTGGGTCGCATCAAGGGTGCCAAGTGCCCTTTCGACCTCCAATTCCTAACGTGGGACTTCTCCTGAGGCGCTGTAGCGGGAAAGGGCTTCATCTTGCGATGACGGGGGAGCCACGTGGTTTTTCTCGAGTTACGGCGGGATTCTCGAGTTACGACGGGGAATTCAGGCTGCCTCTTGTGTTGGCCCAGGCAAGTCCAATCTTCCATTCGAGTTGCGAAGGAAAGCTGGGGATTGCTCTCGAGTGACTGCAGGGCCAATAGACCTCATCTAGGCTTGTGTCCAGAAGCCAATGTTCCTCTCCAGGGGCGACAGGGATCTCGGGGTTGCATTCCAGACGCACCCGGGGAGACAGGCATTCATCTCGAGTGGAAGCAAAGAACCCCGCTCTGCTCTCGAGTCGCGACGGGTATCTCTTGGAGCTCACTGGGTGGACTCAAGGGAGTCAAGCCTCCTGAGGCGTTTGGAGAGAGGTCGCGAGATTGGTC
>NZ_JBVHFW010000046.1:0-1489 GCF_055562135.1 Actinoplanes sp. NPDC021490
CGACATCCACGAGGCCGCCGCCGCCCCAGGGGCCCCAGGCGATCGAGGTGGCAACCTGACCACGGGCCCGGCGTTCCTGGGCCAGGGCGTCGAGGTAGGCATTGGCCGCGGCGTAACCCGCCTGCCCGCCACTGCCCCACACCGCGGCGATCGAGGAGAAGAGCACGAACGCATCCAGATCGGCATCCGCGAAGACCGCATCCAGGTTGGCCGCGCCGGTGACCTTCGCATGCAGTACGTCGACCAGCTCAGCACTCCCGATCCCGGAAAGCGGAGTGAGCTGACCGACACCTGCGGCATGGACGACGGTACGGACCGGGCTTCCGTCGGTTTCGAGGGAACGGGCGAGGGCGGTGAGGGCGGTCAGGTCGGTCGCGTCGCAGGCGACGACGGTTGCTCCGGCCCCCAGCTCCTGTATTTCTGCGACGAGTTCGGTTGTGCCGGGAGTGTCGGGTCCTCTGCGGCTGGTGAGGACGAGGTGCTGGGCTCCGTTGGCGGCGGCCCAGCGGGCGACCCGGGCACCGAGACCTCCGGTGCCGCCGGTGATCAGGACCGTGCCCCGTACCTTCCAGTCACGGTGGGGGCCTGCGGCGGCCCGCACGACACGCCGCACGAAGAGGCCCGAGGACCGGACAGCGACCTGGTCCTCGTCCCCGCCGTCGCCGTCGCCAGTGGGGTTGGCGAGGATGGTGGCGGTGCGGTCGAACGCACGGGCGTCCAGGGTCTCGGGCAGATCGATCAGACCGCCCCAGCCCTTCGGGTGCTCCAGCGCCACGACCCGGCCCAGACCCCAGACCTGGGCCTGGGCGGGGCTGCGCAGCGGGTCGGCGGGCCCGGTCGAGACCGCGCCGCGGGTCAGGCACCACAACGGCGCCTCCACTCCGGCCGAGACCAGGTGCTGGACCAGGCGCAGCGTGGAGGACAGCCCCGGGGAAACACCCCGGTCGAGAGCGCTGTCGTCGATGCCCAGGAGGGAGACGACACCTGACACGTCGAGAGTGGGGGGCAGGTCGTCGGTGCCGTCCGTGCGGACGACCTCCGCACCGGCCGCACGCAGACCGGACTCGCACCAGTCCACGACATCCGTGACGTCCGTGACGTCCGCGGGACCCGCTTGCGGTGCGACGAGCAGCCACCGGCCCGACAACGCGCCCGCCTGGGGCCGCGCGGGCTGTACGGGCTGTACGGGCTGTACGGGCTTCCAGGTGACGCGGTAACGCCATCCGTCGACCTCGGAACGCTGCTGCTGCCGGCGCCGCCAGGACGACAGCGCGGGCAGAACCTCGCCCAGCGGAGCATCGGCCGACAGCTCCAGATCACCGGCCAGCCCGGACAGATCCGCCCGCTCGACAGCCTCCCAGAACTCCGCGTCGACCGGGTCGCCGGCGGCGGTTTCGGGGGCCGCCTTGGGCGGCGCCGGCCAGTACCGCTCGTGCTGGAAGGCGTAGGTGGGCAGGTCGACGCACCGGGCGCCGGTGTTCGCGTAGTA
>NZ_JBVHFW010000047.1:0-1404 GCF_055562135.1 Actinoplanes sp. NPDC021490
GGGTCCGTAACGCGAACGGTGTTTCTGGCGTTCGGTCAGTAGTTCTCGGCGGCCGGCCAGCGGTCACCGAAAGTGATGGCGAAGGCGTTCAATACTGGCTTCCAGCGCATCGTCCACCGGGTGCGGCCGGCCCCGGTGGGGTCCAGGCTGCGAGTTACAAGGTACAGGCATTTCATGGCAGCTTGTTCGGTCGGGAAATGCCCACGGGCCCGGATTGCACGACGGTAGCGGGCATTCAACGATTCGATAGCGTTGGTCGAGCAGATCACCGTCCGGATCTCGACGTCATAGTCGAGGAACGGTATGAACTCGTTCCACGCGTTACGCCACAACCGGATCATTGCCCTGTATTTAGTTCCCCATTTCTCCTCCAAGTCGTCGAGTGCAGCCGATGCGACTTCAGCGTTCGGCGCCGTGTAAATCGATTTGATGTCTCGTTTGATCGCGTCGCTGTCCGCGCGAGACGTCAACCGGAATGTATTACGAATCAAATGGATGATGCAGGTCTGAACGGTGGTCAGCGGCCACACGCTCTCGACCGCTCCGGGAAGTCCTTTCAGCCCGTCGCAGACGAGGAAGAACACGTCTTGAACGCCCCGGTTCTTCAGGTCGACCAGCACGCTCATCCAGAATTTCGCGCCTTCACCACCCGTGCCGGCCCACAGCCCCAGGACATCCTTACGGCCGTCCACGGTGACCCCGATAGCCGCGTAGACAGGCCGGTTCGCGACCTGACCGTCCCTGACCTTGACGACGATGGCGTCGATGAACACCGCGACGTACACGGCGTCCAACGGCCGTGACGACCATTCCGTCATCTCGGCCACCACTTTGTCGGTGATCCGCGAGACGGTCTCCTTCGAAATCGACGCACCGTAGATCTCCGCGAAATGAGCCGAGATCTCTCCCGTGGTCAAACCCTTTGCATACAACGACAACACCATTTCGTCGACCTCGCCGAGCCGGCGCTGCCGCTTCTTCACGATGTGCGGCTCGAAAGTTCCCGCACGATCGCGGGGAACAGCAATCGAGACTTCACCGGCCGCGTCCGACACCACCGTCTTCGACCGGGCGCCGTTACGCACATTCGTCGACTCGCGACCCTGACCGGCCTGGTTCTTCTCATGACCGAGATGCTCGGTCATCTCCTCGTTCAACGCCGTCTCGAGGACATTCTTGGTGAAAAGCTTCAACAACCCGTTCGGGCCGGTCAGCTCCAGGCCACGTTCCCGGGCCTCGGCCATCATCGCCGCCACCGCGGCCTGCTCAGGCGACAGCGAGCGGCCTTTCGGGACAGCCTTCTTCGGTGGGTCCACGATCTCTGCGGTCATTACTCACAGTGCCCATCCCGCCGGACCGAAATCCGGCGAATCGGGCCAGAAACACCGTTCGTGGCACAGTCCC
>NZ_JBVHFW010000048.1:0-1392 GCF_055562135.1 Actinoplanes sp. NPDC021490
CGGGTCTGTCAAGAAAACGGTGTAACTCGATGTTTTGAGGGTTAGTTGCGGCCCGCGGACAGGCGGCCGTCGAAGGCCAGGTCGAAGGCGTTGAGTGCGGGTTTCCAGCGGGTGATCCAGCGGCGGCGGCCGGTGCCGGTCGGGTCGAGGGCCATCACGGCGAGGTAGACACATTTCAGGGCGGCTTGTTCGTTCGGGAAGTGCCCGCGAGCTCGCACGGCGCGGCGGATCCGGGCGTTCACGCTCTCGATGGCGTTGGTCGAGCAGACGACTGTGCGGATCTCGGTGTCGAAGGCCAGGAACGGCACGAACTCGGCCCAGGCGTTGGTCCACAGCCTGACGATCGCCGGATACTTCTCGCCCCAGGTCTCGGCGAACTCGAGGAAACGTTGCTCCGCGGCGGCCTCGGTCGGTGCTGTGTACACCGGCTTCAACGCTTTCGCGATGGCGTCCCAGTGCTGGCGGGACGCGTATTTGAACGAGTTGCGCAGCAGGTGCACCACGCAGGTCTGCACCACCGTTCTGGGCCAGACAGTGTTGATGGCATCCGGCAGGCCGGTCAGCCCGTCGCAGACGGCCATCAGCACGTCCTCGACGCCGCGGTTCTTCAGCTCGGTGCACACGGCCAGCCAGAACTTGGCGCCTTCACCGCCGTCACCGGCCCACAGCCCGAGGATGTCGCGGGTGCCCTCTGCGGTGACCGCGAGGGCCACGTAGATGGGCCGGTTGGCGACTTTCCCGTCCCGGATCTTGACGTTGATAGCGTCCAGGAAAACGACTGGATAAACCCGGTCCAGCGGCCGGTTCTGCCACTCGGCCATGCCGTCCATGACCTTGTCGGTGATCGTGGAGATCGTCTGCCGCGACACGTCAGCGCCATACACCTCGGCCAGGTGAGCGCTGATCTCCCCGGTCGTCAGGCCCTTCGCCGACAGCGACAGGACCATGTCTTCCACCCCGGTCAGCCGGCGTTGCCGCTTCTTGACGATCTGCGGCTCGAAGCTGCTGTCGCGATCGCGTGGGACGGTGATCTCGACCGGGCCGACATCGGTGAGCACCATCTTGGCCCGGGCCCCGTTGCGGGAGTTCCCGCCGTCTTTACCGGCCGGATCGTGCTTGTCATAGCCGAGATGGTCGGTGATCTCCCCGTCCAGAGCGGCCTCGATCACCCGCTTGGTCAACTGCTGCAGCAGACCGCCTTCGCCGGTCAACTGCAGGCCCGCTGCGCGGGCCTGCTCCACCAGCCGGCCCACCAACTCGGCGTCCACACCCTCCGGCGTGGTCACCGGATCCTTCTTCTTCGCCACCGTCGAAGTATCCATGGCGGCCTCGCTCATCACGGTCATCAGGTGTCTCCTTGATTAGGAGTTACACCGTTTTTCTTACAGACCC
>NZ_JBVHFW010000049.1:0-1250 GCF_055562135.1 Actinoplanes sp. NPDC021490
GCCTGCATCTCCTTGATGTCCGCCCCCGCCGCGAACACCTTCTCGCCGCCGTAGAGGACCACGGCGCGCCCGTCGTCGCGGCGGGTCGCCTCCTCGGCGAGTTCACGCAGCCGGTCCTGGGTGGCGACGTCCAGGGCGTTCATGGGCGGGCGGTCCAGCAGGATCGTGCCGACGCCGTCGCGTACTTCGAGGTTTGCGGTCATGGGGGCAGGTTAACCGTCGCTAACGGCGGCGGGCCCGGTGCTGTTGGTCACAGCACCGGGCCCGCTCCGTACGACGTGCTCGAAGGACTACTTGGTCCACTCCGCCCAGCTCATGTTCCAGCCGTTGAGGCCGTTGTCCGGCTGGATCGTCTTGTCGTGCGAGTTCTTCACGACCACGACGTCACCGATGAGCGAGTTGTCGAAGAACCAGGCCGCCGAGGTCTTCTTGGACCAGGCGCCGCGCACGTCCTGCAGACCGACGCAGCCGTGGCTGGTGTTGGTCGAGCCGAAGATGCTGGAGTTGCCCCAGTAGTTGCCGTGGATGAAGGTGCCCGAGGTGGACAGACGCATCGCGTGCGGCACGTCCTTGATGTCGTACTCGCCGCCGAAGCCGACCGTGCGGCCGTTCATCCGGGTCACTTCGTGCATCTCGCTGACCACCATCTTCCCGTTGTACGTGGTCGTCTTCCCCGGGGCGCCCGCCGTGATCGGAATGGTGGTGGCGGCCTCGCCCTCGCGGCGCACCTCCATGGTGTGCGCGGCCGCGTCGACCAGGGACGTCTGGGAGCGGCCGATCTCGAAGACGACCTTCTTGTCCTGGGTGCCGTACACGTGCGGCGCGCCCTCCACGTCGCGCAGCGCCATCTCGACGGTCACCTCGGTGCCCGGCTGCCAGTAGGCGGCGGGGCGGAAGTCGAGCCGGCTCTCGCCGAACCAGTGCCCCGCCACCTCGACCGGCGGTACGGCCCTCACCTTGATGGCCCTCTGGACGGCCGCGCGATTGGTGACCGGCCGGTTGAAGGCGAAGGAGACGATCATCCCGGTACCGACCGTGGAGCGGTTCTCCGGCTTGAAGTAGCCGATGAAGCGGTGCTCGGGCACGGTCGTGGTGAAGGTGGTGTGGCGGGCCGAACGGTGCCCCGAGCCGTCCACGGCCACCGCGTCCACGCTGTACTTGGCGGCGAGCCTGAGCCGGCCCGCCCCGCTCTCGGGCGCCCAGGACCGGCCGTCGTCCGCGATCCGGCCCGGCACCTTCTGGCGCTCCGC
>NZ_JBVHFW010000050.1:0-1223 GCF_055562135.1 Actinoplanes sp. NPDC021490
TCCTCGCGCTGATCCGCCCGAAGCCCGACCTCGACCTGGTCGTCGGGGAGCCGGCCGAAGCGGTCGCCGCCGCCCGGGCCGCCGTTGACGCGCCCGACGGGATCGGCTCCCTCGTCTCCTACACCACCGAGGTCGCGCTCCCGGTGAAGGGTACCTGGAAGAACCCCGCGATCGGCAGCGCCCGCGCCGACATCGTCCTGACCGCGCCGGAGGCCGGGGTGCCGCTGCTGTTCATCGAGGCAGACAACTGCACCGAGGAAGCCGTCCTGATCGCCGCGAAGTTCGACAAGTAGGCGCGGTTCTTCCAGCGGCAGGAGAAGGACACCGACAACGCCGAGAAGCCGCTGTGGCGCACCCGCTGGTCCGCCCCTGCCTCCGAGGAGTACGAGCGGGTCCACCCGCCGGTCCTGCTCGTCTTCCACCAGGTCGGCAAACGCCCCGCCAAGACCCAGATGGCCAGGGTTGCCGACCTCACCCGCCACCACTGGCAGGGCCGGTGGCACCGCGAGGGCGGTTTCCACTCCTACGACCGCTGTATCCCGGTCGTGGCGACGACACTGGACCTGCTGCGCGAGCACGGCCCGGCCGGGCCCGCGTTCTGGCGCTTCGGCCGCGACCACCGCGAGCCGCTGCTGAAGGCGATCGGCAACTCCCGCCGGGACGCCTACCTCGCCCGCAGCCGCAAAGCCGCCCAAGAAGAGCAGCGGCGCCGCGAGGAGGAAGAAGCCGCACGGCGGGAATCGTGGCGGCCGGTGTGCAAGGACTGCGGGCAGAAGTTCACCGACGACCGCTGGAAGGCCGTCGAATACACCCGTGACTGGAGCAAGCGCCAGTCACACCCGCACCTGTGCGAGCACTGCCAGCACCAGGCCGTAACAGCCGAGGCCAAGCAGCAGGCCAAGGCCCGAGCCGAGGAACGCGAGCGCCAGGAGCAGGAACGCCTGCGCCAGGAGGCCGAGGAACAGGCCGCCGCGCAGAAGGCCGGCGGCTGGCTCTCCCGCTTCCGCACCTGACCGGAGAGCTGACTGACCGGCCTCGGCCCTGCCTGTTCTGGACGACGCCTGGGAAGACGTCATCGTCGACCTCGGATCCCAGTGGGGCCAGTACGAGTACGTTACCAACATCGGGTTCGCCGCCTAGAACGCCCCTGTACGGCGATTTGAGCGCCCGTCAGTCGCCCCGGGCCCCACAACCCGGGGGCGACTCGCGTTCGCGGCACAGAG
>NZ_JBVHFW010000051.1:0-1090 GCF_055562135.1 Actinoplanes sp. NPDC021490
ACACCCTCCGCGATCAGACGCCCCATCACCTCACCGACGTTCGCCCACACGGCGCGACCTGACTGCCCCGCTCGGCATGGGCACCCGGCGTCACGACGTCGACCCGCCCTTCAGGTACGTGCGCCCGCATGCATTCCACGAAGAGATCCGTCAGGGCGACGGGCTTCGCGCTTACGACATCGACGGAGACATCCGGCCGCGACCACACCTCCAGGGCCGCCTCAAGCGCGAGCATGGACAGTGGCAGTTGCGGCAGGTCCGGGGCCGGATCCGGAAACTGGAGATCAAGGAGCAGCAGGAACACCGTGCCCGGGAGCGGGCGCATGCCGCGCTGCGGTGGAAGATCCAGCCGCAGCGGTCGTCGTCGGCGGCTCTCGTGCACCGCGGGGACTGTGCCCTGTATCCGGTCGAGGGCGGATTCCTCACCCGAGAGCAGGCGGTGATCGCTTTGGCTGAGCCGGACATCGAGGCGTGCCAGATCTGCAGGCCCGAGACGGGGCTCTTCGACGGGTAGGGCCGTACGGACCGCCCGAAGCGCTTCACGGGCGCCGGGCTCGCAGGATCGGTTCCGTGGAGTTCCCGACCAGGGTGGCACTGGCCCAGGCCGTCCCGGTCCTGCCCGAGGGGCCGGGCTGGTGGTACGAGCCCAAGTACGACGGCCACCGAACCGTGCTGCGCCGTACCGATGAGACCGTCGTGCTGTACGCCCGGTCCGGCAGAGTGGTCACCCAGCACTGGATGGACCTGGCTGTCGCCGGGATGGAACTGCGCCCCGGCACGGTCCTGGACGGCGAGGCCGTGATCTGGCGGGGCGGCCGGCTCGACTTCGCGGCCGCGCAGTCACGGGCCGCGTCATCCACGACCCGGGCCCGCGCCCTGGCAGCCCGGTACCCGGCCTCCTACATCTGCTGGGATGTTCTGCAGCACCCGGACCCGCAGATCGGCGACTGCCGACAATTGCCCCTTCACCGAGCATCGCGCCTTCCTCCTGGAGCTCCTCGCTCATGTCGGGCCGCCGTGCCGGCGACCGGGACGTCGCCGGGCTGTGGTACGACGCCCTGCGCGTGCAGGGCATCGAAGGGATCGTCTG
>NZ_JBVHFW010000052.1:0-1063 GCF_055562135.1 Actinoplanes sp. NPDC021490
GGTTTTTGTGAATGTGCCGTGCGTCGGGGTCGACGGTGGACACGGTCCGGTCGGCCACCGTGCGCTTGGCGATACGCCAGCGCCCGTCGCGCCCGTCGGAGTCCTCGGCGGGTTCCACGTCCTGGCCCGCGACCAGGGCCAGCAGGCCAACAGCGTTCGCCGCCTTCTCGCCCAGGGTCTGCTCGGGCAGATACCCGAGCAGGTTCAGGGCGTCGGTGACCAGCGCGTCCACCAGCGTGGCGCGGGCCGTCTCGTCGTCGCAGGCGCTCCTCGGCTTGCCCGGGTCGGTGTAGTCGTGCGCCTGGCAGTGCTCCGCGGCCACCTCCTGGGCGCCGGGGACCTCGCGGACCACCCGGCGGATCGCGGAGATAATCTGGGTGACAGTGTCCTGGGTGGCCACCGCGTCGTCGAGCACCGTGGAGTCCAAAGCGCGCCGCTGCCTGCCCTTGAGTACACCGGTCGCGGCCACGACTTCCTTGACCTTGGTGAAGATCCGCATCGGATCGGCAGAGTGACGCAGCCGGCGCCGGAAGGAGCTCAGCAGCGCCGGATCGACCGCGGTGTCGTACAGTCCGAGCCCGCAAGCCGCCTTCCACCGCAGGTCACACCGCAACTCCTGGACCGTCTCGAAGTCCGAAAGCCCCTGCAGGCTCTGCAGCACCACCGTCGCGGCCAGCACCTGCGGCGGCAGACTCGGACGACCGTTGGACGACGGATACATGTCCGCGAACATCCCCGGCGGGAACAGCACCTCACGGTGCTCGGCCAGGAACGCGAACACACTCCCAGCTGGGATCAACTCCCGGCAGGTCTCCCACACATCCGGCCCCACCAGCTCCCCGGCCCATTCCCCCTGCATGCCTACAAGACTGGTCCCAACTCGACCGAGCCGGGGCCAAAACCCGAGATTTTCAGCAGTCTTCTAGAAGCCCCCTGTACGCCGATCTGAGCGCCTATCGGTCGCCCCGGCTCTCCCAGGGGGGTCCGGGGCGACTCGCGTTCGCGGCACAAAGTGGCGTACAGCCAGTTCGCGCGACGAGGAGAAGTAGATGCCGGAGAGGAC
>NZ_JBVHFW010000053.1:0-1052 GCF_055562135.1 Actinoplanes sp. NPDC021490
CGAGGGGAAGATCACCCACTTCGTCGCGGGCGTCGGCACCGGCGGCACCATCAGCGGCACCGGCCGCTACCTCAAGGAGATCAGCGACGGCGCGGTCCAGGTCATCGGCGCGGACCCGGAGGGCTCGGTCTACTCCGGCGGCTCCGGGCGGCCGTATCTGGTCGAGGGCGTCGGCGAGGACTTCTGGCCGAGCGCCTACGACCGCAACGTGACGGACGAGATCGTCGCGGTGTCCGACAAGGACTCCTTCCAGATGACCCGCCGCCTCGCCAAGGAGGAGGGGCTGCTGGTCGGCGGCTCCTGCGGCATGGCGGTCGTCGCCGCCCTGGAGGTCGCGAGCCGCCTGGGCCCGGACGACGTGGTCGTCGTCCTGCTGCCCGACAGCGGCCGCGGCTACCTCAGCAAGATCTTCAACGACGAGTGGATGGCCGACTACGGCTTCCTGGAGGACACCGGCCCGTCCGCGCGTGTCGCCGATGTGCTCGACCACAAGGCCGGTCCGATCCCGACGCTCGTCCACATGCACCCGGAGGAGACCGTCGGCGAGGCGATCGACGTGCTGCGCGAGTACGGCGTCTCGCAGATGCCGATCGTGAAGCCGGGCGCCGGCCACCCGGACGTGATGGCCGCCGAGGTCATCGGCTCGGTGGTGGAGCGGGAGCTGCTGAACGCGCTCTTCGCCCAGCGCGCCTCGCTCTCCGACCCGCTGGAGAAGCACATGTCGCCGCCGCTGCCGCAGGTCGGCTCCGGCGAACCGGTCGAGGACCTGATGGCCGTGCTCGGCGGCACGAACACCGCGGACGCGGCGATCGTGCTGGTGGAGGGCAAGCCGAAGGGCGTGGTCAGCCGCCAGGACCTGCTGGCGTTCCTCGCCAAGGACGCGACGGCCGGCAAGGCGTAGCACCGCGCGGGGCTCCGCTTCGCGAAAACGGTACGAGCGCGACACGCCCGCGCAGCACCGGCTTAACACGAGTCCGGCAGATTGACGGGTGTCGGCAGGGAAACCCGCCGGCACCCGATACGGCGACACGGACTACGGAGCGGCTCCCGGA
>NZ_JBVHFW010000054.1:0-1018 GCF_055562135.1 Actinoplanes sp. NPDC021490
CGCTGACGGCGCCAGCTGACGAGCGCGGGAAGGGCTGCGCGCAGCGGCTCGGCGTCGGCAGGCTCCAGAGCTCCGACGAGGGCTTCGAGGTTGCCCTGCTCGACGGCCTCCCAGAAGGCGGCGTCGTCCGGGGCAGCGGTCTCGGCGAGCACGACGGCCGGGGACTCGGGCCAGTAGCGGGTGCGCTGGAAGGGATAGGTGGGGAGGGTGGTGCGGGTGGCGCCGGTGCCGGCGAAGACGGCCGTCCAGTCGACGGCGGTGCCGTGGACGTGGGCCTCGGTGAGCGAGGCCAGGAAGCGGTCGAGTCCGCCCTCGTCGCGGCGGAGGGTGCCGAGGACGGCGGCGTCCGTGTCGGCGTCTCCGGTGGTGCCCTGGAGGCCGAGGGAGAGGACGGGGTGGGGGCTGACCTCGATGAAGACGGTGTGTCCGTCGGCGAGGGCGGCGCGGGTGGCCTGCTCGAACTCGACGGTCTCGCGCAGGTTGTTGTACCAGTAGCCCGAACCCATCTCCGTGCCGTCGAGGAGGGTGCCCGTGAGGGAGGAGTAGAGGGGCGTGCCGCCGGTCTGCGGGGCGATACCCGCGAGCAGCCGCGCCAGTTCGGCCTCGATCTCCTCGACGTGGGCGGAGTGCGAGGCGTAGTCGACGTCGATCTTGGGGGCGCGGATCTCGTTCGCCTGGCAGTCGACGACCAGCTCGTCCAGGGCCTCGGGGTCGCCGGAGACGACGACGGAGGAGGGTCCGTTGACGGCGGCGATGGAGATCCGGCCGTCCCAGGCGGTGATCTTCTCCCGCACCCGGGCGGCGGGCTGGGCGACCGACACCATGCCGCCGCGGCCGGCGAGGGCGGTGATGGCCTGGCTGCGCAGGGCGACGACCTTCGCGGCGTCGTTCAGGGTGAGGATGCCGGCGACGGCGGCTGCGGCGATCTCGCCCTGGGAGTGGCCGATGACCGCGGCCGGTTCGACGCCGTACGACCGCCACACCTCGGCGAGGGAGACCATGACGGCCCACAGGACGG